>JAZNGG010000011.1:0-44700 GCA_045576355.1 Bacteroidales bacterium
CATTCTTACAGAACAACAAGTCCGGGTTTGCATATCTTGTAACTTGGTGTCTATAGATTCAGGAGAAATATGATAAATGAGTCTAGTTATTTAGTACAAGGTTTTAAAATGAGTCTAGTTATTCAGTACAAGGTTTTAAAATGAGTCTAGTTATTCAGTACAAGGTTTTAAAAACCGTCTACTGATACAGAGTAAACAACTAAAAAGCGTCTAGTGAAATCAGGAAAAGACACCTCGCTATTTTTATCAAATCTTATTATCTTACACGCGTAGCTTCATTGTTTAATGAGCGTAGCCTCGTTGTTTAATGAGCGTAGCCTCGTTGCTCAATGAGCGTAGCCTCGTTGCTTAATGAGCATAGCCTCGTTGTTTAATGAGCATAGCCTCGTTGTGCCATTGAGGCATCCTTCGGCCCTAAGATAATTATTTCAGCCCAAAAGAACTACACCCTATAACTGAAAGGCATAGATTACACTTCCGTGTTAATAAAACCAAAAAGTATTTTCAGTTTATTCATCTCCCTCACTCTCCTCTACCTCATATTTCTGATAAAGAAAATCATTATAGGGAAAACGTCGAGAATGGATCTCATAAGCCATCTCATAGAGTTTCTTTTTCAGTTCATCTATACCGGCTCCGGTACGGGCAGAGATGAAGAGACAGTTATGATTCATACGTGCCATCCAGGTCTCTTTCAGATCTTCGAGAGAGAAATTCTCCCGTTGTTTCGGAGTCAGATCATCCTCATCTTTAGGGACATACTCATAAGCATCCACTTTATTGAAGACAAGCAGCATCGGCTTATCATGCGCTTCATCGCCATGAGACTTCTTGTGCTTACGCGCTTTTTTCTCTCCATCGATCAATGGACGCTCCGAGTGACACACATCATTGAGTGTCTCTTCGACCACTCGAATCTGATCCTCAAAAGCCGGATGAGAGATGTCCACCACATGAATCAAAATATCGGCTTCGCGCACCTCATCGAGGGTAGATTTAAACGACTCGACCAAATGTGTCGGTAACTTACGGATAAATCCGACTGTGTCAGTCATCAAAAACGGCAGATTGTCTATCGTCACCTTGCGCACCGTAGTGTCCAAAGTGGCAAAAAGCTTATTTTCAGCAAAAACATCACTCTTGCTGAGCAGGTTCATCAATGTGGATTTGCCCACATTGGTGTATCCGACAAGTGCAGCTCGCACCAGCTTACCTCTATTTTTCCGTTGGGTAGCTTTCTGACGATCGATATGCTCCAACTCGTTTTTAAGCAATGAGATTCGATCCAAAACGATCCGTCGGTCCGTCTCAATCTGTGTCTCACCGGGACCACGCATACCGATACCACCCTTCTGTCTCTCCAAGTGAGTCCACAAGCCTGTCAGCCTCGGCAAGAGGTATTTATATTGCGCCAACTCCACCTGAGTCTTGGCCGTAGCGGTTTTGGCTCGATTGGCAAAAATATCCAAAATCAAAGAGGTGCGATCCAAAATCTTGCGACGCGCCTCTTTTTCTATGCACTGTAACTGTTTCGGTCCCAAATCATCATCGAAAATGATCATACCGATGGGAGTATCTGTCTCCTCCTGCATCTCACAATAATCAATGATCTCACGAAGTTTGCCCGGACCAACATAAGTTACCGAGTTAGGTGTATCCAGCCGCTGCACAAAACGCTTAACAGGAACTGCCCCGGCAGTCTCTGCCAGGAAAGCCAATTCATCCAAATACTCTGTAGTCTTCTGCTCATTTTGTTTCTGGGTAATAAGACCCACTAAAACAGCATTCTCACTCTTCTTTTCGGTCAATACAAATTCTTTCATAAACAGGGGAGAAATGAAATTTCGGGGAGCAAAGTTATTGAAAAAGAAAAGAAATGCAAAATTACGGCAGGAGAATTTGTCTATTAAGCAGGTTTAGTGTAACTTTGCGGTATTAGATCAACGAATAAAAGCATGCTAAAAATCAAAATAATCAACCGCTCTGATAATGCACTACCGGCATACTCCACTGCTCAGTCGGCCGGTTTAGATCTGCGGGCCAACAATTCTGACCCCATAGTCATTCCCCCTCTCGGACGGGCACTCGTCCCGACCGGGTTGTTTATCGAACTTCCTGTCGGCTATGAGGCACAAATCAGACCTCGAAGCGGACTGGCACTTAAGCACGGCATCACTGTACTGAACTCTCCGGGAACCATTGACGCGGACTATCGGGGAGAGATTCAAGTCATTTTAATCAATCTTTCGGACGTGCCATTTGTTATCAATCACGGAGAACGGATCTGCCAAATGGTGGTGGCTCGACATGAACAAGTCGAATGGCAACCTGTCGAAGCACTAAACGAAAGTGAACGATGCACCGGAGGATTTGGACATAGCGGAATCAACTAAAAGATGGACAAGCGAAAACACTCTATCATAAAAACATCACTCGGGAGACTCTGTCTTGCCCTCGGATTGATCTTGTGCCTCTCCTGTTGGGGTACAAACGAGGGTTGGGCTGCCGGCAGAAACAAAAAGAAACGCACCACAGAGAGCATTATCCCTATGGATACTTTGCAACAGACCCGAGCCAATCATATCTATCTCGAGGCACTGAAACAACGCATTGCGGGACATGATGACCATGCAGCAGAGTTACTCTATCGCACTGTAGAAATCGATACGACTCAAGCTCCTGCCTATCACCTTTTAGCGCGCCTCCATGCCGAGCATGATGATTTTGCGACAGCCGAAGAGATGATCAAGCATGCCATCCGGATAGATAGCACGGCAGCACTCTATAACGAAACAGCCGCGGAGATCTATATCTCCATGCAACAATATGATCAGGCTGCACATTATTATGAACAAGCTGCTCGCTATAATCCTGCCTTTGCATCAGACTATTATAGAGACTTGGCACAGATATATCTCGAAGCAGGGGATATCAACAAAGGGATCAGCTCCATCATGAAGATAGAAGAGATTGAGGGCATCAGCCCACAAACCTCATACCAGCTATTCTATCTGCTAAAACTTAAATATAGAAATGCAGACGCATTTGAACAATTGAAAAAACTGACTCAAAAATTTCCCTACGAGCCTAAACATAAAATCACATACGGCAAGGAGTTGATGAATATCGGCCATTACAACGAAGCAGGAAAACAATTTAACGAAGCACTCAAATTAGATCCCAACAACGATGAGCTATGGTTGGCAATAACCGATCTCATCATACTCTCAGACTCTTCCTCTACGATTTCCCCCTTGGTGAAACATGCCCTTCTTAACACTCAAATCGAAACAGAAACCAAGTGCAAGATTTTAGAAGAAATACTCGAAAAAGATTTCAACAAAAAATTAGAAAAGATTAAAGCGTCAGAAACGCCTCAAGACACAGTTCTCTTATACTCAGAAGCAGAAGCTCTGTTGCAAGCCTCAATCGAAAAACATCCGGAAGAAGATGGGTTCCCTTTCATATATTCTCTCTTTCTGATGAAAAACAATAAGGATTTAGCCCTACAACAAGTTCGAAAAGCAGTGGATTTAGCCCCTGAAAAAAAGAAGAATTGGGAAGCATATCTTTCACTTCTTGTCTTGTTGAAAGAAGATAAAGGCCTCATATATGAAGGTGCAAAAGAGGCTGTCAGACGTCTCCCTCAAATATTTTTTGGGCACTATCTCGTAGCACTTTATCATATAGAAGAGGGCAAATTGTCAAAAGCGCTCTCGGTCTATTACGATGCCATTCCCTATTTCACTAACGATATTTATACGACTTCAACTATTTATCAATATATAGGAGATCTGCTTCATGAAATGGGAGAAACGGACAAATGCTATAATGCTTATGAGGAGGCACTAAGATACAATCCGGACAATTTCAGTGTCCTCAACAACTATAGTTATTTCCTGGCTCTCGAAAAAAGAGACCTCCTCAAAGCCGAACAGATGTGTAGTAAGGTGATCCAGAAATATCCGGACGAACCAACATATTTGGACACATATGCTTGGATATTCTTCCAACAAGGCAACTACATCCTCGCGAAATTTTATCAGGAAAGTGCCTTAAACAAAGCGGGAGAAAAAGTTTCTTCAGAATTGCTACATCACTACGGAGACATCCTATTTATGTCCGGAAACGAGGCAGAAGCCGTCACATATTGGGAAAAAGCATTAAAACTTGCGGAAGAACCGTCTCCCATTTTGGAGAAAAAAATCCAAGAGAAAAAATACATCGAAAACAATGTTTCGGCTCAACCCTCCAATGAGAAGCAAAAATAAGCCCTTCCGAGAGTCCTCCCGGAACTCAAGTAATAAAAACACTGACAGACAAAACCAATTATAAACCCATACATAATATCCATTATGAAAACGAACTCATGGATTAAACTTATTGCCACTTGCTGCATTTTGATGATCATGCTTCCATTTACCGGATGTAAAAGAAGTGAAACTGCAGGAGGTGGAAGCAGCGCATCACGAAAAAACGAAATCGAGAGATTTGAAAGCGTAGTCAACAAATCTTTCAAGTATGACTACATGCAAGCCAAAGCCCGCTTTTCCATGAGCGGTCACTCTCTGAAAGGAAACATCAGAATGGAGCGAAACAAACGTTTTTCGGCTTCAATCAATGCTCCTCTGCTCGGCTTCGAGATCATCAGAATCGAGGCAAACACAGACTCCATGTATTTTGTCAACAAAATGGACAAACAATATATCTCACTCTCCTGGGATGCTTTAAGGGAGAAAATCGGAGGTGATATCTCCATCGAAGCCCTGCAATGCCTCTTTTTGGGTCAAATCTATGTACCCGGTGAAGGAACTGCCAGAAAGTCGGACTTCAAACGTTTTGCCTGGAATCTGACCGATGACAACAACCTTTGGGCAGAGTACTCCCAAAATCCGCTCTACACTTTGACATACAACATCGGAGAAAATGGATACCTAAAGCATACGGCACTCTCCCCAACCGGGAAAAATGCCTCCGTCCAATGGAGCTACGCCTCTTATCTGACTACGGCAGACAACAAAACCCTCCCCTCTGAAGAGACCGTATCAGTCAAAATCGGAGAGAAACAGTTGAAAGGGACCGTAACGTTAGAACAACCAACCTTTTCACAGAACGGATGGAATGCCTTCATCCCGGGAGATAATTATCGGAAGATAGAGCCCAAGCAGCTATTAGAACTCCTCAATAAACTCAAAAAATAAATCTCAGTCGTGAATTTCAGCATCTCCATAAGGTCAGTCTTACGACAGAATAGGCATCTTATCTTCAGACTATTCTGTTGTCTTCTGCTCGTCAGCGGAAGCACCACTACCATCGCTACCTATGCTCAGAAAAAGAGCAACAGCCGCGCTCAGTTGGAAAGTCAAAGGAAAGCAGCGCTAAAGCAGATCTCTGAAACCGAAAAAATGCTGAAACAAACTAATACCAGTGCCACTAACCAACTCCGACAACTAAATATCTTAAATGCCGAAATTGACACTCGTAAGGCTCTGATCAGCACCATGAATAAAGAGGTACAGGCCATGGACTCCGAATTGAGAGGACTGCAACAGACCGTAGCAACTCTTTCAGACAACCTCAAAGACAAACAGACCAAATATGCTGCCGCCATGCGACACAGCTACAAATGGCGCAATGGATATGAAGAATTGCTCTTTATATTTTCTGCGACAGATCTGAGGGAAGCGATGAGAAGAACCCGTTATCTGCACGAATACAGTCTCTGGAGAAAACAACAGGGCGAAAATCTTAAAGAAGAGAGACGAAAGACCGAACAAGCCCGAAAAGAACTAGACGAAAGAAGAGAAGAGAGAAAAACCCTTTTGGCAGATATGGCTGAAGAGCAAGTAGCTCTGAAAAAGAAACAAAACAAACAGCAGCAACTCGTCAATCAACTTAATTCCAAGAAAAAACAACTCCAAAAAGAGTTGTCTGAGCAAAAGAAACGGGCTCAAGCATTGGACAAAAAGATCCAAAACCTGATCGAAGAAGAAGCCCGAAAACTGGCAGAAGCCGAGAGCAAACAAAACTCCGGTAAAGGAGGGAAAAAGCAGGGGGGAAACAAAAAAGAGATGCTTTCTCCTGAAGTCATAAAAATGACGGGAACATTTGAACAGAATAAAGGGAAAATGGCATATCCCGTCAATGGACCCTATGCTATCATCGGACGATTTGGCAAACAGCAACACACTCGATATGTAGAGACGATCAACGGAGGAGTCATCTTGCAAACCAACAAAGGGGTGGATGCTTGTGCTGTGTTTGACGGAGAGGTTAAAGCCGTTTCGCAAATGCCCGGATACAACTCCATAGTCATCGTTGGTCATGGACAATACTTCTCTGTCTATACCAACCTCTCTAAAGTCTATGTAAAGAAAGGACAGAAACTCAAAGCCCGCGATACAATCGGACTCATCTATACAGACGAATCAGATGGACTGACCAAGATGGAATTTCAAATCAGAAAAGGGGTCACCAAACTCAATCCAGAGAGCTGGCTTAAAAAATAAAACAGCATGAAGGAGATCAACCATACACCCAAAATCATCCAACTCCCCAAAGTGGAGGACGAACGAGGCAACCTCTCTTTTATCGAGGGAGGAAATCATGCTCCATTTGCCATCCAGAGAGCATATTGGATATATGATGTCCCCGGGGGAGAGATGCGAGGCAGTCACGCATTCCGCACCCAGGAAGAGATGATCGTCGCTCTAAGTGGCAGTTTTGATGTGGTGCTCCATGATGGGAAATCCGAACAACGCATTCATCTCTCTCGCTCTTATCAGGGTGTATATGTACCTCCGATGCACTGGCGTACATTGGAAAATTTCTCTACCAACTCGTTAGGGCTGATATTATCATCGACCCACTTTACGGAGGAGGATTACATCCGAGACTTTGAGCAAATGTGTCAAGAAACTCTCATGACACATCCTTCTCCTATCTCCATTCCACAATCGGGCAAGGCTCCGTTTAATGTCTTGTCTCAGAAAGACGTTTACACTCTGGACGACTGCCGGATTATTACACTGCCCAAATACACCGAACTCCGTCGAGGATGGCTGACGCCTATCGAGGAGCAGAGCGAAATACTGCCTTTCGCCATCAAACGGGTCTTTTATATCTATGACATCCCATCAGGAGCTATCCGTGGGGCACACGCTCATTACAAATCATGGCAATTTATCGTTGCGGCAAGTAGTTGCTTTGAAGTGGTTATCGATGATGGCAAGGCACAAAGGCGTGTCCGTTTGGATCGCCCATATACGGCTTTGCTGATACCACCGGGCATCTGGTGTCACCTGCATGACTTCTCCTCAGCAGCCGTAGCACTTGTCCTCACATCCGAACTCTATGAGCCGGAGGACTATATATGCGACTATGAGCAATTTATCAACTACCGGAAGCATTTAGTGCCATAGGCAATAATCAGTTTGCTTCTCCGTTTTTATATTGTATTAACACACAATAAGGTTTGAGCCTCCATTGCTTATGACGATACGCAGATATACAGCACAAGACCGCGCCCGGTGGGATGAATTGGTAAGATATTCTCTCAATGGGACATTTCTATGTATGCGTAGTTACATGGAATATCATGCCGATCGTTTTCATGACCATTCACTCGTCTATTGTAATGACAAGGGGAGTATAGTTGCCATCCTCCCTGCCAATGAAGGGTTCTGTGAAAATGGAGAAAAAACTCTCTATTCACATCAAGGACTTACCTTCGGAGGGTGGATCTATGGACCTCACCTACACATGTCTCAACTTATGGAAATCGGTCATCTCACCCTGCAGTATCTGAAAGACGAAGGGTTTGACTCACTGATTTATAAACAGACTCCCTCTATTTTCCAGAAAGTGCCGACTGAGGGAGACGAATATGTATTATGGCGTCTCGGAGCCTCTTTAGATCACTGTCTGGTCTCTTGCGCCATTAAGATGGGAATCTCCGATCCAAATAGTTCCAAACCGGAGATCGAACCTTCGCGCCGTCGCAGATATAGCAAACTCCGCACTGAAAAGAGATACCGAATCAGACCGGGAGCACTGAGTGAGTTTTGGCCCATTATGGAAGAAAACCTTAAAAACCGATACGGTGTCTCTCCTGTCCATAGCTTAGAAGAGATGACTTTGTTACAACAGCGTTTTCCTCATCAGATCATCTGCATACTCGCTGAACGCGAAGGCATCATAACTGCCGGGGTCATTCTCTATCTGAGTGACAACGTTGTCCACCTGCAATATGGGCACTGCACTCCGTTAGGAAGAGAAGAGGGAGCACTTGACTTCCTATATCAAGAGATCCTCTCTGACGAAAAACTATTTCTCCATCGCCAATATTTTGATTTTGGGACATCTAATGAGCAAGGAGGTCGCTATCTCAACCAATTACTGATCGCCCAAAAAGAGGGTTTCGGAGGAAGAACAGTCACCTTTCGCACCTATCGGATCGACCTACATACGAGTGACAAGTAAGGAGCCAAATTGTCATCCTTTATATTCTCAGAGATCACTAAACATCAGAAACACTCCCACCAAACATCTACTCCCAATCAGAGTAAAACAGACAAAATGATACACTATTTAGATCTCAAACGCCTGAATGCCCCCTACCAAAAGGAGATTTCCTCTGCTTTGACACGCGTCTTAGAGAGTGGGTGGTATCTCTTCGGCAAAGAGGTAGAATCTTTTCGCCGCCTTTGGGCGGACTATATAGGCACTCGCTTTTGCATCCCTTGTGCCAATGGTCTCGATGCACTGCGACTTGTGTTGCGGGCATGGATAGAGATGGGAAGACTGCATCCCGGAGATGAGGTAATCGTCCCTGCTAATACATACATCGCCTCCATACTCGCCATATCAGACAATAATCTTACCCCTGTCCCTATCGATCCTGACCCCGAAACATATCTTATCTCCGCTGACGTCATAGAGAAAGCGATTACACCCCAGACAAAAGCTATCCTCCCAGTACATCTCTACGGACAAGCCTGTGAAATGAACGAAATTATGAAGGTGGCTGAAAAGCATCAGCTTTTAGTGTTGGAAGATTGTGCTCAAAGTCACGGAGCCTGCTGCGAAATGCTTCAGAAAGAAAGAATCTGCGAACAGAAACGGACCGGAGCTTGGGGCAATGCAGGTGCATTCAGTTTTTATCCCGGCAAGAATTTAGGAGCCATGGGCGATGCAGGAGCTATAACCACTGATGATGAGGAGTTGGCTACGATCGTTGCGCAAATCGCTTTTTACGGATCAGTACGTAAATATGTCAATCGGTATAAAGGATTAAACTCCAGAATGGATGAATTACAAGCTGCCATTTTATCCATCAAGGCTCAGGATCTGGAGAACTGCAACAAACGCCGTCGGGAAATCGCCGACATCTATGATGCAGAAATCAATAATCCGAACATTTTACTTCCTGCTCGAAAGAGAGATCATGTCTATCACATCTTTCCCATACTCACTCCCAACAGAGATGGATTAAAGCAATATCTGTCAGACAACGGCATAGAGACACTGATACACTATCCGATCCCCCCTCATCGACAAGAGGCGTATCGTGAATGGAATGCTTATTCTCTTCCGATAACCGAAAAAATCGCGGCCCAGGAACTCAGTCTGCCCCTCCATCAGGCAATGACTGATGAAGAGATTAATCAGGTAATCCAAGTGATTAACAGATGGAATCCGATACAATAGTTTAAACCTTTTTCCATCTATATTCACATTAATAAATAATGAGCAACATGTCTTCCGACTTCTCCTATAAAAAAATATTCCGCAACATCGGCATCTTTGGCGGAGCGCAGTGCATTACTGTGCTGGCAGCTATGCTTCGAGCCAAAGCGGCAGCCCTTTTGATTGGAAGTGTCGGGATCGGACTAAATGCTCTCTTTAACACGATTTCCACTTTCATTACCTCCGTCTCCGGATTAGGGATCTCCTCCAGTGCTGTTCGAACTCTCTCTGACATCGATCAAGAGAGCACCTTACAGGCAGAGGTGAGACGGGTACGGCGCTGGTGTATCATGACAGCCATAGGAGGTGGAGGTATTACCCTGCTGCTGGCACCTGTCTTCAGCAGGATATATATGAATGATTATCAACACATCGGCACCTTCTCCTTGCTGAGTATCATAGTCTTCATGTCGTTGATAGCTGGGGGAGAGATGGCCGTTTTGAAGAGTTGCAGACGGATCGCCTATTTGGCATGGGCAACGATCGCCTCCGCGATTATTTCTGTAGTGGTTGTTATCCCGTTTTTTTATTATTGGCGCTTGGAGGGCATCATCGGAGGTCTTGTCATCAGCTCTGTCCTCAGTGCTGCAATTACAATAGTCTTGGGATGGCATACCACCCCCTCTATCGGTCTGTGGAGGAAACCGGCATCTGATTACCACCACCTTTGGCATCGGTCCCGCCCCATGATACTTTTAGGATTAGCTTTCGTCGGCTCCGGAATTATGGCTTCAGGCTCCGAACTTCTCATACAGAGTTTCTTTGCGACGTCAGCCTCACTCTCTATGTTAGGACTATATCGAGCAGGATTTCAACTCGGTGTAACCTATCCGGGCACTATCTTCACTGCAATAAGCAACGATTTTTATCCCCGACTTTCGGCAGCCAACAGAGACAAAGATTTGCGCAACCTATTGGTCAATAGACAAATATACAGCCTGCTTTGGATTGTCCTCCCTCTAACCATTATTTTCATCGTGGTCGTCCCATATCTGGTCCCACTCCTCTTTTCAGACGAGTTCTTGATTGTGATACCTATGGTGCGCATGATGGCTTTGGCATTACCCTTTAAGGCAATAACTCTCCCCATCGGCTGTCTCCCCTTAGCTTTGGGCAAATCCCTGCACTTCTTCATATTGGAATTGATCAGTTGGACATTATTTGTCGTCTTTGTCCTATTGGGTTATAACCAAGGAGGATTATTGGGAGCCGGTGTGGGAGTAGCGCTAAGTCAGTGGATCGATCTTCCCATCGTATGGCTATTCTGCCATAAGCATTATGACTACCATTTCAGTCTGTCACCGGCAAATATTCGGCGACAATAATTAGAAAGAAGAGTTCATAATCACTAAATGAGAGATTGGGCACATCAATAAAAACATTATGATTTCATAGAAATGAAACAATTACTTAAAAATATTTTCCGCATCAATTGGTGGGTCTCCTGGAGACTGAACACTCGGCTACTCCCTTGGTGGGATGCACTTCGCTTCCCAATTGTGGTCTATGGTTCTCTCCGAACAGAACTTCAGGGAGGAAAACTCATATTGCCGGCCCATGCTCCTTTTAGCACGTTAGTATTCGGTTCTCATCATGAGACCTACGTTGCCGCCTCCGGTAAAGCTCAATTTACACTTAATGGCACATGGCAATTACATGGACCTTGTCACATTGGAGTTGATAGCTGCATCTATATTGGTCCTCAGGCTTATATGGAGTGTGGTAAAAACTGCTTCTTGGCTCGAGACACACAGATACATTGTTTCCATAAGGTTCTCATAGGTCACGACGTAAAAGCCGGAGAATGCTATATCACAGACTCTGCTGCCCATGAGATTATCCGTAAAGGTGCCCCCCAACCGATGACTGCTCCGGTCATTATCGGAGATCGTTGCTATTTAGGATTCCGTACTATTATGCTTAAAGGCACCCATATCCCCCCAGATAGCGTGGTAGGATCAGGAGCGATATGCACTCGGGATTATACATTGGAAGGCAATAGCGGATTGTTTCTGACCGGCATACCTGCAGAAGTAAGAGAAAGAGAGATTTCTGCCCGATAGCTATAGACAATAATTAGATCAACAGCATAATCAATGAAAAAAAGAGATCATACCAATAGCAATGTGCAACCGCACGGCAAATACAATCGACACATTATGAGCGGTCTTCATCTCGGCATATACCGTATCGTTATCGGTTGTCTACTTTTCTTGCTCTTGCCTACACAAATGCTCAATGCTCAGCGTGTCGGAGAATGGCAAGTACACTCCAGTTGCTCCAACTTCGATCGGATGGTCAGATTTGAAGAGCATCTCTATCTTCTCTCAGACAATAATGTGTTCACCTGCGACACTACAGATTTTCGTTTCACCCCTTTCACTCGTCTGAGTGGGCTCTCTGATGCCGGCATACAGTTTTTGGAGGTCTCTGAGGAACTGGGTATTCTCGCATTCGTTTATGGTGATGGAAACATAGACTTGATGAATCGGGATGGGGAAATACATAACATTCCTGATCTGAAAAACAAAACAATCATCGGAGACAAGACTCTCTATGCTTGCCACTCTGACGGAAAGAGGCTCTATATTTCTGCCGGCTTCGGATTTATCATAGTCGATATGACACGTGGCGAGATTTCAGATAGTTTTAACTTCGGAGAGTCATGCGATGCGGCATTTATCTTTGGAAAACATTATTATATGTCTGTTGCCTCCGGTCTATGGCATTGTCCTACATCATCCAATGCTTATGATCGAGCTAATTGGCTTCTGATTAGTCCGGAGCGGATCAAAGACGTCTCTCTTTTCTCCCATCGGGAGACTTTACACTGCTGGTTCACAACTCTTAATAACCAACTTTTCCGGTTGCTTACCGATGGAGAAATGAAACAACAATTCCCACATCGCAATCATTTCACATCGATAGCACATGTCGGAGATTATCTCTTCATGCATGGATATGGATATATGACCTTGGATATCGATCTTGGGACTCTGTCATTTGGTTTTGACGAACCGATGCTCAATGCTGTAGATGTTGCTGTAAAGGATTCTGCCACATTCTTCCTGCTCCATAAAAGTGAGGGGATATATCAACTACGGCTTAATGCCTTGCCCCAAGAAGATGCTACATCCTACGAAATCCTTGGAGACAATGTCTTACCTCAAGGCATCGGCACAACGGCACTATATAATTTGAGCTTTACAGATGGTGTTTTAGTGGGCATCAGTGGCGCAAAACCACAACCAATCCCCTATCAGTCCGGTATATTGGCGACCTATTCGGATGGGAGCTGGTACAATCTGACCGAAACCGACTACAACGATCAGCTCCTGCCCATGCCCTATCCCAGGAAACCCGACCTTCCCGACGCACAACTTCCTCCACCATCGCCCTCCTATTTCCGTGGATTGTCAGCACTTGCTCCGGACCCTCTTCATCCCGGCCGTTATTACATAGGGAGTTTCCGCTACGGATTCTTTTATGTCGAGGGAGACTCTGTCATTGCACACTACAATGGAAATAACAGCAACATAGATTATCTGCTGGATGACTTTGTGGCAGACTATGTCTCTGCAATATATCCTGACGAGAATGGGTATGTATGGTTTACCAACGGAACCGTCTCCCCCAACCTCAAATGTAAAACACCCTCCGGGAAATGGCTTTCCTTCCCGATCTCTGGATTTGATGGTTCGCACACCATCCCAAAACTTTTTCAAGCTAAAAATGACCCCTATCGTTTTAAGTGGGTGCTTTGTACTTTCTCTTCGTCCAAGTGCGCCATGTATTATGATGCCGGAACACCTGAAGATAGGAGCGATGATGATTGTATCTCGTTTGCATCGCTTATCGACCAGGATGGCAATGTCATTACACCCAACTATTTCAATGACATAGCAGAGGACAGAGAGGGAAAGATTTGGCTTTTGACCACTTCCGGACCTTTTGTTATCGAATCTCCCATCGCGACATTTAAAACCCCAGGACAGGTAAGACGGATCAAGATCCCTCGTAATGACGGAACTAACCTCGCAGATTACCTCCTCGCGGATGTTAACACCACTTGCATTGCCATTGATGCTGCCAATCAGAAATGGATCGGCACACAAGGTGACGGAGTCTATCTCATCAGTGCAGACGGATTACAAACCATCCGACACTTCACCTCTTCCAATAGCCCTCTGATGACCAATGACATTCTCTCCATAGCTATCGATCATAATACCGGCATGGTATATTTTTCAACAGAAGGAGGGATCTGCAGCTTTGTATCTGATGCGATTGAGGGGAAAAATGATCTATCTAACGTCCTTTGCTGGCCCAATCCGGTCCGTCCCGAGTACTCCGGAGATCTCCACATCAGCGGACTGATGGACAACACTATGGTGCGGATCACCGACGTGCAGAATAATGTCCTCTATGCCACCACTTCCGTCGGAGGCATGGCATCATGGAATCTCTGCAACAACTCCGGTTCACGTGTAAAAAGCGGTGTATATCTCATATATGGCTATAACGAGGAGGGTGAAGAAGGTGTTGTCGCCAAAGTATTAGTGATCAAATAATTTCTGTTGAGACGAATTTACACATGTGTCAAGAACTCATTTCCGTCATAATCCCGGTCTATAATGCTCGTCCCTATCTGGCACGCTGCTTAGACAGCCTTCTGAATCAGGATTATCCTCATAAGGAGATAATCTTAGTCGATGATGGTTCGACAGACGGAAGTGAGACACTATGTGATGAATATGCCGAACGAGAGCCTGAGATCCTTGTCTTCCATCAGCCTAATGGAGGACCATCTGTGGCACGCAATACAGGATTGGCAGAAATACGGGGTTCATGGATTGCTTTCGTTGATAGTGATGACGAGGTGCACCCCAATTATCTCTCCCTATTGCATCAACATGCCCAAGGTGCAGATATCATACAAGCTGTCAGTCGCCACATGCCGGAGGGATTCCCTCCGATTCACAGCACATGTCGGCAACGAATGTTTTCCCCTGAAGAGGCATTAGAAAGCCTCCTTTACCAGCAATGTATCGATGCATCTGTCCATGGCAAGCTCATCCGGAGTGAACTATTGCGAGACAACCGATTTGACCCACGCTATCAGGTATATGAAGATCTTGACCTCATCAGCCGCATCATCCCATTCGCTCGGGAAATCAAGTGGATTGATCTCCCTCTCTACTCCTACCTCAAAAAGCCCGAAGGACAACTCTGCTCCGTCTCTGTCCGGCGCACAGATGCTTTTGATGTGTGTAAAGGGATTATATCTCGACTTCAAAGAGACTTCCCGGCACAAATACCGGCAGGAGAAGACCGTCTGCTCAGTGTATCCTTCAATATCCTAAGACTTCTCTCAAAAGAGTCACATCCGGAGCGACATCCATTAGCGGACATATCATTCCGGCACATCACCGCACTCCGTTCCCACTGTTTTGGCAATCCTCACGTTAGGCTTAAAAATAAAGTCGGAGCACTTCTCTCATACGGGGGTCTATCATTCCTTTTATTTTGCTTCCGCACATTTGATAGGAATACAGATACTTAGTAGGTTAAAATGAATGACGCCACCTTCGTGCAAACACTACATAGAAGACTGGAACTATATTTACACAAATATAATGTTTTTGCAAAAAGGAAATTTACCGGATACCAATAGAATAATATTGTCCGGGGAAATGTTGTTTTTGAAACGCTTCATGATTTTTACCGGACACCAATAAGAATAATATTAACTTGAGGAATATGCACATTAAAAAAGGCAGACACATCGGTCTGCCCATATATTATCGTTTCCAGCGATCATGAGTCCAAAGCCAAAGGTGAGGAGCACGACGGATGTCCTCTTCGAAAAGACGGAAGTAAGCATCAGTAACAGGGAATGGACTTGAAGGCTCAGAAGAAGAAGATGTTTCTCTATTTACTGTTGTCACATAGGCATCCAAAGACTCAAATGAGATCCGATAATACCCCCGTCGGGGACGTTCCACTCGAGCGTATGCGAAAGTGCTGCCCAACATCATACCGATTTTTTCCGATCCGGTAAAGACTCCGGAAGGTTGTCCCAAAAAAGAAATAGTGTGATGTACATTCTCTCGTTTAGGCAACTGATCTGCTATACATCCCAAAAGAAAACCTCTCTTACCCGCACCGGGAGTTATGTCAGTATCATCATCACTTTGCATCTCCTTACGCAACTGCATCAGACGGCGCAAAGTGTGTTTCATCGGAATATTAACTGCTCCCCAACGACTGCGCAGGTCAAGCATCCAACGATCAAAAGGTTTATTGCGAAGAGGATGATAGATCTGTGCCATCCCAACATCAGAGAGAGTTAGAGGAAGTGAAACAAGCCACTCCCAATTACCATAGTGTCCCAAATAACAAGTACAGAAGTCATGTCCGCATTCGGGTCCGAGCGTTGTGGTCAGGAGTTCTGTATTGGTAAATGTTACCCTCCGACGAAATTCATCTGCCGACATCCGCGTACCCTTAATGACTTCGAAAAACATATCACTGAAGTAACGATAAAAACGTCGCTCGATCTCTCTACGCTCTTTTTCGCTCTTCTCAGGAAAAGCTTTGCTAAGATTCTTTCGTACCACCTTGAGACGATAACGCACCACATGATGGAGGATCGGACAAAGCAGATCACTCAACACATAGAGCACACCAAGTGGCAAACGTGCGATTAAGTCAATGAAAAAAAATCCTATTTTCATAAATCTTATTATATGTTTCGTTATGACCTATGGCTGTTGGGACGGCAAGGAGCCATGATCACTCAATCCGACGATAAACTTCAAACGTCAGATCGTAGGCATTGCGGTCATCTTTAGGACAAAGAGTAGCACTGATTAATTCCCACTCTTCCGAAGATACCTCCGGGATGGCAGCATCATATTGATCCACCACCGTATGCACACGAGTCAAGTAGAGACTATCGACCAATGGCCATGCCTCCCGATAAATTTGCCCGCCTCCGATGACAAAAGCCTCAGCACCCGCGGCAGCTAAAGCCTCAGCGAGAGAATGGAAGACTTCACAACCTTCGATGGTCAAACCTTTCTGACGACTGATGACCAGATTTCTTCTTCCCGGCAACGGACGGCCTATTGACTCATAAGTTTTACGTCCCATCACAACCGGGTGGCCCATAGTAGTGGCCTTGAAATATTTAAGGTCAGCAGGGAGATGCCACGGCATGGCACCTTCGAGACCAATCGCATTATTTAAAGCGGCAGCAACAATAATTGATGACATTTTTTGATGTTGAAAGGGTTGAGAAGTTGAAGAGTTGAAAGGTTGAGGAGTTGAAAAATAAACTAATAAACCTCTAAACTTTTAAACCAAAAGAAGGGGCTGCGCCCCTGAGATGTGGAAAGATGAAAGCCATTCGCCATAGCCATCTGCCATAGCTATCGTCTCACCTACTCCACGTATAATACCAGTCCTTTGAGATACTCTCCCTCCGGATGATAGATATTGATGGGGTGGTCAGCGGGTTGATGCAACTGATGAAGGATTCTGACACGACGTCCGGTCTGAGCGGCAGCTGAAAAGACGGCGCAACGGAAATCATCTTTGGTCACAACCTGTGAACAAGAGAAAGTGAAAAGGATACCGCCCGACTTTATTTTCTCCAATGCCTTAGCATTGAGACGACGATAACCCTGTAAGGCATTGCGTAAGACTTTCTTATGCTTAGCGAAAGCCGGAGGATCCAGGATTATCAGATCATAGTTCATCTCTGCCGTATCCATATATCGGAAAGCATCTTCACAGAAAGCCTGGTGTCGCGGGTCATTGGGAAAATTGAGTTCGACATTTCTATTGGTGAGACGGATTGCTTGCTGCGAACAATCGACACTATGTACTGCCTCTGCTCCGCCTCTCATGGCATAAAAAGAGAAACCACCGGTATAGCTACACATATTGAGCACCCTCCGACCTTTGGCGTAAAGTTCTACCAATCGACGATTATCTCGCTGATCTACAAAAAAGCCGGTCTTTTGCCCTTTCAGCCAATCGACATGAAAACGCAATCCATTTTCTACAGCAATATCCGTATTACCCTCTCCTCCGATCAGATAACCATCCGTTGAGTCCAGATCTGCTTTATAGGGCAAAGTGGTTTCAGATTTGTAATAGACATGACGGATCTCAGCACCAGCCACCTGCAACAAGGCTTCAGCTATCTGATGACGCAAATAGTGAATACCGGCTGTATGAGCCTGCATCACAGCAGTGTGTGCATAGACATCAATGATAAGACCGGGAAGATAATCCCCTTCACCATGCACCAAGCGATATGCGTTATTTTCAGTCTGCGCCACATCCAGGCGGTCGCATATTCCCTCTGTTACCTCTCCGCTTCGGATCAGTCCCAGGCTCTGACGCAGATCAAAAGCGACCTGAAGCCGACGGCGAATGAAGTCCTGATCGATCTGTCCCTCTTCGAAAGAGAAGATCCGGACAGCAATGCTCCCGATCTGATACTGCCCAAGGGCCAAAAAATCTCCATGATGAGACTCGACACGAACCATCTCTCCCTCTTCAGGCTGTCCACTCATGCGCTCAATGGCTCCAGAGAAGACCCAAGGATGGAAACGGAGCAACGACTCCTCTTTTTTCTTTTTAAGTGTTATAGTTATCATAGATACACCTCTTTAAGCAAGTCTTAGTCCAACCAAGGGCGAATGATAAACTTCCAAAGATCATTGATGTTGACCAAGATGATCAGTGCAAAGATGAGATAGAACCCAATGGTCTGCGCATATTCCAAAAATTTCTCTCCGGGTTTCTTGCCGGTGATCATTTCATACAATACAAAGAGGAGATGGCCTCCATCTAAAGCCGGAATCGGAAGAATGTTCATGAAAGCAAGAGCCAAAGAGAAGAAAGCGGTCAAAGACCAAAAAGCATACCAGTTCCACATCTCCGGGAAAATACTACCCATCGTGCCAAAACCGCCTAAAGACTTCGCTCCCTCTTTAGTAAATACGAGTTTAAACTGACGTACATAGTCGGTGAGGACATCTACACAACGTTCAAAACCGGCAGGAATAGCCTCCAAGAACGTATAATCAATGTGTGTAAACCGCTCAACAGGTATCATCGGAGACGATGTCATGACACCCATTTTTCCTTGGTCATTCAAGACTACCGGAATGTCGAGCGGCACCCGATTGCGCACCAATGCCACCACAATGGTATCGCCGGCATGATGAGCTAACTGTGTCTTAACCTCATCGCCATAGTATGTCTGCATTCCATTGATTCCGATGATGCTATCTCCTTTCATAATGCCAGCCTGAGCAGCAGGACCATCTTGTAAGACTTCAGCTATAACCATAGGATATCGGGGAAGCGCAAAAGTCATTACCTCCTCATTATTTCGCAAGAAATGCTCTCCTATGCTGTCCGGAAGTTCTATATTGATGAGAAAATCTCCACGTTTGACAGTGACATCATCTGCCAAAAGGAGTTTAGCACGAAATGCCGAGAAATCTACCATGTCGCCATCGACATCCCATATCACATCTCCATGACGGAATCCGAGTTGCTGTGCATACTCGCTATATTCCATTCCTTCATTGAGTGCGCGGGTCTCCAAGACATCTTTGCCCCAAGTCCAGATCATGGCGATATAGATCAGGAAAGCAAAAAGGACATTATTTAAAACACCACCGATAATAATCATAAAACGGCGGAATGTGGATTGAGTCCGATACTCCCAAGGTTTGGGTTCCTCTTTGAGTTGCTCTTTATCCATGGATTCGTCCACCATTCCGGCTATCTTACAATAGCCTCCAAATGGGATCCATCCGATGCCATACTCCGTATCACTCCCTTTCGGTTTCCAACGGAACAGAGCAAACTTCTCTGTGTCAAAAAAAAGATAAAACTTATCGACACGTACCCCAAAGATACGTGCCCAGAAAAAATGTCCCAACTCGTGTACGAAGATCAGCAATGAGAGAGACAATAAGAATTGCAAAGCTTGAATCAGTATTGTTTCCAATGTTTTAAGTTACTTTTGTTGATATGGTGATTACTTTAATTATTACACACTATTCGGAGAACGGGATGGACAAGTAAGATTATTTACGTAGTTTTTAACTTATCCATAGCCACGAGACGAGCCTCTGCATCCATCGCAAAGTACTCCTCGACATCAGCAGCACTTCTGTTAGGGATAGCGAGCAATGTCTCTTCGATCACAGCCGACATCTGCAAAAATCCGCATCTTCCCTCTCTAAATGCCTCATTGACCACCTCATTGGCAGCATTGATGACACAAGCACGATTACCTCCCTCACGCAGAGCATCATACGCCAGTTTAAGGTTCGGGAAACGCTGGAGATCCGGACGTTCGAAGGTCAGATTCGTATAGTCTTCCACAGAAAGACGACCATTGATCTGGCTCAAAAGTCTCTCCGGATAAGAAAGGGCATAAGCGATAGGGACTTTCATATCCGGCTGACCGAGTTGAGCTTTCACTGCACCATCTTCAAACTGCACCATACTATGAACGATGCTCTGAGGATGTACGACCACTTCGATCCGATCCGGATGAAGATCAAACAGCCATCTTGCCTCGATCACCTCAAATGCCTTATTCATCATCGAAGCGGAGTCGATCGTAATTTTTGCTCCCATGCTCCAGTTTGGATGTTTGAGCGCCTGTGCTGCCGTGACATGTTGCATCTGTTCCAAGGTGAATGTTCTGAATGGACCACCGGATGCAGTGACAAGCAATTTCTCAATGCGGTTACCCTGCTCACCGGCAAGACACTGAAATATGGCTGAATGTTCGCTATCGACAGGAAGAATCCGTGCATTATGTTTCTTCACAAGTTGCATGATCTGCTCACCGGCAACGACAAGGGTCTCCTTGTTTGCCAATGCAATGGTCTTACCGGCACGGATAGCAGCGACAGTCGGTCCTAATCCGGCAAATCCCACCATGGCAGTCACTACTACATCGACCACCGGTTCGATGACCACATCACAGAGTGCAGCAACTCCGGCACACACCTCAATTGGCAGATCAGACAAAGCCTCAGCCACTTGGGGATAAAGACTTTCGTCAGCGATCACTACCACCTTGGGGAGGAATGCACGAGCCTGACTGATCAAGAGCTCTGCACTACGATGGGCAGTAATGGCATAAATTTCAAATCTATCGGGATGCTCGGCTACGACCTCTAAAGTCTGCCGTCCGATAGAGCCGGTAGAGCCTAATACGACTACTCTACATATATCTTTCATATTTTCTCTATAAGTTAATAACGTGTTGTTTCCCTTTATTTCCTTATCTATGCCCCATCATCACTCCGGCATCATCAGTTCTCTCGGATCGATGGTTTTACCTTTGTTCCACAAAGAGTAATCCACCCAAAGTTGCTCCGGATCACCCCCTGCCTGACCAATAACGGCACCGGCTTTATAAGAGCGTCCTTGTTCAGCCATCGGATGACTCAAGTTACTCAGGACTGAGACAAGATCTCCGGCATGTTGCATGATAATTACAGCGGTACCATCAATCTTATACTCCACCGAGATTACCGTACCATCCAGCGGAGCCCAAACCGGAGTCTCCTTGTGGAGCGAATAGCGCAAGTAGGATGTTCCCTTCTCCCCGGTCATAAATTCCGGATCTTGGATGTTAAGCGGATGCATCAATACAAGGGATGGAGTCGAAGGGGAGTGTATCAATGTGTTCAGACCATATTTCTCAATCTCCGCCATACGTGAGACAAATGCCTGCTCACGCGGGCTGCTCATCCGCAAAGAATCGTCAAAACGGACCACCGTAGCCGAATCAAATCGGGCTATCGTGTCTGCCTGTACCCTGCCACTCAGGATGTCGGTTAAATTTTGCAGATAAATCGAACGCAGATTGGAAGCCCGCTCCAGAGAGTCCAGGCGCAAGGCTGTCTCCACCAGTTCCGTACGTTTCTCAACATCCAGATAACCGGGTAAGAATGTGCGGAGCGGGGTGCGAGTCATAACAAAAATCACAAAAACAGCCGTCAACAACAAGATGACCGACACCAACAATGATGCAGTCCATGCCGACATCGGCAACGAAAAGAGGAGACGATTACGTCTGGAGTTGAACAACTGCAGACGATAATGAGGGGTCTTAAGTTTTTTATTCTCATTCTTTTCCATAGTGCAAAAATAAGCAGAAATTCCGACATACCACACTTTTTAAGCTTTTTTGTAGCATATCGGGCCAGGTTTCTCTCCCTGTAGTCACATCCACCCCCGTTTGTCCACCTCTTGTATCCACAATTCTGCCATCCGGTGATGCCCGGCCGGCGTGGGGTGAATCCCATCCCAGATCCAGTATGTATCCCGATCAGACGGAGGACCTTGAAGCAACGAGGCAAAAAGAGCATCATAAGGGAGCAGGAGGGCATGATAGTCTGCAGCCACACGTCGCAGGGCTTGGCCACAAGCCTCCAGTTGTTGCTGCCGTTGCGGATAGTTGACAGACTTTTTCATTTTCCCGACATTGGCAGCAAAAGGGATTCCAATGATAATTTTCATCTTCGGATTGACCTGCAAAGCACGATCGAGCAATGCGCGATAACGTTGCTCCCAAGCCGAGATATCCATGGGTTCGTTCCGATCCAGAGCGGCTTGGACATCATTGGTTCCCACTAAGATCGAGAGGATATCGGGACAGAGCGATGTGACATCCCGCTCCCAACGTTGTTCCAAATCGGTCAATGTGTAACCACTGATTCCCCGATTATAAAACTGATAATCCCGCTCAGGATAGCGGCTTTCATAATGGGCAGCACAGAGAAACATATAACTATGTCCATAGATATGATTTTTATCTCCATGATTTCGCTCTTCAGAGGATTTTTGGGAACCACCACTCCTGCCCCATGCACCATCGGTGATAGAGTCCCCTATAAACAAGACTTTCATTCCTTTTGCCTGTAGAGGCAAGGCACACACGAGAACGAGCCACAAGGCAATAAGCCGCCACATCGTCTGAGATCGTTTCTTCATCTTTCTGTCAGGTTCTTTGGTTTTGTCTTTGGCAAAGATAAGTTTTATTCGGAAAACAGCCAAACAATGGCGGCTTTTCTCCCTAAACATGCTTGCCCAAAGAAAAAAATGCTTACCTTCGCTCCGTCATAATCAAAAAGAGTCTTTTATGAATGTAGCAGTACTTTTGGCCGGCGGCAGCGGCATGCGCATGGGACAAGCAGAACCCAAGCAATTTATCTCGGTAGCAGGGCGTTCCATTCTCGAACACAGCATCCGGGCTTTTCACACTCATCCGGAGATTGATCAATTGGTCATCATCTCCCATGCCGATTACATCGAACGGGTGCAAGAGATCGCCCGCCCCTATCCCAAGGTGCGACACATTCTTCCGGGAGGCAAAGAGAGATATGACTCTACACTCGCAGCCATCCGTGCCTATAATTCCTTTCAGGAGAGCGACGAGAAGGTTTGGTTGCTCATCCACGATGCTGTCCGCCCGATGGTTTCCCGTCGCATCATCGATGATTGTCTGACCGCGCTTAAGTCTCATCGGGCAGTCAATGTTGCCATCCCGTCTGTCGATACGATTATCGAGGTGAATCATGAGGGTCACGTCTGTCGCATACCGCCTCGCGAGCAACTCCGCAACACACAGACACCGCAGTGTTTCCTCCTGCAAGTGATCGCCGAGGCATATCGTCGTGGCCTGCAAGATCCGACATTTGTCACAACCGATGACTGTGGTGTAGTTCATCGCTACATGCCGGAAGAACCGATCTATGTCGTCACCGGAGAAACCACCAATATCAAACTGACCTATCCTGCCGACCTCGTTCTTGCCGAAAAGTTGTTAAGTTCAAGTCCGGATCCGGAACTATAATTTACCCCCTGCTCGGTCATTTTCGCTCTTTCCGACGATGTTGGCGATTACAGATGTCAATAATACCGACTTATCATCACATTCTTGATTTCCTTTTTCGGATTATTTTGGATGATTATCTCCTTATCTCTTGATAATGTGCAGGTTTTATCTTATTTTTGCACACGGAAATCAATCGTCTGACAGACTTAAGGCAGGAGATGACACAGAGACGACTGCCGGACTTAAACGTTCAGACACAATATTTATATAGTTTTACAATGAAAAAATTCGCTATCATTCCGGTCGCTTTATGCGTGCTCGGGACAGTTTTTGCCACGACACAATCTGCCGGGCAACCCCACATCACCACATACACCTTTTCCAATGGGGCGACCCTTTCTGCCATGTCTCCCAATGGGCTTTGGGCGACTGCCAAGGGGTTTAACGATGCCTCTCTCGACTCCTACCCCTATCTGATCAACCTCACGACACACGACACTCTCCCGCTCCTTACTGCCGATGATTATGCCATCGGCATCTCTGCCGGAGCCTATGATGTCACTAACGATGGTAAGATCGTGGTGGGTCACTACTCCGAGAGCCCGGCATTCTATTACTCCGAGCAGGGGAGCTGGGAAGTCGTGGAGAATGTCACCGGTCACTTCAATGCGGTGAGTCCAGATGGCAAATATGCCGTCGGCGTATATTCGCCCAACATCGAAAACATCTTTGAGGAGGCGCCCCTCTTTTTCGAAAACGGAGCAAGAGTCTCCCTGGAGGGGCTTCCCAAGACTGACATCACCGGCCGCGACCAAAAACAGAACCGTCTCATCGGAGTCTCTCCGGACGGCAACATCCTGCTGGGCTGTATGTCGTTCAGCTATCCGGGCAGCGGATGTTCCTACTATGTTTATGACCGGCGGACCGGAACTCATGACTTCATCGGCAAAGGGTATCTGAAAAACGGAAGCCACGTCGATGCTGCCCACATGAGCAATAACGGCAAGTGGGTTACCGGTACGTTTAATAATGTCCAGCCGATCGATGGCGAAACAGCCTATTATAACGAAAACTACATCTCCTATATATATAATGTAGAGACCCGAGAGTTCACTCCGCTCTATAACGGAGAGGAGGATTACGATCATGCCGGCAACGCGGTGAGCAACGAGGGTGTCGTCTTCGGCTGCTCGCCCTATCTCAATCCCTCACGCAGTCTGCAGGTGCGTCATGGCAATTTTTGGTATCCCTTAGAGACCATCCTCTCATCGCGCTATGGAGTGGACTACCGCTCTGCCACCGGCTATCAGGTGACCGGCCTTGCGCTCGATGTCTCCGATGACGGCAGGACCATCGCCGCCATGGCATATATCACTGAGGAGAACTACATCCTGACCCTGCCGGAGACCTATGACGCGGCAGCTGCAGGTGTCAACCTTCTCTCCGAGGTCTCTTTCTCTCCGACAGACGGCACTCGTTTTGCCACGATCAGTCAGATCCGTGTGACCTTTGATCGCGTGGTCGAATATGTCGGGGGCAATGCCACGATCTATAAGGGCGAAGATCGTGTCCGTTCTTCGCTCAGTGTGACCAATGCCGAAAACGGCAAGGCATGGGACATCGGGTTCCGCGCCACGGCTCTCGAGGAGGATACTCATTATCAGGTGGTGATCCCGGCGGGAATGTTCCGCATCCCCGGTTCAGAGATGACCAATCCGGAGTACACCGTTCGCTATGTCGGTCGCGCAGAGAAGCCCGTACAGCTCATCTCTACACTGCCGGCTGATGGTGGTTCGCTCTCCGAACTCAGCTACAATTCGCCGGTGACGCTCACCTTCGACATCCCGGTTCAGCTCTCATCCACCGCGGCCGGACAGCTCTATCAAGTCGGCAATGAGACACCGCTGTGCGATCTGACGCTTGCCTATGGGGGCAATATGGTGGCTGCCTACCCGACTTCGACTCGCTATCTGTTTAAGGGGAGCGAATACATCGTCAAGATCGAAGCCGGGCAGATCACCGATCAGATGGGCAACTGCGGCAATGACCCCATCACACTCCATCTCACCGGTCTCTACGAACGACCACTCCCTGCCGATGGCGAGAACCTCATCGACCAGGATTTCAACGACATGAGCAATTCGCTCAATAGTTTCCTCCTCTATGAGGGTGACCACAATGTGCCGACCTCAACGATGAAGTCCTGGGGATTTGACGCAGATAATACCCCGTGGAACTTCTCCATCCGCGATGATGATGCTGAGGACTATTGTGCCGCTTCCACCTCTATGTACTCCACTGCCGGCAAGTCGGACAACTGGATGTCCACGCTCCCCATCTACGTGCCGAGTGCCGACTATGTCCTGACCTGGAAAGCTCAGTCCTATCTCAAAGCCAAGTCAGACTCTCTCCGCGTCTATATCTGGGAGAGCGATGAGCAACTCTCCGCACTCTCTGCCGCCACGGTCGATAAGATCCGGAGCGAGGGCAAGTTAGTCTTCTTCGACCGCATCTATCCCGGCGCTAACGAAAACACTTTGGCAGGAGAGTGGAGCAACTATAGTGTGGACCTTGCCCCCTATAGCGGCAAGAACATCTATATCGTCTTTGCCGATCTCAACACCAACCAGAGCGTCCTCTTTGTCGATGATCTGAAGGTGGAAGCCATCTCCGGGCACTTCACTGTCGGCTCAATCACCGAAACGATCATTACGACTCAGTCCGAGACCGAGGTGAGCGGCTATGTACGCATCGTCAAGGACACCCTTTACACCGACTTGACTGCCTATTATCACAATGCCGACCTGAGCATCTGCGATACGATACGGGTAGGAGATCTGAATCTCCGCACCGGCGATGTCTATCGCTTCCACTTCGAGCGCAAACTCCCCGTTGCCCTCGGCCGCATCACGGACTACACGATCGGTGTCCGTCTCGGCAACGAGACACGCGAAATCCACGGCAAAGTGAGCAATCTGGCTTTCTCCCCCGTCAAGCGAGTTGTGGTCGAGAAACTGACCGGAGCCTGGTGTGGCAACTGTCCGCTCGGCATCGTGGCATTCGACTACATGAACACATCGTTTAAGGATAATTTCATCCCGATCGCCATCCACACCGCCAATGGAGGCAGCGATCTCTACGACTTCAGCGCTTACTCCAATTATCTGGGACTCTCAGCAGCCCCGACCGGACGGGTCAACCGCATCGATACAGTCTATTCTCCCATCTGCACCGATGCCGCATCCGGCAAGTTCAGTTTCACCTCTGCCGCCGGCAACGAGACCTGGACCGACATCCTCCTGCGCGAACTGGAGGAGGGAACACTCGTTCAGGTAGATCTGGGCAAGTGTCTCTATGATGCGACACAAAACAACATCGAGGTCCCCGTCTCTGTGAAGTTTGCCGTCGATATGACTTCTGCCAACTATAATGTCTCCTTCATCATCCTCGAAGATGGTTTGATGTCTCCGCAGAGCAACTATTTCTATAACAATGCCGATCCGCTGCTCGGCTCATGGGGCCAGGGAGGCACACATGGCTCCTACTCTTTGGTCACTTACGAACATGTGGCACGCGCCGTCATCGGCAACTACGGCGGCATGAGCGGTTATCTCCCCAACGGCAATATCTCCAGTGACAAGGAGTACGGCTTCACCCTCCGGACCTCCGCAAGCGCATTCTCCGGCAAAGTGGCGATGGCAAATGCCTCAGTGGTTTGTCTCCTCATCAATGCCAATACCGGCCGCATCGAAAATGCAGCGATCGGACATTTCAATGAGGGCAACGTGGGGATCGAAGAACTCGTTACGGAGAGTATCCCCTTCAAGGTCACTCGCGAAGAACAAGGGGTGACACTCCTC
The DNA here is from genome assembly GCA_045576355.1 of Bacteroidales bacterium. Taxonomy (GTDB): domain Bacteria; phylum Bacteroidota; class Bacteroidia; order Bacteroidales; family UBA3663; genus Liminaster. The sequence goes on from JAZNGG010000011.1 coordinate 27,502, forward strand.
TTCGAGACCTCACTCCCGGTAAAAGCCTCACTCCATGATCTCAACGGACGCCTGCTCGACAGCTACACCGGAAACAGCTCTGCAGGACAGATGCTCCATCTCGATAGCCACCATGCAGAAATAACGATCCTCCGGGTAACTACTCCACAAGGCAACTACGTAAGGAGGATCATAAGCAAATAAGCCCTCTCCGGAAATTAACTATTTCCGCACACCGGATTATCAGAAATTACAAACATACCCCACGAGGATATGCCACCAACCCACAGGCATATCCTCGTGGGTTTATTATTATAGGGAGAAACACAAAACAAAGTCCCTCACGCGCGCGTACATATATTATAAAAAGCATGACGACGACGTATGTATAAATGCAGGTAGTCATATGATATTACACGGCGGCGTCATACACATCACACGGCAGCGTCATGCAAATAGCACACAGAAAAACGCTCGCTATCGCAGGGCGAAGCCCCCAAGCCATAGCTTTTTTGGCACACAGAAAGCACAGAAAAACACAGAAAACGCTCGCTATCGCTTGCGTTTACCATCCGGAAGGAAAGCACGGCGGAGCATGTGCGCTCTGTGCTTTTCTGTGTATTCTGTGTGAGAAATAAATATTATTTGTGTGATTAAGAAGTAAAGAAACAATAATATAATATTCCTCCCCTAAAAAAAACTTAACCTCACACCCCCTAAAGCCATCGCCCTCGCACGACAAAACCCCAAATTGTCACCTGAAGAAAGCAAGACAACCGATTGTTTCCTCTGCGCAAATCGATTGCACAAAACAAGGTAACCGGTTGCATCTACAGAGACAACCGGTTGCACATAAATCAGTCAAAACCGAGAAGAAAATTCAGACTTTTTCGCTACAGAAGAAGAAAAAAAGTGAGAAAATAAAAGGGAAGACGAAGAGAAAGAGAGCATTTTTACGCAAACAACGAATGAAAACACCCATTTTTTCAGCCATAGAAGAAAGACTTTGTAATCTCCATATAGCAAAACAGCTAAATTTAGTGCAAAAACGAGACAAAATGGGCAATTTGACTATTATATTAAAGTAATTATGCGCAATTCGCTCTATCTTTGCATTGCGAGACGAAACAAAACGCAAATAAATTGCACGACTTGCACAAATGAACTCAAACAACAAATCTTCTAAAAACTCGAAAATATGAAAAACGTCATTATCACCCTCAGCGTCATCATTGCAAGCATGTTTGCCGTAACTTTTACTGCATCTGCAGGTGAGAAGGTCGTTCATCGTCAATATAACAATGGTTACTACGTAGGCACAATGCATAAAGGACAGCGCCACGGACAGGGCACTTACGTTTATGCTGACGGTTCTAAGTATGAAGGTGAATGGGTAAACGGCAAGAAGTGTGGTTATGGCGTGATGACTTGGAAAGATGGTCATCGTTACGAAGGCAATTGGGCCAATGACGTTTGCGAAGGTTATGGTGTAGTTACTTATAGCGACTGCCGTTATGAAGGTAACTGGACCAACAATCAGAAGAATGGCCAGGGCACACAGACATGGTTTGGTGATTCTCCATACGCAGGTGACACATATTGTGGAGAGTTTGCCAATGGCGTACGCAGCGGTAAGGGCGTTTACACTTACGCTGATGGTTCAAAATATGATGGTGAGTGGGCAAAAGGTCGCAAAGCCGGTTATGGTGTGACTACTTGGGCACAGGGTGGCAAGTATGAAGGTCAGCACGCAAACGGTCAGCTCGAAGGCGAAGGCATCTTCACATTCAGCGATGGCAGCTACTACATCGGTACATTCAAGAAAAACCAAATGTGTGGTCGTGGCACTTTGTACAGCGCTACAGGTAGAGTCCTCAAGCAGACCGGTGAAGAACTCGCAGCCCTCTGATCAGAGAGTCTGAAAGGACTACCACTACATAAAGAAACAAAACAAAACATAATAAGACAACAGAAATAAACTTTTTCATGCATTAAATATTTTTAAATTGTATTTTTTCTTTTATAAGTAACAAATTAGAGAGTTCATTTTTATCTTAACATAGCAACACACACATTTTACATTGACGTTATTATTTTAGAGAGATTTGTAAGATTAGAAGAAATTTTGTGAAATAGGATGCACGGCGAAGGGATTCGGCGTGCATTCGACTTTTATGGACGGACACACTTCGAGGTAAATAATTCGCGATCGATTTATTACGAAAGTTCCGACACACATATTTAGTACATAGGATTAACACAAGCGAAGTTATATGTCAAGTGGACTTAACATTTTAACAAATAAAGCATAAGGTAAGGTTGAGAATTTTATTTTTATTCCGATGGATTTGCTAATTTATTGTAATTATTCCAACTTTGCTCTATCTTTCATTGGAATAGCATCTCTGTACGATAAGTTCTCTCTATCCAAATGATTGGAAACGACTGCAACCCTCGTTCTAACAGCAGGATGCCACGAAACGAGAAACTCGAGAAACTATTTTAGATAAGAAAAGAATAACAATAACTCATAAAAAATTACAACAATGAAAAGACATTTACTTACACTCCTGACCCTATCATGCTTAGGTTTAGGAATTGCTGTGGCTCAAGAAAAAGAGTACACGACTGTCTATGATCAAGATTACGAAAATGCTGAAACTTTTGCAGAAGGATTAACTTTTAGTGTTGCAGGACGTTATCAAGCTACTCAAATGAGTAGGAATGATGGCAATTGTCTTTTAATATCCGAAACAGCAGCTGTTAATGGTTCCACCGTGACATTTTCCAAATTAGAAGAAATAACTCCTTATACATCCTCCTCAGATTACAAATGGGATTTTGACATTGCTTTTACAAATCCTAATAATCAAGGTGCGAGTGTAGAATTGAAAGATAATTCCGGAAACACATTGGTTAAGTTTAATATGGTCGCATACGCTTATGAGACCACAGGAGATGTTTATATTAACGGAAATGAAACAGAATCAAAATACACATTTAATGTACAAAAATGGTGGAATAATCCTAAAGATTTTTATCACGTTGCTATCGCTTCAAATGCGACAGACGGAACGACAATGACAATTACAAATGCAAACGATGAAAGCACAGAAATTTCCATCTCAAATGAATTTAAACGATTTACTAAAATTGTTTATAACACCGGTCGTTATCGTAGTCGTATTGCCCTCGACAACATGTCTGTAAAAATTCTCTTCGAGAAACCAATTACCCCTGAAGCAGAAATAACCGGCGTAAACGGGACTGCCCGTGAAATCACTATGTCACAAATGACCGGCGATAGCATCTATTGGTATGTAGGAGATGACACGGAAAATGTAAACTACTACTATGAGCCTATCGAAGTAGCCGAGGCTTGCACTCTCAAGATCTATGCAAGCAAAAACAATAATAAATCTGATATTTTAGAGTACCCGGTGGCAGCCGGCTCATATGTCAAGCTCAATGCTCCCACATTCCAAAGAAATAATTATAACACAGCATCCAAACTCTCTGACATCGTTTTCTACTCTGATCAGACCTCTGTGCTTTGCCAGCCGACAGCAACCATCTACTACATGGACGGCAGCGGAAAGCAAGGTACAGTTGCCAACGGAGAAACAGCCAAGATTGCTCTCGGCGACTTGAAGATTTGGACAGCAGCAGAGGGTTATGTCAACAGCGACGTCATAACAGTCAATGTGCACAAAGCGATAGAGTACCAGCAGGTATGGCAGGAGATCTTCACCGATGCCAGTGGAGACGTAACTTTGAGCGCAAATCCCGTCATCACCATCAGCGGAACAAACTATCACGCAATCAGTGATGAAAATGGTACGTTTGATGAGCGATTCTTATGCGCTGATAATTATAATTGGTTAGCAAATAAAGGAGGTCTTTACTCCTATACCGGCGGATGGCGCAACATCTGCGTCCGCAACGTCAAAGCAGGACAATATGTGATCTTTACCGGTACCAATGGTTATGGAGAAGCCTACGAGATCAATGCCGTATCAAGCAACATCACTTTGGATCTCTTAGAGACACAAGGCGAATCTATCGTATTCCAGGCTGCAGCAGACGGAGACTGCGTGTTCTCTGTACATCGTTACAATGTGTTCTACACCGTCGGTGTATATGCAGAGCCACACAGCCATGAGATGACACCTCATGCTGTGAGCGAGGGTTACCTTACCTTCTATAACAACGACCTCGACCACATGGCACCTAACAGCACCAAAGTATATACCGTCAGCAAATCGACTTCCGAAGGCTGGCTGACCCTCACTGAGGTGGAAGACCGTCACATCCCGGCAGGTAATGCTGTGATCATTCAGGCTCAGGCAGGCATCCCATTTGAAGTGGAGAGCATTGACCGCACCGAAAAGATCCTCGAAAACAACATCCTCAAAGGAACAGAGACTGAGTTACAGCTCGAAGCCGGTCAGTATGTATATGTTCTCAGTGTGGATGCCAACAAGGAGAATGTAGGCTTCTACAAATACACCAATAAAACATTGGCTGCCGGCAAGGCATACATCGATCCTGCTGATCTCGACTGGACAGCCAACGGCGCTCCGATGCTCCGCATTGGTACAGGCATGACTGCCATCGAAGAGATCGCAACCGAAGAGGCTGCCGATCAGTCCACCTATGACCTCCTCGGCCGCCGCGTACAGGCTCCGGCACAAGGTCTCTATATCCAGGGAGGTAAGAAAGTCTGGGTGAAATAACCTCTCTCGGACAGATATAACAAATCATATAAGCATTTATTGACTAATCATTTAATATCGTACACACTTATGAAAACAACATATATCAAACCCGAGATCGAAGTTATCAAAATGGATCCTATGACTCTTATCGCTGCATCTCTCCCTACGGGTAGCGGCGAAGCAAACGACGAAGTGGGCGCACTCATCCAGAGAAGACGCGACAACGCCTGGGCAGAGTATGAAACAGGAGCTTCCGGAACACTCTAATCTACGCACGACCGAACGAAATAAAAGTTCTTTATTAATATTGTTTTAAAAGAGAGGCAGAGCCACATTAGTGACCCTGCCTCAATTATTTTATAGAATTCGATTATTCCCCCTAAACCTCCCCCACCATAGCCATCACCATCGCCATAGCCATCAGCCATTGCTACTTAACAACAGAAATTTGCTCGGTGAGGCGGAGAGTGAGTTTCTGCTTCACATCGGCAGCCGAGGCAGCGACATAGAGCGTAAACGTACCCGGCTCTGCGTGCCATGCTCCATTATTATAATAGGTAAGATCTGATGCACGAACAGACAAAGTCACTTCCTGAGTCTCACCCGGCTGCAAAAAGACTTTACCGAAAGCTTTCAACTCCTTGGCAGGACGAGTCACAGCCGCCTTATCATCACCGACATATAGTTGCACGACCTCTGCTCCGGGACATGAACCGATATTGGTCACCGGGACAGTAACGGTCACAAGATCATCGGCAGCAGCAACACTCCGTGCAGAAAGGGTAGCCTTGCCATAGTCAAACTCCGTGTAACTCAACCCATGGCCAAAGGGGAAAAGAGGACGAATGCGCTTGGTGTCATGCCAACGATAGCCGACCAGAATATCCTCCTTATAATAGACCTCATCATCGACACCCGGGAAACCCTCCGGACCAAAAGCATGGGCACCGGAATCCTCCAACTTAACCGGGAACGAGAAGGGCAACTTGCCACTCGGTGAGACATCGCCACTCAAGACATCGACCAAAGCGTGACCCGCCTCCGAGCCCAGATACCATCCCTGCATCACAGCCGGCACCTGATCGAGCCACGGCATAGCTACAGCATTACCACTCAGCAAGACCACAACCATCCGGGGCTGTACGGCTGCAAGAGCCGAGATCAGAGAGTCTTGCCCGAAAGAGAGACCCAGGCCCTCACGATCACCTGCCTCACAGTCCTGACGATGATTTTTGTTGAGACCTCCGACATAGAGGATCAGATCTGCCTCACGGGCTTTCTCGACAGCCTCTGCAAAGAGATGACGGCTCTCCTCCTCCTTGACCGGATTGACCCTGCCATAAGAGGCCTTGCCGGACTTATAGCCCATGGCATAAGAGATCTTATCGCCATAACGCTCGCGCAACCCCTCCAAAGGAGAAACTTCACGTTTGGGCTTCAATTCGGAAGAGCCTCCCGCCTGGATCAGCGTGCGTGTGGCATTCTCACCGACCACCAGGATCCGCTCATAACGGTCCGCTTTAAGGGGGAGCAACGCCTCCGGAGCAGGGAGCATCGGACGATACTTGCCGCGTGCCTTGGGAGCCTTTCTGCCACTCACGACCGGATCATTCTTGAGCAAAACGATGCCATTACGTCCGATTTCGCGACACACCGCTGCATGTTCGGGCGAAGCGAAAGAACCATAAGGACGATGGCGATTCATATTGGTACGGAACATCAATCGGAGGATGCGGCGACACTTGTCATTCAGGACAGAAGTTGGCACCTCGCCCCGCTGCAACATCTCACGGAAGGGCCGACCCAAATAAAACTCATCATAGTTGAGCTGTCCGTCGCGCGTCAAGCCGTCTGACTCCGTGGCAAACTCGATGTCCAACCCATGGAGCGCAGCTTGTCGGGCATCATGCGTTCCTCCCCAGTCAGATATGACAACACCGTCATACCCCCAATCTCCTTTGAGGATCTGATTGATCGAGTATTCGTTGTGACAGCCATGTTGGCCTTTATAACGATTATATGAACCCATGAAACTCCATGCCCCGGCCTCCTGTGCCGCAGCCTTGAAGGGGGGAAGATAGATCTCATGAAGTGCGCGGTCAGAGACATTGACATTGACCGTCATGCGGTTATCCTCCTGCTCGTTGAGCAAGTAATGCTTGACACACGCAGCTACCCCCTGCTCCTGCATCGAACGGATGTAAGGGACACACATCGTGGCAGCCAGATAGGGGTCTTCGCCCATATACTCAAAATTGCGACCGTTGAGCGGTGTGCGATAGATATTGACACCCGGACCGAGGATGACATGCTTGTCCCGATAGAGAGCCTCCTCTGCAAGCGCCTTGCCATAGAGGGCAGACATCTGCGGATCCCAAGTGGCAGTGAGACAGGTGAGAGCAGGAAATGCCGTACAACTATCATTGTTCCACTTGGCATAAGACCATGAGTGATACTCGATCTCCGCACGGACGCCGTGAGGTCCATCAGAGAAATGAAGTTCACGGATGCCCAGTCGGGGACAGCCCGGAGAGGTAAACTTACTCTGTGCATGACACATATTGACTTTCTCCTCCAGGGTCATACGCCCCAGAGCATCCTCTACGCGCACCTCGATCGGCTGCGAGTCATCCAAATAGAGAGGCAAAGCCTCTTGCCCCTGTAAAGAAAATGCGGCTCCCGAAAGGATGAGGAGAGCCGCACTTGTAACGAGATGAATATTCATAAAACTGATATTTATTAGACACTTTTTTACAGGCTCCCTTTGGCACGTTTGAGCTCAGTCAGGAAAGCCTCAGCACGCTCCAGATCCTCGGGAGTGTCGATGCCGACCGTCTCTATATCGACCACCCGTGTGGTGATGTGGAGACCATTTTCGAGCCAGCGGAGCTGCTCCAGACTCTCTGCCAACTCCAGCGGAGTCTGCTTCATCGCCGTGATGCGTGCCAGCGCTTCGGGACGATAGGCATAAAGTCCGATGTGTTTATAGAAAGTGTGGCGAGAGAGCCACTCCTCCTGCGGGATGCCTCTCAGATAGGGGATCACCGAACGACTGAAATAGAGTGCCTGTCCCCGATTGCCCAGGACTACCTTAGGACTATTGGGATTGCTCAATGCCTCCCAGCCATCTTCCGGATGGAAAGGCTTGACCAATGTGGCAATATCTGTCTCAGACTGCAAGAAACAATCAGCGACCGCACGGATCTGCTGCGCATCGATAAAGGGCTCATCACCCTGTACATTGATTACCACATCATAGGTGATGCCCAAGGCCTCTGTCACCTTGTCATAGGCCTCACGCACACGATCAGTCCCACTGCGATGATCCGGCGAAGTCATCACTACGCGACCTCCGAAAGCGACCACGGTGTCATAGATACGATCATCATCGGTTGCCACAACAGCCATATCGACCAGCGGAGCAACTTTCTCATAGACACGACGGATCATCGGTTTGCCGCCCAACAACTCTAACGGTTTGCCCGGAAAACGAGTGCTCGCATAACGGGCAGGAATAATAGCTATAACTTTCATTATCTGATATTCTATTTTAAGGAATAATAACTCACCTTAATTAATTACTTAATTTTCCTGATACATTACTATATATACAGGAGGGGATATCTTCATCACACCGTGCGCACCTCCTCTACTCCATCGACCTGCTCGATGATACGGATCGCTTCAGCCAACTCGAAAGCCGAGGGTACCTGCATTCGGACGTGTGCCGTCACGATGTAGTCCTCAGTGAAGGTCTGAAGTTCCTCCATATTGAGATTCAACACCTCAGAGATGACACGCACCAGATCAAGCAAAAGACCATTGCGATCCACAGCATTGATTGTAATATTGGTCGGATAGAAACGTCCCGGCAAAATGGGGAGCGAAACATCGACTATAGAGTCACCCTCCTTGGCAGAGAGAGAAATGGCAGACTTACAGTTACGTTTATGCACCAGAACTTTGCCGTCTTCAGACTTGAATCCCATGATCTCATCTCCCGGCAGCGGGTTACAATCGGGACAGAGCTTGAAGGGGAAGTCCTGAGCATTGACACCATTCTTATTGAGCGCGACAGAGACTGCACGACGAGCTTTATAAGTGCAGACATGACGAAGCCACTCAGGAGTGGGCCAAATCAGATCATTGGTCCCCACCTCGACGCGATCGCCTCGATGGAGGGTGGTAAAGATGGAACAGAGTTTACCATTGATGCGGGCAAAGTTGGCATGATTACCGATATTGGTGTGTACCTCATAGGCCATGTCGAGCACTGAACTGTTTTTAGGGAGAACGATGCTGTTGCCCTTCGGGGTGAAGACGATGATGTCATCATTATAGAAAGAGGAGACAACACTCTCCATAAAACCACCCTCACTGCCGGACTGAGCGATGTCACGAAGGACTCCTTTAAACTTATTGACCCAGGTCTCAATCGTCTCCGTACGATCCATCACACAACCCAACTGAGAGTTACGGTGCATCGTCTCTGTCGAGATATGCACCTCTGCCCATCCTCCCATATGAGTCATCACCTGGACATGAATCGCCTGATAGCCATTCTCTTTCGGCTGATCCACATAGTTGATCATGCTGTAAGGACGCTCCTTGTAGTGGTCGGTCAAGATGCTATAGATGGCAAGACACTGATTTTTCTCAGAAGTCCCTTTGGCAGCATCATACGGGAAGACAATATTGATCAGGTGCACGTGCTCCAGCTCCTTGAATGTCAATCCGGAATTCTGCATCTTACGCCATAGGGCATAGACACTTCGCGGACGAGCATAAACCCTGGCCTTAATACCCTCAGCAGCCAGAGCCTCCTTGATCGGGTGCAGGAAAGCATCGATATCTGCCTGATGCAGTTTCATATAGCTGATGATCTTCTTCTCAATCCGTTCATACTCCTGAGGAGAGCGGAACTTCATGGAGAGATTCTCCAGTTCGGATTTGATCTCATAGAGACCCAAACGATTGGCAAGCGGAGCATAAAAATAGTCGGTCTCTGAGGCGATCTTCATCTGTTTGTCCGCCCGCATACTCCCCAACGTACGCATATTATGGAGACGATCTGAGAGTTTGATGAGCAAAGCACGGATATCATACTGGATGGAGTCAAGCATCTGCTTGAAGTTATCGATCTGCTTGCTCATCTTATATTCGGACTTCTCCTTCTTGGTCAACACATCGACCAAAAAAGAGACATCTTCCCCAAAACGCTCCCGAATATCCTCGATCGTGAATGGGGTATCCTCCACCACATCATGAAGTAAAGCAGCAATGATGGAATTGGTCCCCAATCCTAACTCTACGCAGGCAATACGTGCCACACTGATGGGATGAGTGATATAAGGGATACCGCTCTTGCGAATCTGATCGGCATGCGCTTCGGCAGCCAAAGCATAGGCATCTTTAACACGCGACATCTCGACCGGCAATACTCGTTCTGCAACTCGGTCAAAAAACTCATCGCGCATCTCCTCGACCAACTTATTGGCTTCCTCTGGGGTCAATGGTTTTACATCATAGCTCATAAACGTACGTCTGTTTTTAAGGGGATATTCTAATTTAAATTATGCGTTTTCAGAAATCTGCGTATCGGCAGTAGTTGCCGCTCCGGAGGTTGGGGTCAGTTTGTCCAATTCGGAAACCATCCCCAGCAATTGATCTCTGACACTCATCAGATGCCCGATGACCTCCTGGGTCATGGTCTCTCGCCCATGCTGCGTAGAGAGCCACCGCTGCGCTCCGGCCACAGTCATCCCCCGCTCTTTGAGCAGACGATGGACCAAGGCTACCTGTTTAAGAGCCTTGGAGTCATAGAGGCGGGTGTCCTTCTGCGTGCGATAAGGACGAATCACTTTGGGAAAGTCCTTCTCCCACTTGCGCAAAACCTCCACAGAGACACCGAAATGGGCTGCCACCTCTCCGATAGAGAGATATTTCTTATGTGGCTGTAACTCTTGCATCTGTAATATTTTGAATGTCTTACTTTCTCTATCAATTATCTCTTGTTTCCGGATAAGACCGGAGGCTCTATCCGATCATCAATCCAGGATTTGTCCGACGCTTTCCGAACGGCTCACCACCTCTTCATATTGCTCCGGTGTAAGATCCAGGAAATAATACTTGGCGGGATTTTGCGGGACACCTCTCAAGCGCACCTCATAGTGGAGATGCGGAGCTGTGGATTTGCCGGAGTTACCAACCTCTCCGATCTTCTCCCCTCGCTTGACGGTCTGACCTCGATAGACTTTCTTTTTGCTCAGGTGGGCATAGCGAGTAAGATAACCAAAGCCGTGATCGACATCGACACAAAGCCCATAACCTCGCATCCATCCCGCTTGTACGACACGACCATTGCCCGTGACATAGACATCTGTCCCTCGCGGAGCAGAAAAGTCCATTCCATTATGATGTGTCCGGACGTTATAGATCGGATCAATACGCCATCCATAACCGGACGCCATCCTCTTAAGATCCTTATCGGCAACAGGCTGGATGGCAGGGATGCACTGCAATCGTTCCTCCTGATTCTTACACAAATCTGCTATCTCGTCAAAAGATTTGGATTGCAGATAGAGTTGCCGCTCAAGCATATCCAGTTTTTTGGAGACCGAGACTACCAATTGGGCATCGGGCAAGTCTAACAACTCCTCATAACGATTGTCGTTGTCGATCAATGCCCGACGACTTGCCTCACCGATGGGATCACCCTGAAGTATCACCCGATAGAGGTTATCATCGCGCAGACCGATATCCTCCATCACATCGAGCGCCTCCTCGAGCCGGGTGTCGAGCATGCGATATTTCTGCTGCAGCAACTCATATTCGCGCTCCAGTTTCCACTCTCCCGGACTGCCGACAAAATAGATGAAAACATAAAGCAACACCGCACCGCCGACCATACCCGACACCAGGTGCCGGACAAACACATAGAAATGGCGCCATGGAGAGGGTTTGTGCCGCTCATAGCGTCCTTTCTTTTTGTTGTATTTGAAATGTATCCAACGACTCATTAGATGTTCCGTTTATCGTTTCTGATTCTTGTCTGTTCGATATGTCATTTTAGTTATCGGATGCGCAAATTTGCATTAAATGTCGCTATAAAACAAATTTTTAAGGGCGAAAGTTAGTTTTAAAGAAGTTATTTCTTTATTTTTGCAATTCATTTGGGTAAAATCCCCATTCCAAACAAGAACAAAATATAACAAAACAGATAGAAAAAGCTATGTTGACAGCTAAAGAAATCAGAGAATCATTCAAACAGTTCATGGCAAGCAAAGGTCACACCATCGTCCCCTCTGCACCCATGGTAATCAAAGACGACCCAACATTGATGTTTACCAATGCGGGCATGAACCAATTTAAAGATATCATCCTAGGCAATGTCGCCAAGAAATTCAGCCGCGCAGCAGACTCTCAAAAGTGTCTGCGTGTATCAGGCAAACATAATGACCTCGAAGAGGTGGGTCTCGACACTTATCATCACACCATGTTTGAGATGCTGGGTAACTGGTCTTTCGGAGACTACTTTAAGGAGGATGCCATCGAATTTGCTTGGGAATACCTCGTTGATGTCATCGGTCTTGACCCCAAGCATCTTTATGCCACAGTCTTTGAAGGTTCTCCCGAAGAGAACTTGGGCCGCGATGAGGAAGCAGCTGCAATCTGGCTAAAACACCTCCCCGCCGACCACATCATCAACGGCAATCGTCATGACAACTTCTGGGAGATGGGTGACACCGGTCCGTGCGGTCCCTGCTCAGAAATCCACATAGACCTCCGTCCGGAAGAGGAGCGTCAGCAAATCCCCGGTCGTGAGATGGTCAACAAGAGCCATCCTCAGGTTATCGAGATCTGGAACCTCGTCTTCATGCAGTTTAATCGCAAGGCAGACGGCAGTCTCGAAGAACTTCCTGCCAAAGTGATCGATACAGGCATGGGCTTCGAACGTCTCTGTATGGCTGTACAAGGCAAGACTTCCAACTATGACACCGATGTCTTCCAGCCCATCATCAAGGTAATCGGCGCACTCAGCGGCATCGAATATGGAGCCAACGAGAAAAGCGACATCGCCATGCGTGTCATCGCTGACCACATCCGCACCATCGCATTTGCAATCACAGACGGACAGTTACCCAGCAACGCCAAAGCCGGTTATGTCATCCGTCGCATCTTGCGCCGCGCTGTGAGATATGCCTATACCTACCTCAACCGCAAAGAGGCATTCCTCTACAAACTCCTCCCCATCCTCATCGAAACGATGGGTGATGCTTATCCCGAACTGATCGCACAGAAAGATCTCATCATCCGCGTCATCAAAGAGGAAGAGGAATCTTTCCTCCGCACATTGGAGACCGGCATCAAACTCATCAACCGAGTGATGGAGGAGACCAAAGCCGCCGGCAAGACCACCGTGTGCGGTAAAGAGGCATTTACACTCTATGACACATACGGTTTCCCACTCGACTTAACAGAACTGATCTGCCGCGAAAACGGATTGAACATCGACGAAGAGGAATTTAACATCCACATGCGGGCTCAGAAAGAACGCGCCAGAAATGTTGCCGCTGTTGAGAATGGAGACTGGATCAACGTAAGCGAGGGAGAATCCATCTTTGTCGGCTACGACCTGACAGAGTGTGACACAGATGTGCTCCGCTATCGTCAGATCAAACAAAAGAATAAGACATTCTATCAGATTGTGCTCAGCCAAACACCGTTCTACTCCGAAATGGGTGGACAAGTGGGTGACACAGGATGGCTCATCTGCGGCGACGAGCGGACAGCCGTGATCGACACCAAACGCGAAAATAATCTGGCTGTACACATCGTGGAGAAACTTCCTCAAGACATGACTGCACCGATGCATGCCGTGATCAATGTAGATGCTCGCATAGCAACAGCCTGCAACCACACCGCGACCCACATCCTTGACTACTGCTTGCGCAGCGTCTTAGGAACACATGTCGAGCAGAAGGGTTCATTAGTATCTCCCCAAGGACTCCGTTTCGACTTCAGCCACTTCCAAAAAGTGACCGATGAGGAGCTCCGTCAGGTAGAGAAGATGGCCAACCGCATGGTGCGTCAGAACATCTCTTTGGAGGAACATCGCAACATGCCCATCGGAGAGGCAAAAGCGTTGGGAGCCATCGCCCTCTTCGGCGAGAAATATGGCGACGAGGTACGCGTAGTGAAATTCGGTCCCAGCGTGGAACTTTGTGGTGGAACACACATCGGAGCGACAGGACAGATCGGTATGATCCGGATCATGAGCGAAAGCTCGGTAGCTGCCGGAGTACGCCGTATCGAAGCGATCACCGGCGAACAAGTGGAGGAATTATTCAACCTCAACCAAGACATGCTCCGAGATTTGAAGGCACTCTTTAATAACACCCCCAACCTGATGAATGCAATCAAGGGTGTTATCGAAGAGGATAACCTCCTGAAGAAACAAGTAGCAGAGTTTAAGAAAGAGAAAGAGGGACAACTCAAACAACTCCTGTTTGAGAAAGCAACCCAGATCGGAGACTACAAGATAATCCGATTTGTCGGAGAAGCTGCCCCGGACATGGTTAAGAACATCGCATTCCAGCTCCGCAGCGAGCATGATAATACGATCTTTGTCAGCGGCACTCAGTCTAATGGTCGTCCGACTTTGACCGTTGCGCTCAGCGACAACGTGGTCAAGACCGGTCTGAACGCATCTGCACTCGTGAAAGAAGCTGCCCGACTCATCCAAGGTGGCGGAGGAGGTCAACCTCATTTTGCACAGGCAGGTGGTAAGAATCCGGATGGCCTGCAAGCTGCAGTCGATGCGATCATTGAAGCGCTAAAGCGTTGAAAATAACGAAAAAAGACTCTATGAGAAAATACCTTCTTTCCCTCCCTTCATTATGGCTATGCTGCCTCTTGTTTCTGACCGGCATCCAGTCGGTCTATGCAGACAAGAGAGCAAAAATAACTTTTGACAAGGGTAGTCATGACTTTGGTGACATATATGAAAGTAACGGAGATGTCACGTGTCAATTCACTTTCACCAATACCGGTGATGCCCCATTGCTGATCTTGAGGGCACAAGCGTCATGCGGATGTACCTCTCCGGAATATCCCAGACAGCCAATCCGGCCGGGTGAAAGTGGAGAGATCTCCGTGACCTATCATGCCAAAGGGAGACCGGGAGTATTTCAGAAGAGTGTCTATATCTATGATAACTCATCGGCTAACCACCGCACCACTCTGCTGATCAATGGAAACGTCATCTCTGACAAACGTCCCGAAGAGACATACACTCAGCAACTGGGAGGAGGTCTGCGCATGAAACTCAAAAGCCTATCCTTTTTTGATGTCTCTCCCAACACGACACGGACCCGAAGCTTAGCGGTTTATAACGAAAGTGACATCCCGATGAAACTCGATTTCTCCAATGTCCCCGGACATATCTATGTGGAGAGTGATCCGCAGATCATCGAAGCCAAAAAAGAGGGTAAAATCCTGATCAGCTACTATCCCGGCAAAGTCAAAGATTGGGGAATGCAGAAACATGGATTCAACATAGTGGTCAAAGGGAAAGAGAGCCAGATGAAGCAAAACAAAATCACTGTGACGGCTGACATCCAGGAAGACTTCAGTGTTTTGAGCAAAAGAGAAAGAGCCAATGCACCGGTCGTAGAACTGCCCCAGACCACACTTGACTTTGGCAAGACACAGCAGAGCAAGACTCTTTCCATCCCAATCCGCAACACCGGCAAAAACAAACTCCTCGTGCGTAAAGTGCAGAATAGCGACCCGGAGACTTTCACCTGCAAAGTCAAAGAGACAACGATCAAGAGTGGCGGAGAGACACTTTTGGAAATCACATTCCATCCGCATCGCTGCAAGCTCTTCAGCATAAATCATCATGTGACACTCATCACCAATGACCCGAACAATTCTCGGATCATCATTAATATGACGGCTGCCAAATAATGCTATTTATGCTTGCCAAGTAGCTCATTCCTCACTCGAAACCGAGAGTTTTTGATGCAATATCCGCTTGGTGATGCACGTTTTTAGCCAAGAAGAATTAACTTCGCGACAACAACAGGACAAACTATTCTGAAGAATTATTGTTATACCCTATAAAAATAAAATTATGGCTTATTTAACTGACGAGAAACTTGTCATTGTAGGTGCAGCCGGTATGATCGGCTCCAACATGGTACAAACAGCACTTACTATGCAACTCACGCCCAACATCTGTCTCTATGACGTCTATGCTCCCGGACTTGAAGGTGTAGCAGAA
The DNA here is from genome assembly GCA_045576355.1 of Bacteroidales bacterium. Taxonomy (GTDB): domain Bacteria; phylum Bacteroidota; class Bacteroidia; order Bacteroidales; family UBA3663; genus Liminaster. Next base: position 43,486 of record JAZNGG010000011.1, read on the forward strand.
GAGATGTATCACTGTGGCTTTGAGGGCGCCAATATCACTTGGACAACAGATATCAAAGAGGCATTCAGTGGTGCCAAATATATCATCTCTTCCGGTGGTGCTCCCCGCAAGGCTGGCATGACCCGTGAAGATCTCTTGAAAGGTAATTGCGAGATCGCTAAACAACTCGGTGAAAACATCAAGGCATACTGCCCCGATGTGAAGCACGTGGTAATCATCTTCAATCCGGCTGACCTTACCGGACTTGTAACTCTTCTTTACTCCGGATTGAAACCGGGTCAGGTAACGACTCTCGCAGCGCTCGACTCTACCCGTCTCCAAAGCGCATTGGCTAAGAAATTCGGCGTATTGCAAAGCAGCATCACCGGTTGCCGCACCTATGGTGGTCACGGTGAACAAATGGCTGTGTTCGGATCTAAAGTTTTGGTAAACGGCACTCCGCTCAACCAGCTCATCGGCACTCCTGAATTCCCGACAGAAGAATGGAACGCTATGAAGACTGCAGTCACCAAAGGTGGCGCAAAGATTATCGAGTTACGCGGTCGTTCCTCTTTCCAGAGCCCATCATACTGCTCTGTAGAGACTATCCGCGCGGCTATGGGTGGCGAGGCATTCCGTTGGCCTGTGGGCACATACGTATGCAACGAGAAGTATAATCACATCATGATGGCTATGGATACCACAGTAGATACTGAAGGTTGCCATTACACCATGCCCGAAGGCACTGCAGAAGAGCTCGCAAGTCTGGATGCCAGCTATGAGCATCTCTGCAAAATGCGTGACGAATTGGTTACTCTTGACATCATCCCTGCCATCAGCGAGTGGAACAAGATCAACCCGAACCTTTGATTGTAACATAATCACTAATATCCGTAATGGGGTGTGCTGCTTTTGCAATACACCCCATTACTTATTTATATAGCCCTTCTGCCCTACATCCGTACACATCTGGAAAGAGAAAACAGGTTCACTATCCGACAGAAGTTAGACGAATTATATTACGATTTATTAACGCACATTTGTAATCTCGCCTTATCAATCATTTACCTCTCCACAAGTATCAGATTTCTCACTTTGTCTTATACTGATATAGGTAGACGCATATTATAACCCCCAATAAAATGTATATCTATGTCAACAAAAAACAAAAACGCCTCTCGTGATGCAATTCGCGAACGAGTTATCAAGGATTATTTGGAGAATCATTTCACGATT
>JAZNGG010000012.1:0-65818 GCA_045576355.1 Bacteroidales bacterium
ATTCGAACCAACGACCCCGAGATTACAAATCACGTGCTCTGGCCAACTGAGCTAAAGAGGCAAGTGCGCTCCAAGATGGGCTTGAACCAACGACCCCATGATTAACAGTCATGTGCTCTAACCAACTGAGCTATTGGAGCATTTTCTTTCAAAGATCTTTCGCTTCAAATCGTTTCGTAATTTGTAAGCGGGTGCAAAGATAGCGAGTTTTATGAATCATACAACATTTACTTTTATTTTTTCGCAATATTTTTTGTTTTTATATCCTTTTTGCAAGAAAAAATGCCACATACGCCTTACAAACATATCAACAATCAAAATCTCCTATGAGTCGAAAACTCCGACATCATAGGAGATAATTGAACTATTGATCTAGAAAATAATCTCAGTTTCTCAAAAAAAGTTTTACAAAGCTGAATTTACACGCTTCCACACTTCTGGGATCCACTCATTACTACCAGATGTCCCATCATCATCTTTCAAATTATACCACACATTAAGCAGATCTCTTGAAGGTAATTCATAGTGCAGATCACTTGTTATACCGGACAAGGCTGGACGAAGGCAATGAGTAGTTATAACCTCTGTGCAAAGTGTATCAGCAGTGAGAAGATAAGTACCATAAAGCTCTACCTGACTCTGTTCATGTCCTAAAGAATCCGTATAAGCTCTGAATAAAAAGAATGTACCATCCCCCAAAACACATTTATAGAGATTGGTATTTTCCATAATGGTCATCTGCACTCCATCGACTTCAACAGGAACCTCTTTTTGCTTTTGCCATAATCCAATCATCGAATTGGATTCCACAATATTTTGTTTAGAGGTTTCTTGTGGAGCATTGCAACAAGAAGACAGAAAACCTAAAGACAAGAGACTGACCGTAATAGCCAAAGTCTTAAAGGAGAAAGCATTTTTCATGTTCGGTTATCATTAAGGGGTTTCACATTTTTTGTTATTTCGCTACAAATATAAATATTTAATATTTACATTGTCATCCTTTCCCTCCTTTTTTTTAGTAAATTCAAAAAAAATGTATATTATCCCAACTAAATCAGCGAAAATACTTATCTTTGCGACAATTTATCTATAATATTAATTATCTATATGGCAACAACTCCTAATTTCAAGTATGCTCCAATGTTTCAATTGGGGAAAGATGAAACAGAATATTATTTATTGACCAAAGAGGGTGTTTCTGTCAGTGAATTTGAGGGCAACCCTATTTTAAAAGTTACTCCTGATGCTTTGACCCGTATGACCAATGCTGCGTTTAGAGACGTTAGTTTTTTGTTGCGCCGCACACACAATTTGCAAGTTGCAAAAATTCTAAACGACCCAGAAGCCAGTGACAATGACAAATATGTAGCATTGACTTTCCTGCGTAATGCTGAAATTTCCGCGAAAGGACAACTTCCTCTTTGCCAGGACACAGGTACAGCAATTATTCATGGAGAAAAAGGTCAGCACGTTTGGACTGGATTTTGTGACGAAGAAGCACTTTCATTAGGAGTATATAAGACTTATACAGAAGAAAATCTTCGCTATTCACAAAATGCTCCACTCTCCATGTATGAAGAGATAAATACAAAATGTAATCTTCCCGCACAAATTGATATAGAGGCGACAGAGGGTATGGAATACAGATTCTTATGTGTCACTAAGGGTGGCGGTTCGGCCAACAAAACATATTTGTATCAAGAAACCAAAGCTATTCTTAATCCAGAGACACTCGTTCCTTTCATGATCGAAAAAATTAAAAGTCTCGGAACGGCAGCATGTCCGCCTTATCACATCGCATTTGTAATCGGTGGTACATCTGCTGAAAAGAACCTTCTCACTGTGAAATTGGCTTCAACTCATTACTACGACTCTCTCCCCACTACAGGAGACGATACAGGCCGAGCATTCAGAGACGTCGAACTTGAAAAACAGATTCTCGAAGAGGCTAACAAGATAGGTTTAGGAGCTCAGTTTGGAGGAAAATATTTAGCTCATGACATCCGCATCATCCGCCTTCCTCGTCATGGTGCATCTTGTCCCGTTGGTCTTGGGGTAAGCTGTTCGGCAGACAGAAACATCAAATGTAAGATCAATAAAGAGGGCATTTGGATTGAAAAAATGGACGATTGTCCCGGAGAACTAATTCCGGCAGAATTGCGTGAGGCAGGAGAAGGCGATGCCGTTAAAATTGACCTTAACCGACCGATGAAAGAGGTGCTTAACCAATTGAGCAAATATCCTGTGGCAACCCGTCTATCTCTTAACGGAACAATTATTGTAGGACGCGACATCGCTCATGCAAAGCTAAAAGAACGGTTGGATCGTGGAGAAGAATTACCGGAATATATAAAGAATCATCCAATCTATTATGCGGGACCAGCAAAAACACCAGAAGGATTGCCTTGTGGCTCAATGGGGCCGACAACGGCTGGGCGCATGGATCCATATGTAGATCTATTCCAAAGCCATGGAGGAAGTATGATTATGCTTGCTAAAGGCAATCGCTCTCAACAAGTGACTGATGCCTGCCACAAACACGGTGGTTTTTACCTGGGAAGCATCGGTGGTCCGGCTGCTATTTTGGCCCAAAATAATATTAAGAGCATCGAGTGTGTGGAATATCCGGAGCTCGGTATGGAAGCAATTTGGAAAATTGAGGTAGTAGATTTCCCCGCATTCATATTGGTGGATGACAAAGGCAATGATTTTTTCAAGCAAATCAAACCTCGCTGTGCAGGATGTAAATAATCCCCTCCTATTTAAATTAAATTATTACAAAATAACTTTTTAAATCAATAGAACATCATGACAATAGAATTCGGCAAATTTGTTGCCATCCAATATACCTTAACAGGTTTTGAAAAAGATCAAGAAGTTGAAGACATCGAAAAAACATCTCCAGAGAAACCATTTACTTTTATTTTTGGGGTTGGCCAGTTACTACCTGCGTTTGAGAAGAATATTTCAGGCAAGAAAGTCGGTGACAAGTTTGACTTTTTTCTGACTCCATCTGAAGCATATGGAGAATATGAAGATGACAAAGTCTTAGCTCTTCCCAAACATTATTTCTGTGATAAGAATGGTAAATTCCTTTCACAATATGTCATGGAAGGAGGGACAGTGCCGCTACAAAACCAAGCAGGAGATATCATTCAGGCAACGGTAAACAAAATTACAGATAACGAAGTAATCTGCGATGTAAATCATCCTCTTGCAGGAATGACCCTACATTTTATTGGGGAAATACAAGAAGTCAGAGAACCCAATGATGAAGACAAGAAAGCTTACATGAATGCAACATGTAACGTGGAATCCGAATGTGGATGCGGTTCTTGCCACGGAGGAGACTGCAATGGAAATTGTGGTGGAAACTGCGGAGGGAATTGTGACGGTGAGCATCATCATCATGAGGGCGGATGCGGATGTGGACATTGTCATTAATAGAGAAATAAATCCATGTCCTCCAATCTACTATGAATAAATTTGGAAATCTTTTTACACTCACTTCATTTGGTGAAAGTCATGGTATAGCCATTGGAGGAGTAATCGATGGGATGCCTGCCGGCATCCCAATCGACATGGAATTACTCCATAAAGAAATGGCAAGACGCCGCCCCGGGCAATCCAATATAACAACGGGAAGACAAGAGCCGGATGAGGTTCGCTTGCTAAGCGGAGTGTTTGAAGGGGTTACCACCGGAACCCCCATCGGCTTTGAGATTATCAACAACAATCAGCATTCCGCTGATTATGAAAACCTGCGCAATGTCTTCAGACCCTCTCACGCAGACTATACTTATACAGCCAAATATGGCATCAGAGATCATCGAGGTGGAGGACGTTCATCCGCTCGGGAAACGGCAGCAAGATGTGTTGCTGGAGCATTAGCCAAAATGGCTCTTAAAGAACTCGGTATAGATATAACTGCATATACCTCTCAAGTAGGTAATATCGTTCTTTCCAAATCTTACACCGATTGTGATTTAAAAAAGGCAGAACAAAATATCGTACGTTGTCCTGATCCTGATACGGCAAATCAGATGATTGCTCTTATCGAAAAAGTAAAATCTGAAGGAGACACAATCGGGGGGATAATTGATTGTGTCATCACAGGTGTTCCCGCAGGACTTGGTGAACCGGTTTTTGGGAAATTGCATGCAGCATTAGGGGCTGCCATGTTGGGTATCAATGCGTGTAAAGGGTTCGAATATGGGATGGGATTTGCAGGAGTGGGCAAAAGAGGCTCGGAAATGAATGATCCTTTTATTCTAACCAACGGAAAAGTATCTACAACAACAAATAACTCTGGCGGCATACAAGGAGGTATTTCCAATGGTCAAGACATTTATTTTAGATGTGCATTTAAACCTGTAGCCACTTTACTCAGAGAAATTGAAACCATCAATAAAGATTTTGATCAAGTTAAAATAGCAACACGAGGACGTCATGATCCCTGCGTACTTCCAAGAGCTGTCCCAATTGTAGAAGCTATGGCAGCCATGGTGATTTTAGATTATTATTTGCTCAGTAAAACAAATAAAATTTAATATTAAAAAAATAGAATAATCATCTTTATAGTAAGGGTAAAAAGTCCCCACATGAAAATAATATTCCAATCAATCTCCGCATCACTTTTTTTAGTAATGTGGTTATTAATTTTAAGCAGTTGTTCTGATCATCATGAAGAAGATGTGTTTAAAACAATATATCCACACACTCTCTTACTCTATATAGCAGGAGATAATAACCTTTCTTCATATGCAGATAGAAATATCCGAGACATCGGATATGGGATGCTACAAAATCGTGAGGGACTCAATCTTCTTATCTATAAAGATAATAACAATGGAAATCCCGCTTTATTTCGATTAGCTCCGCGAAAAAACAGAATAGACACACTCTTTATAGCTCATTATGAAGAGCAAAATTCGCTTGATCCGGCTGTGATGAAAGATGTCATCAACACAGCTTTTGCTAATTATGATACAGAAGTGAAAGGGTTTCTCATGTGGGGGCATGGAGCATCATGGATTCCCTCTCCTAATTATTCTAATCATCAAGGGAAGACTAGTTACCAAGCTCCGGCAAATTTTGGTCCGGACACAGATGACTATCTAGAACTATGGCAATTTAGAGAAGCGCTAGAAGAGGTACCACATCTAAATTATATGCTTTTTGATGCTTGTTATAGCGCATCTGCAGAATTAGCTTATTGTCTCAGAAATGTCACAGACTATATACTAGCATCTCCTGCAGAAGTTCCCGGAGATGGATTCCCATACACGATGATGCCATCCCACCTTTCCAAATTAGAACAGGCCAATAATCAAGAAATCGAAAATATACTTTCTCTAGTAGCAAACGAATATGTGGAACAATATCCAAACAATGCTGTTATTACTTTGATAAACACAGCAAGCATGGACAAACTTATAGATGCCTATGCCTCAATTCGTCAACAGAATCAAGATAAACTTTCAGCCTTAAAAAATGCCGGATCAGAAACAGAAGCTCTTATAGAACACTATGGTCGCATGAGCAAAGGATCTAGATATGACTATTACGATATTAAAAGTGTCGTGCGTTTTCTCACAGAAGCAACAAATAACACAACAACAAATTTTTACTCTATTTTGTCTGAAACCATCCCCTATTATCACTATAGTAATTACTCTTTTACAGAGGTGTGTTTAGATCAGTGCTGTGGACTCTCTGTCAGCCTTCCAGAATTATTTCAGTTAACCGGAAAAGAAGAGGTTTATTCTGCAGCTTATGCAGAAACATTATGGGGACAATATATGACACAACTATAGCTCAACTCCCTTTATTTAACGCAAATAAACCTTCTCGCTTCGGGTTGTCCCATCAGTTAAAATAAAACGGACAATATTAAGCCCTTGACAAGGAGTTTCTAAGCGAATGCCGGAAACATCATAAAATTCTGTTCTCTCGACTCTCGGAGATAAGAATTGATCAATTATTGAAGTTTCTTCTCCAAAATCATTGTTAGGTGATAAAAGAGCATCTTTAACTCCATCTTTCATTATATGCTCCACAAGACTATTTGCATATAATTCTATATATGAATATCCAGAACTATGTATGGTCTTATAGGTAGCTCCGGCAGGCATATTAATTTCAGCCCAGGCATCATCAATGCCATCTTTATTAACATCAGTAATCTTATTACTTGTTTTCAATTCAGGCCACCCTCCTACGTCTTTTTGAGAATCTATAATTCCCCCAGTGCTTCCATTAGAACCTTCAAAAGAATAGGTTCCATCACGAACTTCATCCACAATACGTGAATCTACTTCATCTCTGGATAATGATGCCCCTGCATAAGCAAGAACCTTTTCATAGGCAACTTGGGCAGAGTGTGTTGCAGGGATCTCAAACTTAAATTCTATATCACTTCTAATAGCATTAATTCCTCCGGAAGGGAGTGGAGCATTACTCTCATTAGGATGAATTCCATTCCAATTATCAATATTACTACGATTAGCATTATAACGCGCAGTCATGCTAAGTGCTTCTGATGTTGCATCAAAATAATTACCATTCACATAGAAAACACCCCATACACCTTTTGCCTGACTATTAGACCCATTATCAGCATTAGGCTGGAAAATGCGACCAGCAATATTGGGTGACGTAGCAGGTCCTGGTTTATGATAATTATTAATTAAATTATAGCTTCCTCCTTCTCCTGAATAGGGACCAGGGCCACTACCCCAATTATAATACACATTATTACGAAGATCTACTCGCTCATCATTAGGCCGATTTGTATAACGGCTTCCACAGAGGCGAGGAGTTCTACTATTATGATGAGCTAACAGATTATGATGGAAAGAGGCTGTTTCTCCTCCCCAAATACCTCCATAACCATGTGCTCCTTTATCATGAATTGAATTAGAAAGACTTTCACTTAAAATGCACCATTGCATAGTGAAATTAACATTGCCATAAAATGAAGCACATTCATCAGTACACCATGAGAAAGAGCAATGGTCCAAAATAATATTCTTTTGGTTTCTTCCCCACATCGCATCATTTTCAGCACCTCCTTCGTCCCCCAAACGACAACGAATAAAGCGGATAATGATATTATTACCCTTTATTTGAATGGTCTGATTCTTTATACAGATACCATCTCCAGGAGCTGTCTGTCCGGCAATAGTGATATTACTCTTTGAAATAGAAATCCCGGATTTTAAAGCAATCGTGCCAGAAACATCAAAAACAATAAAGCGATTTCCCTTGCTAACCGCATCTCGAAAAGAACCAGAACCAGAGTCATTAAGATTAGTTACATGATAAACATCGCATCCTCGACCTCCAGTCGTAGTATATCTTGCTGATCCTTCTGCACCTGGGAAAGCTGGCACCTGGGCATTAGTGGAAATAGCACATACTATCGATAGACATAAGGAGAATAGCTTTTTTATCATAGCAGAACAATCGGATAATAATTATTATTTAGGTTCATATACAATCTTATATGGCTGATTTGGAGCAGAGTATGTATCACTAAGAATGATATTAGTTTTACCATCAAGTGTCTCATAAAAATAACTGCCATTGCCTTCTCTTAAATGAACATAACGCTCTTTTAAGTAAGCTAAAATAGTGCTGATATCCGAATTTACATTATTTTTAGCTATCTGTACTTCGGTTTTAACTAACTTCTCATTTTCAAACTCATAGAAAATATTAGAAGCTTTGTTTTTACCTTTATACTGCAATGTACCATCTGGGCCAGAAATCTGAGTGTAACCAATCATAGCTATACGGACTTCACTCATATACTCACCCCACTTAATACAAGGCTCTTCATATAGATTATATAACCCTTTAACCGTAACTTTAAATTTTGCTATTTCACATGTAATCTTACTCTCTCCCACTTTATGGGCTTTTACTTCATTATCCTCAACTGAAACAATTTTAGGATCTAACGAAGTCCAAATATAGTTACTACCACCCTTAATAATATAAGTATCGCCAACTGTCATTACCACATCTTTGACAGAGAATCCGGAATCATCATCATCTCCACAAGCAGAAAAACTAACAGTAAGCAATAGAGCAAAGAAAACACTTGAAATCAATCTAAAAACTTTCATAATTGTTGTATATTAACGTTTTACATAAGAAGCATTTATATTATACCTCATTAAATAAATATTGTTTTGGGCAAATGTAAGAGTTTTATTCTTTAATGCCAAAAATATATGATAAAAAAATTAATATGTCTGTAATTCAGTTAATAGTTGTTCTTTTTTGAGGATAGAAGAAGAAACATCCGGTAACACAGCAACAGCTTCTTGAGCCTTATCTTTCCACTTTTTTTCTCGTGTCGCAACATAAATATAGGTCAAAACAAAAGCTCGTTGATATCCACTCTTAATCAGAGATAAATCTTCTTGACAAAATTGCAGATACCGATCAGCCTCGTCCTTATTATCCAATACTGTATGGCTCATCAAAAGAAAAATATGAAGTTTACTTTGTGTATTAATAGTCTGAGTTTCTAATCTGCTCATTCTACAAATAAAGTTCTGTACCACAGAGAGATCATCAGAAGTCAATCCCGTAGGAGAATAATAATGCTTCATCGCTAACCTAATTTTTTCCATATAAGCATCAAATTTCTTATAAATATGCTTATTTCCTGAAGCGAAACTAATGATTTGTAAATATTGAGGTTCTATTTCTAACGTTGTTATAGCTAGTACATTAGTCAAATTTACGGCGACTCTTCCACCATCTTTACCTTGCTGACTGATAAGGATTCCCTCCACTCCATTAAATCGTCCTCCAATAATACGAACTCTATCTCCTTTTTCCAACTCTGCCTGTGTTGGTTGGAAATAAGGCACATCATGTTCATAAAGAGAAGCTACTCGACGAAACATCTCCATTTCATGATCAGGAATGGTCTGATACTCAAATTTTCCTCCTAAAATACGAGGTTTATAGTAAGTCAAATTAGGATGTTTAATTTTAAACTCTCTTACTTGATCTAAAGTTGCCCTTATAAAAACAAAATTAGGCAACAAAGGCCGTTTTATGAGTTTTTCCTTTCCCCCACGTTTTTCCATTTTATAATACATGGGTACAAAATAATCTATTGGCTCTATACCTTGTACTTTACGTCTTTGCACTTCAAGTGCTAAATCCGCCCGAGTTTCATATTCAGCTTTATATGCGGTTAAAACATACCACATAACTTTTTGATTTTTCATACTCATTGAAGATTGACTATGGTATTAAATTTAATATTAGATTTTCAATCTTTTTTCTTATATAAGCGGTTTTTCCCTCATAGTTATTGACAATTACGGTCACCACATAAGTATGATGATCTCGTCCTTCAACATATCCAGCATAAGCAATTACCAATTTTGTCGTTCCACTTTTTAATCTGGCTTTTCCTTCTAAACGCGTCCCTTTTAGAAAATTCTTTACCGTCCCTTCTTTTCCTGCAATAGGAATAGACGTGTAAAAAGCATTATTGTTATAAGCAGAAACAAGTAACTGAGACATAAATCGAGGTGTAATACGATTGGTTGGGGCCAAACCACACCCATCATAAATTTTTACACCTCTACAATCGTATCCCTGTTTTATACAATAATTATGTAAAGCATCTAACGCTGTAGAATAAGTCTGTAATTCCGTCGATAAAGAAGAGCATTTTCCTAAAGTATTTAAAAGACTCTCTGCTAATAGGTTTTGACTTATTTCATTAGTAATTTTTGCCACATAATCCAAAGATTCAGATTGGTAAATATGTAATAATTTCCAATCTCCTTTATCATCATTCTTATTATTCAATTCTTTTTCAATCCAACATTGAGGAGGTCCATCAATTCTGATCCCTAAAGTTTGTGTTAGAGATTGGGCCAAAAAGAGTGGTGGATTAGGAATATCACCCCAAATAGTGAATGTAGAAGAACGATGGGGAACAGCCCCAAATAAAGAGCGTTGCATCCCTAATGGAGGTCCATATAGGTATGCACTATCAGATAAAGAAGAATAATTAGATAAATAGTTTTTAATCTCTAGCCCTGCGACTTCAGGGTTTATCCCTTTAATCGTAGGACGAGTTTGAGGATGAGATGTATCGAGGATTAAACTATAACGATTAAGATGATAATTCAGAGCATAGTGACCTGCAGCATAATAATTGCCCATATCTTCCCAAGTCCAATCGGGAGAAATACCTGTCCCTTGTTGGGAACGGGCATCAGCAATAATACTTCCAGAGATACTACGAATTCCATTTTTTTGTAATACAGAAAATAAAGTATCTTTAAAAGCATCTTTTCCAAATAAAGATTTCTCACTCCCCATCAATGCGTCTCCTTGCCCACATATTATTATATCCCCATGCAAAACTCCTTGATCATCAATTACACCTCTACGATAAATCTCTGTTTTTATTTTATAATCCGCCCCACAAATATTTAGCGCAGCAGACGTTGTTAACAATTTCTGAATCGATGCAGGTACAAATGCTTTTTCCGCATCATTGCTGTATATTATAGTAGAAGAAATATTGGTTTTCGCCTCATCAGAATCTATACGAACGACCTCTATACCAACAGTAGCAGGAGATAAAGCTGAATCAGAAAGCCACTGTTGAAACCATGTCGGCATTACAAAAAATATCAGACAAAAAATATTCATCATGGATGATATCTATAGAGATGTTGGTCATATATAAATGTGGGGGTACATATTTCTGAAGGCTTATCAGATAAAAGTACAAAAGAGCCCATAACCAATTTAGGGTTTAGATTTATCCTTTCTCTCAAAGAAACTATAGCTAACGTATCTGATCTAAAAACCTGACAGATCGTTTGAAGACTTTCATCGTCATAAAGCATGCTTAATGTAGCTATACCATAGCAATGAGAAGGAAGAGCTGATACAACAAATTGCCACGCAAGACTATCTCCAGCCCAATAATTACTATCTGTCGGTATCTCAAATCGATAGACAGAGTTAAACGAAGTTAAGTCAAGACTCGTATAACGATGCTGAAAAGGCCAAACATCCAAAGAGTCCCCATTTTCTGAAACTGATATATAATTGAGTTGTTGTTTTCGTTCTGATAACAATTCTGATTCAAGAGCTAAACGCTCTTGTACTCGCTCATAAACACGGATAAACTGCTTTAGGTTTTGACTATACCAAACCAAAGAGCTATCATAGATACTTTTGCTCACTCCATGACGAACATAAACAGAAGCCATTAGAGCCTTTCTAGAATCATCATCCTTGAACTGAAGACTTTGTACATCCAAAACACCTTCTGTTTTATGAATATCAACAAGAAGCTCAACCATATCATCTGGTGCAATTACGGAATCCGGACGCTGAACACAGCTAGTAAGAATCCAAGAAATCAAAATAAACAATAAAAGAGATTTTAGCAATTTCATCCTTTCAAAACAAATTATTCCTACAATCAGATTCTATTAACAATGTCTTTAGTAAATCATTATCGAAACTATGCTGTATAATCAATGCTTTATCCTCCCCAATGATAGAACATTTTCCCAAAGAGATATAAAAGACTTTGCATAAAATAAAGCAATCATTCCTACACCTATACAAATTGCGGAGTCTGCAATATTAAATATAGGTTCAAAGAATCTAAAGGGCTCATCGCTACATGGCAACCAAGAAGGCCATTGAAAAGCAAATGAACCACAATCAATTATCTCTCCTCTATGAGGGAAATAATCGGGCCAATTAAACTCAACTAAAGGAAAATAAAGCATATCTACTACTCTACCTTTAAACCAAGGAGCATACCCTTCTACTCCATTGCCTGCCCATTGAGCAATATGACCAAAACTATCTGTAAACCAACGACCATAAAAGACGCAATCAATAATATTACCGAAAGCGCCAGAAACAACCAAGGACAAAGCCACAACTAACCCTGTTTGTACCCTCATACGGCATGCCTTATAAAGAATATATATCAAAAACAGAACTGCAAAAACTCTAAATGCAGTCAAGAAGTACTTACTCCCCAACTCCATACCGAAAGCCATTCCGTTATTCTCTATAAAAGCAATATAGAACCAAGAAAACACTTCTACACTCTCCCGATAAAGAAAATGTAGTTTTACATAAATCTTCGACCATTGGTCGACAAATAAAACAAGGAGTATGGTTAAAACAGCCCATACTCCTAAATAATTTTTCTGAGTATTGTGTTTAATCACATTATAAACGTTCAATTATCTACGCTTTTCTTTAGCCTCTACACTAAGTGTGGCATGAGGAACAGCACGCAATCGCTCTTTCGGGATCAATTTTCCCGTCTCTCGACAGATCCCATAAGTTTTATTTTCGATGCGTACTAATGCTCCTTGAAGTCCCTTAATAAATTTTTGGAGACGAGAGGCCATTAAACCAGCCTCTTCTCTATTAAGAGCTTCATGTCCATCTTCCATATTTTTAAACGTTGGTGCTGTATCTGAATCACCATTGTTTCCATTAGACAACTGCGCACGAAGATGACTATATTCTTCATTTGCTTTTTCCAATTTCTCAAGAATCAAAGCCTTGAATTCGGCCAATTCTTCATCGGAATAACGTAATTTTTCGTCTGCCATAGTTAGATAAATTTAAGGATTTTTATATGTATATTATTTTTCAATTATTGCTCGTATAGAATAACCATCCATATCCAGAGACACAGCTTCTTCTGGCAAAATATTAACAATTTCAATATTATATGCTAATACCTGAGAGGAAATATAGTCACCAAAACGATGAACAGCGGCGTCTGTTTCCGGATTACTCTGTAATTTGATATTTATACGATCTGTAATTTCGAATCCATTTGTCTTGCGGAGATTCTGTATTCTTTTTACAAGCTCTCGAGCAGTACCTTCGCACTTCAATTCTTCGGTAATGGTAACATCAAGAGCCACTGTAACTCGTCCCTCGTTAGCAACAACCCAACCGGGCATATCCTCTGAAATAATTTCAACATCAGATGTTAAGACCTCTACATTTTGTCCTTCAATCACAAGAGCCAACTTACTATTTTGCTCCAATAATGCTATCTCTTTTTGAGACAATCCGGCGAGACAAGCGGCTAAACTCTTCATCAGTTTTCCATAGCGCTTACCAAGTTCTCTAAAATTTGGTTTCACTCGCTTCACTAGAACATGAGCCGTAGCATCTGCAATCTTCAGTTCCTTAACATTCACTTCGCTTAAAATTAAATTCTTGACCGACTCAATATCAGCCTGCTGCTCAGCATCTACTGCGGGGAACATCAAGGTTTGCAAAGGTTGACGTACGATAATCTTAGCATTCTTTCGGAGAGAAAGCACCATAGAAGATACCGTCTGCGCCAATTGCATTTTTCGTTCTAAAGAAGCATTGATTAAAGATGTTATTGATTTGGGGAACTTTGCCAAATGGACAGAAACGTAATTTTCTCGACCACTTACTGTAATAAGATCCAAATAAAGTTTATCGGCATAGAATGGAGCGATAGGAGCCATCAATTTAGCAATCGTTTCAAGACATGTATAAAGTGTCTGATAAGCAGCTAATTTATCAGATGTCATTTCACCTCCCCAGAAACGTTTACGATTGAGACGGACATACCAATTAGAGAGATTGTCACTCACAAATTCCTGTATCAAACGACCGGCTTGTGTCGGTTCATAATTATTATAATTATCTTCAACCTCTTGAATCAATGTATTAAGTAAGGAAATAATCCATCGATCAATTTCCGGCCTCACTTCGATCGGCACTTCAGGCTCAGCACCTGTAAAACCATCAACATTAGCATAAAGGGCAAAGAAAGAGTATGTATTATAAAGGGTGCCGAAAAACTTACGTCGAACCTCCTCAACACCCTCCGGATCAAACTTCAAATTATCCCAGGGAGAAGCATTTGTCAGCATATACCAACGTAAAGGATCTGAACCATATTGCTCAATTGCGGCAAATGGATCTATGGCATTACCTTTACGTTTGGACATTTTCTCTCCTTTCTTATCAAGAACCAAACCATTGGAGATTACTGCCTTATAAGCAACACTATCAAAAATCATTGTTGCCAAAGCATGAAGCGTGAAAAACCAACCACGAGTTTGATCAACACCCTCTGCAATAAAATCAGCAGGATAACAGAGACGAGCATCTAATTCTTCCTTGTTCTCAAACGGATAATGCACCTGAGCATAAGGCATGGCACCAGAGTCAAACCATACATCGATCAAGTCACTCTCACGCTTCATAGGATGTCCAGAATCAGAAACTAGCACAAAATCATCGACGAAAGGTCTATGCAGATCAATTTTATCATAGTTTTCTTGAGTCATCACACCCGGGATAAAACCGGATTTCTTCCATGGGTTTTCAGACATAAATCCGTGTTCCACAGATTTCTCCATCTCAGCATAAAGTTCCTCACAACTTCCAATACAAATTTCCTCGCGAGTATCTCTATTACGCCATATAGGAAGAGGTGTTCCCCAATAACGAGATCTACTAAGATTCCAATCATTAAGATTCTCCAACCACTTGCCGAAACGACCTGTTCCTGTAGATTCTGGCTTCCAATTGATTGTCTTATTCAATTCAATCATTCGATCTCGACACGCTGTTGAACGGATAAACCAAGAGTCAAGGGGATAATAAAGTACAGGCTTATCTGTGCGCCAACAATGAGGATAATTATGGACATGCTTTTCGATCTTAAATGCCAAACCAGCTGCTTTCAACTCTAAACAAAGTACAATATTTAAATCCTCATCCTTAGCAGCAGCGACCTCATCAAACTTATTATCTACATTATATTTAGGAGAATAAGCATTCTTGACATAATCTCCCGCATGCTTTGAATATAACTCAGTATGAACACATGCTTTAACAAACTCATCGGCACATTCATCTAATGTATAGTATTTTCCCGTCATGTCCACCATCGGACGAGTCTCTCCCATCTTGTTTATCATAAACAATGAAGGGATGTTTGCAGCTTTAGCCACCTTGGCATCATCAGCTCCAAATGTTGGTGCAATATGAACTATACCAGTTCCATCCTCTGTCGTAACATAATCACCAGGTATCACGCGAAAAGCACATTCGGCAAGATCTACAAAACGATCATTTCCAACAGAAAATACTTTCTCTGGATGCTCTAAAGCATAACTCTTCACATATTCTGCAGACAGATCATCCAACTTTTCTAAAGGATTAACCCAAGGCATCAGTTGTTCATACTGCATTCCTACTAATTCATGACCTTTATATTCGCCGACAATGCGATAAGGAATAACCTTATCACCCGGCTTAAAATCGTCCATTGGTTTTTCGGCTCCTTCTGCTTTTAAATAGGCATTCAAACGCGCCTTTGCCATAACCAATGTTAATTTATCTGCATTGTACGGATTATATGTTTGAACAGCTACATAATCTATATTCGGACCGACACAAAGAGCTGTATTAGAGGGGAATGTCCATGGAGTTGTAGTCCATGCTAAGAAGCAAGGGGCTCCCCAACCTGTCATCTCCTCTCGAGGATTAAGCATACGAAAAACACCTGTAATCGTAGTATCTTTTACATCCCGATAACAACCTGGCTGATTTAATTCATGACTTGAAAGGCCTGTTCCAGCAGCAGGAGAATAAGGTTGAATCGTATATCCTTTATAAAGCAACCCCTTATTATAAAGTTGCTTTAGCATCCACCACAAAGTTTCAATGTAACGATTATCATAAGTGATATAAGGATTTTCAAGATCTACCCAATAACCCATTTTATGTGTAAGATCTGTCCATTCCTTTGTATATTTCATAACATCCTTACGACAGGTAGCATTATAATCAGCCACAGTAATCTTCTTACCAATGTCTTCTTTGGTAATACCTAAACTTTTTTCAACGCCTAATTCAACCGGTAATCCATGTGTATCCCAACCTGCCTTACGTTTAACTTGGTAACCAGACATTGTTTTAAAACGACAAAAAATATCCTTAATAGATCGAGCCATTACATGATGTATACCAGGCATACCATTAGCAGACGGAGGCCCTTCAAAAAATACAAAAGATGGACATCCCTCACGAGTTGTCATACTTTTCTCGAACACTTGTTGTTCATCCCATTGAGCAAGGACCTCATTGTTAATCTCAGAAAGATTAAACTTATTATACTCTGCAAATTTTTTCATTTCTTTCTAATCCAACGTTAAACGTTAAAACAGCCTTATATTTATATAATTTGGCTGCGAAGATAGAAATAAATGAAGATATATGCAAATAAGAGAACGCAATTTTACTTTTTTTACTCATTCTACAACGATTTTATCGACTACTAAGAAGTGTAATTTCTCTACTTAACACGACAAAGATCTATTGTTATATACGACTACGAATAGTGCAAGAAGACTTATTTCTAAACCAAATACTCTGTAATTCTTTTGCTCTATTTTTTTTTAAGAAATTTCATATTTTTACAAAAACAAACCCTCTCCACTCTATATTATGTTGAAAAAAACTAAATTGGAATACTTAATTTGGTCAAATAAAATAAAATTAGTATTTTTGGCAACTAAAATCCACGGATAGACGTGGAAAACAATAATAATAATAACGTGTAAGGCTAAAGCGTAATATAATAAACTAAAATAAATTCATAATGAAAAGACTCTACATTTTATTTACAATCATTTTCGCTGTGAGTTGTTTGCAATCTAATGCAACTCCAAGAACAGAATCACAAGCCCAAAAAGTTGCAAAAGAGTTTTTTGCGGCTCGCTCCGGATTAGATATTTCTCAGATAAATCTTCAAGAATTTGAAGGATCCATATTGCGCAAAAGTGCAGATAGAGAGCATTCTTCTTCATTGATTCCTTATTACATCTTTAATAAAAAAGGAGAAGGTTTTGTAATTATCTCCGGATCAGACATAACCGCTCCGGTTTTAGCATATTCTGATCACAACACCTTCAGTGATAAAAATATCCCCGAAAACTTGAATAGTTGGTTCTCGTTGGTGGCAGATGCCATCAAATATGTAGAAGAGCATCCAGAAACAGCCATTACAACTGCCCATAGAGCTGCGCTAAATACGAAAGAAATAGCGCCACTACTTGGCAACATCAAGTGGGATCAAGGCTCTCCCTATAATGACCTTTGTCCCACAAACTCGATGGTGGGATGTGCTGCCACTGCCATGGCTCAAGTGATGCGTTTTCATAAATATCCGGCAAAAGGCATTGGTTCGCATTACTACACTTGGAGAAACCCAACGACTGGTTCGACAGAGACTTTATCTGTGGACTTTTCGCAACAAACCTACAATTGGGATCTAATGTTTCAAGAATATAACAAATTAACCACCTCTTCTGACTCTAAAGCCGAAGTTGCTAAAATCTGTTATCATGCAGGAGTTTCATTAGACATGAATTATTCGCCTTCAGGTTCTGGGTCATTCTCACATTTGTATAAAAGAGCCCTGACACAAAATTTTGGTTATAACCCGAACATCCAAAATTTGCGGCGTGAAGGATTTCATTTTGATGAATGGAATAGCATTATCCATAACGAATTAATCAATAGACGACCTGTTTTGCATGGAGGACAATCAGATGCAGGAGGACATGCGTATGTGATTGATGGTTATAAAGATGGTCTCTATCATGTCAATTGGGGATGGAGTGGCTCTTATGACGGCTACTACGACATCTGTCTCCTCCGACCAGAAGGAGCAGGCTCTGGAGCCGGTGTATCAACGAATGGTTTTAGCATTGATCAATCCATTACCATCAATATCACTCCACAACAAAATGTAGGAAAATACTATACAGCCTTAGTAGCTGGGACACTTTCATCTAGCACCAAATCTGCAAAAAGGTCTGCTCGTATTTCCCTCACTTCTACAAAAATAAAAAACTATGCAACTGATAAATTTTCAGGTATTTGGGGGTATCTATTAATGCAGGATGACAAGGAAATACATAAAGCAAACATAAGATCCTTTGACATTTCTGCAGCTTCTGGAGGGTCTATCTCAATTATTACCTCTTTAACCGGATATCTACAAATCCCCTCTACAATTCCCAATGGTAATTATCGTCTATATACATTTGTGCAAGAAAATGGCAGCACACAGTATGACATTCTCCGGCACCACATCGAATCTGTCAGCTACCTCAATGTTGAACTCACAGACGACATGATAACCATCTCAAAAGACGATACTACCCCAATCCTTTCAGCTTCTAATTGGAGTAGCGAAACAGAAACATATTCTGGTGGCATCGAAGGTACACTCAGTGTTGATATAACAAATCAAGGCACCATGACACACGTTGGGGCTTTTTATCTGAATTGTAGCTCCGAATCAGGAGAGACCTATAAAGTGAAGACCCATGCACCTGTAACCATCGCTCCAGGAGCTACACAGACTGTTATGTTCCAACCGACGTTCCCGACGGGTGGTACTTGGACAGCAAAACTTACTACTACCTTACAGAATGCCGATTACTATCAAAATGGCTCCTATGTCGAAGTTGTCTATGACTTAGGCATCACGACAACGATCCGAGTCGAGGAAGATGCTTCTGCCGGAGGTAGTTTTACTCTGACAGCAGTTCCCACTATTTCTGCAGATAGTCCTTGTTCTCTTAATTCCTATATTACGTTTTCTCTGCCGGTTAAAAATAGCGGATCAGATTATAAGGGACAATTCTCCATGCGTTTCTATTCTAGCTCTAACCTCAGTTCTTCATCTTATGTAGGAGAAATCGTCCAGACTGTAGAGTTTACAGGAAATGGGACAACCGGGACAATTTCGATCAGAGGGTTATTAAGTAGCGACTTTTTAGAGGCAAATAAGAAATATTATACGGCAGCATATTATCGTAAAGGAACCAAATATCTGAAATTGACAGGCGCCGCTAATCGTGTAACAGTAAATGTGACAAAAGAGGATCCAAACAGCATAGACAATATAGATGCCGAAAACACGATGGTCGAAATATATGACATCGTTGGTAGGAAAATCGGCAGGGTAGAACAAAAAGAAAAACCTGCAGAATATAATCTTCCTACAGGTATTTACATCATCGGAAATAAAAAAATATTCATCAGATAAAACCTATAGCAGAGAAATAATAATTTAAAAATTATATCCATTATGAAAAAGATTACATTAGCCATCAGTGTTTTACTTGCTACATTGGCTCTCAACACCGGTTGTAAATCCAACAAACAGTCCATGAAGAATCTTTATGAGCAAGCTGTCGAACAAGATGCCGCATCGGCAGTCCAAGAAGTAGCCCCGGCACCTGTCACTCCCGCCGTACCTGTCACACCGGCCACACCGACCAAGCCTGCCAACGACCGGACAGAGCGTGTCACCGTAGTCAATAGTTCAGAAGCCGGCTTACTGAAAGCATACAACATTATTGTCGGCACATTCGGACAACTCACTAATGCCGAAGGGATGAAAAACAAAATGCAGAGTCGCGGATATAATGCATTTCTTGTTAAAAACACAGCCGGCATGTATCGCGTTGTGGCAGCCGGCTATGACACCAGAGAGCAGGCTGAGCCCGTACGTGACACACTTCGCGCCAACTTCCCTGACGAAGCCGGTACTTGTGCTGACGCATGGTTACTCATCCCTCAGCAATAAAATTTGCTAACAAAAAAAGAGAAATAAAACTCACGCAGCCCATGACCGACGGATGCCAATCAGAGCACTCCACTATTGGTTTTGGCTGCGTGTTTTTTATAAAGTCTTAGGTTATGCGAAAATAGAGCAAAACCCTTAAACGATAATAACCCCAAAAAACATAAGGATATGGATAAGTATATCTTTACTACGATTTGCCTCCTTTGGGCACTACACCCTCTCGCATCTCTTCCATTGGTTGCAAAGCAAGATGTGACACTTTCTACTCCTCAAACCACAGAGGTATTGCCAACCACTTCATTCAAGATTTCTCGTGCAGGTTATACTTTCACTCCCAATGAAAAGTGCTTATACGTTACTACCCACAAAGAAAAAGCCTCATTACCTACATCTCCATTCATATTTACAGATATTAAAGATGCGCTTTCTGCTGTAAAAGAAGGCACTGAAGATCATCCCATGCGAGTCATGATTGCCCCATCAGTCTATTGGTTAGACAACCCCGAAGATCCGGCAATCAGACGTCCTCAAGGCAAATCCGGCACACCTTATGCCATCACCGTGGATTGCCCTTATCTCCATCTGATCGGTTTAAGTGATCGTCCTGAGGAAGTCATCCTTGCGGTTAATCGTGGCCAAACCCAAGGTGCGGTGGGTAATTTTACGATGATGCTCCTTAAAGGAGATGGTCTGCGGGCAGAAAACATTACATTTGGCAACTATTGCAACGTGGATCTCGTCTATCCTTCTAATCCTGGTCTAAATCGTAAAAAACGTTCTGATGCCATCGTACAGGCTCAATTGGTGCATTGTGCAGGCAGCGACAAAGTCTTTGTCCGCAATTGCCGTTTCATCAGCCGACTGAACTTGTGCCCCTTTGTTGGCGCCCGACGTACGCTATTTGACAATTGCTACTTCGAGTGCACCGATGATGCTCTCTCCGGATCTGCAGTTTATTATCGCTGTCGTTTTACCCTCTTTAGCAGCAAACCATTTTACGGAACGACATCTACCGGCGCTGTCTTCCTTGACTGCGATCTCTATACACACACACGAGACCAGCAATACCTCACCAAAGTGCCGGGTGTAGTGAGCATGATAGACTGTCGATGGCATACACTCTATGACGCTGCACACGCTCCGCTACAGATCTCTTGGACACGCGATGCCTCTTCCACCGTTTGCTACCAGCACAATGTCACTCTTAATGGAGCTCCTTACATCATCGACAAAGATCGTCCCGAGGGGAATATCCTCCTCAGCGACCAATCCATACTTAAAGCCTACAAATTGACACACCAAGGTAAGGTCATCTATAACCTTTGCAACCTCCTCGGAGCTGACGACGGGTGGGATCCACTCGATCAACGCCCACTCCTTTCTCAAATAGAGGCTTCATCTAGGCAATCTCTCACCCGGATTCCTACCCTCCTCTCCCTCACTCCATCTCACCTCAATATGGAGGCTCAAGGGCAGACCGAAATTCTGGAAAGCCGATATTATCTATGGGGAGCTTTTCCCGCTTCTCGAGAAAGCCATGAGATGTTAACCAAAGGCTATAATCAATGGGAAGCCTCGGGTGTATTAAAAATTCAACCTCGCGACTTTAACACAGCCTTTTGCACCTCGCAGAGTCACTTCTACACTCCCACAGATGCCACTGTGACAATGGCTGCAGATTGTGGATTACATGCTCGGGCAATGATCCGATTAAAACCCCACCTCAAAGCAGCACCCCAGTTTGCATCACCTCCGACCCTCAGTTATGAAAAAAAGCGTAGAGCCATAACACTCTCCTATACCATTACTCCCGGCAACGAAGATGATTGCAGTCGCGTCGTTTGGTATAGGCTCACCGATCCTGAACAGATGGATACTATAGCGGTCAAATATGGCACAGAGAGTGCCGAACGAACGATCTACCCCATCAGCAGAGCAGACCGAGACTATTATCTGATGGCTGCCATCACTCCTCGTCGTCGAGACACCCACTTCGGAGAGACACAATACGTGATCATGCAGCATCCCATATCTGACAAACAAGTCAAGTGGGATCTTTTTGACCAACACAGTCTCCACACCGACTTCACAGATATCCCATGTCACTACCAGCCTCACATACGCCCGGGCTTTTGGACATTTGATGCCCACAAGCCCGCAGACACCCACGAATATGATTGGACACCTAATCCCCAAAATGCCTGGCGTTATGGCACGGCGCCAGACAATGCCCGAGGCAAGGGACTGGTACAACAAAGTCGTGGTGCACGACTCTTCTACACACCGGCACGGAGAGGCTGTGGAGACATGCGTGTTCGCTGGATTATGGATCCATGCAAAAGTGGAGGACAGGGCTTCGGCAGTGCCACCGGTCAGTACCTCGATCTATACATCAAGATGGACGCAAAAACACTCACCGGCTATGGCCTTCGCATCGAGCGTACGCCACACCATGACCGAGCAGTCACCTTCACTTTGATGCGCTATGATCATGGCCATGCCACACCCATCTCTACCCCCCAACCATCCGCCTGCTTCCGCACCTCCTGCACCGTCGAACTTACACTCCGAGGACATTATCTCACTGCTATGGCAGTAACATCAGCCCCCATTAGCCATGAGACTTTGCCGTCCGATGTCGCTACCTCCATTTCCCTACGTGCAGAAGTTGAGCCCGGTGACGGCACCTCTATCGGCCTTCAACACACTGGGTCGGTTGGCGCTAGCGCAACACTCATTCACCACGTAGAGGCCGAGTGGAAAACATTTTGATGGAGCTGTTTTAATAGACGCGATCATATAGCTCCATAACGTAGGCGATATCCCACGTCCATTTGTTATATCACTTTTTGTATGCCTTTGGGCAATGAGATCTGTCCGATAAAACTTTTTAGGAAAAAATTAAGGGCGGAAACCATTAGCGGAAGAGAGAGGGTGCTATTAAAAAAAGAAAACATTGCAGGGCCGGGTCAAAAGCATTGTCCCAGCCCTGCATTGAAATAAACGAAAAGTCAGAAATCAATTCTGATCAAAGAACTTTCTTATAAAGAGCAATAATGTCGTCCAAGGAGACTTCACGAGGATTACCTGGAGTGCAGACATCTGTAATGGCCTGCTCGGCCAAAGCAGGTATATCACTCTCCTTTATGCCTAACTCAGAGAGATGCTGCGGGATGCCGACCTCGACAGCCAAATCTCTAACAGCCTGACAAGCAGCCTGCGCAGCCACCTCTTTGGTCATACCCTCTTTATAAGCATCCATTGCTTTAGCTATCTCAACATACTTGTCGAGGCAAACCGGAGCGTTAAACTCCATAATGGTCGGCAACAATAAAGCGTTGGCCACACCATGAGGAATGTCAAAGAGTGAGCCCATCGGGTGAGCCATGCCATGCACAACACCTAAGCCTACGTTGGAGAATGCCATGCCTGCTATATATTGTGCTACAGCCATACCGTTGCGCCCAACCGGGTTAGTGGGCTCGAAAACTGCTGTGCGAAGATACTTATTGATCATACGTATGGCCTCAATCTCAAACATGTCTGACATCTCCCATGCTCCACGTGTGATGTATCCCTCAATGGCATGTGTAAGCGCGTCAAGACCGGTGGCAGCTGTGGTGCCCTTAGGCAAAGAGTACATGAGTTCGGCATCGACTATAGAACAACAAGGGATGTCGTTAGGGTCAACACAAACCATCTTTTTATGTTTCTCTTCGTCGATGATGACATAGTTTATAGTTGTTTCTGCAGCTGTTCCGGCAGTAGTGGGCAATGCGATGATGGGTACGGTTTTGTTTTTAGTGGGAGCACAACCTTCAAGAGAAACAACATCGGCAAACTCCGGGTTATTGCTCACGATGCCAATACCTTTAGCAGTATCCATAGCCGAGCCTCCACCAATGGCTACAAGAAAATCAGCGCCGGACTTCTTAAATGCCTCCACACCCATCTGTACGTTAGTAACTGTCGGATTAGGCTTCACCTCTGAATAAATTTCATAGGGGATGCCTGCCTCATCGAGCACATCGCTTACCATCTTGGCAACACCAAACTGAACAAGCCCCTTGTCTGTGACAATAAGCGCTTTTTTGAAACCTAAACGGGCTACAACTCCCGGCAATTCTTTGCGTGCTCCGGGTCCGAAGTAAGATACTTCATTTAAAATAAAACGATTTACCATGTTTTTAAGATTTTAAAAAGTGAAAAATAAAAAAGGTTAGTTATCATTATAAATAAAAAGATAATCAATCATGAACTATGAGTGCGGACTGTGCCGGAACTGCAATATGACTTCCACTAAGGGTTAACAAACCTTCCGGACGAATGACTCCATTCATGCAAACCACCGTGTAATTAGAATTGGGGACATCGACCATAACGCTCTCTTTGCGAGCATTGAGAATAACGATAATATTCTCCCACACATCTCCTCCGGCATGATCTTTGAGACGGAATGCTACAACGCCACTATCCGGGACATCAAGAAACTCTAAATGCTTCCGTACAGCATCTGCCGATCCTAACCGGAATGCCGGATGTGCACGACGTAGAGCAATGAGGTCTCGATAATAGGTAAAGACATTATGATAGGTAAATTTACGATGCCAGTCTATAACATTGACAGAGTCAGGACTATTATAACTATTATGAACACCTTTCTTGTCACGCATCACCTCCTCACCGGCAAGTATGAAGGGAACTCCCTGGGAGGTAAAGACCGCAGTCTGAGCGAGCAGATCTAAACGAATCAACTCATCATCACTTATGCCGGGAATGCTTGTCTTGAGACGATCTACAAGGCACATATCATCGTGGCATGAGACATAACAGATCATCTGTGTCGGTTCTTTTGCCCAAGGGGCTTTAGCATAATTTACTTTGCTATAATCGACACCGGGGTGATCAACAGCTCCGACAATGCCAAACTTTATGCTCTCCTCCATGCCCGGCAATCCCGCAAGGAAAGCCGCCTGATGATCATCGCTGAAAGGTCCTCGCAAAGCATCTCTCAACTCGTCACTGAATGCAGCTACTCCGGGGACAGCAGCAATGTTAGCTTTCATTGTCGCCTCCTCGGCAGGAAGCTGAGGTGCTTGTGCAGCCCATCCCTCTCCATAAATATAAATAGAGGAATCGATGCTTGAAGCAACAGCACGAATCTGATTCATCGTTTCGATGTCGTGGATACCCATTAAGTCAAACCGGAACCCATCAATGTGATACTCCTCTATCCAATAACGGACACTTTCAATCATATAACGACGCATCATCTCACGATCACTAGCCGTCTCATTACCACAACCGGAAGCATCTGCCCATGATCCATCTTCTCGCGTTCGGAAGAAATAGCCAGGTACAGTGCGCTCGAATGGTGATGAAGAGATGTCAAAAACATGATTATAGACCACATCGAGTATAACACGGATGCCCGCACGATGCAGAGACTGCACCATCTGTTTAAATTCCCTAATGCGAACTTCCGGGTCATAAGGATCCGTCGAGTATGAACCATCCGGTACGTTATAATTCACCGGATCATATCCCCAATTATATTGATTATTGTCTAAACGAGTCTCATCGACAGATGCATAGTCATAAGATGGGAGAAGATGCACATGAGTCACCCCTAGTTCTTTAAGGTGATCAATTCCGGTTGCTAAACCATCAGGAGAAGTCGTTCCCTCTTCGCTCAAAGCAATAAACTTCCCTCGCCGGGTAATCCCTGAAGCCGGAGAAATGGAAAAATCTCGATGGTGCATCTCATAAATAACAATGTCTGCAGGAGACTTGAGCGTGGGTCGTACATCGTTTTCCCAACCCTCCGGGTCAGTATTTTTCATATCAATAATAGCCCCTCGCAAACCATTAACTCCTACAGCTCGTGCATTGATTCCCGGAGTTTCAGACAACCATTTTCCTTTATACTTGACCTGAAATGTGTAAAATCGTCCTTGTAGATCCTCATCTACCTTTGTTGTCCAACAACCATCCGAAGCTGCATCCATCTCTAAAGTAGAGGTAGGCAATCCATTCAATCCCTCTTCGTAAAGATGCAAACGAACTTTCTGAGCTGTGGGTGCCCAAAGTGTAAATGAAGTTGAAGCAGGAGTGTAAACCATCTCAAGTAAATCTCCTTGCCGCACCGGGTACTCTTCAAAATTTTTATACTGTACTCCATCAGAACAAGCAGTAAACAACGCTGTCCATATTGTCGCCACACCTGTGGCTATCTTAGAATGTTTCATTTTCATGGTAGTTGATATTCTGAAATGAATAATTATTATAGATATGTTTTTAATAGGGCAAAGATAAGTATTCTGTATGAATTAGCAATTTTTACCTCATTTTTTTTCATGTAAAAAAGCATTTGTTTCTTTTTTTTTACTATCTTCGCTTTCGAAAGTCTATCAGACACTAATATCAGTATGAAAAAACATGTATGGTTTATCCTATATTTAGTTTGTACATTGGTTTCTTCTGCATTGGGCAAGGAGACTATGCTCTATCATCGCTACACAACGCAGGACGGGCTTTCTCATCGTTTTATTAGTATGTTTGTACAAGACGATGAAGGATACATTTGGATGGGGACTTGGAATGGACTTTGCCGATTTGATGGCAACCGATTTGAGACGTTCAATATCACATCTGACAGCACAAAACTTGGGCGCATACTTGGAGTACGCGTCACTCAGGAAGGGATGTTACGTATCCAAAATCAAAATTCAGAGTCATTTATTTTCAACCCCAAAACATTATCACTCTCTCCTTGTGACAAAAATGTCAAAATTAAGAGAGTCATCAAACCCCAGTTTTACAATGATGTAGATAGTTTAGGGTTACTCATTCGTCGTGGAGACTCTGAGTATAGGATACCATTTGCAAACACCTCGTTTTCATCTAACACGAGATACCAATCTTTTCTTGATAGGCAAGGTAACTTATGGGCGAATTTTGATGATGCTCTGATTCAAGTCTCTTTTTCACCTATCCCTTTTGAGCATTTTCAACAAATTGATGGCAAACAGTCTCCTTATTTCAACGAAGAGGTACGAGCTTATATACAGATGAATGACAGCATGATACTTTGCTCATCGAAAAACGAATATCTCTACCTATACCATAGTAAAGGAAATTTTATCGGCTATATAGACCCCCAAGGCAATATCACATCTCGGCCGAGTGCATTCGGTGCGAAAATATATGACTTTGTACAAGATGACAACCAGCGGATTTGGATGGCAAGTCGTGGTAATGGGTTGTATTGTTATAACCCTATAGTGAAAAAAAAGAAGATCAAGCATTATAATGCAAATCAAGATGTGTTATTTCAAGAGGACAACATCTTTAAACTAAAAGTGACAAAACATCCTCTTTTAAAAGGAAATACAGCATTATGGGTAG
Source organism: Bacteroidales bacterium (assembly GCA_045576355.1). Taxonomy (GTDB): domain Bacteria; phylum Bacteroidota; class Bacteroidia; order Bacteroidales; family UBA3663; genus Liminaster. The sequence goes on from JAZNGG010000012.1 coordinate 27,113, forward strand.
GCACATGGGGTGGAGGTGTAAGTATATTGGATGTCAGTGGTGACCAACCTAAACTCATCGCCCAAACCACACTTCCCATCAAAGTAAGAGACTTCCTCTCTTTATCAGATTCGCTCATGGCAGTTGCGACAACACATGGAGTGTATATATTTGACAATCATCTACACATCCATCAACAAATTGGAGACATTGACGCGTCAGCACTACTTAGGAGTCAAAAAGGAGAAATTTTTCTATCATCAATAGGAGGAGGACTTTACACCCTTTCACTTAATCACACAGGTCAGTGGCAACTTATCCCAAAGCATTTTTCTCCTCTAAGTGATGTGATACTCAATATGGTACAAAGCGCTAATGGTAAAATATGGTTTATCTCTGACAATAGCCTTTATTCATATAACCCCAAAGACCAAAACATCAAACATTTTGACCATCGTTTTTGGGGAGAAAACATTACCTTTTCCGAAAGCGAACCCCTCCTTGCCGGCGATTCAGGGATTTGGCTTGGGACCACTATGGGAAGGTTTTATCTTAATTTGCTCTGCCAATCCCAATACTCTCCCCCTTTATTTTTCGCTCCTAATAATCATGATAGTATAGATATCCAGTGGTCTGATTCATGTCAGATCCGCCCTATTGCTTTCGATTACAGACTTCCACGAAATATCAGCTACACTTGGCGAGAAATAACCGATTCAACATGGCAACAAATCGAAGACCCGGAACATTTTTACCTCTCAAAATTATCATTAGGCAAACACATTGTCGAAATAAGATCCACAGACGCTTACGGCAATTGGACTAACAACTCAAGAAAGTTTTATATAACAGTACATTTGGCATCATGGCAAATTGTTTTTATAGGTAGCGGTATTATATTAGTAGTTTCTTTAATCGGTTTTATATTATATCTCTACCTTCACAAATCAAAAGCAAACAACACTTCTTCCCATGTAAGCATTAATATAACTCCACTATCTGATCACCTTTCTAAAAATGATCTCTTCATTAGAGAAGCGAAACAAAACGTAGAAGCTAACATAGGTAATAGTCAATATGGGGTAGATGAGATGGCTACTGCTCTCAACATGAGCCGAACAGTATTATATATCCGCTTTAAAGAGTGTTTAAATACTACCCCTGCAGCTTTTATCACAGAAATACGTATCAAACACGCAGAACACTTACTACAACAAGGACAATATAACATTACCGAAGTGGCCAAAAAGACGGGGTTTTCTGATGTCAAATATTTTGGTAAAGTATTTAAGAAAAAAACAGGAGTCACCCCAACCCAATATGGAGAGGCGACTCGTAAATAAATAAGATTTTTCAATAATATTATACCTTAAAAAATAAGTATCAAAATGTTCATCGACGTTTACGTCGAACATTTGAGGTGCGTTTACCCCTTAAAGATGCAGACTTAGGATTAAAAGGTTGATCAATCTTGCGAGTTTTCACATTCATAAGTTTTTGTTTATCAGATAATGCCTCACCGAAAGTACGTCCTTTCTGCTTCATTGCCCTTTTCTCTGCTTTTTCATTATTTTGAGCCTCTAATTCTTTAGCATTGAAAAGCCCCTTACGAGTAAGAGTCCCTTCTTGCTTTAAAACAGACTTCTTGCCTGCATTATTACTTTTTTTCTTTACAAGTCCTTTAGCACTTTCCCTCCGTGGAGCCTGCTTTCGCCCTTTACGCAGCAGTTTACTTTTGGGATTAGAAAGGAGACGTTCCTCCTCTGCTTCTCGTTTCTGACGACGCAATTCCCACCATGGAGCTTTCTCTTCCTCATGTACATAATCTGGATCAATAGCATTTCGCTCTGGATGAGATGGGTCAACCACAACTCCATCAATTGTCACTTTATCGCGTGAAGCAACTAATTGCATACCGATTCTAGCCAACTCTCCATTTACCTCTACTCTCCCCGAAAGGATAAGGTCATCCACATCACGACGAGAGCAAACGCCCGCATCACTAAGATATTTATTGATTCTAACTGGTACTTCCATAATAAATAATAATAAAAGGTGTTTGAAAATACGTTATTTATGTCGTTTCTTAGACAATATAAGTGATTCTCTGCCTAATTTTATCTGCAAAAATACGACAAATTATGCAAAAAATGCTACCTTTGCTTCGATTTTTAAACTTTTACTCCTAAAAAAGAGCAATTTATGATAAGAAAGATTCTCCTTTATTTCACTTTTGTAATCTTTTTCATATTGTGGAAACCAATTTTTATGCTCTATCATTGGGACGTTTATGCTCCGATCGACTTAAGCTCATGGTTGCAGGTCATGATTTCCGGCATCCCACACGACTTAACTGTAGCAGGCTACGTCATGGCTCTTCCTTTTCTTCTTACATTTGTTCGGATTTGGATCAAAGGGAAATGGCATATGATCTTCATGAAATGGTATTTACGAATCATACTATTTCCCATACTTCTTATTCTATTTTCTGATTTAGAGTTGTACACACATTGGGGTTTTCGACTAGATGCAACACCGCTTATTTACTTAACAGATAATCCAAGAGACGCCCTTGCCAATGCTCCGACATGGACACTTATCGTCTTTCCAATACTTCTGATTGTGGCTTGGTGGATCATCCAAAGAGCATTCATTAATTTATACACTTGCGTCAAAGCACGTCGTTTAGAAGTAGCACCTCGCCCAAAACTTTCTCGTGGGCTACTCTATTCACTAGTTAATCTCATACTATGCGGACTGCTTTTTATAGCAATTCGAGGAGGTGTCACAGTCTCTACTATGAATGTCGGGAAAGTTTATTTTTCTCATGACATGAAACTTAATCATGCTGCAATCAATCCTACTTTTTCCTTCTTAGCATCAATCTCCAAAAGCGAAGATTTCTCCAAATTATATCGTTTCATGAGCGACAAAGAAGCTGAAAAAGCCCTGACTGAGATGCATGATTTACTTGTTGCTCAGCAATTACAAAAAAGAGACTCTATCTCTATCATATATTCAGAACAAGTAGAGGCTCTCTATACTGCTGATAGCTTATCGACTACCAATCAAACACCAGCTTCCATTCCAACCGAAAATTGGCTCAATACCACACGCCCAAATATCATCCTAATTGCCCTAGAAAGTTTCTCAGGTGCCTGCTGTCAAGCGCTCTATCAAGATGCAGACCCAAGAATTATGCCCACCATAAACAGATTATATCGAGAGGGAATTGGATTTACAAATTGGTACTCCAATAGTTTTAGAACTGATCGAGGTATGGCTGCTATCTTAGGATCCTATCCGGCACAACCAACAAACTCCATCATGAAACAGCCGGAAAAAACACAAAACCTCACCTACATGACACGAATCATGAGAGAAAATGCAGGATATGACCTACAATTCATATATGGAGGAGATGCCGATTTCACCAATATGCGTAGTTTCCTCATGGCTGGTGGCATCGATAACATCGTAGCAGATGTAGACTTTCCTCTTTCGCAGCGCATCTCTAAATGGGGAGTCCCGGATCATCTTATGTTTGATTATTTATATGAAAATATCGTTAAACAATGCTCCCTGGGTAAGCAACCTTTCATGAAAGTCTTTCTGACTTTAAGTAGTCACGAACCATTTGAAGTACCATTCTGCCGCATAGAGGATGACATATATCTCAATAGTGTAGCTTACACTGATAGCTGCTTGGGATCCTTTATTGATCGTCTTAAAGCTACACCCTATTGGGATAATCTACTCATCATAGGTATGCCAGATCACTGTTTTTCAAATTGCCCCAAAGGTGTTATGATCCACGAATCACTCCGCTTTCACAGCCCAATGTTTTGGACAGGGGGAGCCATTGCGCGACCTCGTATCATTGACACATATGGTTCACAGATAGATTTAGGTGCAACTCTATTAGGTCAAATGCAATTGGATTACTCTGATTTTACATTCAGCAAAAATTTAGCTGACCCAAATGTTCCTCACTTTGCATTTTACACATGGTCTGATGGGTTCGGTTTTCTATCTGACACTCTCAGATACATACAAGATAATGCTGCCGATGGCAAACCTCTTTCAGGATCACAAGATTCAGACAGGAAAGCAGAAACATGGGGTAAAGCATATTTGCAACGTTTATACGATGACCTCTCACAAAGGTAGAGTAGTCCTAATTCCGTAGAAAAGGCTCCTCGCATTATATTTACAACCTAGAATAAATATTATAGGGTTGAAAAATTATGTTCCAAAGAGTTTAGACGACGTAGTTTAATTGGAAACTCATAGAAGGATAAACGATTTGCCTCATCAAAAATATTTTTATAGTTTATTAACCCCTAATAATTAAGAATATAGTCAAAATTTTTGTTTCATACTTAGAATTATAAACAAAACTAACCCATCAATTCTAAGTTATGATACACAAAACAATGACCCTTATAGCGTTGCTCGGGTTTATCTGGTTAGAATGCTCTTGTAATCCCAGAAACGACACCGACATCCGTAAAACCATAGAAACATTTATCGTGGCTTGGCAGCAGCACGACATCCCAATGATGGAACGTCTCTATCCCGAAGTCAAACAGATGGACTACTTTTACTCCTCCGATCGTGCTGTCATAAGCGACATCTCTAATGAAGAAGGCAATGCACTACGCGTTAGAGTCAATAGCACATTTGTAACAGACAATCAACAAGAAGTGGAACGTAAAATCACCTTTGTTATAACCCCAGACACCCATCATCAGGGGAGTTGGAACATACGAGATAGTTATGGTCTGGCTTGTTGGGATCGGTATCCTTATTACAAATTTGCTTTGCGTACCGGATGCATTCCTCGAGGTGAAACCACTGGAGATGTCGAACTATCTCGTCGTATGACACGAGCCAAACAGATGGTCTTCATCTATACACAAGCTCTGTATGATCATCTGAGCGAAGAAGTACAAATCATCGAGAACAATATGACTCGCAACGACGGGAAACAATCGGAAGGCGTAGCAATAGTTAGAAACGACTCTGAATTTCATCTTCCTAATTTGAAATATAGTATAATCTTTTACGATGAAGGTCATAAAGAGGTAGGAAGAACCAATGGATGGGTTACCCAAGAAGTTCTTCCTGCCGGAGAAATGTGTGCATTCCGTTATGCTACACCTATCGCACAAGGTGCTTCCATCATGTACTTCGTCTTGGATTTTGACGTAGAAATGATCGTAGATTATATTTTGGAGTATCAAGACTATGATGGCAGCGAATATGGAGACTTTATGGAAAGAAAAGATAAAGCTTCCACATCTCCAACTCGTCAGGCTATACTAAAAACACAATAAAAAATTGTGATTATACATACATATAACTACATATATGTTACTATACATCTTATGCTATTATCTATACTTTACACATAAACAGGCATTTTTTTAAATTACCAATAAAAAAACTAAAATAAATTTGTTTATTTCACCAATAACCTATATCTTTGCGCCGTCAAAAAAGAAAAAATATTTCTATTGACAAAAAGCGGGATGTAGCTCAGTTGGTTAGAGTACGCGTCTGGGGGGCGTGAGGTCGTGCGTTCGAGTCGCATCATCCCGACAAAAGCACTGATAATCGAAAGGTTCTCAGTGCTTTTTGTTTTATTGATTTCTTGTTTTAATTCAATTAAAACATATAATTATCGTTTTTAAATTTTCTATCGTTTTCTACATTAGAATTATTTTATATCTTTGCAAAAAATATAAAATATCTCCACCAATTTTAATAAAAAAATCACCCACTTATAAACGACGTAATATGAAAAAGATCAAACTCTTGGGCATTATCACATGCCTCACCACCTTAATGGCTTGTAATCCTCAACCTCAAGAAAAAGAAACTTCCTCAAAAAACGAAGTTATCGAAAACATTATGGCTCGCCGAAGCATTCGTAAATACAAAGCAGAGGCTGTAGCAAGAGCTACAATGGATACCATTCTCATGTGTGGCATCAATGCTCCGAATGGTATGAACAAACAATCATGGGAAGTTCGTGTAATAGATAATCCTCAAACCATCACCCAACTCCAAGAGATGATGGTTGCTGCCAATCCGGATGCTAAACCGGAAAGTGTAAAAGGTTGCTTTAGGAATGCCCCAACACTTATCATCATTGCCAATGATCCGTCTTACGATTGTTCTCCTATTGACTGTGGCCTCCTTTCAGAAAACATCATGCTTTCCGGTTGGTCACTAGGTGTCGGCTCTGTATGCTTGGGAAGCCCCATCCGCTTTATCAAGAATTCTCCAGAGGCTTTGGCATTACTCGGATTCAGCGAAGGATACACTCCGATTATTTGTATCGGTATGGGATATGCGACAGAATCTCCAGAGGCAAAGCCGCGAGATCTCAACAAAGTAAAATATCTCGATTAGTCTTCTTCGGGTCTGTATCAAAACGCAAATTTGATACAGACCCCTACATTTTTAGTTATGTCAAAATGCACAACGGAATGATAAAAGAATCGGAAACACATCCTTTACCGCCATTCCTACCATCTAATGCCCGAATACTTTTGTTAGGCAGTTTTCCCCCACAACGCAAGCGGTGGTCAATGGATTTCTTCTATCCCAATATGCAGAATGATATGTGGCGTATTTTCGGGCTCTACTTTTTCGGCGATAAAGAGTATTTCGTAGATCTTGCTAATAAATGTTTCAGAAAACAACTGATAATCGACTTCCTCTCTGAAAAAGGTATCGCTATTTATGATACAGCGACTTCCGTACGAAGATTAAAAGATAACGCATCTGACAAATTCCTCGAAGTGGTAGAACCCACAAACATTTCTCTTTTACTCGGACATTTACCACAATGTCACGCTATCGTTACAACCGGAGAAAAAGCGACTCAAACTCTTTGCGAACAATTTAATATACCGACCCCACCACCTGTCGGTGAAGGAGTTTCGTTTAAAGCAGAAGATGGGCGATTTATGCAACTTTACCGAATGCCATCTTCATCTCGGGCCTACCCTCTCCCGATTGAGAAGAAAACCCTTTTATACAGCACGATATTCAAGATCGTTGAGAATTAATGACTATCCCTACTTTATATGTAGTAGATGTCAACATTTTACTATTAGTAATTAATGCTGTCCGGTAAAAATCATGAAACGTTTCAAAAACAACATTTCCCCGGACAGCCGATATGTTTGGTATACATATGAGCCATTTTAGGGGGAAAAGTGCAGGATAAAGCTTAAAATGGGAAATAACAACCATATATGATAAGTCTATTCTCATTTATCAATGAGATTTTTACCGAACAGCCGTGAATATCCTTTCAAGGGGGGGGCTTGTAAAGCAAAAAAATCAGTGATTATAGACCCTTACACATGTTTACCGGACAGCAATAATTAGTAATAAATAATAAAGACTGTTCCAAAACTTCTTTAAGAACAGTCTCTAAAGCATTACAAGTTAAAATATCGCAAAAATTATCTTGCTATCAGACAGGCATATTTCCATGTTTTTTAGGAGGATTACTCTGATTCTTATTACGCGTCATTTCAAGAGCTGCAATAAGAGCTTTGCGAGTTTCACTCGGCTGAATAATGTCATCGATGTAGCCTAATTCTGCTGCCGGCATCGGATTGGCAAATTTCTCTTCATACTCTCTTACCTTTTCAGTTTTCTCTTCATCAGTAGATTTTCTATAAAGGATATTCACAGCACCCTTAGCTCCCATCACGGCAATTTCTGCAGTCGGATATGCAAGATTAATGTCAGCTCCAATCTGCTTACTATTCATCACAATATATGCACCACCGTAGGCTTTACGAGTGATCAGAGTAATTTTCGGCACAGTTGCTTCTGCAAATGCATAAACTATTTTAGCTCCATGGCGAATAATACCGCAATGCTCCTGTTGTTTACCTGGCAGGAATCCTGGCACGTCTTCTACAGCAATTAAAGGAATATTAAAACAATCACAAAAACGAACGAAACGAGCAGCCTTATCACTTGCATCTATGTCAATTGCCCCTGCTAAATAGTTGGGCTGATTGGCAACAAATCCGACTGTACGTCCAGCCATTCGTCCGAAACCAATCACCATATTTTTAGCAAAATGAGGTTGTATTTCAAAGAAATACTGATGGTCACAAATCGGTTCTATGATATTACGAATGTCGTAAGGAATGTTAGGATCTTTAGGGACAACGTCATCTAACTCATGACACTCCCGAGAGGTTTCATCTGTTGCAGGAAGAATAGGAGCATCTTCCATATTGTTACCCGGCAAAAAACCAATAAGTTCCCTTATGGTCATCAGGGTTTCTTCGTCATTATCACACAAAAAATGGCTCACTCCACTCACTGATGTGTGGACAGAAGCTCCTCCAAGAGTCTCTTTATCTACATCCTCATTCGTAACCGAACGAACGACATCAGGACCGGTGATAAACATCTGACTCTCATCCTTCACCATCAATATAAAATCGGTCAATGCCGGTGAATAACATGACCCTCCGGCACAAGGACCCATGATGGCTGAAATCTGCGGTACAACACCTGAAGACATGACATTGCGATGGAAAATATGCGCAAATCCGGTCAAACTCTCTACCCCTTCTTGGATACGGGCCCCTCCGGAATCATTGAGGCCAATGATAGGCGCTCCACTCTTTAAAGCCATATCCTGCACTTTAGCAATCTTCTGAGCATTAGCAGCAGACAAAGATCCGCCTAATACAGAAAAATCAAATCCATAGACAAAAACTATACGACCATCAATTTTACCATATCCACTAACTACCCCATCTCCAGGCACACGTTTTTTCTCCATCCCAAAGTTGGTACAACGGTGCATCACATATTTATCTACTTCTACGAAAGTCCCTTTATCGAGAAGAATATCTATTCTTTCTCTAACACTTAATTTTTTATTGCTCATTGTAATCGTTTTTTTAGTGAATAATAATTGGATCAAGACAACTTAAGTTGAACCAATGTTTGCTCAACCATTACAGAATCACCTTCTTTTACCAACACTGCTGCCACTTCACAATCTTCAGTCACAGAGATATTGCTTTGCATTTTCATTGCTTCCATAGTAAGAAGCAAATCCCCGGCTTTAAGTTGATCACCAGGTTTCACATACATCTTAACGATCTTGCATGGCATAGGAGCTTTGATCTTATCTGCTTGTTTTTCGTTGTCATTTTTCTTACGCAAACGCATATACTTGGCTTGCGAATCCATCATATCTATCTGATAGGTAGAATAATTCATATTGACTTGGTAATGTTTGCCATTCATCGAACGAATCATCTCTGCCTTATAGGAATTACCATCGTACAAAATCGAACAAATACCATTTTCAAGCATCGCGATATCCACATCATATACTTTGCCATCAATATCTATTTTGACACGATTACCTTCCTTACTGACTAAAGTAACCTCTGCCAATCTATTGCCTATCTGTATTTCCATATTAATTTGTATTTCAAATTTAGAAACTCATTATTAAACACGTAAAACCCCCTTTTGCAATCCAAATGCTCTCCATCTATTAAGAGCTGATGTACTCTCATTTGGATTATTTGTAGTGGCAACATTTTCTTCAATATTCATTAAATAATCAATATAGGCGGCAATAATAGACATATCCTCACTATCGTTTTTAAAGCCGGGACGAGGACGAAGGCGGTCTGCATTGCGCTCAATAAAAGAAGTGTCATAAGCCCCTTGTTTAAAATCCGGAACATCAATAATACGTCTCAAATAACGGATATTTGTCAAAAGTCCAGTCACTTTATACTCGTAAAGGACTCTACGCATACGCTCAATAGCATACTCTCGAGTAGTAGCCCATACGATCAGTTTTCCGATCATAGGATCATAATACATCGGTATCTCATATCCTTCATAAACATAACTATCAATTCGAACACCGATACCGTGAGGCTCTGTTAATTGACGAATAACTCCAGGCGAAGGACGGAAATTATTTTCCGTATCTTCGGCACATATACGGCATTCGATGGCATGGCCACGCTGCTGAATATCCTCCTGTTTGTAACCAATCGGGTAGCCATCTGCAATCAAAATTTGCTCTTTTACGAGATCTATACCGACAACCTGCTCTGTAATAGGATGTTCTACCTGAAGACGAGTATTCATCTCTAAGAAATAAAAGTCATGATTCTTATCAACCAAGAACTCAATTGTACCTGCTCCAACATATCCGACCGCTTTGGCAGCAGCTACAGCCTTTTCACCCATGCGAGCACGCAATTCTGGATTTAAAAATGGAGAAGGACTTTCCTCCACAATCTTCTGATGTCGCCGTTGTACAGAACATTCTCTTTCAAACAAATGAACGACATTGCCATGTGTATCACCTAAAATCTGAAATTCAATATGATGAGGTTCCTCTACAAATTTCTCTATATAGACCGTATCATCTCCAAATGAAGACATAGCCTCACTCTTAGCAGCCATATACATCTCTACGACATCCTCTTCTCTGTGAATGAGCCGCATTCCTTTACCTCCACCGCCCATAGAGGCTTTAAGCATGACTGGAAAGCCGATTTGTTTACAAACCTCAACAGCTTCCTCTGGAGTCTTCAACTGTTCCTGTGTCCCAGGGACAACCGGAACTCCTGCTTCAATCATACGAATACGAGCTTGTATTTTATCACCCATATCCTCCATGGTTTCTGGCTTAGGTCCAATAAAAATAATACCCTCTTGTTGACAACGACGGGCAAAATGAGAATTTTCTGATAAAAAACCATAACCGGGATGGATTGCATCTACCTTATGCTTCTTTGCTGCTGCGATAATTTTCTCAACATCCAAATAACTTTCTGAAGATGAGGCACCTCCGATACACTCCGCTTCATTGGCATAGAGGACATGTCGCGAGGTACGATCGGCCTCACTATATACTGCCACCGAGCGAATACCCATTTCGTAACAAGATCGCATCACTCTGATTGCGATCTCTCCTCGATTTGCAATTAATATTTTTCTAATCATATAAAAATATGTATTAAAAAGTTATGACAATGTACAAAAATTATGTTTCCATTGCTGTGCAAACATAGTAAGAAAAAGTGAGACTTACTATAAGCATTTTCGTAAATCTCACTTTTTTTACAATTATGAACCCCTAAATGAGCAATTTAGTTGTCGATTTAATCGTTTTTTAATACATCTTAATAATTCCTTATAATTGCTCAAAAAGATTAATTATCTTTTAGGGAACGGTTTTTCTGATACATATATCCTATAATGTTTGATCGCACCGGGAACCGTTGCTTCCATTCTCGGCAAATATTGTAATGCTGAAATTGTCTGGATACTCCCCAAATCAATTACTATAGAATGGGGGAAAACCACACCTTTAGATGTACTCCAAAAAGTAGATTCTTGTAAATCAAACACTTTGTCCGAAGTATTATTTCCTCTCTTAACCTCTTCGCTATCTGCATAATAAATCATCCAAGGTTCTCTACTGATTCTCTTTTTGCCCTTATCTAAAAGATATAATTCTGCAATACATGCATATTCATCATGAGTATGATTATCAAGAGCTTCAATACAGACATATCGCCCAGATACAGACTGAGGGAAAGAAATCTCCTGCCATCCATTGCCTGCTGCAAATTCTCCATCCACTATTATAGTCGTACTATCTAAACGTAGTGTTTCTCCTTTTGCTCGATGAGTTGTCGGACGTTGTAGGCGCAATTGATCTACAATAGGAGTTGTAATACCAGTAATCTCTGCTTTTGAGGGACCCAAAATGTCTAAAACAATAATTTCATTTTTACCTTTTTTAAGCCAACATCCCGGTAAGAAAAGAGTTTGTTGAGGGCCTATTTCCCAAAAACGACCTAGACAATGTCCATTAACCCATACCAAACCTTTTCCCCATGAGCGCATATCCAAATATGTATCTCCCACCTCTTTAAGTCTAAACGTAGCACGATAATAGCCATTTTTCAGATAGGGATCTGAAGATAAATGAGATTTCAAAAGATCCGAATGACGAACATATTTTTTATCCCTCGCTACCTTATAGTCATTAGGGAGCAGCGTTACATCCCATCCTTTCAACTCCCTACTTTGCTCCTTACCATCTGTCGTAGTTGTCGTCAGTAATACTCGTTCTGTAATGCCTTTATAATCTTTTATCGCTCTTCCAAAATTGATACGTCCCATACCCTCTACATAGAGATCTAACCGTCCCCCATTAGGTAAAGAGGGTAAAAGCAATGAATGCTTGTTATCACCTCGATAAAGATTGCCAATGTGCATTTTATCTATATAAACGGCTGCGAAATCATGCACATCTTTTACTTGAAGTAACGTCTGACCATCTGTTTGGGGCAAGTGAGTGGAATAAATAATAGACCCATAGCCTTGATCATAAAGTTCCATGGGAGAAAGAGAATCCACAAAAAAAGATTTGGGCAAGTTATCAAAAGAGGGAGCTACCTCAGAAAAAACAATTGTAGGGATCTCTATTTGTGGCAATGACTTAGGAATCTCCGGCAAAGGATGTCCATCAGTATATTGAGATAATAAATTACGCAATTCATGATACTTGGGCGTAGCTGATCCGGACTCACTGATAGGAGCATCATAATCATAAGAAGTACAGTCTGGTTTATACCCTGGACTATTAGCCCCAGCCCAATGACCAAACGAAGTTCCACCATGAGTCATATATAAAGAGAAAGAGATTTGATTATCCAGCATCTCCTTTAATCCGGCAACCATAGCAGAAGCTTTACGTGTTTCATGACCACGTCCCCATCCATCAAACCAACCACTCCAATATTCAGAACACATCAAGGGAGACGATGGACGCAACTCCTGCAATTTCTTAAACTGCGCTTTGACGTTAGCTCCTGTCCCGAAGTTCATTGTCCATAGCAAGTCATCCAACCCATTTTTAGTAAAATTACTACTCCAATCACATTGGAACAAAATAGTCTTATCCCAACCGACTTCCCGTAAAATATCCCTTACTTCACTGACATAAAGTTTATCTTCTCCGTAAGAACCATACTCATTCTCCACTTGAACCATAATGATTGGTCCCCCATTTTCGATAGAAAGAGGCACTAACTGCTCTGCAACTTTCTGCTCAAAAATCTTCACTCGCTTCATAAAGTATGGATCTCTCTCACGAAGACGAATGTCCGTTTTTTTGAGCAACCACCAAGGCAGTCCTCCCATCTCCCATTCAGCACAAACATACGGTCCGGGACGAACAATCACATACATTCCATGCTTTTGTGCTAATCGGCAAAACTCTGCTATATCGTTGTTATCATCGAAATCAAACTTCCCTTCACGCTGTTCATGAATATTCCAAAAAATATAGATACAGAGCGTATTCATACCCAAAGATTTACACATTTGGATACGATGTTCCCAATAAGGCCGAGGAATGCGTGTATAATGCACCTCTGCAGCTTTAATTATAAAAGGTTTATTCTCCAAAAGAAAAACCTTTTCACCAATCTCAAATTTCGGTGATTCTTTCTGTTTTGCCAATAATGACGGAACAATCACCAATAGACTTAATAAAACCAATAATTTTTTCATCAATATACTGTTTCAGTTATTATTCATATTACAATGTACATCTGTACGGGTCTTTACCTTTGATTTCTTTCCATACAAAGGGCAATCAGAGGAACTACAACAATCACACTTATTTCCATTAGTTTTGTCAGAAAAGCGCTTCCAAAGCCAATAGATTAAGTAAACGGCACTTAATATAACTAAAAGATAAACGATAAGCTTTTGTGTCATAAATATCTGTTTTCTTTGTTATAATCCTAATACTTTTCGATTTCTATTAAAAAAATCACAAAAATAACATTCCTATCCTATAGACCGCAAAAGAGACGATCCATGCCAAAATCGTTGTATAAATAGCAGTAAGCAATGCCCATTTCCAATGACCGGACTCAGTCTTTATTGCTACCAATGTAGCAATACAAGGGAAATAAATCAATGTAAATAACATATATACAAATGCGACAAGGGGGGTAATCGGAATACGTCCGGAAAGATTTATATCCTCTACATCTGCACCTTCGTCATGAGTATATAAAACGCCCAATGTACTTACCACCAATTCCTTGGCTCCTACTCCAGACAACAAACCGACACCCATTTTCCAATCAAATCCAAGAGGCTCTATCACTGGTTCAATAGCCTTACCAATCTGTCCAATATATGAATTTTCTTGCTGTTCAGCTACTGTGTTATAGGCATCATGATTTGGATAATAACCTAAAAACCAAATCAATACAGACGCCACCATGATAATTCCTCCCATTTTTTTCAGATATTGTGCACCCTTTTCCCAAGTATGGCTGAAAATCGACTTCCACGTTGGCATACGATATGGAGGTAATTCCATTACAAATGGTGTATCATCTCCTTTAATTATAAAATGGCTGAAAATTCTAGCCATCAAAATAGCGAGCAATATACCGATAGCATAAACTGATAATAAAACTAAACTTGCTTTTGTGGGGAAAAACGCACCAATAAGGACCAAATATATAGGCAGTCGAGCACTACAAGACATTAGGGGATTGATCAGCATCGTAACCAGCCGCGATTTCCGACTTTCTATAATTCTAGAAGACATAATAGCCGGAACATTACATCCAAAACCCATAATCAACGGAATAAAAGACTTTCCATGAAGACCCATGCGGTGCATAATCTTGTCCATAATAAATGCTGCTCGAGCCATATATCCCGAGTCCTCCATAAGCGATATAAACATATAAAGGAAAAGGATATTAGGCAAGAACACAATTACACCTCCCACGCCACCGATAATACCATCTACGATCAAATCCTTTAGAGGTCCATCCGTCATACCCTGATCTACCCATGAAGCAATCGTACCTACCAGCCACTCGATACCCATCATCGGATATTCGCCTAAGATAAATGTTGCCTCAAACATGATATATAAAAACAAGAAGAAAATCGGATATCCCCATATACGATGTGTTACAATATGGTCGATGGCACGAGTTATCTGTTCCTTCTCCACCGGAGGCTCTACATAGGTCTCCTTCAATGCTCCGGATATAAATCCGTATTTAGCATCGGTGATTGCCTGCTCACAATCCTCTCCCAAATCACTTTTCAAGTGTTCTGACTCACGATTTCTAACAGCAATAATCTCCTGCCCGTTAGGTAATGTCTTGACAAAATTTTCTATATCACGATCATTTTCTAGTAGTTTAATAGCAAGAAAACGTGTAGAATACTTGTGTCTGATAGACTGATTGGCGCGACAAATTTCCTCTTTAACAGCATCAATACATTTCTCCAATTGAGGACCATGATTGATATGGATATGACGAATAAACCCCTTAGCCTTGAAGCCATTTTCTTCCAAAGCATGTGTTCCATACACATGATCATGCACATTTTGGTCATGCCAATCCCTATAATCCCGAAGGGCCTCACTCTGTATATCAGCATTTTGTCCCATAAAATCTGCCCCTTCATAAAGACCGATAACGACATGAAACAAATCGTTGATCCCATCTCCTGTGCGCGCACTTGTGGGAACAATGGGAATTCCTAGTAATTCACTTAACTTTAAAATATCTACTTGAGCACCGGTCCTCTTGAGAACATCCACCATGTTAAGAGCTACTACCATCCTTACATTCATATCTATAAGTTGAGTCGTAAGGTAAAGATTTCGTTCTAAATTTCCTGCATCTACGACATTAATGATAATATCCGGGGTCTCTTCAATTATGTGTTTTCTAACATATAATTCTTCCGGGCTATAGGCTGAAAGCGAATAGGTACCAGGTAAATCAATCAACCTAAGATGATAACCTTGAAAATCAAATTCTCCTACCTTAGCATCTACAGTCACTCCACTATAATTCCCAACATGTTCATGACCTCCTGAAGCCATATTAAAGAGCGAGGTTTTTCCACAATTTGGATTTCCTACTATCGCAACATTAATGGTACGCCGTTTTCCACGGGCCACTTCCTTCATTTGATCCTCTGAAATTGGGGTGCAGACATCAATAGGAGCATAATATTTTTGATCTTGAAGCACCTCTTCTGACGCTTCTTTTTCACTGACAACTTCGATCATCTCAGCCTCCTGACGACGCAAAGAGATTTCATAGCCCATTATACTATATTTGACCGGATCTTTTAGAGGAGCATTGAGCAAAACCGTGACCGTCTTTCCTTTTATAAAACCCATCTCGATGATGCGCCGACGAAAACCGCCATGGCCAAGTACCTTGACAACGACTCCCTTTTCTCCGGTTTGAAGTTCCGATAATTTCATATATTATATTTCACTCTTTATTGCCTGCAAAGTTACACATTATTTTCGAAGTGCACACTACCTAAAGTTAGGTATATTGATACCTAAAGTCATAAAAATACCATTAATCCCCAATCTGTCATTAGATTTTAGCATGTTTATCTTATTATTTTTAGTAGATTTCTTATGTCTTTTGAATAAGTACAGCGAGCTATATGAACGAAAAAACATAAGAACGATGCCAAAAAGAATAGGTAAACGTCTAAAAAGAATTAATTTTTGTAATTATGCGGTCTAATGACCGATCTGAGTTAATAATAAAAACCTTATCATATTTTTAAATTATTATTCTATCAGACACAATGAAACCACCTTTTTTTCCGTTTTAATCAAGTATAGTTTCATGAGTTTTATAGTGATTACCATAATTACAACAAAATAATCATCAATAATCTATGAATCTGTTCTATATTTTAACCATCTTTATAACGATCTTCCCAACATATACAATGCCTTTACAAACCTTTATTCATCCGATATGCACAAAAAGAAAGAAATGTATGACAACCCAATTTCTTTCTGCTTTCATGATCCTTATATCCGCATTTTTATTACAAAGTTGCCAAACAGCCAAGCTTAGTACAGCTAAAGAGGAAATGGCACGCGGAGAGTATCACAAAGCATCACAGACATTAAAAAAAGTATATCGTAAAACAGATGCTAAAAGCGAGCGCCTTCAAAAAGGCGAAGTGGCTTACCACATGGGGCTCTGTTTCGAAAAACTGATGATCCCGGCACAAGCCTCTGCCGGTTATCAGAATGCCCTCAGATATGGATATGAAGAGCCAACAATAAAACTCCGATTTGCCAAAATGCGACACATGGAGGGGAAATACAAAGATGCCATAAAACTCTATGAAGAGTATCTGTCTGAGTATCCTGATGATGCAGAAGCTCAAAACGGATTAGCCGGAGCTCAGAAAGCGGAACAATGGAAAAAAGATGGAAGCCGATATATAATCAAACGTTTTGCATTGGTCAATTCAAGACGAGCAGACTTCTCTCCTGCCATTTGGGGAGAAAACGATGAAGCCCTTTATTACACCACAAGTAATGACAAGGTCATCGGAGAAAAAAATAGTGACATCACCGGCACCAAATATTGCGATATATGGGTATGCCGAAAAGATGAAAAAGGTAATTGGATGCGACCGGAATCTGCAGGGGAAGGCCTAAACACCGAAGCAGACGAAGGGACTCCTTGTTTCTCCCCCGATGGGAACACTATGTTTTATACAGCAGCATCAGGAAACGAGGGCATGGGAACAGCTCCGGCATTATATGCCTCTTCACGTTCAGAAGCTACTTGGAGTAAAGGAAAACACATCTCTTTTGGTGGCGACACAATTTCAACATTTGCACATCCGGCCATTACCCCAAACGGCGAATGGCTCTATTTCATCAGTGACATGCCGGGTGGAGAAGGAGGATTAGATATTTGGAGAGCCCCTCTCAAAGGAGAAGAAGTTGGTCCTGTAGAAAATTTGGGGCCTGAAATCAACACATCCGGAGATGAAAAGTTCCCCTCCTTTGCACCGGATGGCATACTTTATTTCTCCTCCAATGGTAGAGATGGATTAGGAGGTTTAGACATTTATTCGGCGAGACTTACCGAATGGGGCACATGGCAGGTCATACACTTGGGAGCACCAATCAATTCTCAAGGGGATGATTTCGGTATGACTTTCATGCGCTCTAGCATCGAACAGCAAGAAGGATTCTTCAGTTCCAATCGTAATCAAGGAAAAGGATTTGACAACATCTTCCATTTCTTACTTCCCTCAATTAAAGTCACAATCAGTGGCACGGTTTATGACATGAACGAAGAGCCGGTTGAAGAAGCCATTGTTCGCGTTGTAGGACGCAATGGCATGAATTTCAAGTCTATTACAAAACCGGATGGCACATATCAGTGTAGTATAGATCGTAGTACTGAATATGTCATGATGAGCGGAAAAACCGGATACCTCAATCGTAAAGCTCAATTTACATCCGATCCGGAAGAAGAAGATGCCGATTATGTCGTAGATTTCTTCCTGCCGGCTATAACCGAACCTGTTATTGTGGACAATGTCTTCTATGATTATAATGAGGCAACACTCCAAGAAGCCTCATATCCAAGTCTCAATGATCTGGTCTCTTTATTAAATGATAATCCTTATGTAGCAATTGAACTTTCCGCACATACGGATCGTATCGGTTCACAACAATTTAACTTAGATTTAGCTCAACGAAGAGCACAGGCTGTCTGCGATTATCTGATTGGGCAGGGCATCGACAAAGCTCGATTAGTCCCTGTGGGATATGGAAAAGAGACTCCAAAAATTGTTGATGAGAAAACACATAAGCAATATAACTTTCTACCTGAGGGGCAATCTCTTGACGAATCATTCGTCAACACACTTAACCCAGAACAACAAAACATTGCAGATCAAATCAATCGACGAACTGAGTTCCAAGTTATAAGTACCACTTGGGGGATAGAATAATCCTCACCTAATCAGTCGCCACACAATGTATTTATATAACTCCATCAAAGAGTGCACCCCAAGGATAACTTCCGGGTTTTAAAATGACCTCTGTTGCCCCATAATTAAGAGATACAACACCGGGATCTATTTCTCGCTTTACCATTAGATTATGCCAACCTAACTCTTGTATTATGGCAAATGCTGTCGCCCCCCCCTCTATAATCAGCAGATTAGGCTGATGTTGTTCTATCAACCTCTTTGCCACAATCGCAAATAAATGTTTGATGCGTAAAGCGAAATCCTGTCCACCTTGGGAAGGATGTCCCACTTTAATAATCAGGCAATCATTATTTTCATACAAGTCTGATAATCTCTCAAACCACATTTCAGGCGAATCACCATGAAAAACCTCTAAAGGCATATTCTGTTCAGTCGAACGAAAAGATGCAAAATAAGGTTCATCAATCAACGAGTGACTTTGCGTACTTCCACAAAAGACTAAAGCCTTTCCTTTATTAGGTAACACAGACGAAGAACTAATCGGAGAAGCCTTGGGGAAGATTCGTCCTATCCAAATCGAGAACAGATCTGCCGCACCCGCAATAAGTGTATCTTCGTCAGATTTGGATAGTTGAATATCAACATCCTCTAAAGTCGAAGCTTCACACAAAGAAATCCCTCTCATCGATAATGCAGCATCAACACTAACATAATTAATCTCGGGAAGAATCTCTTTTACCCCGGAAGTGTTCATAGGGAATTCTGGATCATACGAAAACGGAGTGTCTGAAAGGGGCACTCCGTTAATATAATATACTCCATTTTTGATAATTCTCCCTTTAGATGGATTCTGAGGCAATAGCATCACCTTCTCAATACCCAATGCAGATTTGAGAGATTCCAATTCTGTAACGATATGTCCCCGAAGTACCGAATCAGTCTTCTTAAAAATGGTTACATCTTTTCGTTCAGACAATTGTCCTGCTATCTCAGACATAGACTTAGCAGCCTTATTTGGGAGCAAAGAGCGACTATCTGTTGCGATAACACAAACATCTAAATCATCCACCTCGGAGGACTTAAATATATCTATCGATGTGGATAAACTAACTCTACATCCTCTTGACCTCGCAATACCAGCGATTTCAGCTGCACCTGTTATATCATCTGCAATAACAACGATCATAATTTATTCTGTTCTGCCAATCTGTTTTTTGCCATTTTTGAGGCATAATCTATCGCTAACATCATTCCTCGATGACTTGCAATCCCTTGACCGGCGACATCAAAAGCCGTTCCATGATCCACCGAAACACGGATGATCGGTAATCCCAAAGTTATATTAACCCCTTGAGCGCTATCCATTTTTCCTGTCTCCTTGTTCCAATTAAAACCGATCACCTTGAATGGGATATGCCCTTGATCATGATACATAGCGACACAGCCGTCATACTTTCCACATCTTGCTTTAGCAAAAAGTGTATCCGGTGGTACAGGACCATCGACGACAAAACCTCTTTCTCGCAAAGCGGATACAGCCGGTATGATCTCTTTCTCCTCTTCCCAGCCAAACAGACCATTGTCACTTGCATGGGGATTAAGGCCGGCAATACCGATACGAGGATGTTCGATTCCAAACTGATGACAAGCATCATTGATTAGTTCAGCAACCTCGATTATACGCTCTTTCTTCACTCGGTCACAAGCTTCTCTAAGCGACACATGTGTAGAGACATGAATAACCCTCAAAGCTTCATCTGCAAGCAACATTGCATACTTCTTGGTCCGGGTAAAATGTGCATATATCTCTGTATGACCATCAAAATGATGTCCTGCCATATTCAGAGCTTTCTTATTTAGCGGTGCTGTCACAGTCCCATCCACCTCATTAGCCATAGCCAGCTCAATGGCTTTAATTATTGAGACAAATGCAGCATTACCACATTGTGCAGACTCGACACCGAAAGCAAAACTACCCATATCTATACATTCAAGATCCAGTACATCGATAACTCCCGGTTGGAAAAGAGCCTCAGAGACCTGCTTTATCGGATGTATATCCACCTGTAAATTCAAATGCTCAGCAGTCCACTTCATAACACCGGCATCACCGGTCACGATCGGTCTGCATTTATCATAAGTCTCCGGCAAAAGCAAAGATTTTATGACAATCTCAGGACCGACCCCTGCCGGATCGCCCATAGTTATAGCCAATATTGGTTTGTTGTTGTCCATATCAATCAATATAAAGAATTATAAATATCATAAGCATCCGCTTCAGTCACCTCTCGAGGATTATTCTTCAACAATCTCTGTACGTCCATAGCAGCTTTTGCCATTCCGGCAACAGCTGATTGCGGAACACCTATATCAGAGAGTCGTGTCGGAATACCACACTCTTCAGACAATCGTTTGATGTATTCTACACCACGCATCGCCGTTTCCTCATCAGACTTACCTAGAGCGACACCACATGCTAAAGCGACTTGTGCATACTTGGCTACATTAGCACTCATATTAAACGTCATAACCGCCGGCAGCAACACCGCATTGGAAAGTCCATGAGAGAGATGAAACTCACCTCCCAAAGGATAAGAAAGGGCATGCACTGCAGCAGTATTAACTGGACCTAAACACATGCCGCCATACATACTCCCTAAAGCAAGAGCCTCACGAGCTTCCACATCTTTACCGTCTTTGACAGCGCGAAGCAGATGAGTTGAAATTAGACGAATGCCTTGCAAGGCATACACATCTACCACCGGATGCGCAAACTTATTAGTATAGGCCTCTATACAATGCGTCAAAGCATCCATACCGGTCTCTGCCGTCACTTTTGCCGGGACACTCCATGTCAATTGTGGATCAATATAAGCCACATCTGGCATTAAGTGAGGACTGACAATACCTTTTTTCAGAGCATCGCTCTCATCCAGAAGTATCGCATTGGGAGAAACCTCACTTCCTGTCCCGGAAGTAGTGGGCATACAAGCAAACCACTTGCCTCTGCGAGCCACCTTCCCTATGCCAAAAAGAGTATTTACCGGTTGCTCACTATCGATAAGAGCGGCCACAAGTTTGGCAACATCCAAAACACTGCCTCCACCCACGCCGATTACACTATCGGCCTCAAAACGACGAGCAACTTCCAATGTTTTCTCAAAATCTGCAACTGTAGGTTCCTGCAAAATATGCTCATATACCTCCACACTCACACCTTCTTGAGTAAGTGTTTCAATCATCTCTGCCATCATCGGGCGAATTACAGGAACAGTAAGAACAAATAATCGACGCAGTCCCATTGCACGATAATCACAACAAAACTGCTTAATACACCCTGTTCCGAATACAATCTTAGAGGGTTGTAAAAGTGTTATCTCTTTCATTATATCTTCTTAATTATGAGGGTGTATCAAAAACATTTTTTGGCACACCCTCTTATAGTTAATATAAAAATCTCTAAATACACACCTCATCTCAATCGAGATGTCGCATGCAAGTCTTTAGTTTTGATTTTTACGCTCCTCCAAATAGCCATATATTGTCAGATTCTTATCTGCTTTAGGAGTCTTAAAGCAAAGACTCGCCAAATAACCGACAACAAGCACAATAATATGACTATAGACACCTAACATCAACGTATGATGCGGGAAATTATACTCTCCCAAGTCTAAAAACAGCGTACCATCATCGGCTTTTGTTGTAGTCAATACAGCATAAGCTGTAAAAAGAATGGCAGCAGCAATACCGATATACAGACCTTGCCAATTAGCACGGCGACTGAAAAGTCCCAACATAAAAATACCAACAATACCGGCTGAAAGGATTGCATAAAGTCCAAACAGAGTTCCTAAAACACCATCACCGCCCCAACTTACATAAAGCAATGCAATTCCAATACAAGCAAAACCGATCACCAAAACAGAAACTCGACCGGCAAACAATTTTTCTTTATCTGTAGCTTTCGGTCGTATGCGAGCATAATAATCTTCTACAACACAAGCCGAAATACAATTTATGTCAGAGTCAAGGCTTGAAACAGCACCGGCAACTAAAGCCGCAACCACCAAACCGGTAATACCGATAGGCATCTCAGTAGCGATAAAGAACGGGAAAACATCGTCATTACGGATTCCTTCTGGCAGAAGTCCGCTATTTACTTGATAATATGCAAACAGACAAGTACCCACAAACATAAACAATGCCCATGCGGGTACACTCATCAAGATTCCCATATAAGAAGCTTTCTTAGCTGCCTTATCTGTACGAGCTGTCAAATAACGCTGTACGATCGTCTGATCCGTACCATATTTCTGCACAGCATAAAAAATACCATTGATTACCAAGACCCAAAACGTCCTTTGACAGAAATCCCAATCATACGGGCCAACATCTATCTTATTATGCTCACCGGCAATTTGTAAAATCGTTTCAGCTCCGCCATCTGTTAAAGAAAAGAGAATAATGATTGCCAAAATGCCACCAAAAATCAACAAGAACCCTTGTGCCACATCCATCCAAATGATAGCCTCCATACCGCCCAAATAAGTGAGAGCGATGACTACAAGTCCCACAAAGATAATGATCCATGACGTAGTGGATAGATCACTATTATAACCCATGAAAATAGAAACTGCAGTCCCCATCAAGTAAAGGATTGTACCGGACTTGGCAAAATGCTCCAGCACAAAAGCCACCGAACTATAATATCTGGCAAAAGGACCAAAACGACGCTCAAAATACTCATAACAACTCAGTTTGATCATTCGCCTATAAAGTGGTACGATATAACCAATAATACCGACCAACACCAGCGGGACCATCAACCCTTGTACTAAGAGGATCCAGTTTCCCCCATAAGCGGCACCCGGATAAGCCAAGAAAGTCACACTACTGATGATCGTTGCAAACATAGACATACCGATAGCCCACGCCGGAACAGCTCCATTGGCAGCAAAATAAGCCTGTGTCGAGTTTTGTCGTTTAGAAAAATACACTCCGACACCCACGGCAGCAAGGACAGAAACAATAACGATAGTATAGTCTATCCAATGTAAAGATGTGCTTATATTCATAAGTTTTTAGATTTAAATACGGTTAACTTTACCATCATTTGAAAAAAGATTTAAGATACGTATTTCTCAATAATAGGTTGCGCCTCTTTCTTGATCCGCTCTACCGTCTCATCATCCAAACGGGTCAATGGGGGAAGCATCTGGTAACCACAGAACCCTGCTAAACTCATAATTACCTTCAGACCACAAAGAGACTGTCCGAGCGTCAAACCCTTAGTATTAATCTTACCGATTTCTATAGTCAACTGCTGTAACTCTTCTGCCTTGGCCATGTCCCCATTAACTCCGGCAAGATACAGTTCATTATAAAGATGAGGCACATAGTTACCGACACTCGGCACGATACCATCAGCCCCATGAGCCAATGCTTTGGCAGAATTGGCAGCACAACCACAGAAATAAGAGAAATCCTCTCGATCAGCAAACACCTTTAAGATCTCCTCCAGACGAGGCAAATTATTCTCCGAATCCTTCAAACCGACAATATTAGGATGATGGCTGAGGCGCTCAATAACATCGACCGGGATACTCATATGCGTTGTAATATCAATATTATACAACATCAAAGGTACTGATACCGCATCGGCTAAAGAGACATAATAGTTATACATCTGCTCCGGAGTCAATGCATAATAACTGGGTAAAGTGGCTGCAATCACATCTGCACCGGCCTCTACAAATCGTTGAGCGGCCTCCAATTGTTCTTCCAGACAGTTACCTGCAAGACCTGTATAAATGACACACTTCCCCTTGCCGACCTTAGCTGCAGCTCTGATCATCTCTACTCCTTGACGCACAGAGACAGAATTACCTTCTCCGGTCGTCCCCATGATCAATGGAGAGACATCATTACGCACAAAGTTACTAACGATTCTTTCGACTGCTGCTACATCAATGTTTTTCCCGTCTTCTGTCACAGGAGTTACCATCGGTACTACTACACCATGGTATTTTTTCGGTGTTTTCATCATAATATGCTTTTAGTTATTTGTATAAGATTTCAGTCTGATTTTTCATCCGATTCTAACGTCACTCTATTTATAGCAATTGCAATTCTTATGCACAAACATCCGTTTCGGAATATGCTTAAATAGAGCAAAAAACGATAATCGTATAAAATTTTGACAAAAATAGATATTTTATCTAAACAATCCTAATAAATCTTACAAATTTTATTATCGACACAAAACAAAAATAAATCGGCTGCACGAAAACACTTCGCACAGCCGATTTATTCTTTATATAGGAACTATTTAATTAACGAAACTATTTAGTTACGCATTAGTTACCCGTTCCAGCCATTTCACCATAGCAAGCATCATACCCATAGAAAGCAGACACAAGATGAAGAAGACAGTCCAGCACTGCCAGATCGGGAGAGCATTATACATATCAGCGCCCAAGAATAAGAAGAGGTTTCCGACTGCAGTAGCGCCTAACCAAAGACCCTGACAGAGACCTTGCAGATGTTTTGGGGCCACTTTTGACACAAAGGAGAGACCCAATGGAGAAATAAACAATTCTGCTACAGTCATAAAGAAATAGAACAAAATCAGCACCCATGCTCCGGACTTCACTTGATCTGCTACAGCCAAAGACTTATACGCCTCACCGGAAGGATAACCCTGAATGTATGAGTAGATGGCAAGGAACAGATATGCCAGACCGGCAATCAACATACCGATTGCGATCTTTCGAGGAGTAGAAATATCTTTACCACGTTTGCTGAGAGCGCCAAAAATCATCATGATGATCGGAGTCAAAGTTATCACAAAGAAAGGATTGATAGCTTGGAAAATCTCCGGCGCAATTGTAGTAGTATCAATAAAATCACGAGCAAAAACAGAAAGAGAAGTTCCATTCTGATGGAAAGAGAACCAAAAGAAAATCACCACGATCAGCACAGCAGACAAGGCATAGAGACGACGCTTAATCTCATCGGCCATTGCCTTTTTCTCTTCTGCAGTATAATTGACTGTAGCCACAGCCTCTTTCTTCGCAGGAGTAGGAAGAATCTTTTTAGTACAAAGAAAGATAGTCAACGAAAGAAGCATAGCAGCCACTGAAGCGATGAAAGAATAATGCACACCTTCATTGAAGTACTGCAAATACTGAGTACAAGAAGTTGCCAAATCAGCCACATTACCGCCACATTCAGCCATCAGCTTGTTGAGGTTCTCCAGTTTGGTAGCCTCCATAGCAGATCCCTCTGCGATATAATTGTGGCACAATTCCGGAAGGCTGGCATTATATACCATCTCGTTCACCTTCAGCCACCATCCTCTCAACAAGGGCGCTACAAACGGAGCGATCAAACCTCCCACATTGATAAATACATAAAAAATCTGGAATCCTGAGTCACGATGACTTTTCGCCTCTTCCAATGCTTTCTCCCCCTTCTTGGCAGCTTCAGCCTCATGGTTGTCATACATTTGACCGACGATGGCCTGTAGGTTTCCTTTAAAAAGGCCATTACCAAACGCGATAAGGAACAAAGCAAAACAAGTCAAAACAAGTAGCCAGGTAGAGTTTTGAGCTGTAGCCAAAATCGGAATAGAGAGGACTACATAGCCCAAAGCCATGATCACAAGACCGGAAATGATGGTACCCTTATAGTTCTGTTTGCGGTCAGCAATAAGTCCGCCCACCAAACTAAGCACATAGATACCACAATAGAAAACAGAATAAATAGTGGATGAATCTTTCTCACTGATGCCGAACTTCGAACACAAAAATAGCACCAAAACGGCATTCATGATGTAATAGCCGAAACGCTCGCCCATATTAGAAAGCGCTGCGGGAATCAACCCCTTGGGATGGTTTTTAAACATAAATGAAAATAATTTTGATTAGGAGGGGACATCCTCAAGGACCACCCCTCGTAGGTTAATAATAGACGGGATTATCACAACACCCGCACTGGTTAATTAGATTCTGACTGCAAAGATAATAAAATCCATCCAAAAAAACAAACTACCTCTATGAATTAACCCTGAAATACAATATTAAAGAACACCTCTGGTACACTCTGGCACGCTTCTAAATCATCTCAGACTCACATTTGTGTTTACCTCTGGCACACAACACATTTTCAATTACGACACAAAAACCGTCTTTATTCCTTTCGATCGGTCATTTCCATCCCTTTGTTGCCCTCCAATACCAATGATATATTCGGAACAGCGGCTCCCACATCACCTCCTCCGGATAAGCGAACAAAAAGCGACTGTTTCGCCTCAATTTTCGCACGAAATGATGCAGCGCCGACTCCCCTATCACCTCTCCGTTGCGAGGATCAAACTGACCAAAATTGCCGGCAAGCATAATCTCACCATACAAATGTTTTCCGGTTCGGGCATCCGGAGCATACAGCATATATTGCCTATCCAGGTCAAATACCACTTCCAGGACATACATCACTGCCCGTGCAAAACGCTTCATCCCCAAAGACTCGATACGGTGACGCACCTGAGAGTGTTCAGATTGAGGCAAGCCGGTCAAGACATAATAATAATCCATCAGATGACGCAATCCGATACCCTCATCAAAAAGATGACGATAAATATGCACCAATTGGTAGATCGCATTAAAACGGGGAGTAGGCACAAAAATATTCCCATACTCCTCAGAGAGCAACGTCTCATTAGCAAACTGCGCTTCAGCCTCCTGCCTAAAAAATTTCTGCAGTTGCCTGTTGCGCCATGGAGCACTTAAAAACGAAGGGCGGAAATGCACCTCCATATTGACATCCTTCAGTATCGGGAACTCCACATGATGATAACGCACCTCTTGATCCGGCAAAATGTCATGGACATAATCGACGATCTTACTCATCTCTCCATCCACCCAGATATCTATATCGCCACACTGCCGGCTTAAAGGATTGGGATATTGCAAAGCCATCCCCTGCCCTTTCAAAAGACAAGTCCGAAACCCCTCTTTCGCAAAAGTCTTCACTGCAAAAGCGACACGCTTGTTCAGCAGTTCATTTTGAGCAGCCATCTGTCTGGAAAGCAGATACCACTTAGCCAGCAATCGTTTCGGAGGCAATTGACTTTGAGGGAGTTGATAGACAGCATAAAACAACACCCCCATAATGGCATGCTTTATTCCCAACTCGTAGATCACATTCCACTCCACTTGATTCGGGGTTCTACTCAATGCCTCCTTTTTCCCAATTGAGACCTGAAGCAGATCAAATAGTAATGCGTATATACTATTCATATGCCCCATGGGGACCAAAGAGCGCCCTGTCAAACGAGCAAACATGACTTCATGCTCATAGACGACACGCTTAATGTCGAATTTCGAACTTGCCACGCCCTCACCTCGTCTGATCAATCTCTCTCTTAAAGCTTTATCACGATAAAGCTCTACCACAGCCTTATATGCACCCCTCGAATCATTCCTTCTGACTAAAATTCCATTCTCATGATCCTCCACCAGTTCCGGGATAGCATCCACGATCGTACAAACGACCGGTTTGTGTGCTGCCATAAATTCGCAGATGGCCAATCCGAATCCTTCCCACCGGGACAAAAGGACACCGACATCCAGCAAACCTAAATATTCATAAACATTATTTACCCATCCCGTGATAAGGAACGAATCATTCAGTTTATTATTACCGATTTCCCACTCTATCTTAGCTCTGTCGGGGCCATCACCCACTATAACAAAAAATGCATTGGGGATCTCCTTTTTGACACGAACTGCCATATTTAGGAATACATCGGGAGCCTTTTGCTCTGCGATACGCCCCACCATCCCCACGACGAAAGCATCCTCCGGAATTCCGAGTCCCTCTCGTGTCAGAGGAGATGACTGCACTGCATTCTCGATTTCATTAACATCGATACCATTATATATTTTGTGCAGTTTATCCTGACCGCATATCCTCTTTTTCAGAGCAGACTTCATTTCAAACTCCGAAATACACACGATCTGATGGGTAATTTTTGACAACAACCACTCCATCACAAGATATGTCCGTCGTTTCTTCCTGGAGCATCGCATATTAAATGCCCATCCATGAGCATTATAAACGACCTTGGCTTTGGTCCCCATCGCTGCTATACGAGCTACACCTCCGGCCTTACTACTATGACAATAAATAATATCTGGTCGATACTTTTTGATCAACGTTCTCACTTCCCGACATGCCTTGAAATCCTTCATGCTGATTTCTCGACCCATATCGACATACTCCAATTCGTCTACCAACTCCGAGAAAATTCCTTTCTCGAAATCTTTCGAACAAACCAATATGTTCTTGTAATTATCGTGATCTATATGTTTTAAAAACAATTCAATATAGCGGGCTACACCTCCGGCAGCCTGCGCCACATGCATAATTGTTATTTGCTCGTTCTGCTTCTCCACTACAAATTGATTAATAGTATCTATGGAATTAACACTTGTTAAACCCAAATTGATCATTAGATTTTAGAATGTTTGTCGTATGATATTTGTTTAAAAAAAACAATTTAATCCCTCAAATTTTTCTGTATAAAGACTTACCCCTTTTCGCCCTAATAACCATGGAGCATAATGTTTAATAATATAAACTAGAAATCCAACAATCAATAGAGTCAAAATAGTCATTATCAAACATTTAGTAATAGATCCTCTAATAACATCAATAGGCATATCTAAAATTACTGAATATATTTTAAGTACAATCCTCTTTATTGGTTCATGTATTAACATAATAATAAGAGAATTCCTCCCAAGCCAAGACAAAATCAGATTACTCTTTATAAAAAATGCAATCAAATAGACAGAAATGAATCCACAAATTGCGATTAAAAAAGATAAAACATAAAAAGGATTAAAACTTCCGGCTAACATATTACAACTTACACCAGAAAAATAGACAAGAATCAACCCTAATATGCTAACAAAAATAGACAAGAATGGGATTTTAACAATCAAATTATTGAATAAAATAATTTTTTTTAAAAAAACATTCCCAATCATTATATAAGGAAGAGCTTGTAATGCCTGACCAAAAAAATAAGGCAAACTATCATCTTTTACAAACCCTACAAAAGCGACCAATCCAACAATCACACAATATTTCGGAACTTCTGATTTAATGAAACGATTTATTAAATTTGCCATAATAGAAGAAAAGAACAAACATGGCAAAAACCATAAAACGACATTACTAATTTGCTCTACACGAGGATAAAATAAATTTAGAAATTGAGATAACACTGTTTCACCCTCCGGCAATTCTCTAAAACGAATTTCGAAAACTGCCCAATATGCAAATGTCAAAAATCCAAAAGAGAAATAAGGTATTAATAATTTTTTCGCTTGATTAAGAATAAAAGAAGGAGAATCATGCAAAAACATACCGGAAACCACAAAAAACAACGGCATATGAAAAGCATAAATAAAAGAAAACAATTTGCTATTCATAGTAATATGCCCTAGAACAACAAGTATTATCCCAATACCTTTAAGAATATCTATATACTGAACTCTTTGTTTTCCTATAGGAAATTGTTCGTTCTGCATCTTCATTTCAGATTTATTAATAGTCCCTCGTTATACAAAAGTGACTAAGTTAAGTGACCAAGTCAGCCTAACCATTCTCTTCTATTATTACTACTATTACCATACTCAATTATAACTTAGGATTTACTCTGCAAAAAGAAAACCACTGATTAATAAGCATTTATAATCTCATTCGATTTGCTCTGCAAATAAAAATCATCCATAATACGGTATATAAGTCATGTATTTTTTAGACGCAGTCTCTATATCAGCCGGCTTGATCAAACCGACTTCTAACGTATCTGAAATAATACGGGATGCTATTGAAGAATCATTCTTCGACAATTCAAATCTTTCTCTTACAGATTGATTGTTTATTCTTTCCCCATCTTCGTACATAAGACATGCATGTTGATAACAGGCCGAAATTTTCTCCTGTTTTGTCATGTCCTTGAGACTTTTCTGTGGATATAAGAAAACCCTTGTATGCTGTTCGCTTTTAGTGAATTTTACAGGTGGTAGGAACATTCCTTCAACAGCAGCAATAGCTCGGTCAATACCACTACCACGACGTTCACAAATACCTAATGTAAACATCATCTGTGCTAATTGCTCATTTCTTGATTGAGGCGGCAAATCTATCAATCGATTGATGTCATTTAGTGGAGCACCGGCATTAGTTATCGAAAGTCTATTCGCAAATATCTCTACAGTTACAGGCATTCCTGTTATGCCAAAATCTTGATGAACTAGTGCATTCGCCACAAATTCTCTAATTGCGACTCTGGGATATGTTGGTATTGCCTCACGTTTTACATCAATCTGTTCGACACTAGTATTTCGCATTATAAAATCCACCAATCCCTCAAAACCAACAGCATAGCCATATGCTTCATGTTGTTCAAATTCTTGCTGTCTATTATTGGTTCCTACATACTTGCGCACAACGACTTCATGCCCAACAATATTTGGAAAATCTTGGAGTTTGTTTGCAAATAAGATTGCTCCTAAATTTGTAATCGCCCATTCATCACCAACTTGCTTACATAGATTATAATCTGCAAGACGTTCTATGATGGTGTCTGTTGAATGTGGAATATTCTTATCCAGAATTCGATACAAAGCTTTGTAATCCAAAATACTCAAAACATCATCCTTATTTAATCCTCCCTTTGCAATCTGTTCCTCAAAAGTAATTCCTTGGGAAGTTGCGATCAATGCTTTTACCTGATTTCTTGACATCTTAACTGTTTGACCAGCAGAACGGTAATAAGAAGAGTAAATATCTTTACCACGCAAATGTACCGGTTTATCACTCTGCTCTGGAATATAGACAAAGAGTAATGAGTGCCCATCAAACTCCAATACAGAATGTTCAATAGGAATGGAATATGCCAAATTATTATGAGCTATATTTCCTAACGTCTGAATAATCTTATCAACTTCTTCTTTAGTCAGATTAAAGCAAGTTCCATCGTTATTAACTCCGTACACAAGTATACCACCACCTTTCATATTTGCAAATGCAGAGATATGCTGTGCAAGTCGCTCTGATTTGTCTGATAAACCGCTTTTCCAGTCTAATTCATTCAATTCTGCAGGAATAGGATAAAGGCTATCCCTTAATATCTTAACTGCTTTTTCTTTCCAATCCATAATTCCTTATTTTATGTCGTTTATCAAACTCTTTATTGCTTGGTCTATTACATAAATCGATTTACGAAGTTCAAATTCTGATTTAATAAACCGATTTATATAAAAACCGAAGATATAATAAGATTTTACGAAAAAACTCTTCGCTTGATTTTTAACAAAGCATTCAGTCCTCCCATCTTTATCATTAAAGCCCTAAACTGACATCTTAACTTATAATATATACTGAATAATAAAATCTGAAATTCATTTGAGCCATTCTTTCTCATAATCCTGAATACCTCTTTGCTTCGTTCTTCTACATATTGCTGAGAACACCCTCCTAACCTAAAAACTGCCAATACTTGATCTACGTATTTTACATTTGCACCTTTAATAGAGAATCTTCTTAACAAATCCAAGTCCATGGCATATTTGAGCGATACGTCAAATACACCCAAACGCTCATAAGCACTTTTCGAAACAAATGTAGCAGGATGAGCTATATTCAGTCCCATTGGTATTGCGGGGAAATACAATGAAGGCTTTTCATCAAAAACAGATCCCGATTCAGAATCTATATGCCTACAAATGCCCCGATAAATATCCACTTTAGGATCATAGTTATCAGCAAGAATCTGTAAAGCATTTTCTGCCAACATATCATCAGAATTTATAATACCAATGATATCACCTGTGGCAGCTCGAATTCCTTTATTAAAAGCATCACTGATGCCTTTATCTGGCTCACTCACAAAGTAATCGATCTGATCTCTATATTTATTTACTATATTAAGCGTATTATCTGTAGAACCTCCATCAATAATGACATACTCCTTATTTGTATAAGGTTGATTGACAATGCTTCTTATAGCCTGCTCTACAAACTTTTCACTATTATAAGTTATAGTAACTATTGAAATTTTTGGAGTACGCATTATCTTTTTAATTTAGACTGATACATATTTTTATATCTCCACTCAACAAAAAAGGTTCATAAAAATCTCTACCAATAACACGCATTCTCTACCTTTTTCGCATTTTGTGGTGTTTCAAACTCTGCAGGATATACCCAATGCTCATTAAACAAATCTCTATAACAAGAATCCTGATATTGTATTTCCCATCTTCTCCCTTTTATGCCGAAAAGTAATTGTGTCCCTCCACCCATGTGGATAGCCTTTTTTCCTATTTCCTTGCAATATGCAGCCAATGGTAATCCATATGCCCCACAACCGATAATGGCAACATCAAAATCTGTCTTGCGTATTTCTGCTTTCATATACTCCAAAGCCTCAAACCAATCATTAAATTGTGTCTTTTCTCCCGCCATTGACTGAACGGCTTTAATGACTTTTAGTTCAAACTCAGGAAGCCATTCTTCATTAGGAAATAATTTTTCCCTTTCAAAGCTTTCATCCAGGAGTTATCTACAAAAAATGGATACAAACTCTCTAACTGAACCATCTTACAGTTTTTGGAAAAAGGCATTTCCTTCTCATAATGACACCATCTTCCACATACATCCATCGTAGGAATACATGATAAATAAAGTTTGCTAAAAGTTTCTATATCTTTTATTGACAAATTATTTGAAAAAAAACCGGCATTATTTTGCAATCTGAATATCAATTGTTCATCCCACCAAGGTAATTCGGTATCTCGAATTATATAATCAATCGTTTTTCTCATTATATTTTTATCCGAAATTATCGTTTGATAATTTAAGACAATATGTCCTTCTGTAGCTCCCATACGACCTACGAAAAAAGGCAAATCAGAATTTAACAAATCAAATATTATTCTATTTGAATAAACACGAGTGTCCCTTGAACAAGCCGGCCAAGTAGGAAAAGATGGACGAAAAATCGTTCTATAAAACAAACGCATTATTCTCATAAATAACGTTTTAAACCATATCCGGCGAATTCTCAAATACAACTGTTTTATCATAATAACAATTCCTCTGTTTGTTTATTTAATAATCTCCCAATAACCATTTATATAAATCAATATACTTATAATATTGTTTGTCTTTATTATACTTCTCTACTGCCTTTTCTCGGCAAGCAGCGGAATAATACTCTTTTCCTCTACTCTCCACTACACGGATGGCCTGCAACATAGCATCCAAATCCCCTTGAGGAACAACAAATCCGGTCTTCTCATCCACAGATTCTACACTACCTCCAGTTTGAAAAGTAATTACCGGAGTGCCACAAGCTAATGCCTCAATATTCGTAGTAGGGAAATTATCCTCCAAAGTCGGATTAATAAATACATCTGCAGCGGAATAATATTCAGCTAACTCTTGAGGGCTATTAGTTCTTAAAACACCAATACAATTATTTTTGGGGAGTAGATGTTGTTGACTCTTTTCCATGCCGACAAAGACCAAAACCTCATCATCTTGAAGCAGGGAGGGTAATGTCAACAAATAGTCTCTTCCTTTAAGAGGAGAAAAATACATCGCCATCGCCAAAATCATTTTCTTTCCGGCAATACCCAACTTTGTCTTCGCATCTTTTCCCGATGGTTTGAAAATGTCCGTATTCACTCCGTTATTAATAACTTCTACGGGATATTCCTTTAGAAAAGACTCCCTTGTTAAGTTCGCCAACCATTGAGAAGGAGTCACTAATTTCAGTTTCTTAACTTCCTGAAAAGCTCGTTTTTTATCCGCATAATTCTTACGGCTTCTAGCGGAAAACCACGAATATGGATAACGATGCTTTAATTTACAACTATAACAACCCGATTTCCACTTTTCACATCTCTCATAATCGAAATAAGCACACCACCCTGTAAATGACCAACAATCATGTAACGTCCAAACCACAGGGATACTCTTCTGCTTAATATAATCAAATAACATTTCGACATGAACATAATGATTATGAATATTATGCAGATGAATAATATCCGGCTTCACTTCATCTATGTATTTCAATAATTTCTTTGTTTCATACTCATTATAAAAACCATGACGAGCAAATAATCGCGTCCTTAATATATTCAGTTTACGACGAATTGTCCCCTGCAAACACAACGTATGAGAATCGTTATGCGAAATCGTTTCACACCCATAAGCAACATACGATTCGATCCCCACTTGCTCACTAAGTACACGAAGATCATATACAATTCTCCCTGTACTGCCAAATTTGTAAAATGTATTTATCTGAAGAACTATCATTTTGATTCTCTTAGATACTTAATTACTTGACAAGGATTACCAGCAGCTATACAATCTTCCGGAATATCCTTTGACACAACACTTCCTGCTCCGATAATTGATCTCGCACCTATATGAACACCTTTTAAAATAAAACAGGAAGCCCCAATAAGGACATCATCTTCTATAACGACTCCCTTACATTTGGTGTTTTCTTTATCTAATAAATACTCTCGTCTTCTCTCATAATTAAGACTATGGCAATCCGTATCTAAAACTATACAATTAGCTCCGATTTTTACATTATTACCAATACAAATAGATTTATCTACCCAAATACATGAAGAACTCATCCCAACATCATTCCCTATTTTCAAAGAAGCTCCATTATTTACGAAAATCGAACAACGCAAATTTCGTCCTATAGGATTGATATTTTCTCCACTCCATGCAACAAAATTATCTCCGATCGAAATTTCACCATTCTTATAGAGCTTTAAATAAAACCGATTATGGATCAAAAGATTTTTACCGAATTTCACTCCGACACTCCACAACATTAGTCTATTAAAATAGGTATAGAAATATTGTCTGATAAATCGAGGTAAAAAAGTTAATTTAAATATGATTTGAGACATGATAATTTATCATTAATAGGTTTTAGTGTTAATAAAATAAGAATAACGGCTCAATAATCATCATCCTAATAGAATTAATTAATCTTCATCTCTGAGTATATTTCAATTAGACTTACTTTCATTATTCAAATACAATAATAAATTAACTACTTTATCTTTAGTAATTTATTTTTAATATAAGAATATGTCTTCAGTAATTTATTGCCATTATGTAACATTAACCATGTTCTAAGACGACCTTTGCCATCCATCCATGTTCCATCGTAGTGATGGATACTTTTAGTATTTTGAGTTAACAACAAAGTACCATTAAAACGATTTATCGGACAAAAATATTCTGTAGGATATATTGTAATTCCTTCTATCGATTGTAACCGATTTTCACATATAAAACCTTTGTCCTCCAAAAGATGTGTAGTAATAGTCACTACCGTTGGCATATCCTTAGATTTAAAATCAAACGTCATCTTTTCGTAAATATTAAGTAATGACTTCAAAAACGGATTAAATGCTTTAGTGCCTATTACTAACCCTGGAGCAACATAAAAAAGATTTCCTCCCTCTTCATGTTCTAACGCCATAAAATCACCTTTTTCAATGATATCTGACATATCTGCTATAACTTCTACATCCGTATCGAAGTAAAGACCTCCGTACTTATATAAAACATAAAATCGAGCAAAGTCACTTACAAATGCATATTTTTTCTTCGCATAAGCATCCCTAGTATATGGAATAATATTAACATCAAAATTTTCTTCATTCCATAACTTTATTTCATAATCAGGGAAATACTTTCTCCATGTCTTAATATACTTTTTTGTTTTCTTCGGCAAAGGATTATTTCCGAACCAACAATAGTGAATAATCTTAGGGATCATATATTTTTTATTATAAGATTTATCAATTCCTTTTTTTCTATCCAACAAGCTCTAGAAACTAAAATACGGGGAATCATAAGCAAATGTAAATACCTTACAATAAGTTGCTGTTTTGTTGACATAGTTTTTTTACAATATAAAAAACGACTTCTCAATTCAATAATACATGATTTTAAAGAATGACCTTTTTTAACATTAGAAGAACCTACAAAATGCTTAATTTTAGGAGTATCTATCAATACACTTTTGTATCCAAACTTAAAAAAACGGTATTGCATCTCTGTTTCTTCATAATACATAAAAAAATCTGGATCAAAACTACCACATTTATTCAAAACTTCCTTTCGTACAAATAAATCTGCTCCAGATACAAAATCTACTACACAATTCAATTTTCTATTTCTCTGTTCTCTTTCATGAATATTAAAAAATTTATATATTTCATAAAAACAAAATGCCATGATACGATTCCAAATTATAAAAATATTCGGGAAACACCCTCCTGAAAAAGTAGGACTTCCTTTTGCATCTATTAATTTACAACCACAACAAGCAATATACTTTGAATTATTTTCCATAAATTCCCAAAACCCCAATATAGCATTATTCAATAAAATAGTATCGCTATTTAAGAAAAAAACATATTTACCTGTAGCATACTTTAGACCAATATTATTTGCTCGTCCGAAACCTAAATTTTCATTGTTATAAATATATTTAATATTTTGATTTTTCGTAAAAAAATTTTTACTCCCATCATTGGAAGCATTATCCACTAATATAACCTCAAATTCTATACCATAAGTATGCTGAAAAATACTATCAACACACTCATCTGTCATCTTTAGGGTATTGTAGTTAATAATTATTACTGATACATCCATCATTTATTTGCTTTTGTGATAAAGAAATAATTAAATAAAACAATAAAAGATATGTAGAAGTTATTACAAGAGTAGAACCAAATGAGTTTATACTCATAAAGATCAAATATGATATTCCCATTGTTGAAATAGGATCTTCAGGAGAAGAGATTTTAAAAACTTTTACTGAATTAATAAAAAATAAGAGAAAAAAGACTAATCCAAATATACCGAATTGCAATATTACAGGACTCCATACAATATCAACAGATGAAATCATAGATATGCCTGATTTTGTAGATTTATCAGGAGTTCCAATAATAAAATCATAAGTATTATTAGGAGAATGTTCATCAACCATCCCTATTCCAAAAGGGATATAACAAGGGTTATTCAGTAAAAAAGCCACTCGTTCATTAACCATTGCAATTCTATATGCAAACGTTCCTGTTTCTGAAATATTAGAATAATTTTTATAATCATCTACAAAAAAACCATTTTTAAATTCTTCCACAAAAGAAATATCATATCGATTAATTGCTTTATCAATATAATCTGAAAAAAATATAGTATTTCCTACAATTAAAATAAAAACTGCTACTAAAACGACCTTTATATTAAATAATTTTTTTCTAAAACCATAAATAATAGAAATCAATAAAGCTATAATTTGTCCTCGAGCGACAATAAATAATAAGGGGAAAGCATAAAATATAGATATATAAACATTTTTAAGTTTAAAAAGGAAATACAAAATAAAAAAAGAGAGAGCGACAGGGGATCCTGTTCTTACTACATTGCCCCAACCTATTTCTTGATATTCATCTAATGCAAACACATTAATATTAAAAAATTGTAGGAAATATAATATAATTGTTATACAAGAAACAACTGCAATACAATTAATAGATCTCTCTATCGAACTGACATTTAAACGATTAATTACAAAATATAAAAGAAATGGTGTATAAAAAACTCTTAATTGAGCAAAAGCAAAACGAATTGAATCTTGACCAAAAAGAATAGTGCAAATACAATGCGCAATAAAAAGGAAATAGAATACAAAGAAAAATT
>JAZNGG010000013.1:0-18154 GCA_045576355.1 Bacteroidales bacterium
ATTTTCCTTTGCAAGGTCCTTTTTCATCTGTTCTTCTTCTGAAAGTGGTTCTTCTGGCAAAGATAATTCTTTTTCTTCTTCAAGGTAAGGTAGAAGCCATCTTTTAATTGTACTTTGACAATAACCATAAATCTTACTCAAACGGTAAATCGTGAAATGATTCTCCAAATAATCCTTGATAACTCGTTCGCGAATTGCATCACGAGAGGCGTTTTTGTTTTTTGTTGACATAGATATACATTTTATTGGGGGTTATAATATGCGTCTACCTATATCAGTATAAGACAGTTTAGTGTGCTGATAATAAGGGAGTTATAAAATGATTATAGCGAAGATAGACATAATCTATCTTCGCTATTTATAGTTTAGGGGTTTAAGGGTTTAGGGGTTCAAAGGGCTGCGCCCTGCTATGGCTCGTGGACTTCGTCCGCTATGGCGATGGCAATGGCTATGGCTCGTGGACTTCGTCCGCTATGGCTATGGCTATGGCAATGGCGGTGGCTTTGTTTTCACCTTTCCGTTTTCACCTTTCCTCTGTACTCTGTTCTCTTATTTATTTTCAACCGACAATGCAAAGATACAACATCCGAAATCCGATGTCAAGAGGGAGAGTCTCCGAAAAGTTAAAGAGTCTTAACTTCCCGAGAAGTATTTCTTGTAAAGCCTTTTGTTTTACTGCTTCTCATTAAATGCATTCCAGCCTTGGGCTTTGAGTGCGATTTCGGCGCCGTCGCGGGTGACGAGGGCAGAGCCTAACTGAGGCTCGGTGATGTGGCCGATGATGCGGATGCCTGAGAGGCTGGCGACTTTCTCATGCTCGGTGAGGGGGACGGTGAAGAGCAGCTCATAGTCCTCGCCGCCATTGAGCGCCACGGTGGTGAGGTTGAGGTGAAACTCCTCTGCCTGGGCGGCAGTCTGATAGTCTATCGGGATGCGTTCCTCATAGACGCGGCAGCCCACTTTGCTCTGATGACAGATGTGGAGGAGTTCGCTGCTGAGACCGTCGCTGACGTCCATCATGGCAGTGGGGTGGATGTCTGCCTCAGTGAGTTGCTTGACGATGTCGCGGCGAGCTTCGGGCTTGAGCTGTCGTTCGAGGAGGTACTCGCGCTCCTCAAATTTGGGCTTGAAGTCTTTCTGATCTTGCGGATTGCCGGAGGTGAAGACCGCCTTTTCGCGCTCAAGGAGCTGGAGACCCATGTAGGCGGCTCCCAAATCGCCGGAGACACAGATCAGATCGTTGGGGCGTGCGCCATGGCGATAGACGGGCGTCTGCGCGATGCCGATGCAGGTGATGCTGATGGTGAGTCCGGTCATGGAGGCAGAGGTGTCGCCGCCGACGAGATCGACGTTATAGACTTCGCACGCCAACCGGATGCCGGCATAGAGTTCCTCGATGTCTTCGACTTTAAAGCGCTTGGAGATGCCCAGCGAGACGGTGATCTGTCGGGGTGTCCCCATCATGGCATAGACGTCGCTGAAGTTGACTACGCAGGCTTTATAGCCCAAGTGGCGCAGCGGGCAATAGGTGAGGTCAAAGTGGATGCCCTCGAGCAAGAGGTCTGTGGTGACTACGGTCGGGGCACCCTGATCGTCAGAGGTGTCTATGACGGCGCAGTCGTCGCCTACGCCATAGTGTGAGGCACGATGTCGGAGGGGGAAGTTCTCGGTCAGATGGCGGATGAGCCCAAACTCCCCATAGGTGGATATTTCTGTCATCGGGATGTGAAGTGTGTGGGTATGTGTGTGAGGATTAGCTACGCTTGATGATCTCAGCCATGACGGCGGTCATGATGGGCTGTGCGGCATTGGCTGCCTCCTGCACCTCTTCGTGGCTCACCTCGACGGGGATGCCGAAGCCGCCTAAGTCTGTGATGACGCTGACGCCGAAGACGCGGATGCCGGCGTGGCGGGCAACGATGACTTCGGGCACGGTGCTCATGCCGACTGCGTCACCTCCGATGGCGCGGAAATAACGGTATTCGGCCGGAGTCTCGAATGTGGGTCCCTGTGTGCCGACATAGACACCTTTTTGCAGGTGGAAGCCTTTCTCGCGGGCGATTTGCTCTGCAAGGGCGATGAGTGAACGGTCGTATGGTTCGCTCATGTCAGGGAAGCGGGTGCCCAGCTCGTTGTAGTTGCGTCCGCGCAAGGGGTGCTCAGGGAAGAGGTTGATGTGGTCCTCGATGATCATGAGGTCTCCGACACGGAAAGTCGGGTTCATGCCTCCTGCGGCGTTGCTGACAAAGAGGGTCTCGATGCCGCAGGCTTTCATCACTCTGACGGGGAAGGTGACAGACTTCATGTCATAGCCCTCGTAGAAGTGGAAGCGACCCTGCATCGCCATGATCTCTTTGCCTCCCAGGAGTCCGAAGATGAGTTTGCCGCTATGTCCCTCTACGGTGCTCACGGGCATGTTGGGGATGGCTTCATAGGGGATCTCTTCTTTCTCCTCGATGTGCTGAACAAGTTGTCCCAATCCGGTGCCTAAGATGATGGCTGTCCGAGGACGACGGGTGGTTTTACTCAATATAAACTGTGCTGTTTCGTTGATTTTGGTAAGCATAATATTTTTGTTTTATGGTTGAAGGGTTTAATGGTTGAAGGGTTGAAGGGCTACGCCCTGCGATGGCTATGGCTATGGCTATGGCGATTTGGTTGAAGGGTTTATTGGTTGAGAGTTTTATTGGTTAAGGGAAAAAAATAAACCCCTAAACCTCTAAACTTCTAAACCAAACAAGGCTTATGGCTTTGTTTTCACCTTTCAGTTTTCACCTTTCACCTTTGCTCTTTGCTCTTTCTGATGTAGTCAATGATCTTTTTGTTAAACTTCTGTTCGGTGCCGGCGATGAAGTAAACTTCTGCCGGGAGGATGAAGATTTTCTCTTTGAGTTCGGGAGTCAATGCCGGGTGATCGTGGAGTCGGGCTGCATCTTTCTCGGTGGTGATGATGACCGCCTGGTCGCCGTCACTATAGCCGTCGCTATTCTCCTTATCTATCAAGTCCAGTCGTTGCCGGATGGCGTGGAGATCTTTGTCCGTAAAATGGTGGTGGTCATCGAATGTCAGTTTGTCGATAAGTCTGTAGCGCGTCTGTATGTATTGCTCGATGACGCTCGGGTCAGCGATGCCGGTCACCAGGAGGATTCGGGAACTGTAGTCGATGTCGGTCTCTTGGCCGGAAGCCATGTTGACTAGGCGCAGATAGCGGAAGGAACTATAGAAGATGGGTTGTTCGAACGCAGTCGGCAGGTTGCCCTCGATGGATGTTTTCTCCTCGTCGCGTAGGTGGGCAGGGCATTTGGTGACGACCACTAAGTCTGCTCGCCTGATGGAGTTCTGAGGTTCTCTCAGTCTGCCGGCAGGGAGTAGTTTATCCTTATAGAGTATGCGCGAATAGCTGGTGAGGCAGATGTTGAGTCCTGCCCGGACATACCGATGTTGGAAAGCATCGTCCAGAATAATAACAGCCGGTGGCTCTGGCAAGTCGAGCAGTCGCTTGATGCCGTTGCGGCGCTGGGCATCGACCGCGACGATCAGACCGGGAAATTTGCTGTAGAGCTGGTAGCTCTCATCGCCCAACTGCTGCGCAGTGATGCCCGGTGTCGCCAGTACAAAGCCTTTGGATTTCCGCTTGTATCCCCTGCTTAGGACCGCTACCGGTCCGATTCCCTCGCTTTGGAGTAGTCGGACGAGATACTCCGTATGAGGTGTTTTCCCCGTACCCCCTACAGCGATGTTGCCGACGCAGATGATCGGAATGTCAAAGGTCTCTTGTCGTAACCAACCTCGTCGGAAGGCATAGTTGCGAAGTCTGACACCGGCTCCGTAAAGCCATGCTAAGGGGAGTAGCCATGGGTGTGTTTTTACGCGTGGGAGATACATGCTGTTTGGTTTTTAGTGAGGTAATAGGGGTAAGGGAGGGTTGCAGACAGGTATGGTGTCCTGCCTGCAACGTGGGGGGAGATTATAATGCGATCTGCTCGAAGCAGCGAGCCTGCATCCGGTCTTCGCGTTTCAAGCGCTGCAGGAAGTCGATGGTGTTGTGATCGGTGCCCAGTACATAGTCTGCGATGCGCAGAGTGGCTTCGTCGGAGAACTGCTTCATCAGATTTTCAAACCCTTCCTCTGCGGAGGGATATTTCTTGACGAGACAATCCTTAAGGTCGAGTTGAGCGGCTGTTGCTGCTGCAGTGATGGCTGCGTCGAGACCGCCTAACTCATCGACGAGTCCGATCTCGAGGGCATTACGGCCGGTCCACACACGACCTTCAG
This sequence comes from Bacteroidales bacterium, assembly GCA_045576355.1. GTDB lineage: Bacteria > Bacteroidota > Bacteroidia > Bacteroidales > UBA3663 > Liminaster. The sequence goes on from JAZNGG010000013.1 coordinate 4,276, forward strand.
CCACGACGGCGATGTTCTCTTTGGTGGTGTTACGGCCTTCGGCACAGCGTGTTAGGAAGAAGTCATAGAAGTGCTCGATGCCCTTCTGGATTTTGGCTTTCTCCAGCGGTGTAGCTCCACGGAAGGTGGTCAGTGTCCCGAGTTTATGAGTCTTAACCTCCTCAAAGTTGATGCCCATTGTGCCGGTAGTAAGGGGGGCAAAGTTGGGGATCATGCCAAATACACCGATGGAGCCGGTCAGTGTGGTTGGCTCGGCAAAGATGCGGTCGGCCAGGCAACTGATGTAGTATCCTCCGGATGCAGCATAGTCTCCCATGGAGACGATCAGCGGCTTGCCGGCAGCTTTGAGGTCTGCCAATGCTTTCCAGATCTGCTCAGAAGCAAATGCGCTGCCACCGGGGGAATTGACGCGCAAGACGACCGCCTTGACATTGTCATCTTCCTCCAGCTTTTCGATTTCGGGAATGAGGTGTTTATACCAGATGTTGTTTTGAGCATCCACTTCGCTGCTCACGATCTCGCCGGAGGCATAGAGTACGGCGATTTGCGGACGTGAGTCCAAAGATGTGCTTGGAAGCTCATTGGATACTAACTGTTTGGCAGTGATGCCGTGGAAGTCTCTGCCGGTGAGGCCCTCTAAGAGTGCCTCCATTTCGCTACGGTATTTGGGTGCAGTCACCAGTCCGGTGGCGAAAATCTCTTCGGGCTGCATATAGGCAACACCCTCGTCTGCCAATGCATCGAGTTGCTCTACGGTGATGTTGCGGCTGGCAGCAATCTGTTCGGTCATGGTTTGCCAGATAGATTTGAGATAGGTCTCTGTCTGCAGACGGTTAGCATCACTCATGTGCTCGAGCATGGCGGGCTCGACAGCAGACTTGAATGTCCCGACGCGGAAGATCTGCATCTCCACACCGATCTTGTCTAACAAGCCTTTGTAATAGGGGGTCATGGAGCTAAGTCCGTTGAAGTCGATTGTTCCTAACGGGTTGAGGTAGATGCTGTCTGCCACAGTACCCAAATAATACTGAGCATTGGAGTATGAATCATTATAGGCGATGATGAATTTGCCTGTCGATGCTTTGAAGTCAGCGAGCTTTTCGCGGATGGCGCTATAGGTCGCCGGAGCAGCTTGCATGCCATCGGTGCAGAGATAGATGCCGGCAATGTTGCTGTCCTCTTTGGCGATGTCGATGGCTTGACAGATCTGTCTGAGAGATAAAGTATTGTTGAGGGCAAAACCACTTATCATGTCAAAATTGAATGGCATGTCAGATTCTACCTCAGAGACCGGACCCTCTATTTTGAGAACGAGGACATCACCCTCTTGGGTGGTGGTTGTCTCTGTCGATGATAATGCGGAAATCATCGTGATGAATGTACAGGTATAAAACGCTGTACTGATAAAACCGGCTACTAATACGCCGACCAGGCAAGCTAATGCGGTTTTAAAAAAAGATTTCATGTTGGTTGTTTTTTTGTGTTATATTATAATATGTATGCTCATTGTTCACTATCTGATCGTTGCAACAGCTGAAGAACTTCGTTCATGGGGATCGTGACAAAATCTCTTTCGAGCATGTGCGGATGTGGGAGTGTCAGTCGCTCGTTTTCGATGCAGAGATGATCGTAGGTCAAGATGTCTATGTCTATGATCCTGTCTTGATATGCCTCTCCGATCCGGTGCTTCTCTTTACGTCCCAAATCGCGCTCTATCTCCTGCGTGATGTCGAGCAGTTCCATTGGGGAGAGTCGGGTGGAGACTGCAATGACGCCATTGGTAAATCGATGTGGCGAGTCAAATCCCCAGGGTTCACTCTCTATGAAACGCGATACGGCCAACGTCTGACCGATGTGTTCCCGGATAGCCCGGATGGCGCGCGAGAGATTACCAGGCCCGTCTCCGAGGTTACTCCCCAATGCCAATAATACCAGATGCTCCTCCATCCCGGCTTAGTCGTTCAGGATCAGCATGGCATCTCCATAGGTGCCAAACTTATATCCCTCCTTGATGGCGAGCTTGTATGCGTCCATGACAAATTCATATCCACCAAAGGCTGCGGCGATCATCAGGAGCGTGGAGAGTGGATCGTAGAAGTTGGCAACCATGCAGTTGGCAACAGAGAAGTCGTAGGGAGGGAAAATAAACTTGTTGGTCCACCCCTCGTATGGTTTCAGGTGTCCGGTCGTGCTGACAGAAGTCTCCATCGCTCTCAAGACAGACGAATCGACAGCACAGACACGATGTCCGCTGTCTTTAGCCTTGTTGGCCATTTCTGCCACTTCCTCCGGAATAATGATTTTCTCACTATCCATTTTGTGTTTGGTGAGATCCTCGACATCGATCTCGCGGAAGTTGCCTTGGTTAGAGTGTACGGTGAGAAATCCGAAATCTACACCTTTGATTTCAAACCTTTTCATCACCTCGCGGCTGAAGTGAAGTCCTGCTATCGGAGCGACTACACCTCCCTCTGTCCGGGCGAAAATGGTCTGATAGCGTTCGCGATCTGTAAATGGATCGTCCTCGCTGATCGGCTTGTCAATGGCATCTCTGCGTGCTTTCAGTGTGGGCGGGATCGGAGTTTCTCCCAAACTATATAGGGTGTTGATAAAGTCTTCGTGAGAGCCATCATAAAGGAATCTGAGTGTGCGTCCGCGAGAAGTGGTGTTGTCGATCACCTCTGCCACGAGACTTTCGTCTTCGCCAAAGTAGAGTTTGTTTCCGATACGGATCTTGCGTGCCGGATCTACCAGGACATCCCACAATCGTATCTCCGGATTGAGTTCTCGCAATAGGAAAACCTCGATTCGGGCACCGGTCTTCTCCTTATTGCCATATAGGCGGGCAGGGAAGATCTTTGTATCGTTGAAAATCAACACGTCTTTCTCATCAAAATAATTGATGATGTCTTTAAAGATCTTATGTTCGATCTTTTTACTTTTGCGGTGCAGAACCATCATGCGAGATTCGTCGCGATGTCTTGCCGGATAGAGGGCATTTAACTCCTCTGGTAACTTGAATTTGAATTGAGATAGTTTCATTTATATGATGGTGTAATTATTTCGACATTTTCCATAAATTGATCCCAGTCTTTGACCTGCATGCAGTCTTCGATCTTGATCTCTCCGATGCGTGTCCTGTGGAGAGAGAGCAGATAAGCTCCGCTGCCCAGTGCCTCTCCGATGTCTCTGGCGAGAGCTCTGATGTAGGTCCCTTTGCTGCATACCACCCGGATGGTGATATAGGGGATCTCTTTGTCTGTTTCGGAGAGCTCTTCTGTGGGAACATTGTCTTCGGCGAGAGCCTTGTCTTTGGCGAGAGCAATGTCTTCAGCGAGGGCACTGTCTTTGGTAAATGCTCCATCTGAAATCGTCTCTGCTCCGGACAGATTTTGAGCCGCTGCTTCGGCAGCTTCGAGGCTTTGTTTCCTTTTTCTGGAGTTCTGCTTGATATCGATATTGCCGCAGACGAGTTGGGCTACTTCCTCAGAGGAAGGGGAGATAACCCCTTGCTCGGGGAGATGGATGTCCAGCAACTCTATCTCGTCAATGATGAGTTCTTTAGCTTTTAGTTCGACCTCACTCCCTTCTCTGGCATAGTCAAAAGCCCTTCTTCCCTCCACTTTGCAGGCGGAATATATCGGAGGAATCTGCATGATGCTTCCGATGAATTTCTCTTTAAGGACAGACTCTACTTGTTCTCGAGTGATGTGGCTCGTCGGATAATGTGCGTCGACCGGGTGCTCGGCATCAAACGAGGGGGTGGTGCATCCCAAACGGAGTGTGGCAATATACTCTTTGGTGTCGGCTTGCAGTCGATCGATCTCTTTGGTCGCCTTGCCTGTGCAGATGATAAGCACTCCGGTCGCTAAAGGATCAAGTGTCCCGGCATGCCCCACTTTGAGTTTTTTCGTTCCCATGCGACGACATAACCGATTACGCACCATTTTAACTAAGTTAAATGATGTCCAGGTCAAGGGTTTGTCGAATGCCAGAATCTCTCCGGCATTAAAGTCATAGGTTCTCATATCTGACTAAAACACTAATGCCAGTATGCCGATGATGGCACAATAGATGGCAAAATAGATCAGTTTACAGCGTTTGACAAGGGCTATCATGGCTTTGCATGCCAAGCATCCGGAGAGGAATGCAGAGATGAACCCGATTATGATCGCAGTCCAGGATAGGGTTTCTGCCCCTTCGACAAAAATCTCTTTAGCATCCAGAAGGGCTTCTCCGAGGATGGGAGGAATTACCATGAGGAAGGAGAACTGAGCCAGTTGCTCTCTCTTATTGCCCAAGATAAGTCCGGTAGCAATAGTAGTGCCGGAGCGGGAAAGTCCGGGGAGGACAGCTATAGCCTGAGAGATACCGATGATGAGGGCATCCCATTTGGTTATCTCTCTGGTGCGGCGACCGGAAGAGAAGTGTGAAATGCTCAAGAGGATGGCTGTCCCAATCAGGCAAATACCGACCACAGTCAGATCTCCCTCAAAGAGAGCATCCACATAATCCTTGAAAAAGACACCAACGATTCCAATCGGAATCATGGAGATGATGATGTTGAGCATATAGAGCTGTTCAGAGTTGAAATGCCAACCGCATATATTGCCCTGTTTCTCTTCGCAAGCTGCAGCCGGGATAGGTTTGACAAAAAGACCTTTAAAAAGCCAACTGACCTCTTTCCAAAGGATGACTAAAGTGGAGCAGACGGTTGCCACATGAACCAGCACTTCGAAAGAGGTGCCACCATCTACTTCGATTCCTAATAACTCTTTGCCAATCAAAAGATGTCCACTGCTACTGACCGGTAAATACTCGGTCAAGCCCTGCACCAGACCTAATATAAGAGCTTCTAACCAAGACATAATAATTATTTATTATTCAGATTGGTTTTGATCTTTACTTAGTTTCTCTACTTGTTTTTTGTCTTTGACTATGATGCCGACAATCATCAGAATATAGCCGAGGAAGCAGAGGTTGGGAGCAATTACGACACGTTGCTTGCTGAAGACATCCGGATTGAAAGTCTCTTGAGTGCTGGGTTCTCCCCACATCAAGATAAATCCAACGAGAATGAGCAGCGCAGCAGCTCCCATGATGATGAAATTAAGTTTTCCTAAACAGAGTTTCATTGTTTTATAATTTTAAGTTATAATTCGTATTTATGTTCTCTCTCATTGAGAGGAAGTAGCGTCGATCACATGAGATACAGATCATCGACTTTTGTCTTCAGGAACTTGTTGGTTGCCCTCCATGCGGCAATCGCCGGGATGATGATTCCGAGTCCGATGATTACACCGGTGAGGATGAGGATAGTTTTTGCTTCTAACAGGAGAGGGAGAATGGACGTGATCAATCCGCTCGTATGACAATAATAAACCAATCCCGCCAAGGCTGCTAAAGCTAAAATGGCGGCAGTGATACCGTTCCAGATGCAGGTGCGGACGAAAGGCTTGCGGATAAACCATGAGGTGGCTCCCACAAGGCGCATGGTGTGTATCAAAAAGCGTTCGGAGTGGAGCATCAGTCGGATCGTGTTGTTAATCAAAGAAAAGCTGATGAGCAGCAATAATCCGGCTATGGCAGCCAGAGCAATCCCGATTCGTCTTAGATTGGAGTTGACCATATCAAGAAGCGGCCTGGGGTAATCGATGGAGGAGACCACCTTGCCATGTCGGCTTCGGATGCTTGCCTCTATCCATTCCAGACTATCCCCGACGGCGTATGGGGCATGCAGTTGCAGTTCGACAGATGCATATAATGGATTATAACCTAAAAACTCTTCGGGACTCTCTCCTAATTCTTCGGTGAGAGTCTTCAGGGCTTCGGTTTTGCTTATATATCGTACTTCTTTGGCATACTTCTCTTGTGCCAAACGTGTATGAAATTGCTGGATGGCCTTTTCTTCGATATTATCTTTGAGGACGATGGAGATGGAAAACTGCTCCCTTAGCATGGTTGAAATATTGGCGGTGACAAGTGTTCCGACAGCCATCAATCCTAAGACAAAAAGTACTAAAGCAATACTGACGGTGGAAGTGAATTTCGCACCGAAGAATTTTTTTCGTTTAGCTTTTCCGTTTTTATTACTCATGATTATCGATTGTTCACATGAGGGTACATAACCCCAAAAGTTGGTGCAAATAAACAAAATAAACGTGAGATTTTCAAATAATTTGTTGCAAAAAAGTAAAAAAGATAAATAAACTTCTTGAATACCATAATATTCTATTAAATTTGCACGATAAAGCACCCGAAGTTGTTACCTATATGTGGGTTATGTAGGATAATAAGCTCCTTTCGGGAAATTGGTGAACTATAAATTAATAATAGAAAATGTTTGGACAAAACTCATATGAGAACTATAAGCCGGCAACACCGGTGACCAATCATCTCATTATTATAAATGCCCTATTGCTGTTGACAATGTGGGTATTCGAACGACAGGGGATTGACTTGAACCGGTGGTTAGGAATGCATTACTGGGAGGCTTCGGATTTCCAGCCATATCAGATGATCACTTATATGTTTATGCATGCCGGTTTTACTCATTTGTTTTTTAATATGTTTACCTTGTTCTTCTTTGGCAGAATGCTGGAGATGACCTGGGGTAGCAGTCGTTATATAGTCTATTATTTGGTGACCGGTGTGGGAGCTGCCATTATCCAGCAATTGGCATGGCGATGGCAGATTGCAGATATCATTACAGATATCAATTTGCAGCATCCCGAGGCGAATATTACTTATGGAGAGTTTATCTTAAATTATCCTTATCTCAATAATTTTATTACCGTAGGAGCTTCAGGTGCGGTGTTTGGTATCTTGCTGGCTTTCGGTATGATGTTTCCTAATGCTCGCCTGATGTTGCTCTTCCCTCCGATTCCGATCAAGGCGAAATGGATGGTGTTGCTCTATGGTGTGTTTGAGTTGATAGGAGGTGTGGCCGGTACTACAGGAGACAACGTTGCCCATTTTGCCCACCTTGGAGGGATGTTGTTTGGTTTCATCCTAATCCTATTCTGGAGGCATAAGCGAAATATCAATTTTTAATCGGTTAAAGGCCCATGACAGAACTCTTTAATCGCTATAAAACCCTTGATACGGTTTCGAGGTTGATTGTCATCATCCTTGGAGTCGCTGTGATCTCATGGACGTGGGATCTGGTGCTTTTTTTATTCGAACTTCCTGATGTCTGGCATTGCCGGAGGTATTTGGCATTGCCCGCCTATTTATACGATTTTATCGCAAGCCCTTGGACATTGTTTACCTATATGTTTGTCCATGGCGGTTTATTTCATCTCCTTTTCAATCTTTTGTGGTTGTATTGGTTTGGGCGCTTTTTTATGCGTTATCATACCGGCAGACAGTTTTTAAGTCTGTTTTTAACAGGAGGGTTGTTTTCCGGAGTCTTTTTCCTGCTTTCCTATAATATTTTCCCCTGTTTTTCGGTAGAGCGTTTTTCTTCCTCTGTGGTGGGTGCCTCAGGTGCTATTTTTGCTCTCATCGTAGCCGTAGCGGTCAGACAGCCGGATGAGACACTGACTCTCAACTTCTTCTTATATCGTTTTAACTTGAAGATGAAATGGCTGGCTTTGGCGGTTTTGATTATTTCGAGCATGAGTCCGCATAACATGGGCGGAAGTGTCTGTCATGTCGGTGGTGCCCTGTGGGGGGTGATTTACGGTCTCTCTGAAAGGAAAGGAAAAGACATTACCCGATGGTGGGAACGTCTCTCTGACTTTGTGGTCAATCTGTTCAAACCGAAACCTCGTATGAAGGTCCATCAAGGAGAAAGGAGAGCATGGAAGGCAGATCGAGAGAAAGAGATGGACTATAAAGCTCGAGAAAAAGAACGAGAAGAGCGCATTGATGCCATTTTGGACAAAATGCGTAAAAGTGGCTATAATGGTCTGAGTGAGGAAGAGAAGAGATATTTGTTTGAGGCAGGTAAAAAGTAGGATTGGGATTTACTTATTCTCCTTTGATCCATAACAATATCATTAGAGATAAAGTTATATGAAAGATAATGATAACAATCGCCCAGTGTCTTCGGAAAACAAACGAGACAACACCCATGCAGATTATTCATTGGGGTTAGGGGGATTCATATACAAAATTTTGAGATGGTGTTATCATTCCATATTGACCTTGATAACATTATCATTGCTTTCTCTCTTTTTGTTATCGGCTTTTTCAGATCATGTTTCTCCTCAGTCATTGATCTATCTGTCATATCTGGGAATTGCCTTTCCTGTTTTTCTTGCATTGACTGTGCTTTGGGCTATCGTCTTATTATTGCTTCGGTCATGGCGATTATTTTTGCTGATAGTCTTGGTTTTGCTGATTGCACATGAACCGATCACTCGTTTTTTCCCTCTTAATGTGAATCAGGAGGCGACAGTTGATGCCGGAGAGAGTAAGCGACTGAAGATATTGACTTATAATACCTGCCGTTTGGGACAAAATAAACTCTCCTCTCGCAAACGTGATTTGCCCATCTTGAGCTCTATCAAGGAGAGTGGTGCAGACATCATTTGTCTTCAGGAGTATGGGTTTTCTTTGAGTAAGGGAGGATATACGGAGAGTTATGTCAAAAAGTTTTTCTCAGATAGTTATCCTTATTACCATTACCTCCCATATTATGGCTCCAAAGCGTCAGGGATAGCATTGTTTTCCAAATACCCGATCCTGCGGGCAGATAGGGTGGATGAATCAACTCATTATTTTTCTTCGATGCATTACACATTGGAGGTTGATGGGCATAAAGTGGCATTGATCAATAATCATCTTCATAGCAACTTGATCAAGAGTAAAGATCGTGCCCTCTATGAGAATATGATGGAGAATTTTGAGTCCGACTCGATCGATAACATCCGGCATAATCTCGTGCGTAAACTGGGACGCGGATATTTGGCAAGAGCCAAAGAGGTAAAAAAGATTGTTCATGTGCGAGATAATATCGGAGCAGAAGTCCCTTTGATTATCTGTGGCGATTTTAATGATACGCCGGTTTCTTATTGCTATCAGCAGATAAGAGGAGCTCTGTCTGACTCTTGGGAAGAGGCCGGATGGGGCCCGGGCATCACTTATAATCGTAATAAATTTTGGTTTCGTATCGATCATATCTTTCATTCGAATCATTTCAAAACGATTGATGTAAAAGTTCTTGACGAGTATAATTATTCGGACCATTATCCGGTTTTGGCAACTGTCGATTTGCTATTGACCCCATAAGGGATCGGAACATTATTATTATGTGTTAAAGATTTAGTTATAGAATAATGCCGGTTGATTCATATTGCATAGACTATCACTTTTCCGACAATCCTTGGTTGATCGGTGCTTTATTTTTATTTTTGCTGTTTACGTTGTTTTCGTGTGGACAGCATGGCTTACTTCGGCGTCAGCTCACATTGTTATTTGACACGCATAATAGTCGCACGTTTGAGGAAATGAATACCGGCAGAACGATCGCACGTCCTCTGTTGTTGATTCAGACTTTCCTGACAGAGGGCTTGTGTCTCTTGTTGTTGCAGGGAAGAGGCCTTTATCAGTTGTTGGATGGAGATAGGTTGATTGTCGGGATGATACTTTTAGCTCCCGTCATTTGGTTCTTTTTTCAGTGGTTAGTGTTGCGGATCACCGCCTATCTGTTTGGAGTCAGGGAAGAGATTTTTATTTTAGAGCGAGTTTTCTATGCTGTCCATTTGCTGTTGGGGCCATTGATGTTATTGTTGTGTCTGTGGCTTTTGGTGGGGGATTTAAGTCAATCAATTGCCATATTTTTGTTCGTTTTACTATTCATTTTGTCTCAAATTATATTCATTTTCAGTGGAATTAAGATTTTTTTTAATGGAATTGGGAGTTTGTGTTTTATAATTTTGTACCTTTGCACCCTCGAAATGGCGCCCTTGTACGTTTTATATCAAAAAATGGCGTATTTGGTGTGACTATTTTTCGGATACAGATGTTTCATTTCATTATAAAGCAGAGACCTTGGAAATAAAGAAAATTCTCGTTTCGCAACCGCGACCGACTTCAGAAAAATCACCTTATTTTGAGATAGAGAAGAAGTGTGGTGTTACGTTTGACTTCAAGCCGTTTATTAAGGTAGAATCATTGACTGCTAAAGAGTTTCGTCAGCAAAAGATTTTTGTGCCGGATTATAACGCTTTTGTGTTTACATCCCGTGGTGCAGCTGATCATTTCTTTACCCTTTGCAAGGCGCTCCTTGTCCCGATCAATGATGACTGGCAGTATTACTGTGTGTCGGAAACGGTCGCTCTTTACTTACAGAAATATATCAATTACCGCAAGCGTAAAGTCCATTTCAGTAAAAATGGTAAGTTAGAAGACCTTGCCGTAATTATGAAGAAGCATAACACATGTCGTTATCTCATGCCGGTGGCAGATGTACATAAAGAGGATCTCACCATCTTTGCCAAAGCCAAAGTTTCATTGACTACGGCGATCATGTATCGCACCGTAAGTGCCGATTTCTCACCGGAGGAGATTGCTTCCTATGATATGCTTGTCTTCTTTTCTCCTGCCGGGATCAATTCTCTTTTGCGCAATGCTCCTGATTATGTTCAAGGCGATCAGAAGATCGGATGCTTCGGTCCTGCGACAGCCTTGGCTATCGAGAATGCCGGCTTGCGTTTAGACTGTAAGGCTCCGACAGAGGCTTTCCCCTCCATGACTGCTGCTCTTCAGGACTACCTGAAGGGATAGGCATGATGCCCAAATTATCCGAATCATGAAACTCTTTACCCTGCCTAAATCTGAGCGCTTGTATTTGCGCAATGCCATTAGCGAGTTATTCGCCAAGGGGAAAGGTTTTGTGGTATTCCCATACAGGGTCATTTATCGTTTGTTGCCGGAAAGTGATCCGCAGGAGGCAAGAGTTGCCATTATGACCATTGCCCCAAAAAAGAAATTCAAACACGCTGTGGATCGTAATCGGGTGAAGCGTTTGACACGAGAGGCTTATCGCATCCATAAGATCCCTTTAATGGATCAACTAAAAGAGGATAATCTGAAGCTTCAAGTGGCATTTATTTATATGGATAATCGTTTTCTGACGTTTCAGCAGACAGAGGAGCGGTTGCTTCAGATCCTTAAAACATTGGGTCAAAAGGCATATAAACGGAAAATTTCTTGATGATCTATGTTGCGAAAATGGCTGGTCTCGTTATTTCTTTTTTTGATCCGTTTCTATAAGACGTGCATTTCTCCTATGACCCCGCCGATGTGTCGCTATACACCGACTTGTTCGGAATATGCTCGTCAGGCGATTATCAAATATGGGCCATATCGGGGTGTGTGGTTGGCTGTTAAACGGATTTTGCGTTGCCATCCTTGGGGAGGAAGTGGCTATGATCCGGTACCATAATTTAAAACCAAATCGGTCATTAGATTTTCGGATTCAGATAGATGATTGAGAGATATAATGCGCTATTATGAACATTTTTTATAAAGTTGTTCCAATTTTAGCGAATTTTATGAGTTTTTTGAACTAAAAGTGAGATAAATCTGTTAGCTTTGCAGCGCAAAACGTTAAAAGTAGTCCCTAAAAGGACATTTGAAAGTCAATAATTTCAAACTTAATAATCTATTTTTTTAACAAAATGAAGAAATCTTTTATTCTTGGTGTTGTTGCCTCTGTGGTATTGTCACTCGGCATCACTTCTTGCGGTTGTGGCGTTCCTACCGCTAAACTTAACAATGATTTGGATAGTGTAGCATACGCTTTTGGTGTATTGCAGGGTACTCAGTTTGCTGCTGTTGCAGATTCTGGTACTTTGATCCCGGATGAGCAGGTTGAGTTGGATGATTTCCTAGCCGGTTTCCTTCCTGCAGTTAAGCGTGACTCTAATGCGTTGAAGATGACTGCTGAGGAAGCAGATGCTTATCTCCGTGAGTATTTTGCACAGGTGCGTCAGAAAATGATGGAGAAGCAGCAGCAAGAGGTAGCTGCAAACAAAACTGCCGGCACAGACTTTATGGCACAGAATGCTACTGCTGAGGGTGTAGTTACTACAGAGTCAGGTCTTCAGTATAAGGTTATTACCAAGGGTACAGGTAAGAAGCCTAAAGAGACAGATACTGTGAAGGTGAATTATAAGGGTACATTGCTCGATGGTACACAGTTTGATGCCAATGATGGTATCGATTTCCGTGTCAATGGTGTAGTTCCCGGATTCAAAGAGGGCTTGATGTTGATGCCTGTCGGTTCAAAATACATCTTCTGGATGCCTTCTAACTTGGCATATGGTGACCGTGGTACTCAGGGCATCCCCGGTGGTTCTACTCTTTGCTTTGAGGTTGAGTTGCTCGACATTCCTGCTGCAAAGAAATAAAAATCGATAAAGAGAATCCTATATTTATAAAAGCTGTGTCATTTATTTGGCACAGCTTTTTTTTCGTCGCGGATGGTAACGATGTAAAACACTTCTGTCGGGCGTTTTTTGATGTATAAACCCTCGATTTTTGCCACTTTTTTATAAAAATGTCAAAAAAAAGCCTTGATATTGGATATTTTGTCAAAAAAATATTACTTTTGCGGTGAGAATGTAAGTAATTTGTCATGTCGTTAATACACATTGGAGTTTACCTCTTCTCATCATAGCTAACCCAAAAATCTATTAAACCTAAATTGATAAGAGTTTATGGAAAAGATCGATGCCCTTGATAAGAAAATCTTGGATATTGTGACGCGTAATGCGCGTATCCCCTCTAAAAATGTTGCCATCGAGTGTGGCGTTTCACGTGCAGCGATTCACCAGCGCATACAGCGGCTGATCGATATGAAAGTGATTGTCGGGTCCGGATATAAGATCGATCCTAAAATGTTAGGCTTCCAGACTTGTACTTATATAGGGATTCGTCTGGAGCGCGGAAATATGTATCGAGAGGTGGTTAAGAGTCTCGAGACCATCCCGGAGGTTGTGGAGTGTCACTTCACCACAGGTCCTTACACGATGTTGTGTAAATTATTCGCCCGGGACAATGAGCACTTGATGGAACTCCTTAATCATCGCATTCAGTCCATAGAGGGCGTTGTTTCGACAGAGACTCTGATCTCTTTGGAAAAGAGTATTCAACGAGAGATTTCCATCTGTGGTCAGACGCTACCTAACATCATCAGTATCGCTACAGACGATGATGACATTGATTGATTTTTATCGTGTCAGTCGCATTGTTAAAAAATCTTTATCTCTCTTGACATCGGCTTTCGGATGTTGTATCTTTGTTTTGTCAGTTGAGAATAAATAAGAGAACAGAGGAAAAAGTAAACTGAAAGGTGAAAAAAGCCATCAGCCATCGCCATTAGCCATAGTAAAATAATTATAGCGAGGATAGATCATGTCTATCTTCGCTATAATTGTTGTGTAACACACTTATTTATAGTGCTATACGCCGCGCTCTCGTTGTCCAATGCGCGTAGCCTCATTATTCAACGCGCGTAGCCTCGTTATTCAATGAGCGTACCCTCGTTGCATCACGCGCGTACCTTCGTTATTAAATGCGCGTACGCTCGTTGTATCACGCGTCGGCTCGAATGTCTTTTCCTGATTTCACTAGACGGTTTTTAGTTGTTTACTCTGTATCAGTAGACGGTTTTTAAAACCTTGTACTAAATAACTAGCCTCATTTATCATATTCCTCCTGAATCTATAGACACCAAGTTACAAGATATGCAAACCCGGACTTGTTGTTCTGTAAGAATGTGAGTCCTTCTATAGGGTATCCATTCTTAGTCAAGGTAACTAGCATAAGCTTTCACCCGGATTTTCTGTTCGGTTCGCCAAAGATAACGCTTTCATTTCAATTTTCTGCTCCTTTGAAGGATAAATTTTCTTCTTCCACATTCTTT
>JAZNGG010000014.1:0-44184 GCA_045576355.1 Bacteroidales bacterium
AAAACAATGTTTTAAAAAATCAGGAAAGTAAAAACCACAAAAAACCCGACCCTAATTAGGGTCTTTTTTTTGGTAGTTTTTAATGTCTAAATTGTATTACACTGATTATCAGAGTGTAAACAAAAGATTAAAAATTAAAAAATAACGAAAAACGCTATCGGGGTTACACCTCAGCCGGCATTGCCAAAGCATCGTGATCTTGCGGAAACCAAAGGGAGGGGCTTTGTGGCTGATGATCGAAAATCCCAAACAGAGCTGAGCCGCTGCCCGACATGCTGGCATATAGAGCCCCATGATCATAGAGAGTCGTCTTGATGTCGGCAAGGGCAGGATGGATGGGGAATAAAGTTTTTTCGAAGTCGTTGCTGATGCGGTGTCTCCATTGCTCAACGGGGAGGGTCAGCAGCGTGGCGAGAGGGGTGGCGGGATAGCGCGGGATGATCTGGGCAAAAGCATCTCGGGTGCTGACATAGATGGGCGGCTTGACGACGACGAGCCATCTGCCGGCCAATGAGAAGGTGGAGGGAGTGAGTTCTGCTCCGATGCCGTCAGTCAGGTATTGCGCTCCGGTGCGGCAGAAAAACGGACAGTCTGCTCCCAGCATGGCAGCCTCTCTCTCGATGTCCTGATCGCTTAGGGGCAGAGAAAAGAGTCTGCGCAGCGAGAGTAAGGTGTGTGACGCATCGGATGAGCCTCCGCCTAATCCGGCTCCAAAAGGGATCTTTTTTTCGAGATGTATGTGCACGCCCGGTAGGTCGGGGAAAAGCTTATGAAGTCGTCTGTAGGCTTTTACGCAGAGATTATCCTCTGCCGCTCCATCGACGTGTAGGCCGGTCAATGTGAAGCGGCACGATCCGGATGCCCCCTCGGGAATAATCTCTAATGCGTCACGCCATCCGATGGGGTAGAAGAGGCTTTGCAGGGTGTGATAGCCATCAGGGTGTCGAGATGTGACATAGAGTCCAATATTGATTTTGGCATGAGGAAAACAAATTTCTTTGTCTGTAGGGTGGGAAATCATGGGCATTGGTTTGTTATATGAAAAAAGTGTGTGATGATAATGTGGAAGTCTTGGTCGGGCAGATCTACGCTGACAAAGATAAGGTTTTTATCTGAATTTCCATCCCCAATGGTTGTCATATTGACAAAAAAGGGGGGAAGAGGGAGAAAAAGAGGTGTTTGGCAAAGTTTTTGTAGGGCACTATTAAAGTCGCTTTGCTGATTAAAATATTGAGATCAAAATAATAATTAATTAAGATATGATACCTACAGAAGATTTACAAGATGCATCTCGCATGGCGGAAGGTGCAGAAAACAACGGAGAAATGCTTGATAACCCGACATCGGGGGCGTCAGAAGATGTTATGCCCGATGACTCAGCCCCTGCAGAGGAGCAGGGAGGTGAGGAAAATGATGCCATGAAGGCTCTCCAAAAGGAGTATGATGACTTGCACAACAGTTATCTGCGTCTGCTGGCAGACCATGAGAACTATCGTAAGAATGTGCAAAAAGAGAAACAGAGTCTGCTCAAGTATGGCACCGAGGGTGTTTTGACCAAACTGCTCCCGATCGTTGATGACTTTGAGCTGGCTATAAAGTCGCTCGACAACGCCACAGACATTGAGGCTGTGAGAGAGGGTGTCCATCTGATCTATAAAAAGTTTATCACCTATTTGGATCAGCAAGGGGTGAAGCCCGTCCCTGCCGATCAGGGCGATGCTTTTGATGACAACATTCACGACGCTATGACCATGTTTCCTGCTCCGACACCGGAGTTGAAAGGGAAGATTGTCGACTGCGTCACTAAGGGCTATAAGCTGGGAGACAAGGTGATCCGCTATGCCAAAGTTGTAGTGGGTCAATAAAGAGATAGAAATAATAACGCACGGATCGTTATGGCAACAAAAAGAGATTATTATGAGGTGCTGGGCGTGGATAAAAACGCTGATGCCGACACCATCAAAAAGGCCTATCGTAAGTTGGCCTTGAAATATCATCCGGACAGAAACCCTAATGATAAGGTCGCTGAGGAGAAATTTAAGGAGGCTGCAGAGGCATATGAGGTCTTGAGTGACCAGGAGAAACGAGCCTCCTATGATCGCTTTGGGCATCAAGCGCCCGGAGCCGGAGGCTTTGGCGGTGGCAATCCGTTTGGCGGAGCCGGAGGCTTCTCGATGCAAGACATTTTTGATCGGTTTGGGGATATCTTTGGAGGCCATTCGCCGTTTGGCGGAGGGTTTGGCGGTGATGGAGCGCGTCCGCGAGAGGAGCGTGGTTCTGATCTGAGAGGCACTATCAAGGTGACTCTGCAGGAGATAGCAGAAGGGGCAGAGAAGAGCATTCGCCTGCGTCATGGTGTCTCTTGCAGTCATTGTCATGGCACAGGGGCTGACGGAGGTAATGCTTTTACCACCTGCTCGCAGTGTAATGGCTCCGGGGTGATCTATACGGTGCAGAATACGATTTTGGGTCAGATGCGTCAGACGGCTGTTTGTCCGCAGTGTGGCGGTAAGGGAAGGGTGATAACCCGACCTTGTTCGCATTGTCAGGCGGGTGTCGTGCAGGAGGAGGAGGTGATCCCGTTCCGTATCCCGAAAGGGGCATTAGGGGGTACGAGTTTGACCATCAGTGGCAAGGGAAATGCAGCTCCTCATGGAGGCAGAGCGGGCAATCTCATTATCCGAATAGAAGAGATCCCGGACAAGGAGTTGCTGCGCGATGGCAAGGACTTGGTCTATAATCTTTTGCTTCCATTTCCGACTGCCGCCCTGGGTGGCCCGGTCGAAATTCCGACACTGAGCGGACATGCCCGTATCACTATTCCAGCCGGAACACAACCCGGACGAATCCTTCGCCTCAAGGGGAAAGGCTTGCCCTCATCGGATGGTTATGGGACGGGAGACTTGCTGGTCAATGTCTTAATATATGTACCAGAGCAGCTTACAGACGATGAGCGACGCAAGGTCGAGGCTTTGTCTGCCTCTCCTCGTTTTATGCCGGACGAAGGGAAACGTCAGACATTATTTGCCAAAATAAAACATCTTTTTGATTGATTTTGGTTGAGGGGTTTAGGGGTTGAAGGGTTGAGTGGTTGAAGGGTTTAGGGGTTGAAGGGTTGAAATAATAAACTACTAAACTTCTAAACCAAACAGGGGCTCTGCCCCAAGTGCTAAGAGCAAAGAGGAAAACTGAAAAGTGAAAACATCGCCATTAGCCATCGCGGGACGCAGCCCCTAACCCACCGCAGAGTAAAGCTCCATACCAAAGTTATCCCACACAGAATTCACAGAAATTCACAAAAAAACGCACGCTATCGCTTGCGTTTACCATCCGGAAGGGAAGCACTGCGGAGCATGTGCGCTCTGTGAAATTCTGTGTGCTCTGTGTGGGATAAAAACATATTTCAGTGTGAATTTTGGTTATTCCCGTTGGTCATGAGCTTCGCGGGATGAGGGGGTTAGGGGACGAAGTCCCTTGTTGGTTTAGAAGTTTAAAGGTTTAGAAGTTTAAAGGTTTAGAAGTTTATTTTTCAACCCTTAAACCCCTCAACCCCTCAACCTTTCAACCAAAAAGGGCGCAGCCCCTAAACTTCTAAACCAAACCAGGCTAAGCCCGAATTAAACATTCTAAAAACATCTTATGTTATTGCAACATGAGATGTCTTTTGTTTTGTCTCATATCTTTTGTTTAACTCACATATCTCCTATATGAAAGAAATATTATCTTACTTATCTGTTTTGCTGAGCATCGTATTGTTAATCTCTGTGTCGTTTGATGTTTTGACAGAGGCTGATCCTCTTATGTCTCGTTTGACCTACTACTCGGTCTGCTTGTTGCTTTTAGCAGATTTTTTTGCATTGATGTTTTTGGAGCAGGATAAGAAAGCCTTTTGGCGTCGTCAATGGCCTTTGCTGGTTTCCTCTTTTCCGTTTTTGCTGATCGCAGAGTTAATGTTTGCATCGGTCGATCCAGCGCTTTATCATGCCTTGCATTTTTTACCTCTCATTAGAGGCTTTTTCTCGATTTATATCATCGTCGGATGGTATGTCAAAAATTTGGGAAGTCGTGTTTTGGTGAGTTATTTCTTTATCTCCTGTTGTGTCGTTTATTTTTCATCGCTGTTATTTTTCTCTTTTGAGAGAGATGTCAATCCTGCCGTGCATGACTATTATGATGCCCTATGGTGGGCATCCATGAATTTTACGACGATCGGATCGAATATTATCGCGTCCAGTGTCGTCGGAAAAATCTTAGGTGTAATAATGGGATTTTGCGGCATGATGATGCTGCCGGTGTTTACCGCCTTTTTTACGGGGCAGGTGGCCAAGGCGCGTGGTGTCTAATTTCTGATGCGCCACTCCTGGGGGTAAAGGTTATTGCATCTATTGCCGAGATTTTTGACAAAGCCCAACGGGACACCCTGATAACTGATCGTTATGTATCCTCGCGGAGTCTCTTGGGGGACAGCGATTGCCTTACGTCTCAGATAATCGAGCGCTGTGTCAAGACTGACATCGACTGAGGGGAATGCTTCGGGGGCGAATCTTTCAGACAGGGCAAGTGCATGGTCGGGGATGAGGTCGTTGCCCTTGACCGTGGCCACCTCTATGCCGGAGCGGAGCACGTAGATCACGCTGTCTTTGAGCTGCTGATATAGTGCGTAATGTTTCTGCGAGATGACCCTCACTCTCCCTTCGTCATCCATAGAAAAGTGTTGTCCGGGGGTGTATCGGGGATCATCGGTCAGCCATCGATCGATCTGGCTGCATATTTCCTTAAAAGATAGTTTGCAATGCTTGAGTGAGGGTGTGTCAGATTTAGACTTTCGATGGCGAGAGTCATGCTTGGACGGAGCACTTAGCGCTGTGCATGCTTTACGGACAGCTGCCATAAACAACCCTTCTCCGCGTGTGAAGTGGGGCATAAATCTATAGCAGGGATACTCCCCGATGAGTGGAGGGTGAATCCTCCAGCTCTCTTCGAACGGGATGGAGATTGCCTCTCCTCCCAACTCTTCGCATAGGAAGGCTATCTGTTCTTCATTTTCAGCCGTATTAAATGTGCAGGTGCTGTATATGAGAATTCCTCCGGGCTTCAGAGCCTCCCAGGCATCTTTAAGGATGTCTCTTTGCAGCATCTGACACTCTCTTACCTTGAGCGGAGACCATTCGATAATCGCCCCTTCATCTTTGCGAAACATCCCTTCGCCGCTGCATGGCACATCGGTCAGTATGACATCAAATGTGTTTTTCAGCCGAGCGAAGTCTCCGGGGCCTCCGGCAGTTACCGTGACATCGGACAATCCCCACTTACAGACATTTTCAGACAAAATGCGTGCTCGCTTACGGTCAATCTCGTTGCACACCACCTGACTGCCTGCGGGAAGTGCGGAGAGTGCCAATGTCGTTTTCCCTCCGGGTGCAGCACATAGATCCAAATAGCTGACCGGACGATCTATCAATGTCCTGATGCAATGGGCAAGAAACATGCTGGAGGCTTCCTGCACATAGTAACATCCGGCGTGAAACAGCGGATCGGACGTAAAGGATGGTCTCTCTTTCAGATAATATCCCTCCGGGCACCATGCCACCGGGCAGTCTATGTACTCCCCGTGGGGCAGTGACTCCGCGTCATGCCGTTTGGATGGATGAAGGCGGAGGCTCACCGATGGGGTGGTCTGTGTCAAAGCTGCCATAAAATCGGAGTACTCTGATGGCGGGAGTATGCTCTGCATTTGGAGGAGAAAGGCTTCCGGGAGGGTCATAATGATAAAGATGATTAAAATTGTCGCGCTAAATTACAGCAAATTGCACGAATAACCAAAAAAAGTTGTATTTTTGCATAAAAAATGAGAGAAAATGTCCGTTACACCAGCATTATATCTGCTCCCGGTCACACTCGGTGATACACCGATCAGTCAGGTCTTGCCTGATCATAATCGAGAGGTTATCTTGCAACTGCAATATTTTATCGTTGAAAACCTGCGCAGTGCTCGTCGCTTTCTTAAGCGCGTGGATGCCTCCATCGATATTGACTCACTGACTTTTTTCGAACTTAATAAGCATACTGATCGCACGTTGCTCTCCTCTTACCTGGAGCCTCTGCGGTCAGGACACCCTGTGGGGCTCCTTTCTGAAGCCGGTTGTCCGGCTGTGGCTGATCCGGGTGCTGATGTCGTCGCGCTTGCTCAGCGCAGCCATCTGCGAGTGATCCCGCTGGTGGGACCATCGAGTATTATAATGAGTGTCATGGCCTCAGGGTTTAATGGTCAGAGTTTCGCTTTTCATGGCTATCTCCCCATCAATGATGATGAGCGAGCGAGTCGCATCCGCCAGCTCGAGCAACGCGTCTATGCCGAAGACCAAACTCAGCTATTTATCGAGACCCCTTATCGAAACCTCCGTCTTATGCAACTTCTGGTCAAAGTGCTTCGGCCTCAGACTCGCATCTGCATGGCAGCTGAGCTGACTTGCCCTGATGAGCAGATCAGAAGTCTCAGTGTCACAGAGTGGCGCAAGGTGTTTGCGTCGTGCAGAAATGAGACTGAGATGGAGCAGGTTATCCCTCGTCAACCTGCCATTTTCCTCATCTATCGTTAACACATGGTTATCATCCTCCTATGAAACTTCGATTCCTTTCCCTCTCCAGTGGGAGTTGTGGTAATTGTTACTACTTAGGCTATGATCATGCAGGCATATTGATAGATGCCGGCATACCGGTTCGTACCATACAGAAGGTGCTCCGAGAGCATGGTATCCCATTTGAACGCATTTTTGCCCTTCTCATCACTCATGACCACACCGATCATATCCGGTCGGCAGGGAGCATCGGGGAGCTTTATCACATACCCGTCTATACCACTCGTGAGATACATGGAGGTATGCAGCGTAATTATGGTATGCAGAAGAAACTCTCCTCTGCCTCCATCCGCAATCTTGAGCGCGATGTGGAGGTGGTCATTCCGGGTACGCTCTTTCGTGTCACGCCGTTTACTGTGCCCCATGACTCCACAGACAATGTCGGCTACCACATCTCTTTAGGCGAGGGGGATCGTGCTCTCCGTTTCTGTCTCGTTACAGATGTCGGGCACGTAACGCAAGAGATACGTCACCATCTTTCGCAGGCTGATCACATTGTCTTGGAGTCCAACCACGACATTGATATGCTTGCCTCCGGACCCTATCCTGCCTACCTTAAGCGACGTGTGCGTGGCGAGGGAGGGCATTTGAGCAATGCCGAGTGCGCAGAGTTGCTCCATGACATCTATCATCCCTCTCTCAAACATCTTTTTTTGTGCCATCTGAGCGAAGAGAATAATGATCCTGATTTGGCCTATCGTACGGCTTCGAAGGCCCTTGTCAGTGAGGGGGCTAAGGTCGGCACCGATGTCGTGCTCACTGTGTTGATGCGTGGATGCCCCTCGTTGCTATATACACTCGGAGAGGTGTGAGTTTTATCTTTGCGACAAATGGATATTTAGCCTATTATTATGACTACTACAGAGCAAATCATGTGGAGCGCCTTAGGACTATGCGGCGCCACGCTGATAGGGACGGCATTGGGCTTTGCTGTCAAACGGATTTCTCATCGAGGACAGGATACGGTGATGGGGTATTGTGCCGGCGTGATGATGGCTGCAGCAGTGATAGGACTGATACTGCCTGCTGTGGATGAGGCCGGACGATCGGGATGGTGGATTGTGGCTCTTGGTGTCGCTGTCGGTGCGGCATTGCTTAGCGTCATGGATCGTTTTACTCCACATTTGCATCGGCTGACGGGGCATGATCCTGAACATCATAATCATAATGCTACATTAGATCGTGTCTTGCTCTTTGTGATGGCTATAGCGCTGCATAAATTACCCGAAGGGATGGCAGCCGGTGTAGCCTTGCACTCTGAGGAGGGAAACGAAGCCTGGATGGTGACGCTGGGCGTAGCAATACAAAACGTGCCGGAAGGGATGGTGGTGATCTCGCCGCTGCTTTTGGCAGGAGTGAGCCGAGGGCGAACGCTACTGATATCACTGATTGTGGCCATGCTGGAGGTGGTAGGGGTCTGTATCGGTTATGGCGTAGGAAGCATCGCTGTCTGGGCATTGCCTTTTATGCTGTCTGCTGCTGGTGGGGCAATGCTCTACGTGGTGAGTGATGAGATGATTCCCGAGACACATGCTCATGGCTATCAGAAACTTGCTACTTATGCGCTTTTGGCCGGTTTTATGACCATGGTGTTTATAGAGAGTTTTTTAAGTTAACTAGCTGTTATGGATTGCTCCAAAACAGATGAAGAGTGATGGTGGCATATTACTTCTTAAAAATTATTTTTGATCGATTATTGACGAAAACAGGAAAGATGATAAAGCAGAAAAGAGTTTATTTTTTAGTGTGTTTTACCATTATCATGCTTCTTGTTTCTTCTTGCCGTCCAGCGGAGATGCGTGACGTTGGAGAGCACCGCGAAGGAAAACCGGGAAAGGTGGTCGAGAATGTCAGGAGGATTGAGAAAGAGACATTGCTGATGCCGCCCAAAGGGATTTTGACGCAGGAGTTACCTGACTCTGTGTCGGGGTTTGCATGTTATGAGTTGGACACACTTTGCTCTCTCGGAGAGGGAAAGGGGGTGCGTTATTTGTTACGGTTTGATTATCCTGTAAAGGGTCATCCGCAGGAGGTGGCGCTCAATGAGTGGGTGGTAGGAAAGGTGCTTAGCTCGATGTGCTATGAAAATGAGGTACCTAACTACTATTCGGTCTCATTAGGTGGTTATGAGCGACGCATGGGGCGTAGGACATATAGAGGCGATAGGAGACGTCGAACTGCTATCGGTCGGTTTATGGCGCATCGGCTTTTTACAGCTTATAAAGATGAGTATGAACGACAGAGTGAGGAGGGGCGTGCGAGGTTTCTGCCGGAGACGACCTATCAATTTAATTTCCGCGTACTGAAGGCCTCTGAGCA
The DNA here is from genome assembly GCA_045576355.1 of Bacteroidales bacterium. GTDB lineage: Bacteria > Bacteroidota > Bacteroidia > Bacteroidales > UBA3663 > Liminaster. Next base: position 8,958 of record JAZNGG010000014.1, read on the forward strand.
CTGGATTACCTACCTTCTCTCTACATGGCATCATGAGGGAGGAACACCCCCTTTTTATACGGAGCGACTCTTCACCTTTGATGTGGAGCGCCGCAGGGAGTTGACAAAAGGTCAACTTTTCAAGTCGGGTGTCGAGCTGGAGGTATGGCAATTGTTGATAGGAGAGATGGCTCATTTGCAGCATTTTCTCTCATGGACGGGTATCGAGGAGGGAGATACGGCTGCTGTTATTCGACATTTACTTACCTACGAAGGTGAAGGGACATCGTTAGAGCAATTACAGATGCATCTGCCCGGAATTACAGAAAAAAGGCTGGTATTTTCATACCAACCCTATGAAATAGCTCCGCATGAAGCCGGTGTTATACACTTCATGATTCCTTTTGATGCTGTAATGCCATATCTTACAGAGCGAGCTAAACGATTTAACGTAAAAAATGAAAACTTATAGTCCTCGGCTGCGCAATAAAGCATCGGTTTGCGGTTCTCTGCCGCGGAAGTTAATATACATCGTCATGCCATCATCGATGCCTCCGGGGGTAAGAACGTAACGCCTAAATTTTTCGGCGATGTCTTGCTGATAGATGTCTCCGGTCTCGGTGAACGCCTCAAAGGCATCGCAGTCAAGAACTTCAGCCCACATATAGCTATAATAGCCCGCTGTGTAACCGCCTCCCATGGTGTGACTGAAATTGGTGATACGATAGCGTGGGAGTATCTGTGAGGGGATACCGCGTGCAGTCAAATATTCTTCTTCAAAACGGATAACGTCCAAGTCTTTGGGTATTTCAGTCAATACATGAAGACCCATGTCTGTGAGAGATGCTGCGATATATTCTACTGTGGCAAAACCTTGTCCATAACGGGCACTCTCCTCCACCTTACGGACTAATTCCATGGGTATGGTTTCGCCTGTTTTATAGTGTCGTGCATAGACAGCCAAAACTGCCGGGTGGAAAGCCCAATGCTCGTTGATTTGTGATGGGAGTTCGACAAAGTCTCTCTCGACTCCGGAGGCACTATTGTAACGAACATCTCTCATGAAACTATGTAGGGCATGTCCGAACTCATGAAAGAGTGTGCGAACGTTATCAATGTTTTGCAGTGCGGGGGTCTCTCCCGAGGGGAGGGTCATGTTGCAAGAGTTGACTACGATAGGGATGATGCGGGTCTCTCCTTCATAACTTTGTCCACGGAAAGAGGTGCACCAGGCTCCTGCCCGTTTGCCATCGCGAGGGAAGTTGTCGCTATAAAACACTGCCAATGTCTTGCCATCGCGGTCGAGTACTTCATAAGCTTTAGCCGTTGGTTCGTAGGAGGGGATACTATCAGTTATCTCTTTGAAGGTCAATCCGTAGAGCTTGCCTGCTACATGGAATATGCCTTGCATCACGTTGTTAATCTCAAGATAGGGTCGAAGCTCCTCTTCATCGATGGCAAACTTTGCTTGCTTCGCTTTATTTAAATAATACATATAGTCCCATCCTGCAGGCTCAAAGGAGTGTCCTTCTTTTTTAATTTCTCTCCGGATGTCTGCAATTTCCTCTTTTGCCTTTTGGACAGCAGGTTTCCATACCTGGTCAAGCAGGTTAAAGACATTGTCTGCATTTTTTGCCATTCGCTCTTCAAGTATCAGTGAGGCGTAGTGCGGATGTCCTAATAGTTGGGCCTTCTGCAGACGAAGTTTTACCAGACGAGCAGAGATCTCCTTATTATCGTGTTCGCCTCCGCTGTTGCCGCGATTGTAATAAGCATGGTAAATCTTCTCTCGAAGTGCTCGATTGGAACAATACTGTAAAACGGGATTGCAGCTGGGGCGTTGCATATTAAACATCCATTTGCCGGGTTTACCTTGTGCTGTAGCCATCTCTGCTGCGGCCTCTATATTTGCCTGTGGCAATCCTGCAAGTTCCTCGATGTGATCGGCAGTGACAAATGTATTATTGGTTTCGTAAAGAAGGTTTTGTGTGAAAGAGAGTTGTAGCATAGCTATCTCCTTGTTTAACTGTCGTAGTTGCTCCTTGTCGCTTTCGTCCAGTCCTGCACCACTACGAACAAAACTCTTATAAATGTTGTCCAGTACTTTGTTTTCTTCTTTAGTTAGTTTTTCTCGTTGCTCTGTGTTCTCATAGACAGCTTTAACGCGGGCATAGAGATCTGCATTGAGATAGATGTCGTCATAATGAGTGGAAAAGAGGGGCGACATTTCTTTTTCGAGAGCACGTGTCTCTGCTGTAGAATTGCTGCTTGAAAGAGGACTGAATGTGCTTCTCACTTTCCTTAGCAGTGTGCCACTCTGATCAAGTGGAGTGATAGTGTTGCCAAATGTTGGTGCATCTGTACAGGCAATGATGGCAGCGATCTCCTCCTTTTGTTCTTGCATTCCGAGCAACATTCCCTCTCGATAGTGATCGATGGTAATTGTCTCAAAAGGTGCAATGCCAAAGGGGGTGTTAAACTGGCTTAGCAATGGATTCGCACTTTCTTTCTCTTGATTACTACATCCGCAAAGTAATATTGAGGTTACGGCTGTAGTGAATAATGTTTTTGTGATACTCATAGTTTGTGTATTTTTTTATGGGGTTTTTGTTTTCAATTTTTGTCCGATGATACGGGCGGCAAGGGCTACGATTTCGGCGCAGGGACGTTTTTGATAGTACTCTTGTGTCCGTTGAGAAGGGATCGGAGACTCTTGTTGTCCTCTATCAATCCCAAGTAACTCTCGGCAGATTATGCTTCCGGTGTTTTCTCGAAATGTCGCAGCCAACTCTTGTACTAGTGCGTATGACTCTGCCTTCTTTGTTCTGTCTTTCGGATCGTCTGCAGGAATGATGAAGCCGGAAAGTAGAAACATGCCGCTTACAGCACCACATACTTCCCTAAGCCGTCCCATACCTCCTCCTAAAGGCCCGGAGATAGTGGCTGCTAATTGGGGGTCAATACCGATGATGTCGTGATAAGCAAGGATTACAGCTTGACAACAATTGTAGCCCGAAGTGAAGAGATTTTTTGCCATTTCTACGCGTTCCTCTATGTCGAGATGCGAAAGACCAGCTTGGGAGGCAAGTGATGGAGCAGGGGGGATATCATTCATGTGGATGTAGGGGTAAGGGGTTAAACTTTATGTGAAGAACTTGTTTCGAACAAGGAGTGACCGGGGCATGACGAGAGCGTTTTAATCCGCATATATTAAGTATGGTGCCATGGTCATCCTCGATGATCCAAACGAGTTTTTTTTCAATTGGGTTGTAGTGCGCATCGGAAAATAGATCACTAACTAATTTGCTCCCCTGCATCCCAAATGGCGAAATACGATCGCCCTCTCGCCAATGTCTGATGTGGAGGGGAAAGGTTAAATTGTTTAGATCAAACCATTCTTCTCTCGTTACTATTAGCTTGTGGGATGTTTTACCGAATTCCTTTGCTTGGCAGAGACGGAATGTGACTTCTCCGTGTGCAACTTCCGAGGGAGCATCGGGATGCCAAGAGTAACTTTCTTCGTCATGCATACCAAATGGAGAGTAATGGATGAAGAGGGTGTCCTGAGTTAAGCAAAGGTAACTATTTTTAGAGGGATATATAACATTTTTTTTCCCTGCGCGAATGTCGTCGGTGAGGCGTTCGATGCCTCGGTCGCTTATGATAAAACTATAGTAATTTAATAGATGAAATAGGGCAGAAGGAAGGTCTGGTGTATTTTTTAAATCATCGATAGAGATGCTGTATATTTGCTCTTCTCGATAGTTTAGAGTTTTAACTTTTTCAATTAAATGCTCTTTTATTGCGTGTGAAATCCATTTCCGATTTTGAGCTAAGTGATTGGCAGTCTTTAAGATGCTCTTTTTTGTGTTTTGATGGATTTGATCCATCAATGGTAGTAGCTGCAGGCGGATTTTGTTGCGCAGGAAGTCTGTCTCTAGATTACTGCTATCTGTAATGTAGGATTGGTTTAGAGCTGCAAGGAAAGAAAAAATATCTTCTCGCCCTAAGCAGAGCAGAGGACGGAGTATGTGTCCATTTTGGGGTTTTATACCGGTAAGACCATCGATGCCAGTGCCTCGCATCAAATTAATTAAAAAAGTTTCTATACTATCATCTTGGTGGTGCCCTACGCAGATGAAATAATTATTATTATCTCCAATGATTGACTGCCACCACTCGTAACGAAGTTGTCGGCAAGCCATCTCGAGAGAAAGCTTGTTCTCTTTCATGAAGAGTCGTGTATCAAATGACTTTACCTCAATTGGTAATTGTAATTTGGCAGCAAATTGTCGACAAAAAACTTCGTCTCTATCTGATTCTTCTGCGCGAAGATGAAAATTGCAATGAGTTAAAAATAGATTATCATGATACCCTAAGAAAGAAAGGAAAAGTGTTAGTGCAACAGAATCTCCGCCTCCACTTAACCCTACATAAATCCGAAGATTGCTAGATGGGTGTGGAGGAAGAAGGTGATGATGCTCTATGTATTCTTTGACTCTTTGCAGAGTGTTTTGGATAATGGGTTTATCCATGGAGAATAATTGTAACGGCACTATTCAGATAAAGATCTTTATAAAATAAATATTGACTGCAAATGTAAAAAATAATTGCGAAATTTTTCATTTTTAAGACGTTTTTTATTAACTTCGCACCCTAAATATATATAAACGAATCGTTATGATAGAGAAAATTAAGCAAATGATGGCAGAGGTTGAAGTTCTTAAGGCTACTTCAGCAGAGGAAATCGAGGCTTTGCGCATCAAATATTTGAGCAAAAAAGGAAGTGTGAATGTTCTTATGACAGAGTTTCGTAACGTCCCAGCAGATCAAAAACGTGAAGTCGGACAGTATATTAACCGACTTAAAGAGTGTGTAACGGAAAAAATTAATTCGTTGAAAGAGCAATTTGCTGCACAAGACCATGTCGAAGATAATGTAGATCTTACACGTCCTGTTTATCCTGAACAGATAGGGACTCGTCATCCGTTGAGTTTAGTTCGTCAAGAGATTATTGATATTTTTAGTCGTTTGGGATTCTCTGTGGCAGAAGGTCCTGAAGTGGAGGATGATTGGCATGTATTTGGTGCTCTTAATTTTGCTGATGATCATCCTGCACGTGATATGCAGGACACTTTTTTTATCCAGCGTCATCCCGATGTATTGCTTCGTACTCATACGTCTTCGGTGCAAGTGCGTGTGATGGATAAGCAGCAGCCTCCTATACGGGTGATTTGCCCGGGACGAGTATATCGTAATGAGGCAATTTCTGCGCGTGCACATTGTTTTTTTCATCAGCTAGAGGCTTTATATATTGACAAAAATGTCTCTTTTGCTGATTTAAAACAAGTGCTTTTGGCGTTTGCTAAAGAGATGTTTGGTCAAGATACAGAGATTCGTCTTCGTCCCTCTTATTTCCCATTTACAGAGCCAAGTGCAGAGATGGATGTTAGTTGTACTTTGTGTAAGGGTAAAGGGTGTCCGATGTGTAAGGGTTCGGGATGGCTAGAAATTTTAGGATGTGGTATGGTGGATCCTAATGTTTTGGAGGCATCCGGAATTGATAGTAAAGAGTACTCCGGATATGCCTTAGGTATGGGTATTGAGCGTATTGCGAATCTTAAATATCGAGTTAAAGATCTTCGCCTTTTCTCTGAAAATGATCAACGCTTTTTAGATGAATTTGAGGCTGCTCATCTTTAAATTTGATAGAGATAGTTATCTGATTTTAAGGCTTATTAATATAGTTTTATAGATGTATGGCGGAAAAGGTAGAAAGTTTTCAGTTGGACCATCGTCGTATGAAAGCTCCTTGTATTCGTAAGTGTTGTGTAATGACAGGAAAATTAGGGGACAGAGTGTCTAAGTTTGATTTGCGTTTTTTACAACCGAATGTAGAAGCTTTTGGAACAGCAGCAATGCACGCATTAGAACATCTTTTAGCCCACGAACTTAGAGAAGAACTTGATGGAGTCATAGATTTGAGTCCTATGGGATGTCGGACAGGTTTTTATTTAACCTTGTGGGATGACCGAACTGCAGAAGAGGTTAAAAATGCGTTGCAAAATGCATTAAAACGAGTAATCTTAGCAAAAGAGGTGCCTGCAGCTAATGAAATCCAATGTGGTAATTATCGAGATCTTTCTCTCTTTGGAGCTAAAGAATATGCACAAAAAGTTTTGAGTGAAGGTTTTTCACTTAATGTTTATGGCGAGTGATACTTAAACATCATCTTTGTTTTAAGGTACTCTTAATGATAATAGGAGTGTTTGGACCTTTAAAGGCTCGTTCAGAAGTTGGAAATAACACTTCTGAACGGGTTTTGTATATACATAAAAAGCCTGGCGTTGATTTTTGGAGAATGCTTCAATATGGGGGAATGTACAGAAAAAATGATAATTATCTCATTTTGTCTAATGGTATTACAGATTTTGTTAGTCTTAATGCCGTAAGTGGTTTTTCATTAGGTCCGCAGTCCGTTTTTGGTAAAGTGCTTGATGATGGAGCAAGATTAGAATTGGCTCCGTCTTTAAAATATTCTTTTGACAGAGATCGTTTTTGGGGACAAGCGGCATTACGATATTATTTTTCTGTTCAAAAGGTATCTATGATAGAATTCTCTGGAGGGAGAATTTTTACCGACTTTAATCGTTGTCCTATGATGAATGATGCCCATGCGGAACTCGTGGGAGCACTTTTTGCATGGAATCATCAGAAGTATTATGATTTGACATATGGTGCTGTTCAGTTATATACACCTTTGCATGAAGATTTGCAGACTACATTCAGAATTGAATGGCAGCAAAGAAGTAACGCAAATAACTGTCGAAAAAGAAACTTGTTTGGGAATTCGTATCAATCTAATTATCCAAACAATTATCTTCATTCGAAGGAGAATTGGACAGATGATCCAGTAATGAATTTTAAGAATGATGATCAGTGGGTTTGGAAAATAAAATTTGATTATCGTTATGATTCAAAACTATATGTAAAGGACGATATGACTTCTGAATTATTTACTCGATATCCAATGGTTTCTTTAAGTGTTGAAGTAGCTACTCCTACTTCTTTTCGGAAGGATAATAATTTGCTAAGATATGGTTGGCTGGAGTGTGCTTTACGACAGTCTCTTGAGAGTGATTATGAGAGATGGCAATATTATGCAGCGATGGGTATTTATTTTGATGATCATCAGATGTATTTCCCTGATTATAAGCATTTCGTAGCTTCAGATTTTGTATGGCAGGAATCTCATTCTTTGAAGTGGTTTTCGTTGATTTCTAATTATGAATACTCTACAGGTAGTAGGTGGATAGAAGTGCATAACGAATTTTCCTCTACAAGGATGTTAATAGGTAGATTATTGAATAGTAAAGAAAGTAGAATAAAGTCTTCTTCCCAAATAACTGAATTTATACAACTGCATACATTGCAAGTACCACACACACGATTTTATACCGAATTAGTTTATGGATGGGATTTATGGAAAAAGGTGCGTATTGGAGGAACTGTTGGGTTTAGAGGTGTAGATTATGAAGGTGTAGCTTTGCAACTTGTTTTGAACTTGAAAAATTGGGATAAATAATGTAACTTGATAATCAGAGTTGTAAATATGCGGAAAATAGAATTATTATCTCCTGCTAAAGATGCAGAGATAGGTATAGAGGCCTTTAATCATGGAGCTGATGCTGTATATATCGGCGCATCTAGATATAGTGCTCGGGCCAATGCAGGAAATGATATTAGAGATATTGAGAGAATGGCTTCGTATGGACATCGTTATGGCGCAAAAACTTATGTGGCTCTCAATACTATATTGCGAGATGAGGAATTGCTAGAAGCGGAGTCTTTTGCCTGGAAACTATATGAAGCAGGAGTAGATGCTCTGATCATTCAAGATTATGGTTTACTGAAGATGAATCTTCCTCCGATAGAGTTGCATGCGAGTACCCAGATGGATAATAGAACACCGGACAAAGTGGCACTTTTAAAACAACTCGGTTTTCAGCGAGTTGTTTTAGCTCGAGAACTTTCTTTACACCAGATAAGCGAGATAAGTAGAAGTGTTGATGTCGAATTGGAGTGTTTTGTACATGGTGCCCTTTGTGTTTCTGTAAGTGGCCAATGTTATTTGAGCGCGGCGATGACAGGGCGTTCGGCTAATAGAGGAGTGTGTGCACAACCTTGTCGTTTGCCGATGGATTTAGAGGATGCAAAAGGTAATGTATTGCTTAAACAAAAGCATCTTTTGTCGCTTAAAGATATGAATAGAAGTTCTGCTTTAAAGTCTATGATTGAAGCAGGGATAACATCTTTTAAGATTGAAGGTAGGCTAAAAGATATGAGTTATGTGAAAAATGTGACGGCCTATTACCGACAAAAATTAGATCATATTTTAACAGAAATGCCTGAGTGTAAGAGTTTGTCTCAGGGAATATGTCATTATAATTTTATACCTCGTTTGGAAGCCTCGTTCAACAGAGGTTTTACTACATATTTTATTAACGGAGGACGAGAAACGGTAGAGGGAAAAAATGAGATAATATGGGATATGGATTTTCCAAAATCTGTTGGTGAATATATCGGAATTGTAAATAAAGTAGGTAATGGGTGGTTTTCGATTGCTCTGCGTAGTGAATTGTTAAATAATGGAGATGGAATAGTAATCAAAGATAAGAATGGAAAAAACTTTGGATTCAGATTGAATAAGAATGATTTAAGCCTAAAACGATTGTATCCAGCTAATCCTTGTGAAGTCTTACCTAATATACATATTGGAAGCCAACTGTATCGTAATTTAGACTATCGTTTTGACCAACTTTTACAAAAGAAATCTGCTTCTCGCAAAATTCCCATTAAGGTATATCTTTACATATTTCAAGAACAACTTCAATTGCATTTAATAGATGACTATGGGGTGAGAGCGCAGACTTATAGATCATGGACTGCAGAAAAAGCACGAACTTCTCAGAAAGATAATATCTTGAAACAACTTCAAAAATTTGGAGATACAATATTTCAACCAACTCAGATTGAATTGGTTGTTTCTGATTGTAAAGACTATTTTATACCATCTTCTTTATTATCAGATTTGCGAAGAGAAGCAAGTGCTCTTTTAGAGGAAAATCGAAAATTATTTTTTGATGAGGAACGAAATAGATTTACCATGCCAGAATATTTGACGTTGGCAAAAAAAAGTGATGCAAGAGAGATTATACCTAAAACATATTTGGCTAATGTGATTAACAGCAGTGCAAAATCTTTTTTGCAAGATATGAAAATTGATTCTGTCGATCAGGCTTTTGAAGATGCTCGTCTTACCAATGTTCCAGTAATGTTTACTAAACATTGTATTAAATATGCATTAGGATGTTGTCCGAAATATCAGCAATCTAATAGACGCTTAGAAGAACCTTTGAAGTTGAAAATTGGAGATAAGAAATTTGTGATAAAATTTGGATGTCAAAATGATTGTATGTCAGAAATATTTATTACATTTGCATCCCAAACTAATTAAAGTAGAATATTATGAGTGACGTGAAAAAAATTAAGACAGCTTTAGTGTCGGTCTTTCACAAAGACGGCTTGGATGAGATTATAAATAAACTTCATGCGGAAGGAGTGCAACTTTTATCTACCGGAGGTACTCGTAGCTTTATTGAAGGTTTAGGTGTTCCTTGTGCTGCAGTGGAAGATTTAACCTCATATCCCTCAATTTTAGGTGGCCGAGTTAAGACTTTACATCCTAAAGTTTTTGGAGGTATTTTAGCTCGTCGTGATAATGAAGGAGATCAAGAGCAAATGTCAGAATATGATATTCCTGAAATAGATCTTGTAATTGTAGATCTTTATCCTTTTGAGGACACGGTGGCAAGTGGGGCTGATTTTCAGAGTATCATAGAGAAGATCGATATCGGAGGTATTTCTTTAATTCGAGCAGCAGCAAAAAATTTTAAGGATGTTATTATTGTTGCTTCTAAGGCTCAATATGCGGCTTTATCAAATATGTTAACTAAAAAGGGCGCTTTATCTGATATTGAGGAACGTATATGGTTTGCGGAGCAGGCCTTTGGGGTCTCTTCTTCTTACGATACGGCTATCCATTCTTGGTTTTCTAAACAAAATTGATTATTACACTGTCACTTACTTTAAATTATAACAGAAATGTCTTTGTTTTCTCTTACTAAAGAGGTCGCTATAGACTTGGGAACAGCTAATACGATTATTATTCATAATAGTAAAATTGTTGTTAATGCTCCTTCTATTGTCGCTCTTGACAATAAGACTGATAAATTAGTGGCCGTTGGACACAAAGCTCAGCAAATGGAGGGTAAAACACCTGCCGGGATGCGTACTGTGCGTCCTTTACGTGATGGTGTTATTGCAGACTTTGCTGCTGCTGAGCAGATGATTAGAGGACTGCTTAAAATTGCGTTTGGTGATAAGTCGTTCTTTTCACCTTCTCTTCGTGTTGTAGTATGTATCCCTTCGGGATCTACCGAAGTTGAAATACGTGCTGTACGAGATTCTTCTGAGCATGCGGGAGGTCGTGATGTATACATGATTTATGAACCAATGGCAGCTGCGATAGGTATTGGTATTGATGTGTTGGCTCCTGAAGGAAATATGATTGTTGATATCGGAGGCGGTACTACAGAAATTGCAGTAATTTCCTTAGGAGGTATTGTTTCTAATAAATCTATTCGTATTGCAGGTAATGATTTTACAGAGGATGTTAAGGAGTATATGCGTCGTCAACACAATATTAAGGTAGGTAATGCTACTGCTGAAAAGATTAAAATTAATGTGGGATCGGCTTTAACCGTTTTGGATTCACCTCCGGAGGATTATATTGTGAGAGGTCCAAACCAAATGACGGCTCTTCCGATGGAGGTTCCTGTAAGTTATCAAGAGGTTGCTCATTGTATTGAGAAATCTATTTCAAAAATAGAGGCTGCAGTTCTATCTGGCTTGGAATCTACCCCTCCTGAATTGTATGCAGATATTGTCAAGAATGGTATTTATCTCACTGGTGGTGGAGCATTACTTCGCGGTCTTGATAAACGATTGCAAGAAAAGATTGGAATCCAATTTAAGGTGGCTGATGATCCGCTTTTATGTGTTGCAAAGGGTACGGGTATCGCTCTGAAAAATGTAGAAAGATATCCATTCCTTATTAAGTAAACATTTTAAGAAATAATTTCCTTTATGAGGAATCTCTTTCTTTTTCTCGCCAAAAACAGCCCTTTTTTAGTATGGCTGTTTTTGGCGATTATGAGTATCATTCTTCTTTGCTCTTATAATCCATATCAACGAAGTGTGTGGATGAGTAGTGCTAATCTTATTTCAGGATCTCTATATGGTGTGACTAGTCGTATAACCAAATATTTCGCTTTACGTGCTATAAATGAGGACCTTATGTATCGTGTAGGACAATTGGAGGAGGAGAATCTTTACTTGAAGCAACAACTACAACATCTTAAAGGTGAACAAATATCTTACATAGAAACCCGCCAATACAGCTATGCCGTAGCTCATGTAGTTAATAATAGTATTATTCAATCTGAAAATTATATCACTTTAGACAAAGGAAGCAATCACGGTGTCAAAGCAGATCTAGGTGTTGCAGATCATAATGGGGTAGTAGGTATAGTTGCTAATGTAAGTGATCATTATGCTTTAGTTATAAGTATGCTTAATCCAAAAATCAGAGTAAGTGCAAAACTTAAAAATACTGATTTTTTTGGCTCTGTTGTTTGGGAAGATTGTGATAGTCGTCATATTTTGTTGAAAGATTTACCTCGTAATGTTGTATTTCAACCAGGAGACACTGTAGTTACTTCCGGTTATTCTTCATCTTTTCCAGAGGGTATTCTTGTAGGTACAGTTGTCGAATCTCGTGTCAATAATAATAATAATTTTGTGACTTTGGTTTTGGCGCTTTTTACAGACTTTGGCAATTTGAATGATGTACATGTTATTACAAATAATAAGCAAACGGAGCGTTTAAATCTAGAGAATAAAGGTATATAGTCAATTTAGTCATGGCCCTTTTTTATCATTTGATTTTAATACTATTCTATGTTTTATTGCAGGTGTTAATATTCAATAAATTACACCTGTTAGGAGGCATTGCTCTTATTTATATTTATGGCATGATTAAGTTGCCAGTGCAGTTGCCTCGGTGGTTACAGATTACATTGGGTTTTTGTATTGGATTATTGGTTGATTTATTTTGTAATACTCTTGGAATGCATGCTTTAATAGCTTCTACCTATATGTGGTTGCGACTTCCTATTTTACATTCGTTTATTGTTTCCGATGATATTAAATCAGGGTGTCCTGGGTTAAAGATGTTGAGTCTAAGTGTGTTTTCTCGATTTGTTTTAGTCTCAGTTACCATTTATTGTGTATTGCTTTATGTTACAGAAGCTTGTTCTGCATTTAACATGGTAAATATGATTTTTAAGATTATCGTTTCTACACTATTAACCACGTTGTTGGTTTTAGTAATAGAGTTTTCTATCAATCACCAATGAAGCATAATTTCGAATTAGAAAAACGTCGCTATATTATTACTGGGGTCGTTGTGATGATTCTGGTAATGTATGTGTTACGTCTTTTTGATCTTCAAGTATTAGATCAAGATCTTAAACGCCAGGCTTTAGACAATGCCCTGCATACACAAATACGTTATCCGGCTCGTGGTATGATTTACGATAGAAATGGAGAGGAGTTGGTTTTTAATCAGCCTGCGTATGATCTTATGGTAACGATCCGTAACATGAAAGGTCTAGATACGTTAGCTTTTTGTGATGCTTTAGGCATCGATCGGAACACTTTTGACAAGCGTATGCAGGATATTCGCAATCGTCGTAAAAACCCAGGTTATTCTCCTTACACTTTACAGATGTTTTCTTCTCAGTTGTCAGGGGAGGATTATGGGATTTTACAAGAAAAGTTATATAAGTTTCCTGGTTTTGAAATTCGACCGCGTACCATTCGTCAATATCGCCGTTCTATAGCGCCTCTTGTTTTAGGAAGTATTAGAGAAGTTTCTTCTCGAGAGATAGAAAAAGATGGGTATTACCAGCGAGGAGATTATGTTGGAGATATGGGGGTGGAAAAGAGCTATGAGACTTATTTGAGGGGTATTAAAGGTAAAGAGGTTCGTCTTCGTAATGCACATGGAGTCTTGCAAGGTAGTTATCATGATGGAGAGAATGATGTGCCTGCTATTCCCGGCAAGAATCTAACTCTCGCTATAGATGCAGATTTGCAAGCTTATGCTGAGCAATTGATGAAAAATAAAGTGGGCGCAGTCGTTGCTATAGAACCTGCAACCGGAGAAGTACTTTGTTTGGTATCTAGTCCGACATTTGATCCTTCGACTCTTGTTGGACGTCAGCGAGGGAGTCGTTATCGAGAGTTGTCACGCAATCCCTATAAGCCTCTATATGATCGTGCTATTCAAGCGGCATATCCTCCAGGGTCGACGTTCAAACCGACACAAGGACTTATTGCTTTGCAGGAGAAAATTATTTCATCTCATTCTGTCGCCTCTTGTTCGATGGGTTATCGAGTGGGAAAATTTAAACTAGGATGTCACGCTCATTCATCTCCTATTGCCTTGGTTCCTGCGATTGCTACTTCGTGTAATGCTTACTTTTGTTATGCTTTTCGTTCGATGGTGGATCACCCTAAATATAAAGGTGGACTTCAAGAGTCATTTGATCTTTGGAAGGATTATATGGTTTCTATGGGATATGGTTATAAATTAGGGATTGACCTTCCTAGTGAGAAACGAGGGTTCATCCCTAATGTGGCATATTACAATAAGGCTTTTGGAACAACTAGATGGAAATCTCTAAATGTTGTATCCATCTCTATCGGTCAGGGAGAGATCTTAGCGACACCCTTACAGATTGCCAATCTCGGTGCGACTATAGCTAATCGAGGTTTTTATTATACTCCTCATGTGATCAAAGCGATACAAGACACTATGATACCGGAGCATTTTTTGGAGAAGCATTACACCATGGTCGATCCACAATATTATGAACTGATTGTTGAAGGAATGCGTAGTGCGGTAACTTCAGGTACATGTCGTTTGGCTAATTTACCAGAAATAGAAGTTTGTGGTAAAACCGGAACAGCACAAAATCCTCATGGCAAAGACCATTCGGTTTTCATGGGTTTTGCTCCTAAGGATAATCCTCAAATTGCTATTTGTGTATATGTCGAAAATGCTGGATTTGGTGCGACCTATGGAGTCCCTATTGGTAGTCTTGTCATCGAGAAGTATTTGACTGGTATGATAGCTCCATCACGCACTTACCTTGAGGATAACATGCGTAAGGCATCGACTTTGCAATTCATGAAATTTAAATAACACATTCTCGTCATGGCCGTTAGAAAGTTTTCTGATTATATGCGATCCATGGATTGGTGGACTGTTGCATTATTTTTTATATTGGTTTTCATTGGATGGTTTACGATTTACGCTGCTAGTTTCAATTTTGAGGAGACGAGTATATTTGATTTTGAGACGCCCTCAGGAAAGCAGTTCGTATGGATATCATTGGCTCTTTTACTCATCGGATTGATTTTGAGTTTAGATGTTCGTATTTATATGTTTTGGGCTCCAGCTATCTATGTTGTTTCCCTTATAGTATTACTCGTCACCATATTTATCGCGCCCGATATTAAAGGCTCACATTCTTGGCTTGAAATTGGCAGTTTACGAGTCCAACCGGCAGAATTTGGTAAGACGGCGACTGCTTTAATGTTGGCGTGGTTGTTTAACACGTATAACTTTAAGTTCCTTTCCCTCTCAGGTTTCCTTAAAGTCGTTCTTGTGATACTTCTTCCCATTGTGCTCATCATTCTACAGCGAGAGACCGGATCAGCATTAGTATATTTCTCTTTTATTCTTCTTCTTTATAGACAGGGGATGTCTGGCATCGTCCTTTTTGCGGCCTTTGCTTTGGTTCTTATCTTTGTTTTGGGATTAAAATATAGTATGGATATGGAGACAGGATCACAGATCCTTTTAGGGCAGGAAATTGTTTTGACCATTATTTCGATTTTTTTCGTAGGTATGATGTTGTTCTATGCTAAAGATAAAATTGCAACTAAGGTCTCCTTTATTGTCAATCTAGTGCTTCTCGTCATAGGGTATTTTGTTTCTCTCTACATTTCAAATGAGTCTTTTAACGTACAGTATAGATGGTTTTGTTGGATTGCTTGCTCTTTTAATGTAGTGTATGGCACTTGGCTTTTCTTAGTCCAAAAGTTGCGTCCATACTTGATGGTTAGCCTTCTTACCATTCTGTTTACAGGCTTTTTATATTCCGCAGATTACGCTTTTCAAAAGTTGGATGATCATCAGCGTATTCGTATTGAAGTTTTATTGGGGATGAAAGACGATCCCAAAGGAGCAGGCTATAATGTTCATCAAGCTGCCATTGCTATTGGTAGTGGCGGATTTGAAGGGAAGGGCTACTTAATGGGAACACAGACTAAACTTAAATATGTCCCTGAGCAAAATACTGATTTCATCTTCTGTACTATTGGAGAAGAAGAAGGTTTTTGGGGAACCACTTTAGTGATTTCTCTTTATGGAGCCTTGATTCTTCGCCTTCTATTTTTAGCAGAACGGCAGAGGACGATGTTTGCCCAGGTTTTTGGTTACTGTGTCGCATCCATATTCATCTTTCATGTCTTGATTAACGTCGGTATGGTCATTGGATTTTGTCCTGTTATCGGTATCCCGCTTCCTTTTTTGAGTTATGGCGGATCTGGTATGTGGTCATTTACGATACTTTTGTTTATCTTCTTAAAATTAGATGCTTCTCGCATCGAAAACTATTGATATCTAAGACATCATGATTAAAAATTTGATTTTTGACTTTGGAGGCGTTCTCTTAGATTTGAATCCTGAACGATGTAAATCAGCCTTTCGATCGTTAGGCTTTTATGAGATTGACACTTTGCTTTCTCTTTCTCATCAGCAGAGTATTTTTGATCAAATCGAGCGAGGAGAACTCTCTGTTCCTAAGTTTTGCGAAGTTTTGAGGCAGCGCATATCTTCGGCTTGCCTTATGAGATATTTATTTCGCCCTCTTCCAACAGATCAAGAGTTACTGGATGCTTGGTGTGCTATGGCAGATGGGATTCCCCATTATCGCCTTCAAGCAGTCTCTGATTTGCGTTCTTTGGGTTATCGAGTTTCTGCACTAAGTAACACAAACATCCCTCATTGGGAACATTGCCGACCTTTATTTGAGGCTGCCGGTTATTGCTCAGAGGAACTCTTTGAGTATTTATGGCTTTCGTGTGAGCTACACATGGTAAAACCTGATCCTCGACTTTTTAGTCATTTACTTGATGAGTCTGGGTATTGTCCAGAAGAGACATTGTTTATTGATGATGCTCCTGCTAACTGTCGGGCTGCAGAATCTTTTGGTATACGCACGTATACTCCGGAAGTGCGTAAAGATTGGCGCCCAGAACTTTATGATTTGCTTCGGTGTGAAGGTGCTGAAAGTGCGCCCGTTATTAGTTCCCCTTGTACTTATTAACTCACGACAATTGTTAGATAGTTTTTCGCAATTACAATCGTTTGCTTGTTAAATCTCAAATGGTTTATAAATGTTCTAATGACCAATTTGGAAAACTTCTTTATTCTTTTACCGAACTTTCCTTTTTAGCAATTCTTGAATATTTTCATATTCACGGCGGAATACAAACCCAACCCCTTGGGTAGTTTGGGCATTATTGATGCCGTAGTCTCGCTCATTGTAGTGGCTATAAGCTTTGAGGCGGAAGGTGCCGGTAGGATTGATAAAATACTCAACATCGAAATCTCCGATAAAGTTAGTAGTGTTGTTTGCTCCAATGTTATTATTTCTGTCTCTATATCCAAAGTTTCCGTTGAGCAAAAGTCGGTTGTTGAGTAATCGTGTGGAGAGTGCCAAGTCCATTTCCATGTCAGAGAAATCTCCTTTATCGCTGCGAAAATGAGTTCCGATGGATACATAGTCTGACATTTGTCCAAGTAGGTGGTTTAGTTGAGAGGTAAGTGTGGCAGAAGCAAATGATGCTATTTCTGATCCGCTATGTGTGCTAGCCGCTGTTGCATAGTCAGGTGTATAAAATCTGCCAAAAAGGAGTAGATAAAACGCTTGCCTAGACATCATGTCTGAGGTCCCAATGATGTTGCGTACCATCGCCTGTACATCTGTCGATACACGTTTAACCTCGACGTCAAAAGCAATTTGAGGAGCTTGTAGCTCACCGGAAACCAAAAGTTTACAATCGACAGGGACTGTAGTTCGTGATAGGGAGGAGAGTGTTGCAAAACTTTCATCCAAATCGGTTAGATTGACGGAAGGGATGGAATATGTTGCATGGATATTTAGATTTGCGTCTTCTGTTCCACCACTGAACGTTATGCTACTACCGCTCTCTATGTTAAAGTCTTTGCTCATCATGTCTCCAGGCATCGTTACTGTATATTTACCACTAGTCATGTTATAGCTACCTAGGAGGGTAATAGGTGCGTGTGTGTTATATTTAACATTGAGATTACCATATCCCTGACAAGTAAGTCTGTCATCTGCAAGAGGATCCATTAGGACATTTATTCGGCATTCTGGGGTCATCTCTAGTATAAGATCGGCTGTGATACGGGATTGGCTTGGAAGGTTTTTTGTGTTTGGCAAAAGAGTTTTACTCTCTTCTAAACGAGGAGTATGTTGTATGAGAGTATGAGGAGTTTTGTTTCGGAAAGTGAGAAAATTGTAACTTCCTTCAGAAAGTGTATTTTCACTAGGAGAGAGATAGAATTTGGAGTTGCCTGCTACATGAGCAGAGATATTAATGTTATGGGTATTGTTCTCTCCGGTCAGGCGGCATGCCCCGTGGACATAAAGACTACCCCAAAAAGTGTTATTATCTGGTTTATATGGATGATCGTAAATGAGAAAACCTGTGTTTCTTTTTTCGGGAATGTCTATGTCTATTCGATATCGAATGTCTGAAAGATGTCTATGATCGATCTCGGCGGTCAGGGTACAAGTCTCTTTTGAAACATCTCGGAGCGTGATGTTATCTAATTTGATTTTTCCGCTTCTATTTTGGTTGATAGCTGTTGGCTGCATGGAGGAGAGATAGATGGGTGCATCGAAAGAGAATGATGTCCCTAAAAAGTCATTGGAGAATGAAACGTTTTGGAGAGTGGGTGTACCTTCAAGGTGAAGGCGGTCAGTTGTGCCATAAAGTTGGATTATTCCAGAGGATTGTGCTTTAAAGTTGTTGAGCACACCTCCGATCCAAAATGAAAGGAAGTCCACGGGTAGTTTTTCGGTGTCAAATGTAAGGTAAAGAGAGTCTTTTATTCCTTTGGGGTTTAAATAGATTTCTCCGAAGATTTTGCTTTTTTCGTCCACATTGCACATCAGAGACATATGATTGCGTTTTAAATTCCACTGCATGTCATAAAAGGCATTACCGATTATAGAATTCTGATATGAGAATTCCTCGATAAATAGTTTATGTCCTGAAAAATGTTGTATGCTATCTTGCATGTCTATTAAAAGCGTTCCTGTTGTGCTTCCTCCGAAGTTCAAATATTTGCTGTCTATAAAACTGAATATGTCTTCAAGATCGAAGTTTTGCATTTCAATTTCAACTTTAGGAAGGGATTGGGTGTCAATGTGTCCTTTGGCACTCAAAGACTTTATAATAGAGGGGATAGAGTCCGATTTAAGATTGTTTCTAGTGGAGTTGTTGGGATGAACTGAATGTGGTGATATGTGAGTGATTGCACCAGAAAAAGCCCATAATTGAGGTGTTTCTCTATAGATAAGTATGGGAGTACTTTGCCATGGGTGGCTATTGATTTCCAACATTCGTGGTGTGATGGATATGCTGTCAAGTAAATAATTGTAGGATGTGTCGATGTTAGAGCAAATGTCTATAACTGATTTTATAGAACTTCTAGGGGCAATGTGATCAAAAGTCATCATTGAGATCAGTTTTTTATGACGACACTCTCCTAAGAGATGCCCTTCCCAAATAGTGTTACCTTTAACACATACACCATCGCCAGCAAAATAAAGGTATGGTATTGAGTCACTCCCATATGTGTCATATCTGTTTTCGATTGTTCCACTCAGATTTTGAATGTGGTGATCTCGATATGTTATGTGAGGGATGTTTATCTCTGCATAGAGATGGTCAGCAGCAGTATTGATGTTCCCATTAAATGTAATATCTCTATGTATAGACAGAGGTAATCCTAAAAATTCGCTGATGTAGCGATTCTCAAAAAAAGTGCCGGAAAAGTCGTATTGATGGTCGTTTTGTGTTACTCTTATTTCATTGGGGACTATAAGAGAGGTGTTGTTATTTCTGTTTTTGATTTTCAAACTAGAGTTTTTCTCATTTCCCGAAAAATGTTGCTTAACAATGTCGTGTGCATCGGAAAGCATGGAGGAAATTTTTTCATTTCCTTTATAATATAACGATATTATAGGAGATGATATCCGAATATCAGATGAGTCAATATTAGAAAAAGAGACAAGCTTAATGTCATTGAGCCGAATCGAGTCTAAAAGAGAAGTCATGCCAATATGCTCAATTTTTAAAGTGCCGTTGATGTCGTCCCATTTATCAAATTGTATGTGACTTTCCACTTTCGCTGAAAACCCGATATCTTTCATATATTTGTTCTTGGTCAGATTGAGCCTATGGGGATGGAAATGATTGATATCGGCAAAGAACTTAATGTCTCGGAGTGTGTCTGTTAGGTGGGCTATTCCTTTGATTCCAATTTCTCCGTCTATGTCTTTGAGTGTGATTTCTCCATTGTATTTGTCTCTCTGTAGATTAGTATTTAGAGTAACCTCTTTGTAATTGTGTCCCGCCCAGTAAAAGGAATTAATATTTCCTTTGATAGAGGCTTGTGGAGAATGATCTTTGGGGAGAGAGAGCCTTACATCTAGATTTGCATCCAATGTTCCGGCATCTGTAAGATTCAAAATATGTCCAATATGTAGTTGGTGGGTTTTTATATTTCCTATATAGTGGACCGTTCCCTCTGATTTATGATGCAGTAGTTCTGGGATAAGCGATGTATAGTGATCGATTGAGGATCCAATGTAGATGCCGCCGGCATTTTGGGTGTTTATTTCTCCCAAAGACTGCATAGTTTGATATGACCCTTCACAATGTCCCACAAAAGAGAGAACTCCTAGCCGTTCGATTATCGGAGCTATCTTATTACATTTTTTTTTCGATAGAATTCCTGAGAGAAGTAGATTGATCGCAGAAGGAGATGCTTGAGATGAACGGATATTTACCATCCATAAATTCTCGTTTGGGTTCAAATCGTATGTGCTGTTTAGGATAAGGTATGGTTTATAAAGGGTGAGTCCAGCGTTTATGTTTAGGTTATCAGTAAATGTCATTTCCAAATTGGGAATGGAGATTTTCTGATTACTGCCCTTGATGTCCATTTGGATGTATATTGGCTGTTTAATATGATTGTGTTGTCCAAAATATAAATTAAAGTCTTCTGGTGAGATTAAAAGTTGGAGATCTTGTGTCTGTATGCAGGAGAACTCATTGTCTGCCTGTCGTAAAGTCTGCATCAGATGATTATCTACTTCCAATCTTTTAGCTTGGAGTCTAGAATTATTTAATTGAATATCTAAATTCTCTAAACTAGTCTTGTAATTATCGATTTGTATGTGCCCCTCAACTTGCCTTAAGACAATACCAAAGGTTTCTTCAATTCTAAGCTTTTTCAGATCTAATTTGAGTGTGCTTTGGTCATTGATTTCAAAGTTCCGTAAGTTTGCGTTGATTTCTTGACATACAATGTGGTTTACATCAAATCGATCTTTGATAAGCGGTGCATTTTGTACGTGATAGGAGAGATAACCTTTTCGTATGCCTATATTGTTAATGTGTAAATCTTTGATAAATCTTCTTCTATGGTCACTTTGTCTAGGGGCAAAAGCATCAATGATAAATTGAGCATTGCTGGGTTCGCCATTATTGGACCTATAAATGTTAATTCGGCAGCCTATCAACTGTATGGTGGAAATCTGTATGTCTCCTTTGAGTAATGAAAATAATTCGATACCCATCATAGCACGATGTGCATGGAGTAGTGTATCTCCACTTCTGTCTTTAAGTAAAAAGCCATTGAAGGCGATTTGGTTGAAAGGGGTAATTTCGACTTCTTCGATCTTAACATCCGCCTTTAAAAACTCTGATAGAGTGTGTGATACATTGTTGCAGATGGAATGTTGTGCAATAGAAAAACGTACCGATAAGTAAATAGCTATCGATATTGCGGAGAAGATAATAATCAATAAATGTATACTCCGATTAAATATTTTTCCTGCTCTTATTGTCATCTTGTTTTTTCTTCGTACAACAAATATTTTTTTCTTATCACCCTATAATTGTATAGGTCTTCTTGCCAAGAAAGACGTATCTCCTCTTCATTAAGCCCTCGTTCTAATTGATGCCTAAGACTATCACTTCCGGCAAGCATGTCAAAAAAATTGGGATGTGTGATCCATCCTTGCCCTAATTGAAGAGATGCTTGGATGAGATAAGTGAGGTAAAATCCATTGTTAGGAGTCACTGCCCTTAAGTCTTCTCCTCTACACAATTTGCCCTGTTGGAGTGGCTTTTGATTAGAGGGAGAAGGCATGGGCGTAAATGTAAATTGTCCTGTCATTTTTGGATGCCCAAATACCTCAAATGGAAAATCAGTTCCTCGACCAACACTTACATCAGTGCCTTCGAAGAGACATAGTGAGGGATAAAGACTGATAGCTTGTGGAGTGGGAAGATTGGGAGATGGAGCGATTGGGAGATTATATTTCTCCCCATGTTTCCATCCTTTACATTTGATAATGTAAAGTTTTGGGGGTGATTGGGTAATCCATTTTTCTCCGATCGTCATCTGAGCCAATTCTCCGAAAGTACATCCATGCAAAATGGGAATAGGTATGATTCCAACAAAAGACTTAAATTCTTTTTTTCTCGTGGGCCCATCTATTGTGTCATTGGGATTGGGCCGGTCGAGGATTAATAGTTCCTTGCCTTGTTCGCCACAAGCTTCCAATACATAAAATAAGGTGGAAAGATAGGTATAAAATCGAGTGCCGACATCTTGCATATCGAAGACAATAAGGTCCACATCTTTTAGCCATTCTGCTTGAGGTTTTTTTGTCTTTCCATAAAGCGAATATATCGGAAGACCCGTAGCAGGATCGTTGGTATCTGCCACGTGTGTTCCGGCACCAGTTGTTCCTCTATATCCATGTTCTGGTGCCATGATGCATCGGATATCTATATTACATTTTATTAAGGTGTCCGGCAGAGGCATCCATTTCTCTTCGTTTTGTTTCACAGCTGAAGTATGATTGATTACCAATGCGATTCGTTTATTTTTAAGCATGGGCAAATATACGTTTGTCTGTTCCACCCCAAGAAGTACATTAGTCCTCCTAGTTGAGTCGCATTTTGCATCTGTATAGGAGGGGAAGAGGAGGTAGTGGCAGATTATGATAAAAAAAAGAGATACTAGACGGAACATATTATATCAAAATTTGTATATTTGCGAAGCGAAAATAATAATAAAAAATAGAATACACAAGTTTAATCCTTAAAAAGGTTATTTATGAAATATGATAAATTAAATCCACTCACAGTCATCGCTTATTTCTATCCGGAAGATAATGAGATGCGACGACTACTACTAGCTCATAGTTCACAAGTCGCAGAAAAGGCTTTGTCCATAGCGTGTTCAGAGAAATGTCAAGGGATGCCCATAGATAAGAGTATCCTGCATTGTGGTGCGATGCTTCATGACATTGGGATAGGTCGATGTGATGCTCCTTGTATACATTGTTATGGAGACAATCCTTATATCACTCATGGAGTCATTGGTTCGTCAATGTTGCATGAATGGGGTGCAGTTCATGGTGTAGATATGAGTATATTTGCTTCCATCTGCTTGCATCATACTGGTAGTGGGATTACAGCCTTGGAGGTTATAGAACAGAAACTTCCACTTGAAGAGCAGGATTATCTCCCTGAGACGTTAGAAGAAAAATTGATCTGTTTGGCTGACAAGTTCTTTAGTAAGTCACACCCTGAACAAGAATTGCCATACGATCTTGCTCGTAGACAAATGTCCAAGTTTGGGAAAGCTTCTTTAGATCGCTTTGATAGCCTTTGTGCTTTGTTTCACGTGTAATTAATTTATTAGGTCTATTTTCAAATCGGATAAGGCGTTGATATTTAGTTTCTAATTATGAGGCAAATTATATTCTTTTTTTATTTGAGTGTTTTTTTCTTTGTTGACTACGAATCACAAGCCCGTTTAAAGACAACAGCAGAGTGTCGTCAGTTGATCAAACATCACATTTATAGGGACTACAAACAGATGTACCGACAACCATCGGGTGAAGCATTTATTTATCCTTACTTGACTCCGGGCAGTCGTCAATATGCCCATGTGCTTTGGGATTGGGATTCCTGGCTTTCTAATATTGCTCTTCGTCAGATATTAACAGATATTGGAGATGAATCAGACTTCTGTGAAGCTTTGGTTTATGAACAGGGCTGTGTCTTAAATTATTTAGCTTATACATCATTGGAAGATGGTTATATGCCGATGGTGATAGATGCTGATACTAATCCAGATAAGATCAAACCTACAGATATTTATGCGACTAATATGCATAAGCCTTGTTTAGCCCAACATGCAGCTTTTCTTGTACAGCAAATGTTTGGTGATGCGGAATGGTTGAGAGAGGCTTTCCCTCGAATGCAGGCTTTTATCGAAAATTATAAATTACATCATCGTCATTTGGAGACAGGACTCTATTTTTGGCAAGATGATTTGGCTATAGGAGTGGATAATGATCCGGCTACATTTTTCCGTCCTAAAGGCAGTTCGGCATCTATTTATCTAAATTGTTTGATGTATAAAGAATTGTGTGCCATGGCTTATCTTGCCGAATGCTTAAATATGCCGGAGACTAAAACACAATACGAACAAGATTCTGATACTTTATTACGGGCGGTTCGCACTCATTGTTGGGATGAAAAAGATGGGATGTATTATTCGGTTGATCTCAACCTTTTACCATATAAGGGAGAATCTCAATATATCTTCGGAAAGAAAATGGTGCTGCATGAAGGGGGGGGCTCGCGATTATCCTTGTTTGATCCAGCGTATTGGATCGTGGTCGGGCTTTATGGTGTTGTGGGCTGGCATTGCTACAAAAGAACAAGCTCAGCGTATCGTGCAGGAAAATCTCCTAAATGAGCGGACATTTTGTGCCCCTTATGGAGTTCGTACGCTTTCTAAACTTGAAAAAATGTATAACCTTCGTGCTACTCATAACCCATCCAATTGGCAAGGCCCTATTTGGGGTATTTCTAATTATATGGTCTTTAGAGGACTACTAAATTATGGCATGAAAAAGGAGGCATGTGAAATGGCTGAGAAAACCATCATCCTCTTTGGACAAGATCTTAAGCGAGAGGGTGCATTGCACGAGTATTATAACCCTGATATGGGATCTCCGATTATCAACAAAGGATTTCAAAATTGGAATTATCTTGTCCTTAATATGATTGCTTGGCTAGAACATCGTAAAGTAATAAAAGAATTTTGAGTCTATCTCTATTCAGAGTCTTTTCTTATTTCTATTATGGACTTTAGAAAAGGGAAGAGATAAATTTGCGAGATTGATTAAAAAAGATTAAATTCGCGCCATCTTAAACAGAAAACAGCTTAATTATATATGGAAAAAAAAGATTATTATGAGGTTCTTGGTGTCTCCCGAGATGCGGGTGATGATGCCATTAAAAAGGCTTATCGTCGATTGGCAGTCAAGTTTCATCCAGATAAGAATCCTGGAGACAAAGAAGCTGAGGAAAAATTTAAGGAGGCAGCTGAGGCTTATGAGGTTTTAAGTGATTCTGAGCGACGTGCACGCTATGATAGATTTGGATTTAATGATCCCGGAACGGGTGGTTTTAGTGGATCAAGTCCTTTTGATATTTTCGAGCAGTTTTTTGGTAGCGGTGGTTTTGGTGGCTTTGGAGGTTTTGGTAGCGATGACTCTGAAGTCAATGTTGGGTCCAACATTCGTGTTAAGATACGCGTCAATCTTAGTGACATTTTGCATGGTGTCGATAAGACCCTGAAAGTAAAAAAATATATATCCTGTCAGCATTGTAAAGGCACCGGAGCTAAAGATGGTACTGCCATGGAGACTTGTAAAACTTGTGGCGGTAGAGGACGTGTAAGGAAGGTCATGCGTACTATCTTAGGACAAGTCCAGACAGAGACTTCTTGCCCGGATTGCCACGGATCAGGCAGGGTGATCAAAACTCGCTGTACTCACTGTAATGGGGAGGGAATTGTAATGGGAGAGGAAATCGTCGATCTACACATCCCAGCAGGTGTTTCTAATGGAATGCAACTCTCCATGAAGGGTAAAGGCAATGCTGCTCGCCGAGGAGGTATTAATGGCGATTTGTATATTCTCATTGAAGAGGAGCGTAATGAGAATTTCATCAGGGACAACAACAATCTGATATATTCACTCTTACTTGATTTCCCAACGGTTGCTCTTGGAGGCGAAATTGAAGTGCCATTGATTGAAGGTAAAAAGAAAATACGCATTGCTCCAGGCACCCAGCCTGAGACTATAATGCGCCTTTCCGGAGAGGGATTGCCTACTGTCAATCGCCATGGGCGAGGAGATATTGTGATTCGGATTTCTGTCTATGTCCCGGAGAAATTGGATAGCTGTGAGAAAGAGTTATTAGAGAAATTTCGGGATTGTCGTCATTGCACCCCAGAGGATAGTTTTTTAAATAGATTTAAACAGAAGATTAAAAGTATGTTTGAATAGAAATAAATAAAGTTTTATGAGAAATAATTGTCAATTATATTCCAGAGTATTACGATCATTAGATCATTTTCATAGGCTTATCGTTTCATTAACAATGATTGTCACTCTTTTGACTTCTTGCTGTCCTCAAGGGGAAAAGACGGAGCAGAGGGTGTGGCTCTCTACTAGCTTTCATGAGCCTGCAGATGGAGGACTTAGATTCATCTATAGCCGAGACGGAGTCCATTGGGACTCTATTGCAGGCTCTTGGCTGGCTCCAGCATGTTTTATCCCCGAAGGAAGCGTGATACCGGAGGGGGCTACACCTGTCATGAGAGATCCGAGTATTCATAGATCGGCTGATGGTTCGTTTCGATTGGTTTGGACCTGTGCATGGAGAGGTATGCGTGGTTTTGGATTTTCTTCCTCTTCAGATCTGATCACTTGGGACACCCCTCGTTTCCTCCCCGTCATGGAACATGACACATCTACTGTAAATGTTTGGGCCCCTGAGTTTTTCCATGATCCATATCAGAACTTGACTTATATCATTTGGGCTTCGTGCATTCCTGGAGCCTATCCCGATTATTTGGAGGAACATCGTAACAATCATCGCCTCTATTGCACCACAACGCGCGATTTTCTCACATTTTCCCCAACACGGCTGTTTTTTGAGCCAGGCTTTTCTGTTATCGATGCTACCCTTGTCTGTCGTGGAGAGAGGGACTACGTCATGGTCTTGAAGGATAACACGCGACCTTGTCGCAATTTACGCATTTCTTTTGCCCCTTCTCCTGAAGGTCCTTGGTCTGAAGTATCTGCACCATTTACAGAGGGAATGTGTGAGGGACCCACTGTGATACGTCCTGAGTCTTTAGGAGGTGACTACTTGATCTATTATGATGCCTATAGTCGTTATAGCTTTGGCGCTGCTCGAACCTCAGATTTTGTTACATTTTCAGACTACTCAGATAGTATTATGATCCCTTTGGGGCATAAACATGGCACGATGATCTCTGTTCCCGACTCTGTTATTCGGTGCTTGACTTCTCATCGTGAGTGATTATTTCTGCTCTAAAGTTAGCAGATTGTGCATATCTATTCTTTGTAACATAATAAAGTAGAGAATAAATGTGGATAGGTAGTGAGACAAAGCATAAAATTGATGCTAGATAAAAACTAAATAATCATTATGTAATTATCATTTATTAACGTGAGAGAGAAAAGACCTCTTTGCCAATATAAGAGATATCAAGTTTAATGCTTGTACGTTCCATTATTGTCTTATTATATTGTATTAAAACTCTTTATTATTCTGTTTTACATAGAGTTTTGTTTTACACAGCGTGCTTGTATTGTCTAACGTAGCGCGCTGTGTTCTTTATGTAATAATGCTCTTCTATGTGTTTATTTCTTAATTGTATAGCTTTAAAACAATGAACGATGTATCTCGATAATTAAATCTGATTATTTTAGGGTATCCTGTCTTTACTACTAAAAGTCTATATAAAAAAGTTTTACGCTATCGTAAGATTACCCTTACAAATAACGTAAAACAATTTACATCAATGTATATTATTTAGATAAGTAAAATTCCTTTTTGATGTTCCAAAAAAGTATATCTTAATGATGGAACAAGCGAATGCCTGTAAATGCCATTGCGATATCATAGCGATTGCATGTCTCTATAACATGATCATCACGTACGGAACCTCCTGCTTGGGCAATATAGCGAACTCCGCTTCTGTGGGCACGCTCGATGTTGTCTCCGAATGGGAAAAAGGCATCAGAACCTAATGCTACGTCTGTGAGTGTTTCTAACCACGCCTGTTTCTCTGAACGAGAGAGTACTTCTGGGCGAGTAGTGAAGAAATTTTGCCATGTGCCTTCGCGCAGTACATCATCATGGTCTTCAGAGATGTATACATCTATGGTGTTGTCACGATCAGCGCGACGAATGTCCGAACGGAATGGGAGGTTGAGTACTTTGGGGTGCTGTCGCAAATACCAAATGTCTGCCTTGTTGCCGGCTAAGCGTGTGCAGTGTATACGGCTTTGCTGTCCTGCTCCGATGCCGATAGCTTGACCATCTTTGACGTAGCAGACGGAGTTGGACTGGGTGTATTTTAGTGTAATGAGCGCGATGATAAGGTCGCGGCGGGCATCCTCTGGTATGGAAGTATTAGCAGTTGGGATGTGAGCAAAAAGGGAGTTGTCTGCAAGATTGATTTCATTTCGTCCTTGTTCGAATGTGATGCCAAAGACCTGTTTCTTTTCCACAGGAGCTGGTATGTATTCGGGATCCATTTGGAGGATACAATAGGAGCCTTTACGTTTTTGGCGGAGGATATCTAGAGCCTCGGGGTCGTAGTCTGGAGCGATGACTCCATCAGAAACTTCTTTTTGGATGAGACGGGCAGTTGCTACATCGCAGGTGTCACTCAGGGCAATGAAGTCTCCGAATGAGGACATGCGGTCAGCTCCGCGGGCACGAGCATATGCCGCTGCCAACGGTGTAAGGGGGGCGTCTCCTGTGAAGTAGATTTGGCGTAAAGTGTCGCTCAAAGGTAACCCTACGGCAGCTCCGGCAGGAGAGACGTGTTTAAAAGAAGTTGCAGCAGGAAGCCCCGTGGCAACTCTGAGTTCTCTGACTAGTTGCCATGAGTTTAGTGCATCGAGTAGGTTGATATAGCCCGGACGGCCGTTAAGCACTGTGATGGGAAGTTCATCCTCCTCGATAAATACTCGAGAAGGCTTTTGATTGGGATTACACCCGTACTTGAGTTCAAGTTCTTTCATATGAATTTGTATTAATCTGTAAAAGCGATAATAATATTGAGCATCATCAAAGTATGGAAGTGCGGACAAAATGTAGTATGCGAAGAGCGGTGCCCCCCAAAAAAACTCTTTGTTATTTATTGTTGTGCGTACATATAAAATAATATATAGTTTGCAAATATAGTGATTATTTTGTCAAAAAGTAAATTTATATCCTTTTATTTTGATAAAGAATACTTTTTTGTGCGGTAGATTTTTCCCATTAGCGTTAGATTATGTATATTTGCAAAAAATATATTTTAAAATAAATGAGATAAACGATATGAAAACGGCCTATTATCTTATAGCGTTGGCATTTTTGCCTATTGTGGTTTCTTGTCAAAAGAATGAATTGCCGCCGATTGATCGGCATGCGTTACTGCAGAGGAATAATCCACATGTTGAATCGTTTGATTCCCTTTCGACACTCACGGTAGGTAATGGTGATTTTGCATATTCTGTCGATGCAACAGGTTTGCAAACTTTCCCTGAGCGATATTCTAAGGGTGTTCCGTTAGGAACACAGAGTTCGTGGGGATGGCATAGTTTTGATAACCCCAAAGGATATCGTTTTGAAGAGACTTTGTCTGAGTTTGATTTTGGTCATGGACATAAAGAGTTATATGCAACACAATATAAGGAAAAGGGACGCCAGCAAGAAGCTAGTAATTGGTTTCGTGTTAATCCGCACCGTTTGCATCTTGGGTGTGTAGGGCTTTACTTGCCAGATGATGTCGGATATGAGGCTTTTGAGGATATTGATCAAACTTTGGATTTAGAGCGAGGCACGATAAATAGTAGTTATAAATTACGAGGAGAACCTATGCGGGTTCAAACTCTCTGTAGTCCGGACAAAGATATGATTGCTATTAGCATCGAGGCCGAGACTCCCAAATCTTTGATCATTAGGATGCCTTATCCGACAGGGGGACATTGTGACGATGCTTGTCTTTGGATTGATGATGCTAACCGTCATTACACATATGACACTTTGAAGGCTGCTAATAGATTGGTTTTGACCCATTGGTTCCCCAAGGTAACTGTTCCGATGGAGCCGGATGGAGAAAAAATCGAAGATTACACATATAGTGTCGCTGTGCAATGGCCAGCAACAGCAGAAGTATCTATTGCACGATTGGGTGACAACGCCTTTGTTCTTACTCCATCTATAGGGAATTTCAGTTTTACTTGTGAATTTGCTCCCAAAGTTTCAGAAGAGATACAACCGGAAGACTTTTCGTCTGTGGCAAAAGCTACTCAAGAATATTGGCATACCTATTGGTATGATGGTGCTGTGGTCGATTTTTCTCAAGCTACAGCAGAGGGTGCCAAAGAATTGGAGCGTAGAGTAGTCTTAAGTCAATACTTACTCGCAGTCAATTGTGCTGGTCAGACACCTCCGCAAGAGACCGGACTTACCTATAACTCTTGGTTTGGAAAATATCATATGGAGATGATTTGGTGGCATCAGGCACAGTTTGCTCTTTGGGGACACCCTGAATTATTGGAAAGAACCCTTAGATGGTATCATGATGCCCGCCCTATTGCAAAATATATTGCTGAGCGTCAGGGATTTAGAGGGGTAAGATGGATGAAAATGACTGATCCATCTGGCTTGGAAGCTCCTTCTAAGGTCGGTAGTTTCTTGATATGGCAACAACCTCATTTGATCTATTTGGCAGAATTGGTTTATCGGGCAAATCCCTCTCAGGAGATTATCGATCGTTATTATGACTTAGTGCAGGAAACTGCTGAGTTTATGTATGATTTTGCATGTTATGACACTTTGGAAGGACGATATATACTCAAAGGTGCTATCCCCGCACAAGAAACACTGCGTGCAGCAGAGACGATCAATTCTCCATTCGAGTTATCCCAATGGCATTTTGCAATGGGTATTGCTCAACAATGGCGAGAGCGTAAGGGGGTAAGCAGACACATGGAATGGGAAGAAATGAGAGATAAGCTTTCTCCACTTGCTTATATCAATGATAGTGTCTATTCGTCCAAATATGGGCCACTTTATTTGGCAGCAGAGACAGCAATAGATACTTATCGAGATATTAGATTTACTCAGGACCATATGGCTGTGCTCGGGGCTTTAGGTATTTTTCCGAAATGTAATCTTGTAAGAGAGGATTATATGAAAAACACTTTGCATTGGGTTTGGGATAATTGGAATTGGGGGAAAACTTGGGGATGGGATTATCCAATGACTTCGATGTGTGCTTGTCGTGTAGGAGAGCCTCAAATTGCTGTAGATGCTTTAGTTGTCCCGAAGCGTACTAATACTTATCTAGTTTCTGGTCATAATTATCAAGACTCTCGTCTTCGTCTTTATTTACCAGGAAATGGCGGTTTGTTGACGGCAGTTGCGTTGCTTTGTGCTGGTTGGGATGGGTGTGATGAAATGAATCCCGGTTTTCCTAAAGATGGGACATGGAACGTGCGTTGGGAAGGTTTAAAGCCTTTGCCTTAAAGCTAAACGCTTGTTTAAATAAAGCTAAACTTAATTTTTATTTTTATGATTATTATTCTTTTATGAGGATTAATAAAAGAAAAACATGTAAATAATTAAAGTAAATAGTGATAAACGGTTTTAATTTTTTTACTAATATAAGAAAAAAAATAGAATACTGGTGGAAGGTTATCTTACACCGGTTTTCTATTCTTTTAGAAGATTTGTGTGAATCATATTTTAGATTACCTCGTAATAGGCGTTTATTTGTAGGATGGGGCATTGTAATAATCTCTCTGTCGATTACTTTTTTTGCTATTTATGGTATTTATAATGGGGTTGTAGCTGTGTATCATAGGATTGAATTAATCAGTGCAGATTTCAATGCGGAAGACTCTGCATTCGTAAAACTTAAACCCAAACGAACGTATGTTGTAGAGAAACTTAATAAAAAGAGATTTTATTATGGGCGTGATTTTAATGACAAAAACTCCGTTCATCTTGAAGCCGCTCAACGTATTGGGATTCAACCTATAGTAGATCGTGATGAGGCGGAAATATATAAAAAGAAATTGGAGAAAATTTCAGATTGTCAATATTATAAGGTTGATAGGTTAACACATTCAATCCCTTATCTTATACCAGAAGCATCTGACTTTTTGTTAGAGTTGGGAATTAGATTTCAAGACTATTCAGGTACAGAAAGTCGTTTTATTATTACAAGTGTTTTGAGAACTCGTAAGGACGTAAAACGATTAAAGCGAAGTGGAAATGTTAATGCTTCTCCAAATTCTGCACATTTTTATGGAACGACAATAGATATTACATATACTCGTTTTGATCGATTAGGAAAAACAACAGATGGAAAACTAAAAGAAGCATTGGCCCGAGCTCTTTATGATATGAAAGAGGCTGGATATTGCTATGTAAAGTATGAAAGGAAACAAGCCTGTTTTCACATTACAGTATGTAAGTGATATTAAATACTTATATTTCTACATACGTTATTGTTTTTTTATTGATTTGTTAGAGTTTCTTTCTCTATTGCCTCTCTTTTTCGAACTTTGGCCCTTTTGCGTTGTTCTCTCCTTTTTATGTTGCGTCGATGTCTTTTTTGTTTTTCTAATTCGTTAAAAGACATTGAAGTCTCTGTTTTAATTGTCTTCTCTATTATTTCTCTTTTTTTACGTTTATACTTGTATAGTATTTCATTTGGTTTTGAATTACTATTATTTCCATTTGCATCAGTCGTATTTATATTATTGTATGGAAGTTCTTCGGATGTGGATAAACCAGCGTTGAAAGCACATACAATTTGTCGAAAAATTTCATTAAATCTATTAAGACCTTTGATAAAACGGGGCAGCGCTTTAGGTTTAGCAATGTATTCTCGATTGGAGAAAAAACTTCTATACCTAAAATACATCTGGCATAGATGTATAGTTGAGTTTGTTTTATCCTTGCTGATTTGACTATTTAGCAACATGTTCTTGGCAGTATTAATCCCAAACTCTTCTGCATAGTGTAAAGTTAATATCACTAATTTACAGAGAATATCTGTTTGTTTTTGTGCGGTTGTTAAGGAGTGTAAGGCTTCAAGTGTGTGTTGCCAAAGGAATGTTTTACATTCTGTGAATAACCGAGGATATCCCGGCATGACAAATGGGAGAAGCCCTACGGCTTGTAATTCTTCTATTGCTTCTCCTACACGATCTGTTTTTAAGATTTTATATAGTTCATCTTTAATGCGCTTCGGCAGGGATAACCGAAGCTCTTCGTGATTTTTAATAATGGATTCTTCGGCACTCTTTTCTAATAAAAATCCTTTTTGATATTTAAATCTTATACCTCGTAACATCCTTATAGGATCTTGGAGATAAATAATATCTGGTACATTCGGAGTTCGTAAAATTTTATTGTCAAGGTCTTGAAAGCCCATACCGGTTGGGTCTAGAATTTCCCCTGTATGTAGATTTTTATATAGAGCATTGCATGTGTAATCCCGCCGTAAGGCATCTTCTTCCAAACTACAAAATTGAGTATCTATAAGTGTTTTTCCATCTATATCATATTGCTCTATGTGAGGTTCTACACATTCCACTAATGTCATGTTATGATTTATAATTACATCCATGGCAGTAGTTCCATAACGTTTATAGAAGAAAGGCCCTTTACATACGTCTGGATAAGAATTACACATATGCTCAACAAAGTGTTTCTGCCCGTTGGGGATATTAATCAGTAAGTCTAAATCAGAATAACGTTTTCCTAAGTATTCGTCCCTTACGCATCCTCCTACTAAATATATTTTTCCATAGAAAGGCGAATCCTCTCTGATATGGGAGAGAATAAACTCTAAAGTCCTTTCAAATTTGTTCATTGTATTAATTCTTAGAATTCAGCCAATTGTGATTCTGCTAACTCAAATTTGGCTTTGAATTCGGCATCCGTAGAGAGTAGATTATTTACATTTTTAATTGCGTGCAAGACTGTCGCATGATCACGATTGCCAATGTGCATTCCTATTCGGCTTACAGATTGTGTAGTATGCTTCTTACAAAGATACATGGCAGCTTGTCTCGCTAATACAATTTCTCTTTTACGACTCTTAGAATTAAATTGTTTTAAGTCGATTCCAAAATTACCCAAAACGATATTTACAATAGCTTCTATTGTAATAACTTTCTTTTCCATCTTAATTAACATTCTCATTACACGGCTTGCAAGAGATTCGTCTATAGGATGGTTTAAAGCTATTGAATAAGCAAGTAAAGAATTTATAATACCTTCCAAGTCTCGAACATTGTCGTTAGCTGTTCGTGCTATATGGTCTAAGACACTGTCAGAGATAGATAAACTCTCTTTTTTACATTTTTCTCTCAAAATCTCAAGTCTAAGATTATAATCTGGATGCTCGATTTCTCCGGTAAAACCCCATTTAAACCTAGTTAAGAGACGAGGGACTAAATCTTCTAAATCTACGGGTGGACGGTCACTTGTCATTATAAGTTGACATCCACTTTGATGCAAGTGGTTAAAAATATGAAAGAATGTGTTTTGAGTAGAAATTTTAGTTTTACCTGCAAATTCTTGAATGTCATCTACAATTAGAACATCTATACTTTGATAAAAATTTATAAAATCATTAAGCATGTTACGTCTAACTGCATCAGTGTATTGAACTTGAAATAAATGACTTGTGATATAAAGAACTCTTTTTTCTGGAAAATTTTGGAGAATCTGAAGTCCAATTGCTTGAGCTAAATGTGTTTTGCCGACACCAGAAGCTCCAAAAATAAAATATGGATTAAATGCATTATGTCCTGGGGCAGAAGCTACAGTTTTAGCTGCTGATAATGCTAGTTCGTTGCTTTTGCCTGCGCAGTATGTTGTAAATGTACAGTTGGGATTCAAATGAGTGTCAAATGCTTGAAGCAAATGATTCTTTTCTTGGGGTTGAAGGACATGACTTGTTGAATTTTGGGCATTCTTTTCCTGTTTATGCTCTTGCTGCACAAACGGGGTATTGGGTTGGGAAAGTGTATAGCGCAAACGTGTTCCAATACCAAAAAATTTTATAAGTGTGTTTTTCAAGAGTTCAAAATATTTTCCCTCAAGGTATTCATATACATATTTTGATGGAACCTCTAATGTGAGTGTTCCATCAATATATGATATCACTTTGTTTTTTGCAAAATATGCATTATAAGCATCATTAGAGATACTCTCTTTAATGAGCTCTAGACATTGTTTCCATTGCTGTTGACATACTTCTTCCATTGTACTAGCTTTACAAAATCTTAATAAATCCGTTCTTTTCGTGTTTCCGAATGCAAAAGTCTGAATAATTTTTAAGAAAAACAATATCAAATTTTTTTGCTTTTTTATTTGCTATTTCTAAGTATTTGATTATCAAAAGTACAATGGAAAAAAAGCGGGATTCTTATTGTCTCAATATGAATTGTTTTATAATATTGTATTTCAGAGTGATAATATCCGTAAATAAGGGTGTTTTAATAAAGTTATCAAC
>JAZNGG010000015.1:0-87427 GCA_045576355.1 Bacteroidales bacterium
TATTTTAGGCACTCTTATTATCTTTATAAAAGCATGGAAATTATTTATTATCTTGGAGTCCGCTAAAAAGGAAGGAAAGGAAGTATGAAAAGGGGCTTATTTTGTGAAAAATGTGTCCACAATGCCTATTTATCAGCACTGCAGACACATACTTTATCGATTTTAATTTTTAGCGGACACCAATAATAATAATAAGTGTCCGCTAAAAAATCCCCCTTATTAATATTCCGGCATGTCAATCAAACGGTTTTCTCATCATCCAGCAGCCCAAACGACAATGCAGGCATTTATGAAGTTCACAATACTCGCGATAAAGATGTAATAAAGCCTGTGTATCGAAAGCCGACTTTGGATCAATACCCACACACTGCCAAGAACGAATATAACGATTTTGTTCTGCAGGAATTGCCTCTAAAAAAGATATGGCTCGCTGCACAATCTCTTCATCTCCAATCCATTCTCCATAAGCCATAATAATCGGGACAACCGCATTGATGATCAGAGACAACAATGTCTGTCTCCCCAGATTACGAACCTCAATAATCTCGTCCTCTTTCAACACACAAGAAGAAAAAGTATAATGCTTCGCCCAAAAGCCCTGAACACTGACTGCCAGGACCTTTTCAATATCTGAGATCGTTTCAGCAGAGAGTAATCGAGAGAAAAGATCTTGGACTCCGCAAAGCATTTTGGTCAAAAAAGCTACTCGTAGATGGGGGAATGCCTGCGGTCGTAAACGGGCCATACGCCACACATCCACCGACAATGGTTTCAAATTAAACTTTGCACGCAAAAAGAGATACTCCTGGCGAAGTCGATTATAATAGGTTTCTGTCACAGGACGTTCATACTCTAAAAAACCGGCCTGTCCCATAAGCATCGCCTCCACTTGCAGCGGTTGGTCTAAATGCTTCTGTATATAAGAATATGGTAGCGAACGTGCCAACTGTTCAAAAGCATCACTATTGATACCGGTTCCCATAGATCTTGCTATCATCACATATAAAGCCTCCTGCCAACTATGTAGATTGTCGTTTATTAAGTCCTTGACACGATGCACCTTAAGCATCATACGATCAGCCGCCAACGAAGATAACCAGTCAGACAATATAACATTTGGGACTTCAGACAGATGCTCCGAACATGTAATTGCTGAAAAACAATCGACTCCTGCTTTCATAAGATTACGATATCTTTGTTCGACATAATCCGGGATCTTCATGACAGCCTGTAATAACCGATCTCCGTTTGGTAAAGACAACTCTATATCATCATTCAAAACCACATGGAGTATAACATTATTATATGCAGCATCCCCTTCGTGATGATGTCTTATCCAATCAGAAGCTCTAACGTGCATTTCAACATTGCCAGCCCATATAGTTTCACCAATCTTGACCTTAGCATTAAAAAAGTCCGGTCCGGCATCTCTATTTCTGATTCCGGGATTGATAATCTCCACCTGTTCATCAGAGGAGAGTGTAAGAGAAGCATACATCCGTTGTTGCCACACATAGTACATCAGCTCTTCCATGCTCTTTAAACTTTTTTTAGTGATAACTTCGCAAAGTTATAAAAAATGTCAGTATATTTGCACATTGATCATTATAAATATTTAAAACACAATGAAAATCGTCCTCATCGGGTATGGCAAGATGGGCCATATCATAGAATCCATAGCATTAAGTCGTGGCCACCAGATCGTCGCAACCATTGACATTAACAATCAAGAAGATTTTGACTCACCGGCATTTGCCTCTGCAGATGTTGCCATAGAGTTTACACGTCCCGAAACAGCTGTTTCCAACATCCTTCGTTGCTTTGACAAAGGGGTTCCGGTCGTAGTAGGAACTACCGGATGGCTGACACATCTTCCTGAAATAGAGAAAGCATGCCAAGCTCAGGATGCAGCACTCTTTTATGCCTCCAACTTCAGTCTTGGAGTCAACATTTTCCAGGCAGTCAACCGCTACATGGCCCACATTATGAACGGTTTTCCCAACTATCAAGTCTCTATCGAAGAGACCCACCATATCCACAAATTAGACTCACCCAGTGGCACTGCGATCACCCTCGCAGACAATCTCTTATCTCAACTCGACCGCAAAGATGCGTGGGCAGAGACAGAGACACCCAAAGAGAATGAGATTGGCATCAAGGCTTTCCGACGAGATGAAGTACCGGGCATACACACTGTGATCTACGATAGCGAAGTGGACACCATCACCTTTACACACGATGCCAAAAGCCGGGCAGGCTTTGCCTTAGGAGCGGTTATTGCGGCTGAGTTTCTCGCTGGCAAAAAAGGTGTTTACACCATGAACGACCTATTGAAATTCTGATTTGTTATTTTCTATTATAATAGATCGTCCCCTTTCGAGACTTTTAAAACCTAAAATCACAAATTCATTCCGAACAATTATTACAAACCCATGGCAGGAGACTCTGCCCAACCACAAAAGCAAAAACCTTCTCTTATGGCAAACACGACGAATACTAACGACGAAAGCAAAAAACCTCAACGCGGATTCCATCGCAAACCATCTCGAGGAGAAATTATCAAATGTACCATCTTTAGCATATTAGCACTCCTTTTCACCATTTGGGTAGGAGATTTTTGGCCATTGATATTTATCCTCTTGATTATTGACTCTTATTGGACTCGGTTCATCCCCTGGTCTTGGTGGAAAAACATCAAGAATTCTGCATTACGCACTACGATGAGCTGGGTTGATGCCATCGTCTTTGCCATCGTTGCTGTCTATTTCCTACAGAATTTCTTTTTCCAGAATTTCCAGATTCCGACCACATCTCTTGAAAAAACCATGTTGGCAGGAGACTATCTATTAGTAAGCAAATATCATTATGGGCCACGCATCCCGATGACCCCTCTCTCCTTCCCTCTCTACCAGCATACCATCACTGCCCCTTTTTCTGACAAAGAACTATGTAAGTCATATATCGAACATCCTCAGATCCCCTATCGCCGTATGCCGGGACTGAGAGACATTGAGCGCTATGACATCGTTGTCTTCAATTATCCTGCAGGTGACACCGTAGCCACCAAACACCAGTCTGATGACTACTATCGTCTGAAATATCACTATGGAGTACAGGCCATGCACCACGATCGTGCTCAATTTGGAGAAATTGTTTATCGTCCTGTTGACCGTCGGGAGAACTATGTAAAACGTTGTGTCGGACTCCCTGGAGATACACTTCAGATCATAGACAATCAAGTTTTTATCGACGGACAAGAATTGGAAAATCCTCAATACCTTCAGCACAACTATCTCATTCATGCCAAACGCCCCATACAGGAACGCACATGGCGCAGCCTTGGGGTTTACATGAGTGACGTTGCCTCGCTCGGATCTAACATAGAGAATTTCCGTGCTTTAGGATTCCAGCCATCAAGCATCACCGATCAGCTCTATCGTGCGCCTCTGACCCAGGAGATGCTTACCCGACTCAGCCAACTCTCTACTGTCCTCACCATCATCCAAGAACCGGCCGGTATCTGGGGCAAAGAGGATGTCTATCCATATAGCAAAGAAAACACTTGGACCACTGCCAACTACGGCCCGATTTGGATTCCTCGAGCAGGTGGCAGCATCGCTCTCACCCCGGAAAATGTCAGACTCTACGAACGCTGCATCCGTAACTACGAGAGCCACACATTAGAGCAACAGGCAGATGGGAGTTATCTCCTTGATGGACAACCTGCCCAGAATTATACATTTGCCATGGACTACTATTGGATGATGGGAGACAATCGCAACAATTCCGCAGACAGCCGCTGCTGGGGCTTTGTTCCCGAAGACCACATCGTTGGGACACCCTTATTCATCTGGTTCTCCAAAGATCCCGAAACCGGAGCATTTCGTTGGGACCGCCTCTTCAAAAAGGTCAAAGGATTATGATGACACTTCTCTCCACAGCCTACCTTGCCCCGATCGCCTATTATGTGCAGTTGATGCATGCCCCCAAGGTGATCATAGAGGCTCATGAGAATTATAACAAACAGAGCTTCCGCAATCGTACTTTTATCGGGACCGATCAAGGACCGCTCGCCCTTTCCATCCCCGTCGTAAAAGGGTATGAGATCAAATCTCCCATCCGCGAAGTAAAACTCTCTGATCATGGAGAGTGGCGACATCAG
This sequence comes from Bacteroidales bacterium, assembly GCA_045576355.1. Taxonomy (GTDB): domain Bacteria; phylum Bacteroidota; class Bacteroidia; order Bacteroidales; family UBA3663; genus Liminaster. The sequence goes on from JAZNGG010000015.1 coordinate 4,163, forward strand.
CACCTCTTTGCCTTAGCAAGCAATTATGGCAACACCCCTTTTTACGAGCATTACATCGATGACTTAAAAGAGATCATCTGTCATCCATTTACCTATCTGTTTGACCTCAATGAGGCTCTACAGAGTCACATCTGCGAGCAGATAGGCATCTCACCCCGACTCTCTTTCAGCACAGATTATATAGAAGTCCCAACTGACACTCCTGCTTCTGAGATCCGCGATCTGCGCAATACTCTTCATCCCAAAAAAGATATTGCCACAGAAGTCCCGGATTTTATCGTATGCCCCTATTATCAGGTATTCAGCAACAAACAACCCTTCATGCCCAATCTGAGCATTGTTGATCTGCTTTTCAACATGGGACCCGAAAGCATCTTAGTCCTACAGAAATCCATTGCCTCCACCCAAACGGCAACAAGGCAAGCATAATTAGCCGAACAACGACCATGAAAAAGCCCCAATTAGCCGAAGGATTTGAGGGACAACGTTTTCTTACGATCCCCCATACGCTCATCGAACGGATGAGAGAAAGACCTTTTTCGCAAGATTTACAAGTTTTCTGCATCGGCTATTTTCCTTGTGCCAGATTTCATTATGTCAACAGGCCTCAAGGATCTTCCGAATACATTTTAATCTATTCGAAAGAGGGGTCCGGATGGATACAAGTTGGTGAGGAGAAGCACACTCTCACCAAAGATGAGTTCATTGTTATCCCCAAATCGACCCCTCATGCTTATGGCAGTGATGAAAAAAGCCCATGGAGCATCTATTGGATTCATTTTGATGGTTCGAAAGCAGCTTTTCTCTCTCAAGGATTGTGCATTCCTTCCGGCATCACACCGGCAGAAGATTCCCGCATAGCAGAGCGTATCGATTTGTTTGAAGAGATCTTTGCTCTGCTCAATCAGAACTTGAGTATAGAAACTCTTGAGTATGTCGGTCTTGTCCTCCAGCACCTGATCGGGACTTTCCGTTATGTCTCGATCTATCGAAAAGGGAATATCCGAAAAAATAACGACAACGATGCCATCCTCAAAATCATACACTTCATGGAGGAAAACATCGAAAATCATCTCAGTGTCGAGCAGATGGCTACCATCGGCAACCTCTCAAAATCCCATCTATATCGTCGCTTTTTAGACGAAACCGGACAATCACCCCTGGATTATTTCATCCACATGAAGATCAAAAAAGCCTGTATGTTACTCACTCAGACCTCTATGACGATAAGTCAGATTGCCTTCAAGTTGGGCTTCCATGAGACACAATATTTCGCTCGCACCTTCAAGAAAGCGATGGGGCTTTCTGCAGGAGAGTTCCGAAAAGAGTATTTGCAAGTTTCCCAATAACATTTCTCTTCCATTCTTTTTCCATATTTTACATTTACGCACCTGATCCTCAATCAGCACAAGAGGATTGGTACTTTTTTCATACACTTACGCAATAGTGATACTATCGTCCACATAAAAAAAGAAGATAATCCACCTTATACCTAAAAAAAACTATGTATTTTTGCAGCAAAGTTTGCTACATACGCCAAATCTCAAAATACCATCATTCACCCTAACCATTATAAGAAGAAACAATATCCTTAATCTATTATGAATAATTACAATCGTTCATTCATCTACTTCATCTGCCTTGTCTCAGCCATGGGCGGACTACTTTTTGGCTACGATTGGGTAGTCATCGGTGGAGCCAAACCTTTTTACGAACTCTATTTTGCGATTTCCACCTCACCGGAGATGCAGGGTCTCGCCATGTCCATTGCTTTAGTTGGCTGCCTGCTGGGGGCTATGGTGGCAGGGGCATTGGCCGATCGTTACGGCCGTAAACCGCTTCTCATCGGATCCGCCATCCTTTTCCTCTTCTCAGCCTGGATGACGGGGTGGGTAGATACATTCAATCCCTTCTTGTGGGCACGATTCATCGGAGGTGTAGGCATCGGCATCGCCTCAGCGCTCTCTCCTATGTACATTGCCGAAGTTTCGCCGGCACACATTCGCGGACGTTTGGTCTCACTCAATCAGATGACCATCGTATTGGGAATCCTTGGGGCACAGATTGTCAATTGGCAGATTGCAGAGCCACTTCCTGCCGACATCTCTGCCATGCAGCTCTCTAACGACGCTGCACAACAGGCTGCAGCCGATACTTTCATCCTCTCATCCTGGAACGGACAAATGGGATGGCGCTGGATGTTCTGGGTAGAAGCTCTCCCTGCTGCACTCTTCCTCATCATGGCATTCTTCATCCCCGAGAGCCCGCGTTATCAGGCCATGCGCGGAGAGACAGGTAAAGCCCTGCGCACTCTGACCATGATCGGTGGCAGCAATTATGCCACAGGGGAACTGGAGGTAATCAATGCCTCTCGTGCAGCCAATGCCGGACAGGCAGGTCTCAAGACACTCTTCACCCATAAATATGCAGGTGTACTTATCCTGGGCCTTTTTGTTGCTGTCTTCCAGCAATGGTGTGGCACAAACGTTATCTTCAACTATGCTCAGGAGATTTTCTCTGCCGCCGGCTATGCCGTAGGAGACGTACTCTTTAACATTGTCATTACCGGTGTTGCCAATGTCATCTTCACCATCGTTGCTCTATTCACCATCGACCGATGGGGACGCCGTTCGCTCATGCTCTTCGGGGCATTGTCATTGGCCATCATCTATGGCATCCTCGGCACCTGTTATTACTATCATATCACCGGCTTCGGCATGGTCATACTCGTTGTACTTGCCATCTCTGCCTATGCCATGACATTGGGACCGGTCACTTGGGTATTGCTTGCTGAGATATTCCCCAATCGTGTCCGTGGTGTGGCAATGGCAACCTGTACTTTCGCCCTCTGGGTGGGATCCACCACACTCACCTACTTCTTCCCTCCCATGAATGCTGCCCTCGGCAGTAGCGGCAGTTTCTGGATCTACGCTGCCATCTGCGCCATCGGATTCATCTTCTTCCTCTGCCGTTTGCCTGAGACCAAAGGCAAAACATTGGAAGAACTGGAAAAGAAATTTGTCAAGGAGGATTCTACACATTAGTTTTGTCTGAGAACCGAGTTTTAGCAGAAATATTATTAAACCCCTATTGTAGCTATAAAACACCAATCATTATGAACAAAAAACTAACGACTCTATGTGCTACTGCTTGCATCGCCTTAGCCACACTTTCAGCAGCCGACAAGCCGCAGCGACACATCCCGGAGGTAAAATGGGATCAACATAGTCTGATCATTGACGGACAACGAAAAGCGGCAGTCATGGGCGAAGTGCATTACAGCCGAATCCCTGCCGATGAGTGGAAAAATGAAGTGAGAAAAATGAAAGAGGGTGGCATCACCATCATCGCCACCTATGTCTTCTGGAACCACATCGAGGAGCAAGAAGGGATCTTCGACTGGTCAGGGCAACGCAATCTGCGCCGCTTCATCGAGATTTGTGGCGAAGAAGGATTGCCCATCATCATCCGCATAGGTCCTTTCTGTCATGGCGAAGTGAGAAACGGAGGCATCCCCGACTGGATGTTTACCAAAGGGTGCAAGATGCGCCAAGCCAATGCCACCTTCATGCACTATGTCAATGCGCTTTATCGACAAATCTACTCTCAAGTAGTAGGGCTGCAGTGGAAAGATGGTGGTCCGGTCATAGCCTGCCAGTTTGATAACGAGTATCGTGGTTCGGGTGACTACTTGATGGCACTCAAAAGGAGTGCTTTAAAAATCGGTTTTGACCTCCCCTTCTATACCCGTACAGGATGGCCCGAACTCTCCAAGCCGGTACCTTTCGGCGAGATGATTCCGCTCTATGGAGACTATGCCGATGGTTTTTGGGAGCGCAGCATCAAGGAGACCGCCGGCAATTACTGGAAAGCATTTCACTTCAAAGCATTCCGTTCCTCTACTGCCATCGCGTCCGAGCAACTGGGCGAGCAGAAAGAGAGAGTGACTAAGGGAGACGAACTTTATCCTTATTTCACCTGCGAATTAGGAGGTGGCATGATGACCGCTTACCACCGTCGCGTCTATCTCTATCCCGAAGATGCCTACTCCATGGCTGTCGTTAAGTTAGGATCCGGATCCAATCTGTTAGGTTATTATATGTATCATGGTGGCACTAACCCCGAGGGTAAAGTCACCACACTCAACGAAGAGCAGCGCACCCTCGCCACCAATTATAATGACTTGCCGGTCAAGACCTACGATTTCCAGGCACCGCTTGGAGAGTTTGGCCAGCGTAATCCTCATTACTACTCTCTACGCACACTGCACACCTTCATGGCTGACTTCGGCGAAGAGTTGGCTCCGATGGAGGCTTACTTCCCACAAGCGGACAAACCGGTCAAAAAGGGCGAAAACACCTACCTGCGTTGGGCATATCGCACCAAGGACGGCAGTGGATTCGTATTCATCAATAACTACGAACGTCTCCAGAACCTCACAGACAAAAAGGGAATACAGTTCACTGTGGGAGAGACGACCTTCCCCAAACGCCCCATCACGATCCCTGCCGGCACGATGGCGATTCTTCCTTTCAATCTGAAAGCAGGCTCTCATAACATCGAGTATGCCACTGCCCAGCCCGTCGCTCGCCGCACCGAAAACGGCATTACCTCTCTCTACATGATGCAGCTTGACGGCATCCGTGCTGATATCTCCATTGACGGGAAAGTCAAGAAAGGTCTGAAACAGCAAGGCACGGACAAACCCGCCCTCTCCCGAGAGGGGCTCGACATCTATCTGCTCACCCCCGATCAGGCAGGCAAACTCTTCCTGCCCGAAGAGGCAACACGCGCACCTCAGACTCTGGCAGAGTGTCACTACACCCAAACTCAGAAAGCCGGTGCACCACGCACCATCACTATCGGTGTCAACAAGGTGGCTGAAAGCCCTGTGGACAAAGACTTCGATGCCGCAGCCCGATATGTCATCACCTTACCCGAAAACATAGACCGCAGCAATGCTCTCTTAGACATCAGCTACCTGGGCGATGTGGCTCGTCTCTACCTCAACGGCAAACTCATCGATGACAACTTCTGGAACGGACGCTCTTTCCGATACGCTCTTTGGCGACTTCCCAAAGATTGTCATGAGATTGAGCTACGCATCCTCCCATTACAAAAGGAGATGCCCATCTATTTCCCATCCGCATTCCGGGCCGAGGTGGAGAAGGGAATCGAAGTAGGAGAACAAGTCAACAAAGTGACTGTAATCACCTGTCCATAAAAAGAGTTTAATGGATCCGATGACACTCTGTTAAAACCTCTCTATAAAACCGTTTTTAATATGTCTAAAACAGCATACATTTATAAGACTTTTCATATTCTGACAGCAGTCTGCAGCATCCTGCTCTCTTGCGTTTCCTGCGATACGAAACAGGATGCCTGGCTCAATATCCGCAACGACTGCTTTTGGGACACTGCCGAGGGGACACCGCTCTACTCCCAGGGAGGGGGCATCTTTCGCTACTACGATCCTGCCGAACAACGCGAGCGATACTTCTGGTATGGGATGCACTATAGAGAAGCTGATGAGTACCGCCATAACCCGACTCACAAATATCGGGGATGTACGTTCGAATCGGTCACCATCTATGTTTCAGACGACTTAGTCAATTGGCATTTTGTCGGAGATGCAATAGACAGACAAGAGATCAAGCGCAATAACCTCCCCATGGGATGGTTAGGGAGAATGGGTGTGGCTTATATAGAGTCCGCTCAGAAGTTTGTCTTGATGATGCAGCACAACAACTCCGTCCTCATGGCACTGAGCGACACTCCGAGAGGTCCGTTTACCTACTACCGCAGTCTCGACATGACCTCCTATTGCAGCACACCCAACACAGGTGACCAGACCGTCTTTGTTGATCCCGACACAGGACGAGGCTACCTGATCTACTGCAAAGCTCAAGGTCGCAACAAAATCTATATTTCCGAAATCGGTGTCACTGCCAACGACAGCATAGGATTGCTCTCTTGTCATGAAGTGTTTCAGGGAGCCGGCAGAGAGGGCAACTGTATGTTCAAGTACGATGGGCACTACTATCTCTGCGCCTCCGATCTTTGGGGATGGGACTGCTCTCATGCCTATTTCCTAAAATCCGAACAGATCGAAGGCCCATATTTACCGACTAACCAAATGCAACTATTCATCCACAGCGAGCGAGACTTTGCACATCTCACACAAACCGGATTCTTCTATACCCATCGTAGCGAAGGCGGAAAAGAAACGGTCTTGTACTGCGGCGATCGTTGGGCGAACTTTGCTAATAACGGATTGGGATACAATCAGTGGATTCCGATCTCATTCGACGATTCCGGCACCCCCATCTTCAACTCCGTCTCCTCCTGGGACTTTAATCACTCCACCGGCGAATGGCGCGTGGCATCAGACAACAACTACATCCTCAATGGCAGTTTCGATGCCGATCGACGACTCATCCCCGAACCGACCAAGCCTCGTCAGGCATTCCTGACCGGATGGGACACCGAGTTTATCTCCGGACGGATCGTGGCACATGAAGACTCTCTATCCCCTCGTCTCAACCGATCCAATTCGCCCGAAGATCAAGCATTCGTGACAGGCAAGATGTCCCTCAATATCTCCGACCGGGAAGCGTTCCGTCGTCGGGTATCACAGCGTGTAGAGGAGACTCCGACCCTCCCTTTCCCGGCAGGAGACTATCTGCTTCAAGCGCGGGTCAAGGGTAAGGGTGAATCCCTCTCTTGTACTCTATTTGCCACTTCAGACAAATCCCTGCCGACCACTCATCCCTTGGTTTCAAGAGAGTATAACGATGGTCTTCCGACATTGGGCAACGGCACGAAAGAGCTCGTTCTTGCACCTTCAGAGCGACCATCGGATACTTCCGAATCACCCACCTATGATTTAGGCACTCTCACGGTGGTTCCCTCCGAAACGTGGCAGACCATCCGGATACCGATCCACATAACACAGCCTTCACTCCGCATCGGATTTGATGTCACAGGGGCTGCCGGTGCATATTGTCACATCGACGATGTCACATTGGTACGACAACTACAGACAGACCAACAATAACAAATCAAGCTAACAAATAAACTTATGTCAGCAAAAGCGTGGAAAGAACAGGTGACCATCCCCACCTATGAAGTGGGCAAACCTGAAAAGAATCCCATATTTCTGGAGAAACGTGTCTATCAAGGTTCGAGCGGAGTAGTCTATCCTTACCCCGTGATCGAGTCAATGAGCGACGAGCGGGTGGACAAGGAGTATGAAGCCATCTATCTCGAAAACGAATATATCAAAGTGATGATCCTGCCCGAGCTGGGCGGTCGTGTCCAGATGGCATACGACAAGATCAAGCAGCGTCATTTCGTCTATTATAATCATGTCATCAAGCCTGCCCTGGTCGGCTTGGCCGGCCCCTGGATCAGTGGCGGCATCGAGTTCAACTGGCCGCAACACCACCGTCCATCGACCTACCTGCCCGTCGATACGACGATCGAAGAGCATGCCGATGGTTCGGTCACAGTCTGGATCAACGAAATGGAGCGGATGTTCCACCAGAAAGGGATGGCAGGGTTCACTCTCCGTCCCGGTTGTGCCTATCTGGAGATAGAGGGCAGGCTGAGTAACCGCACCTCCATGCCGCAGACCTTCCTTTGGTGGGCCAATCCTGCGGTTGAGGTCAACGACTATTATCAGAGTGTTTTCCCGCCGGATGTCAATGCCGTGTTTGATCACGGCAAGCGAGCCGTCAGCTCCTTCCCCATAGCGACAGGCACCTATTATAAGATGGACTATTCGGCTGGTGTCGATATCTCCAACTATAAAAACATCAAAGTCCCGACCTCCTACATGGGCGTTAACTCCAAGTATGACTTTGAGGGAGGTTATGAGAATGACACCCACGGAGGCATGCTACACGTGGCAAGCCACCATTTCAGCCCCGGCAAGAAACAATGGACCTGGGGCAACGGCGACTTCGGTCGTGCCTGGGATCGTTGTCTCACCGACGATGACTATGAGGGTGCACCCGGCGTATTCCGCCCCTACATTGAACTGATGGCAGGCATATATACCGAAAACCAACCCGACTTCACCTGGCTGATGCCTTATGAGGAGAAACAGTTTGTGCAGTACTTCATGCCCTACCGTGAGTTAGGCATCGTCAAGCAGGCGACCAGAGATTTTGTCTTCAACATCGAGCAGGCTGCAGCGGGGAAAGTCCGTATCATGGTGATGAGTACTTCTCGTCAGCAGGTATATCTCTCTTTGCGTCACAAGGATTTGACTCAGGAATTTTATCAGAAGCAACTTACCCTCACGCCCGAAGAGATTCTGGAGGAGGAGATCCATGTCGGAGAATGCACTCTCAACGATCTTCACTTCACCATCTCCAAAGATTTTGAGGGACAAGAGAGACTCACCCCCTCGGCACACTATCCCTTCCACGGTCGTATCGTACTGGAGTGGTATGCCGAGCCGGACGAGATCCGTCCCATCCCCGATGCCGCCGAGGCAGCACTCACTCCGCAAGAGACCAAGACCATCGATCAGCTTTACCTGACCGGTCTGCACCTCGAGCAATATCGTCACGCCACATGGTCGGCGCTCAATTATTATGAGGAGGCTCTCCGTCGCGACCCGTTGGACTATCGATGCAACAATCAGATCGGCTTGTGGTATCTCCGCCGCGGACGATTCGATAAGGCTGAACAATATCTGCGCACTGCGGTCAAAGTCTTGCAGAAGCGTAACCCCAACCCCTATGATGGCGAACCGCTCTTCAATCTGGCACTCTGCTTAAAACACCAATTCAAGTTGCAAGAGGCTTACCACTGGTTTTGGAAATCGACATGGAACAAGGCCTGGGCAGATGCCGGATACTTCGAAGCCGCCTGCATCAGTACCGGCCAGCGCCGCTATGAAGAGGCTCTCGACGAGGTGGAACGCGCACTCATCAGCAATGCTCGCAACCACAAGGCACGCGCTCTTAAAGCGATCATCTTGCGCAAGATGGGACGCACCGACGAGGCTCTGACATGGATCCGCTCGTCTCTCGCAGTCGATCTCTTCAACTATGTCTGCCGCTACGAGCAGTACCTCCTCACCCGAGATGAGACCTTGCTGGCAGAGTTGAAGCGACTCTTGCGCGGATCATGCCATAACTATGACGAGGTGGCATTAGACTATCGGCAGGCAGGACTCACCGATGAGGCTCAGGCCATCTGGCGCTTAGCCATCGAGGAGCAAGCCGTCAGCCCCATGACCTATTATTATATGGGTGACTACGAGCAAGCTGAAAAGATCTCTCCGGACTATTGCTTCCCCAACTCCGTCGATGCCATCATCGCACTCACACTCGCCAAGGCATGCAACCCACAAGGCGCTCGCGCACCCTATTATCTCGGATGTCTCTATTACGACAAGCGTCAGTATGACCTGGCACGCGACAATTGGGAACTCTCTGCTCGGCTCGACCCCGAGTTCCCCACCGTGTGGCGCAACCTGGCTCTCTATTATTACAACAAACAGAAGTGCCGCGACAAAGCGATCGACTGCATGGAGCGGGCATTCAGCCTCGACACCACAGACAGCCGCATCCTCATGGAGCTGGATCAACTCTACAAAGTGACCGGCAAGCCTCACGCAGAGCGACTCGAATTTTTGGAGCAATACCCGGCACTCATCGCCGAACGCGACGATCTGCTGCTCGAACAGATCACTCTGCTCAATCAGCTCGGTCACTACCGCGAGGCTATGAACCTCCTCGACAGACACATCTTCCATCCGTGGGAAGGTGGCGAAGGCAAGGTGCCGGCACAATATCAATTCTCCCGTGTGGAATGGGCGAAGCAGATATTAAAAGAGGAAAAAGGGAAAAAGCAGATCGATAAAGCAAAGATGGATCTGTGTCTGGACCTTCTCCTGGAGTGTTTCGACTACCCGCATCATTTGGGAGAAGGCAAACTGCTGGGGGCACAGGAAAATGACTTCTCATACTTCATGGGCCTTACCTACGAGTATCTGGATGACCTCCCGACCGCTCGCATCTATTGGGAGAATGCCACAGTAGGATCCACCGAGCCGGCTGCTGCAATGTACTATAACGATGCCAAACCCGAAAAGATCTTCTATCAAGGCATGGCTCTGCGCAAGCTGGGACGCATCGATGAAGCCAACAGCCGTTTCCACAAGTTGGTCAACTACGGCAAACAGCACATCTTCGAACCACAGGTGATGGACTACTTTGCGGTCTCACTCCCCGACCTGCAGATCTGGGATGGTGATCTCAACCTGAAAAACCGCATCCACTGCCTCTTCATGCTCGCCCTTGGCTACATGGGTCTCAATGAGATCCATAAGGCAGAGCGCTATATGAAAGAAGTGGAGCAACTGGACATCAATCACCAGGGGATACAAGCACTACGAACATTCATGGAGCAGTATTAGTTGATGGGGACTTCGTCCTGCTATGGCTGATGGCGATGGCGCGATTGGTTTAAGGGTACCTTTTAGGCATTAAGGGCATCAAGGCCTTAAAATTATAATCCTCTGCCATCAGCCATAGCAGGACGCAACCCCTAAACCCTTAAACCCCTAAACCAACAAACCAACAAACCAAACGTTAAAAAACCTTTCCCCCTCTTGACATTGGCTTTCGGATGTTATATCTTTGTAAAGTTTAAGTTGAAAGATAGATGAAGCGTTGAGACGTTGCAGGGCAGATCGCCCTACATGTTTCGATGCTTCATCGCTTTTTTGTCTCCCTGCACTCGGCCGTTCGGATGAAAATTCAATGGTCCGAAAGAGTCCATTCATAGAGTTTATTTGCTTAAAAGGCCGAGGCTTTTTACTTCACGAGCGTACCCTCATTATTCAACGAGCGTACCCTCGTTGGTCGATGAGCGTACGCTCGTTGTGCAACGAGGCTACGCGTGTTAAAAATTAGCCCCGCCGCGTTACACTAAATAAGCCAATGAAAATCTCATGAGAGCCAATGCGTGAAAATTTTCTCTTTTTCAACTTTTAGCTCAGACTTTACTATGATTTTCACTTTATGTTCAGATCCCTATTCAAAAAATCATTAAGAGGCATCCATTGTGTTAGGCTTCATACCGAACTATATGCAAAATCGGATAAAATGATATACGAAGATGGCATTTACATGTTAATTTTCTAAAAAACGATAGCTCAGGGCTGCGAGTTGAGAAGAGTACAGAGAACAGAGTACAGAGAACAGAGAAGCCATAGCGGACGAAGTCCCTTATTTGGTTTAGAAGTTTAAAGGTTTAGAAGTTTATTTTTTCAACCCTTCAACCCTTCAACCACTAAACCAACCATAGCCATCAGCCATAGCAGGACGCAACCCCTAAACCACTAAACCACTAAACCACTCAACCACTCAACCCCTAAACCAACCATAGCCATAGCCATCAGCCATAGCAGGGCGCAGCCCCTAAACCCCTCAACCCAAAAAGAGCGGCATGCCGACATAAAATCGACACACCGCCCCGTCCCACGCTGTTAGGATATTATCTATACAAGACCCTCAAAGAGGTCCCGCACAAATTACATATTTTCGTACTCCAACCATGCAGCACCACGGTTTGAACCTTTCTGCATGGCATTCTCATCATCGAAAGAGGGTCCATTATTCACCCCGATAGAGGCAGAAATGACATACTGTGGTTCGGCATAAATGACTTCTATCGTCGGTTTGCTATACTTTTTCATATTCTGAATATTCTTATTATTTTGATCTTGTTTACGTTTTTTACTCTCTCGATATAAGATTACTTCACGAGCACCTTCTTACCGCCCACGATGTAGAGACCCGGAGCCTTCACTTGCTCCACCTTCTGACCCTGGAGGTTATAGATGTCGGCGGCATGCTGCTCTGCTGTTACACCTTCAATACCGGTCTCAGCAGTAGCGATACGCACCTTCGGTGCTGCGGCAGCTGCCGGGAGCACGAGGAATGCCTTATTAGCCGGGATGTAGCTACCTGTGTACTGATAGAATGCGGTCTCGCTGTCGATGGTAGTGAGCGCATAGATCGAACCACTGAAGTTGGATGCAGCCGTACGCACTGCCACACCACTGAGATCTGACTCAACAGCTTCAGTCTCCCCGGTATAAGCCACCATATCGTAACTACCAGGTTCACCGGCAAGCACCACACCGGTCTGAGCCGGGATATAACCCTCAGTAAGTTCAACGAGGCTGAGATAATCAGCGGCGTCAGACAATGCACCAACGTATGCTGTCAAACCTGCAGGCACCGCCACAGCATGATTAGCATAGAAAGTAGAATATCCGCTTTCGTTGATGGTGAGCGTAATGTTCTCGATAGGCTCATAGCATACGGAAATCAGCAAATTGGCTTGAGTACCTCCCGTACATGCAAAATCTATAGTATTAACAGCATTCACATTCTTGATCAAAAGGTTGCAAGCAGAAGTCGCTGTTTTATCTGTCAGTACGAGAGACTCTGAGATGATGTTATTCACATAGTCTCCATCTGCATATACACCCTCGATGGTTACAGCTTCGTCATAGTTAGAGTTACCGACCAAGCGAATATGTTTCAATTTATAACCTGCGTTAGGAGTAATCCGGAAACCTTTCACCTCTCCGGCAGTCTGACCTGTACGGATCTTCAGACCATCTGAAATGTTGTTTCCGCTCTCTCCTCCGGCAATATAAGCACCGGGCACGGTATATGAGGTTCCGACATTATCCTTATTCGTTTCACTACCGTTTTCCTTAGTTACTGTTTCCCAATCAGCTGTCGTTGGATATACTACCTTAACAAGACTGATATAACCGGCATCTCCACCCACTACTATAGTATTCTTTGCGTCAGTACCGGAAATCGTATAGCTGATGGTCTTACCCGCAGCGTAATCGGTACTACCCTCGATGGTGGTAGAAGACAACTCGTTATAGGCTGTAATAGTAACTATTGCGCCTTGACAAGAAGGGAAACTAAATATGGTACCATTATTCACCTGTGCCCACTCATCAGAGCGACCGATATTATAGATTTTACCATTGGTTCCATCCAAATCAAGTTTGAGATCCATAGTAACACCTTCCACAGACACCTGTGTCACAAGAATTCCTTTTTTACCTTGATAATTCAAAGCAGGAGCACCATTTTTAGGTCCGAAATACCAATTAGCAGTTATAGGTTCATAATCATGTTTTGCCAATGACACAGTATTTTCTGTAAATACCGGGGTCAATGTGACATCTTCTGTGATAGTTACTTTGGCACCTATATTATAGGTAGTATTTCCATCGGTCCAACCGGTCAAGGTGTATCCCTCTTTATAGAGAGTCTTATTAGTCGGGATGGTAACCTGACCTCCATTATCAACATATTCTACTTCAGGCACGATCCCTTCTACAGACTCTACAGAACCTAAACCATAAGCAACAACCAACAACTTCTCAAAATTTGCAGTCAAATTGACATTGGCAGAAAGAGAAGCAATCGCGTAAGTTGCATTTTCAGAGATTACATTAGACTCTGCATCTGTCCAATTGACAAATTTATAACCCGTATTGGCATTGGCTGTAAATGATACTGCTGTACCCTCGTCAAAACTTGAGCCGGCAGGAGACTGTGTAATAGTTCCTGCTTCTGCAGGAGAAACAGAAGTTGTCACTGTGTACTGTGGCACCTCTATAATTGTTCCGGCATACTCTCCCTCGATTTTCACATTGGCAAAACCGACATGCTTTCCTGGATCCAGGTTATAAACATAAACGGTCAGATAAAAATCATCTGAAATAGCCTCAAATCCGGTAATATCCAACTCGAATGAAACATCTCCGGCATCACCATTATTACGAATCGGCTTGACTCCGGTAGCCAACGTTTTAGAAACATCATCTCCGGCACTCACAACGATATCAAACAAACCACCTCCGGTGCCGAAACGACAAATATCGGCACTCACTTTCTTCGGTGTAAATGTCAATCCACTTTTCAAATCCACTGCCCAAGAAAAAGAATGTCCGTTGGTCTTTTTTGTAACTTTTGCAGATGGAGTAGCAGTAGTGAAGACTACACTATTATAACCGGTCTGTGCTTTTTGACCGGACATCTCTGATCCAAGAGAGAAAGATGCAGTAGAAACGACATTATCTACTGACACTTCGTATGCAGGAGTTGTAGTACCCTCACTCATCGTCCATGAAACAGCTACACTGGTAGTCTCTTCAAAATTGGCGGTCAAGTTAATGTCTGCAGAAACATTATCAATAGTATAAGAAGCATCCGTAGAGACTTCATTACCCTCGCCGTCTGTCCAGTTTTGAAATGCATAACCGGATTTAGCAGAAGCATTGAGTGTTACAGAACCGCCCTCATACACTTCAGTCCCGTTGGCTGGAGTTACTACACCGGCATCAGCAGGGTTTACAGATGTCGTAATTGTGTACTTGGAAGCTGAAAGAGAGACTAACTCTCCGGTCAATTGCAACTTTTCAGCGGCAAGATATTTAGAATTACTACCAGCATAATAATAATAGACCTTAACATTTATGGCTCCTGTCAAATTACTAACAGAAAGGTTCTCCGTAAAAGTCGAATTAGAAATAGATGAATTATTATAATTAGATACTGTATAGCTTTTGGGAGTATTAATAGTAGTAGCAACATCATCTACAACATTCTCTACAAGCACTTTATAAGTAAAATTATTACTAACTAAAAAAACGGAGTACAACTGTGAAAGGCTCAAAGAATAACCATCTGGCACATCTAAAGTGAATCCAAAATAAGCATCATCTTTAAATTCGGATAAATTACCTCCATCATATTGAGATCTGAAACAATAATCAGGAACAGTAAAACCTACCGCAGATGAAGTTATAGTATAAATACTTCCTTTATTGGTATTTTGACTTGCTTTTGCACCTTTAATAGCAGTCACCGTCACCAAATCATTCTCCGAAGAGAAAACTGCTTCGCTTGCGGTTTTAGCAGAGGTATCCAAAGTACGGGTTATACCCATTTTGAAGCTCTCAGCATACGCACTTCCTATGCCAGCGATCATCATCACGATCGCGAAGAACAAATTAAGTAATTGTTTTTTCATTGTTGTTTGATTATGTTTTATTCGTGTTTGACTGCTTTAGCTTCTCACACAGACGGCTGATCGGAATATCGTTAATAATCAACAGATAAAGACAGCACATAGAGAAGACGGCTATTTAGGGTGCAAAGGTAGAAAAAATAAACGAAAGTAACAAATATTTAGAAACATAAACAACAATTATACACCACTTTGACCCTATTTTACTCCTTAAACCTCAAATCGGCAATTGGAGCAAAAGAATATTAAGTAAGAAAAAGAGCAAAGAGGAAACTGAAAACAAAGCCATAATCTATCGCCATCAGCCATAGCGGGCGCAGCCACAAGCCCTCGCCATAGCAGGACGAAGTCCCCCTGCCATAGCCATAGCCATAAGCCATAGCGGGCGCAGCCCTTTAAACCCCTCAACCACCCCGGGTGTAATCCACAATTATTCCACCTATGAGAGAATTTCCACCTCCTATAAAAGGCGAAGCAACGGCTGAATCACTCAGACGTTGCCCCTAATTGTAGCTTATATACCATGAATTTACTGAAAAACAAATTATTTACGGGTGCAAAGATAATATATTTCCAACAAATATCAGGTGTAATAATTGACCAAAATAGGGGGAAAATCGTTAGATTTAACTTTATTCCATATCATTTGATTCATTTTTAATACTATTATCCTCCTCGCGGCTACGGTTCACTTTCTGTTTGTACTCCACCGGTGGCATTCCCATATCTCGCTTGAAGCACTTACTGAAATATTTCGGGTCAGAGAATCCTACTTTATAGGCGACATTGGCCAAAGAATCTTCGCCGGCATTGATGAGCTGCACCGCCCGACGAATACGGATCTTACGGATAAAATCGACCGGCGGCATCCCTAAGACGGACTTCACTTTCCGATAGAAGCTCGTACGACTCATGTTGAGCGCATCGGCAAAGTCCTCCACGGAGAGTAAAGGATTGGACATATTTTGCTCGAAGTAGTCCATCATCCGAGTAACAAACTCCTTGTCATAATCGACCACCTGCGGTGCAGAGAGCGGGATGACATGAGCCGCACCCTCCTTATCGTCACTCCGCTCGGGGAGACAACTTGCCAGGAATGCCTGCTGCAACATCTGTCGCTGGTGGAGCAGATTATCTACACGGCTCCGGAGATATGTGGCACTGAATGGCTTGGTGAGATAGTCATCGATGCCATGTTCCAGTCCCTCGATGCGGTCATCGATCGAAGACTTGGCAGAGATGACCACGATCGGGACATGACAGATGAGCGGATCGGCTTTGATGCGGCGCACCATCTCCATGCCATCCATCTCCGGCATCATGAGATCGGTCAGGATGAAGTCTATCTCCTCGCGCTTGACGATGTCCAGGCCCTCTTTGCCATTGGTTGCCTCCCGAAGTCGGTAGGTCGGAGCGAGGATCGAACAGATAAATTGACGGAGTTCCTCATTGTCCTCGACCACAAGGATCGTGGCAGGACGCTGTGGCTTGCCTTTATTGGAGAGCGTGCCATTCTCCTTTTCTGCACTCACCTCTTCGTGCTCGTCCGCCTCTTTGCGCGTCTTCTCCTCAGTCTCTCCTATGACAAAATCGACCAGCGCATCATCGAGATAGGTCTCCCGTTTGCGGCTGAATGTCACCGTGAAGCATGTCCCTTCGCCCGGTGTACTCTTGACATCGATGTGGGCATGATGGAGATGGACCAACTCTTTCACCAGAGATAGCCCGATGCCCGAAGAGGGCTGCATCTCACTGATCTCCGGGAGGGAGACAAAGCGCTCAAAGATCTTGTTGAGCTGCGAGGATTCGATGCCCCTGCCCTCGTCTGCCACAGCGACGCGCACTTCATCCTCAGAGACACGCATAGAGACGGTGACAGCCTTGCCGGCATCGGTAAACTTAAAGGCATTGGAGAGGAGATTGAAAATGATCTTCTCTACCTTATCGGCATCGAGCCAAAGCTCCAATGTCTCGACCTCCACTTCCATGGTGTAACGGATCTGCTTTTCGCGAGCCTTATCGTCAAAGTATGACTTCACTTTCTGGAGCAGGGGGACTATGTCGGTTTGACTCAACGTGAGCCGGACGTGTCGGGTCTGTATCTTGCGGAAGTCGAGGATCTGATTGACCAACTCCAGCATCCGCGAAGTGTTTTTATGGGCGAGTTCGAGGTGATTACGAGCTTGCAGGGAGAGCGGTTCCTGCGCCAGGACATCGCTGATAGGACCGGAGATAAGGGTAAGGGGGGTGCGCAGTTCGTGAGAGATGTCGGTGAAATACTTCATCTTGAGGCGGGATATCTTGCGCTCCACGTCCATCTTATGACGGAGTTTGAAGATATAAGTATATATATAGGTAACGATGGTAATCAGCACAAAGAAGACCAGGAAGTAGAATAGCCAGCTCCATGGGGTCTCCCAGAAGTTACGTTCGATCTCGATGGAGAGCAGACGGGCATTGTCACACCAGATGCCATCATGATTGGTGGAGCGGACCTGCAGATGATGGGTCCCACCGGAGAGATTGACAAAATTGACTTTAGGGGCAGAAGAGTAGGTCCAGGGAGTCTCCTCCGTACCATCCATTTTGTAGGCATAACGGACCAGCGAGGAGGGCGAAAAGTCCAGAGCAGCAAAGGAGAGTCCGAAATCCCGCTGATCGGCCGAGAGGCGGAGGGTGTCCAGATCATTGAGCGGGATCTCCTCACGATTGGCATAGGAGACACCGGTGAAGACCACACCGGGTGTAAAACGGCTCTTTCGCAGATGGTCATAAGAGAAGGTCAACGAACCGCCAAACAGGCCGGCGACCACTTTGCCGGACGGGTGGATGGCAGGCATTGCCTCTGTGAACCGATAATCGCGATCGAAGTCAGTGCGGTCATAATATTCAAAACGATGTTCCGCAGGATAATAACAAGAAAGGCCGCGACTTGCCACGATCCACAAACGATCATGGAGATCCAGACAGGCAGAGAGCGAGACATCGCCTCCGGGGTTCTCCCGATTGAGATAGGTGTCAAAACAGAGTGAATCTGTGAGCAGGTTATCTCCCTGCACTTCGCTCACCCCCAATCCATAGGTGCAGACCAATGTCTTCCCCTCAGAGGTGTAGGCGACAGCCATCACATCGTTGCCGGGCAAAGAGGCAGGATCAGCCGAACGATGGAAATGTTTATAGAAGATGATCTCTGCCGGACGTTCAAAGATGCCGGAGAAAGAGATCAGACCATCTGTCGTACCGACCAGGATGACCCCATCCCGGGCACCGGTGATGCACCGGATGTTGTTAAAGTCGAAGTAAGGATAGTTCTGTAGGCGGTTGTTTCGGTTGTTGAAGCGCTGGCCTGTTCCCGTGATCGAAAACACATTGAGTCCACCCCCATAGGTGCCAATCCATAGGTGCCGGCGCTCATCCTCATAAAGAGCATATACATTATTATTACTGAGGCTGAAACTGTTGTTGGCATCATGCTTGAAGTGCTGTATCGTGATCGATCCATCAGGCTGAAACCAGATGCGATAGAGCCCATCACCTTTCGTCCCGACCCAAAGCGACTTACGTGAGTCGCGCAATATGGTGTAGATTCCCTCTGTAGAAAACCGAACCGGAGCATCACTCCAGTGACCAGAGGAAGAGAGATAACGGGGAGCACCGGACGTTTGATCCCGATAATAGAGATGTCCCTCTTTGTTGCCATACCAGATCCGATCACCATCGGAATAGACGGCACGCACTTCGCTCTCGGAGATTTCCGGATGATGCTCAAACTGATGAGACTTGAAAGAGAAATGGAAAAGGTGTGCCGAGGAGACCCAAAGGTTTTTCTGGTTATCGACAAAAAAGCGATTGAAGTTGATCCAGGTGGTTTTGTCCGAAGCATGATCTAAAACCTCATCATATGGGCGCAGGGCGTCTGTCTCGGGGTCGTACCAGGAGAGAGGTCCCTCTTCGGGCTTGATCCAAAGGGTCGAGTTGCGATCCTCAAAAGCGACGTGCATACCCTCGAGTTGATTGGTTTGCTCATAGACACGCGGGGAAGCATACCAGCAGACCTTTTGCAGATCTGCGCTGATGCGATAGACCCCCTCACCCGAAGCATAGAGCCAGAGGTTCTTTTTATGATCGGCAAAGACATGTGAGACATAACGGATCTTCCTGCCATCATCCGTCTCGGAGATGAGCTGAAATTCCGCTGTCCCGACATTATAGAGAAACAGTCCGGCATCTGTCCCGATGGCAAGCATCCCATCATCCAATTGATCCATGTAGGAGATCCGCCGCACGACCGAAGGAAAGTTCAGAAACTTCACACGATTCTCCTGAGGGACATACTCCGCCAAATAACCATCTGAGGTGACGAGAAAAATCCTCCCATCCACTTCCCGGATGTCGGAAAAAGTATAGCCGGAGAGGGCACGCTTCTGCCCGTAGATATAGACTCCATGATCGGTCAATATCCACTCCCTGCCGGACGAGTCGTTGAAGAAGTCATAGACCAGACGTTCCTCAGTGCTACCGCCCTCATCCGATACATCTCCTAAGAAATAGTCAAAATCCGAGAGATCATCGTCATTAAATCGGAGACATCCCCCTCCCTGCAGGGCAATCCAGGAGACATGCTTCTCCGGGAAATTGCAAATAGGATGCCACAACTTGGAGGCGACCAGATAATTCTTACCAACGATCCGGGAAATATCCTCAAAATGGGATGTCGAAGAGTTAAAACGATAGAGTTTCAGATCGTGGGTGACACACCAGATGTTATCCCGACTATCACTGGCAAGGCGTATGATGCGATTGGAAGATTGCGGGTTATCATTGCCCGGCTCAGACCGAAAGAGGAGAAAATCCTTACCATCATAACGGCAAAGTCCGTTGCGCGATGCCATCCAGATAAAACCCTTATTGTCCTGATAAAAGTCCGCAATGTGCGTCTCCGTCAACTCGTTGCCGGGAGTGTATTCTTTAAACTTACACAGCGGACGGGCAGAAAGTGTCGCATCGGGTGCAATCCCAAAAACAGAAGTTAGGAACAAAAACGTAAAACAGAAATATTTCAATTTGGCAATACCCACTCTCATGATATATAAAGATTAATGTGTAAATGAGACAATAATGCAAAAGTACAATTTTTTTATGACGATACAAGTCTAAAAGAGAACTTTTCATGGACAACGGCTCTTTTTTTACTTAAATCGAGTTACAATTTGCAAAATACAATTAAAAATCATACATTTGCAGCGTAAAACCAATTAAAAAACGAACAATATGGGAATGCTTAAAGAATTTAAAGAGTTTACCATGCGCGGCAACGTTGTCGATATGGCTGTCGGTGTGATCATCGGTGGTGCTTTTGGTAAAATCGTTTCTTCACTTGTTAATGACGTGATCATGCCTCCAATCGGTGCACTCATCGGTGGTATGGACTTTACTGATCTCAAACTCATTGTCAAAGATGCTGTGATGAATGGCGAAGAGATCGTTAAACCGGCAGTTACACTTAACTATGGTAACTTTATTCAGGTCACTGTGGACTTCTTGATCATCGCGTTCTCTATCTTCATGCTCATCAAGATGATCAATATGCTCAACCGCAAGAAGAAAGCCGAAGAGGCTGCTGCTCCTGCACCTCCGCCGGCACCGGCTGAACCCTCTGAGGACATCAAATTGCTCACAGAGATTCGCGACTTGCTGAAGAAATAAACCAAGTCCTAATAATACATATATTATATATACAAATAGCTGCGTCCATGGTCGCAGCTATTTGTATCTTTGCGAGGGCTGATGGCTGCAATGGCTCATAGTGAGGGCTTATGGGGCTGCGCCCGCTATGGCTGATGGCGATAGCTTATAGCTTTGTTTTCACCTTTCTCCTTTCCCCTTTCAGTTTTCTCCTTTCCTCTTATCAAGGCGCAGCCCCTTATCACGCGCAACCAACGACCAAAGAGAGTAACCCTTCAACCCCTCAGCCCCAAAACCCCTCAACTCCTAAAACCCTCAACTCCTAAACCAACAAACCAATAAACCAATAAAAAAACTAAATTCTTGAATTTTTTTTGAGAAACTCTTGCTATATTGTACAAAAGCATTATCTTTGCAGCACAAACAAAAAGTGTAACGATTACAAAGAGTGTAAAACATGGAAGAAGCAAGAGCTATACTACAGCAACATGACATCAAACCGTCTTATATGCGGATACTGATCATGCAATATCTGATGAAGCACCCTACTCATCCGACGGTGGATCGAATCTATCAGGACTTATCTCCTGAAAATCCTACCCTCTCCAAGACTACAGTGTATAACACACTTAAACTTCTGGCAGAGAAAAAAGCGATCCTCTCGCTCTCCATCAATGAGAAAAATGCGCAGTATGATGGCGACACTTCTCCACACTCACACTTTCTTTGCCGCTCATGTGGGGCTGTAATGGATCTTCCGGCAGAGTTGATCTCCATCCCCAAAGAGGCCGAGAAAAAAGGACTCGAAATAGATGAAACGGAGCTCTTCTTTTATGGTCTCTGCAAAAATTGCAGAAAGTAAAAGAGACCCGAAGTGAAAATAACAACAACCTTATTACTAACTATAAAAAACTTACAACTATGTCAAACAAATTGAAAGGAACAAAGACTGAAGCAAACTTGATGAAGGCATTTGCCGGTGAATCACAGGCTCGTAACAAGTACACTTACTATGCATCTCGCGCTAAGAAAGATGGTTTCGAACAGATCGCTGCCCTCTTCCAGGAGACTGCTGATCAGGAGAAAGAACACGCAAAGATGTGGTTTAAGTTCTTCCACGGCATTGGTGACACTGAGCAGAACCTCCTTGATGCTGCACAGGGCGAGAACGATGAGTGGACAGATATGTATCCTACTATGGCTAAAGAGGCTCGTGAAGAAGGCTTCAATGACATCGCCGACATGTTTGAATTGGTAGCTGCTGTCGAGAAAGCTCACGAGGAGCGTTATCGCAAACTTCTTGCCAACGTGGCAGGCAAACTCGTCTTCACTCGCGATGGAGACTGCATCTGGCAGTGCCGCAACTGCGGACACCTCCATGTAGGTAAAGAGGCTCCGAAAGTTTGCCCAACTTGCAAGCACCCACAGGCTTACTTCCAGTTGAAGGCTGAAAACTATTGATATTCACTGATAAAATAAACGGCAGCATCATCGAGATGCTGCCGTTTATTTTATTGGTTTAGGAGTTGAGGGGTTGAGGAGTTTAGGGGCTGCGCCCCACTATGGCTGGGACTTCGTCCACTATGACTGATGGCGATGGCTGGGGCAAAGCCCACTATGGCTGATGGCGATGGCTATGGCTTTCCACTTTTCGCTGTTCTCTTTTCTCTTGGAATATGGCGTTGTTTTCATCTTTCCTCTTTCCTCTTTTCTCTTTCCTCTGTACTGTCATATTTTTTTCTCACACAGAAATGCCAAGGCCTTCAACCGACAAAGTCCCACGGACTCCAGCCATTGAGCAGCGAACGGATATCCATCCGTTTCTTGCCGGGCAACTGCACTTCAGTCAAGGCCAATACTCCATCGGCACAATGCAGATGCAGATAACTCTTACCATCACTCTCCACCTGCCCGACCCGAGCAGTATTATCTCTACCCTCACTGATCACCTTGGCAGCATAAACCTTAATCACCAACTTCTCACCGGAAGAGGAGACCAATTCGGTCCACGCAGCCGGATATGGAGAGAGTCCACGTACCTTATTATATATATGTATCGCCGTATCGCTCCAATCGAGCCGACACGTCTCTTTAAAAATCTTAGGAGCCGGACGCAACTCTGTCTGATCGTCATAGAGCGTAGTCTGATCGATCGTTTCAATGCGAGAGACATCTCCGTCAGCCTCCAATAGGAGATCGACAGTCCGCGTCACCAATCCCTTACCCATCATCATCATACGGTCATGTACCGAACCGACATTCTCGTCCGGAGCGATCGGAAGTTCCTCCTTTAAGATGATTCGTCCGGTATCTATCTCATGATCTAAGAAAAAAGTTGTGGCACCGGTCACACGATCCCCATTGATTACTGCCCAATTGATCGGAGCAGCTCCACGATATTGCGGAAGGAGTGCTGCGTGAAGATTGAATGTGCCCATGCGGGGCATATCCCACACCACTTCGGGCAACATCCTAAATGCTACGACGATCTGCAAATCGGCTTTCCAGGATCGCAATGCCTCCAAAAAGTCCGGATCTTTAAGTTTCTCGGGTTGCAAAAGGGGCAGATCATGCGCCAAGGCATACTCCTTGACCGGTGAAAACTGCAACTTGTGCCCTCGCCCTGCCGGCTTATCGGGCATCGTAATAACCCCTACGACATTATACCCTCCGGTGACCAACGCATCAAGTGTCGGCACGGCAAATTCGGGTGTCCCCATATAGACTATCCTTAAATCCTCCTTTTGCATCATTATCTTACTCGTTTTAACAGGTGTGCACCACCTAAATAACAAAAAATAGCGGTTTACTCAGGCAAATATAGCACACTCTTATGGTTTTTCCAAAGAAATCGATGAGTTCTTATTCGTAAGGGCGATAGTTAGGGGGTGCAGCCCTTAAAGCCGCTAAACGCATGACCGAAGGGAATAGATAACGCACGCTATAGCTTGCGTTTCCCCTCCGGAAGTGAAGCTCCGGGAAGCAGTTGCGCCCTGCGAGATCTGTGCGCTCGTGCAAAAAAATGGCGTACTTTTTAAAGAGAAAAAGTGAAAGCCATCTGCCATCGCCATTAGTTAAAGTTTAAAAAATATTAACGCTCCATTGCCATCTCAGTTTGACAATTAAGGAGACGTCGGGCGAAGTTTTTAGGAAAAATGAAACAAGAAAAAATTTTCACTCATCGGCTCGCGTAAGATCACGGATCGGCACGTGTTGTTTCACGCGTCGAGTCTCGTTACATAACGCGTCGAGTCTCGTTGCATAACACGTCGGCATGTGTTTAAACACGCGTAGCCTTGTTGCATGATTCGCGTAGCCTTGTTATGTCATGAGGGTAGCCTTGTTACGTCATGAGGGTAGCCACTTCAAACACTTAAACCTATGTTTTGTCTCACTCGAACCTATGAATTTTAGTGGGATAACAGAGTGTGAAGACAAAAAAAAGATGAAGCATCGAAACATGGAGGGCGATTCACCCTATGACGTCTCAACGCTTCATCGTTTACTACCCCTAAACTTGGGGTAATCACCAAAAATATAATACAAAGATACAACAATCAAAAGCCGATGTCAAGAGGGGAAAAGTTTTTTTAACAATTCGGTGCTGCGGCGAAAGAACAGAGAACAGAGGAAAGAGGAAAGATGAAAGGAGAAAGGAGAAAACGGATAGCCATAGTGGACGAAGTCCCTAAGCCATCTGCCATCGCCAATAGCCATAGTGGGCTTTGCCCCAGCAATAGCGGAGAATGATTTGGTATTTTTGCACACAGAAGACACAGAACCCGCGTAGCACACGACCGAAGGAAATAACACACAGAGCGCACATGTTTCGCAGTGCTTCCCTTCCGGATGGTAAACGCAAGCGTAAGCGTGCGTTTTCTGTGTATTTTATGTATTCTGTGTGCAAAAAAAATGACAGTACAAAGAAAAGAGAAAAGAGAAAAGAGGAAAGGAGAAAACAAAGCAATCTGCCATAGTGGGCTTTGCCCCAGCAATAGCGGAGAATGACTTGGTATTTTTGCACACAGAAAACACAGAACCCGCGTAGCCCACGACCAAAGGGAGTAAGACACAGACCACGCGTAGCACACGACCGAAGGAAATAACACACAGAGCGCACATGTTTCGCAGTGCTTCCATTCCGGATGGTAAACGCAAGCGTAAGCGTGCGTTTTCTGTGTATTTTGTGTATTCTGTGTGAGACAAAAACTGTAGAAGACGGCTTTAAGGGCTAAAAAAGGCAAAAAGGGCAAAAAGGCATCCAACCAACCGCATAGTAATAACAAGAGTACAGAGAAAAGTGAAAGGAGAAAGGAGAAAGGAGAAAACAAAGCCATCTGCCATCGCCATCAGCCATAGTGGGGCGCAGCCCCTAAACTCCTCAACCCCTAAACCCCTAAACCAAACAGGGCGCAGCCCTAAACTCCTCAACCAACCACAAATCATTTTCAGTAAATATACACATTTTATGCGCCATAAATATAAATTTCATACGTTTTCTGTATCTTTTTCCCATTATTTTGCTATTTTACCAAAAATTCTGCTTATTTTTGCGCCATTGATTAAAAAACTTTATGATGCTATGGTTACTTATCCAGTCTTAACTGCCGAAGAGGCAGCTCGCTTAATCCAACACAACGACACGATCGGAATCGGAGGATTCTCCTCTGTCGGAACGCCCAAAGCCATTCCGGCAGCATTAGCAACATACGCGAAACAACAGCATGAAGCAGGCAAAGAGTTTCAAATCGGGCTCATCACTGGAGGTGCCACCGGCAACCCCATCGACACAGCCCTCGCAGAGGCAAAGGCTGTCAAATTTCGCACCCCATTCCAGTCCAATAAAGAGATGCGCAATGCCATCAACCGTGGCGAAGTGCAATATTTCGACCTCCACCTCTCAATGATCGGGCAGGATGTCCACTACGGTTTCCTCGGCAAGATCGACGTGGCTATCGTCGAAGCATCAGCCATCACTCCTGACGGAGGGATCATCCTCAGCACATCAGTAGGCATCGCCCCCACTCTCGTGGAGAAAGCGGACAAAGTGCTTATCGAACTCAATGACTATCACGCCGGCAAACTGACCGGCATGCACGATATCTACATCCCGGAGTGTCCTCCTCATCGCAAGCCGATCGCCATCTGTCATCCCGGCGAGCGCATCGGTACCCCGGACATCAAGGTCGATCCGCGCAAGGTGATCGGTGTTGTCAAGACATGTGATCGAGACAACCTCGCACCATTCACCCCACTCAATCGGGAGACACAGCAGATCGGATACAACGTCGCTGCATTCCTCTCTGCCGAACTCAAGCGCGGAGGCATCCCTAAGGAATTTCTCCCACTGCAAAGCGGCGTGGGCAACATTGCCAATGCCGTACTCGGAGCATTGGGCGATGACGACTCTCTCCCTCCCTTCTCGATGTACACCGAAGTGATACAAAACTCAGTCATCGATCTGATGAAGAAAGGTCGTTGCGAGTATGTCACCGGCAGTTCGCTCACACTCGACGAGGAGAAACTCGACGAGATGTATAGCAACATGGACTTCTTCGGCAAGCGCGTATTGCTCCGTCCGCAGGAGATCACTAACCACCCGGAGGTGATCCGTCGTCTCGGCATCATCGCTGTCAATACCGCCTTGGAGATGGACATCTTTGGCAATGTCAATTCGACCCATGTCCTCGGCACAAAGATGATGAACGGCATCGGCGGTTCGGCAGATTTCGCCCGCAATGCCTATCTCTCCATCTTCACCACTCCCTCGACAGCCAAGGGAGGACTCATCTCCTCCGTCGTGCCGATGGTTTCTCACGTCGATAGTTCAGAACACTCCGTCCGTGTCGTGGTGACCGAACAGGGAGTGGCAGACCTGCGCGGCAAGTCTCCGGCTCAGAGAGCGCGTTGCATCATCGAAAACTGTGCCCATCCGGACTATAAAGAGTTGCTCTGGGACTTCTTAAGACTCTCAGAGGGGAAAGGTTATCATACCCCCACCTCACTCAGCAATGCTTTCCGGATGCACCTTGCATTTGAAGAGACCGGAGACATGCGCAACACCCAGTTTATCTGACACTCCGCAGAGAGTTCTCCCATGACCGATTGGGGATAAAACATAGGTGGTTTACACCATTAAAATAGTATGTCTATGAGGGTGGTAAATGGATACGTGTCGATGGCAGTGGTACTATAAACATCAAAGCTATCAAGTACGATAGGATTTAAGATTTCTACTTAAATAATAGGTCGTTATACTTGATTTCAGATAAAAGCAGTATCTTTGCACTATGAAACAGATGCAGATTCATAATAGCACAGATATTATTGCCGATATTAAGCAGATTATCGATCAAGCGAGAAAACAAGCATACACTTCGATTAACACATTGATGATACAATCGAATTGGTTGGTGGGTCGTCGTATTGTGGAGGAAGAACAAGGTGGAGCTTCACGAGCTGAATATGGCAAGGCTCTGCTGAAGAATCTTGCCACCGAGTTGATGCCGATATACGGCAATTCATATTCAGCCCGTCGCTTGCAGGATTATCGTCAATTCTATCTTTATTGCAAGGATATAGAGAATTGGCACACGCGAGTGCCAAATCTTACTTGGACACATTATCGTGAATTGCTTACGGTTAGCGATGAGACTGCTCGTCAATGGTATATGCAGGAGGCAGCCAAAGAAATGTGGAGCGTCCGCACTCTTCACCGCAATATATCATCGCAATACTATTATCGTTTGTTGCAATCGCAAACAAAGGATGTGGTAATCGATGAGATGAAACAGATTACAGCACCTATGCAGGGTGACAAGTTGGAGTTTATCAAGAATCCTGTTGTTGCAGAGTTTTTAGGGCTGGCTCCGAATACAAAATTCTCTGAAACTGAATTGGAGAGTGCCATAATCACCCATCTTCAGAAATTCATTATGGAATTGGGGAAAGGTTATGCCTTTGTTGCTCGTCAACAACATATCCGAACAGATATGGGCGACTTCTATATCGACCTCGTGTTCTACAACTACATTCTCAAATGCTTTATGCTTGTTGATTTGAAAACAGAGCAAATAAGTCATCAAGATGTAGGGCAGATGGACATGTATATCAGAATGTACGATGAGTTGAAACGAACGGAGGGCGATAATCCGACAATCGGACTTATCCTTTGCTCTCGTACAAGTGAGGATATGGCACGATACTCTATGCTTAAAGATAATGATCGATTGTTTCAAGCAAAATATCTCACATTCTTGCCAACAAAAGAGGAATTGACAAATGAGATTGAGCGTCAAAAAATGATATTCAGATTGCAGCAAGAAAATGACACTCCCGAAGAATAAGTAATCGGGAGTGTTTCTGTATATGCGAAATAAATTTTGAGTGGCTTAGCTTTATTTAGGAAAATTGTTATACCTTTGTCGTACAAGAGTTATTTGAGAGTATTGCTACCGCAAACCGCAGAAATTCGCACGATTCCCAAATCGTTACCTCGCTCTTTTCAAAATAATTTCAAGTGTTCATTCTTCAAACGATTATATCAAATCGATGAAATATTTAAATAAGAAGAGAGGCTGTGCCCCAACCGGCAAAGCCTCTCTTCTTATTTTAATCATCGGTGTCCGACTGAAACTCCTCTTTATAGGGCGGAGCTTCCGGCAAAGACTCTTTCAAATAAAAGTACATACCGACCATTATGACAAGCACACCGGCAAAGAGCAGGTAAGTCGATGTCACTCCTATATGGTCAATGATCTTAGTGCTATAATCCTCTTTAGACATCGTCGCTGCCAAAATGGTAGCAATGCCATTATTGATGAAGTGTCCGATGATGCCGGGTACGACACTTCCCGTCCGATAATACAACCATCCGAATATCATACCGATAGCAAAGGCAAACACGACTTGCGCAGGATTAAAATGAACGATGCCAAACACGGCTGAAGCAATCAAAATAGCATATATCGGCTTCATACCTCTCCTCAACAAATAACCTTGGATTGCTCCACGAAAAAGAAGTTCTTCGACAATCGGAGCCATAATAGCTATCGAAATGATGCCAAACACATCCCGACTCATCGAAAATAAAGTATCCTGCATGTAATCGGGAAGTTCGAGAAACTCGCTACAAAGATTAAAAAATACCATCGAGGCTAATATGAATGGGATACTCAGCCCAATCGTTTTACCCGAAACTTCTGAAAAACTCTTCAGATTAAATCTGACATATTTGAAATGAATGAGATGCCATACCATCGCGACACCGGACAACAACAAGGAAAGAGCGGTATAGGTTCCGGTATTAGCCGGATTGGAAAGCACCGCGAGGTCCCCTCCACTATTTACAAACTGAATCAAAAGAGTCGGAACAAGAATGATCGCTGTAAAGAGAAACTGATAAAGGAAATAGTAAATGACTAATTTAATGGTTCGTAACATAACTTATAGATATTGAATAGTTTACCAATGATTATTCTCACAAAAGAATCTAAGAAATGACTTTGGAAAATCATTATCACCTTTTGTTTCAATTGCAAATATAACTACTTTCTCCTAATTGTCAAAAAAATCGCCACCAGTCAAGGCGGACATCGCCTTCTGCTTGATCGATACAGAGATATAGGTCATGTACCCCTTGAGCACCTTGAATCTTGGTTTTGAATGAGCGATATTTCTCCACACTGCCGGTAGGCTTGAGCAGAACAGTTCCCACGACCGGACCCTCCGGACTATCGAGCCGCACGGTCAATGTGGCAGAACCTGTACCTGCAGCAGAAAGGGAAAATCGCTTGGCTCCCGTTCCGAAATCGACACCGCGCAAACGGATGTATTCGTTCGGGTCAAGATCATAGATATACATATTTTTCTTTCCCTCAGAGAAGGGCATCTGTTCCACAATGCCCGTATTATCAAATCCGACTTTAGCACTCTTCAAGCCGTATCCCCAGTTCATCGTCTCAGCCTCTACCCGACGGTATGGGTCGAAGGTGTGGAGCTGTTCGGCCGGCTGCTGATCGAGCCAATAAGGGAGTTCGGCGATGGTGCCATCGGGATTGTACTTCATCTCGGTAAAAGTGACCGAACGACGCTCATAATGGCGCAAGATGTCGATATTCTTCAAGTCATAGTTCTGCCCGAAAAGATAAGTACGTCCCTTGAAATCGGCGATACCGGGATGATTGCCGCGAGTGCGCGGAGTGTGATCCATGATGTGACCTTTATGTTCCCAGGGGCCTGTGGGGCTCTGGCTCATGGCATAACCAATACCCTCCGGACAACAAGTGGAGGCAAAAGCCATGTAGTAGTAATCACCTCGTTTATAACACCAAGGTCCCTCCTGATAGTCCGGGATGCGAGGCAACTTAACGATGTCGCCCACCGTAGAGATCATATCCTCCCCGAGTTTGACATAGTAGGTATTAGGATTACCCCAGTACATATAGGCCTGTCCGTCATCGTCGATAAAGACAGTGGGATCGATATCATCCCAATGTTCGCGTTGCCAAACGAGCGGTTTGCCGAGCGGATCCTTATAAGGTCCATAGGGAGAGTCTGCAACGAGAACACCGATACCATGCCCATGCAGAGGAGCATAGAGATAATATTTGCCATTGCGAGAGACGGTTTGGATCGCCCAAGCACCATTGTCCCGACTGCGCCAGGCAAAGTCTTTGAGCGAGGCTATCGCACCATGTTCTGTCCAATTGACCATATCGGTAGTGGAATAGAGCAACCAGTCATACATAAAGAAACCCGCCGAACTGCGCTCATTCGGGTCGGCGATGTCTTCGGGAGAGGAGTCATGAGAGGTGAAGAGGAAAAGAGTATCCCCCACGACCAACGGAGAAGGATCGGCGGTGAATTTGGTCTGCGTAAACGGCATATTGGCTTGCTCCACGCCACGCATCTCCCACCAGTCGAAATTCATCAAGTGGGGTCCCTTACGACCGGTAAAGCAGAGATAGAGGTCATGCACACCTGTAACCTTAGTCTTGATGTCTGCCACCAAAGTCTGCCAATTCTCCCATCCTCCTGTACCGGGCACATCAAGACGGGTGAGCAACTCGCCTTTCAGACTGTCCACACGCACCTCGATGGCACCTCCACGCAGACCACTTGCCACACGGGCAGTAAATGTGCGGGGCAACATACGACCGAAATCCACGGCTTGCAACTTGATGTAGTCCCCATTATGCGCATCGGTGACATAGACTCCGATCTCATCGTTTTGCTCGGTCTTCAATCCTCGAGAGAAAGCCATCGTCTCTGCCTCGACACGGCGATAAGGACAGAATGTCCCGACAGGTTTCACTCCGGCATCGGTGGGATGAATCGTGGGGAATGATCCATCAGGGTTATAGGTAAACTCCTCGATGGCTACACTACGACCGAAACCGCCTCCTCCGGGCAACTTGCCGGTGTGATAGAAAAAGTAGCTATGCCCTTTATAATCTGCCACTCCGGCATGATTGGTAAACGAACCTGTATTGCCCAAAGGCATAATCTCTCCGGCGTATTTCCACGGACCGGTCGGGGAGGTCGCTGTGCTGTAAGAGATGTGTTCCGGCACCCCTCCGGCAGCATAGATGAGCTGGTAAGTGCCGTTGCGCTTGGTGAGCCAGGGACCTTCGACATAGCAGTCCTTGTACTTCTTGCCCTGCTCGCGGTTCTTCATCAGCGGAGCACCAAAAGCCTCCTCGGTCATGTCGGCAACGATGAGGTCTCCCTCATAGGAGATCATATCCTCGTTGAGTTTGAGATAATAGAGCTGCGGATTGCCCCAGCACACCCATGCCTGTCCATCGTCATCGATAAAGACACTGGGGTCGATGTGGTCCCATGAACCATTTTCATATAGAGGCTTCCCGATGGCATCGCGGAACGGGCCCGTCGGCGAATCCCCCACTGCCACACCAATCGCCATACCTCCGGAGAGTTTGGAGTGGGCGCAGATGTACCAATAGAACTTGCCGTTGCGCTCGATCGCCTGTGCCGCCCAGGCACGATCATCTGCCCATGAGAAAGACTCAAGGGCCAAAGGCGAACCATGGTCGAGCCAATTGACCATATCGTCAGACGAGTAGATACGCCACTCCTGCATCCAGAAGAAGTCTGCCCCATCTTCATCATGACCGGTATAGACATACATACGTCCGTCATGCACCAGCGGAGCGGGGTCTGTGGTGAAACAAGTCTGCACGATTGGATTTTGTGCGAAACCCTGCAGGACAAAAGTCAGAAGCAGGGATAAAAGAGATATCTTTTTCATGTGTATTAGGTTATTTTATTACAATCTTATTACTTCTGCACGAGCCATCCTGCAGGGTCTCCCGACAGATATAGATGCCCGGAGACGATGCCTCACGGGTCATCCCTGCCATGTCGAAATACTCGACGGAGATCACCTTGTCGTCAGAGTCTGAGACTCCTGAGAGGGCTGAGACCGCCCCCTTATGAGTGAGGGAGGCACGACCGATGACCAGATCTGCCCACGGCGCATCTGCCGTGTAGAAAGTGACCATATAGTAGCCTTTTTCGTGAATGTCAAAAGAGAAAGTCTTGGCTGTAGTGCCCGAAAAGTTATTGGTGGCAGCGTTGCCGACATTGGCTGTCGGGGTAAACGTATTGGCATAGACCGTCTTGCCCTCCAGTGTCTCTATCGCCACCGTAACAGGGGAGAAAGTCGGGATGTTCCAGTTGCAGACACGGGTGGAAAACTGGTAGTTGCCGGGATGTAACAAGAGCGAGATCGCAGTCTCTTCGGCAGCATAGCGGGCGTAGCCGGCTTTGACCCCTCCGGTGGCGTTGCGGGTGTAAAGTCCCCACTCAAAGTCCTTCTGCGTGCCGGTGAACTGAAACACACGGCTTCCGGATGAGTAACCGGACGAATATCCTACTCGCTTCTCATTGCCGTCATAGGTGGTCCACCCATTAGGGACACTCCCTGCGGTGGCAAAGACACTCGCCATCTGATGCGTGCCGGTCACCTCCTTCACCGCGATAGAACGCTGAAAACTCCCTGTGCGCCCCTCATCATCGGTGACTACGGCGCGGATGTAGTGCGTCCCTCTGGACAGATTCTCCAAGACATAAGTATAGGGGGCTTCGGTCATCTCGGCGAGGAGCGATCCGTTGAGAAAAAACTCCACTTTAGCCACCTTGCCATCCGGATCACTGGCTGTGGCACTGATGGTGATGGGGGGAACATCGACAGCTCCGCCGATGGCTACAAACGTGAGTCCGTCTTCGGGAGAAGTGAGCTTCACCGAAGGCTCTTTGATCTCCAGGGAGTAACGCTTACAGAAGTTCCAGATCTCTTCGCCCGTAAAGACGACATCATTAGAGATCCAGTGACCCTTGTTGGCAAGCTCCAGCAGCACCACCTCTACCCCATTCTCTCCGGGGCCCCAGGTGTGTCGGGTGATGTGATTGGCACGATAGGGACTCTTGACCTTGGCTGTGGTGGGGCATCCGTTGCGTTTGACCCAGCCGGCAAGGATGTTGGCAACGCCTCCAAAGTTCACCACGTCGTCTGTCGTGCCGTGCGTATGGATGATCGGCACCGGACGGGAACTGGTGTATGTGCCTCCACCCATCGGGTAACCACTGATGGGGGCAAAAGCGGCAAACTTGTCCGCCATACGGTTCATGGCATGATAGGTAAACATGCCACCCATGGAGAATCCGGAAATATAGACCCGATTACGATCGATGTCATACTTGGTAACCATCTCGTCGATCAATGCCTCCATGAACTTAAGGTCACGGTCACCACCGATGTCCCATCCGCGGTCGATGCCGTTGGGGAAGACGGTGACAAACTTGGCAGTATCGGCGATGCTCTCAATCTTCAGCATATCTCTCTGATAGGCGGCATCTTGATTCATGCCGTGGCAAGAGATGAGCAATGGGCGCTGGGGTCCCAGGTTTTCAGGGGCATAGACCAGATAATTACGGCTGGTATTATCGACCGTAATAGTCTCTGCACTCAGAGGTGCAACAAGCAATAAGGCAAGTAAAAAGCCGAATAGTCTTTTCATGTCGGAGACAATTTAACGTTAATAAAATCTGTTAATGGTATTGATTGGGACAAAGATATGTCTCCGACAAGAACTTATCTATCAGTTTTGTGACAAAACATGATAGTTTTGTAACGTACCGTCATAATCGATCACTATACCCCCTGCAGGATCGGCATCCCAGGGGTAAGGATGCTCCGGAGAGATCGGAATCACCCTCAAAGTGATACGTTCCGGCATCGTGGGAAATGAGCCTTGTCGTGCCCCGATGGTAAGGCTATGATCGGCCTCGTTATATGAGATCGGAATACGGGCATACTCGCCGCGCTCGTAACCATAGTCCGTACCGGCATCATCATAGAGCGTAAAGTGCGCATCGGCACCGGTGTAGAGCAAAAGGGTGATCTGATCCATCGGCTGCTCGTCGCTCCACTGCAGGTCTTTGCCCAATGGGAGGATCGTTCCGGCAGGTACATGCAGCGGGATCCGCTCATAAGGGGCTTCCACCTCGCACATCTCTCCGCCAGAAGAGACCCGTTTACCACTATAGAAGTCATACCATCCGCCGGGTGTCTCGGGGAAGTAAAGGGTGCGTGTCCTGTCGCCATATCGATAAATGGGCGAAACCATCAGCGAGGGTCCCAGCAAGAACTGATCACCGATGTCGCGGACGCGGAGATCAGCCGTATAATCCATGACCAGAGGACGCATGAGGGTGTAATCCTCAAAGTGTGTCCTGCCGGCCAGCGAGTAGAGATAGGGGAGCAATCGGTAGCGAAGACGGAGGTAATAGGCGATGGAGCGATAGGCAGGATGCTCCTCCGGTGCGATATTCCACGGTTCACGGGGTGGATATTGTCCATGAGCACGAAACAGAGGGACAAACGCGCCGAACTGATACCAGCGGGTATTCAACTCGCGCCACTCCTTCAGATCCTCGTTTTCACGTCCGGTCTTCTTATACTCTTTCCAGGCTTTCTCATACCGTTTTTCGACACAAAAACCACCGATGTCCATCGTCCAATAAGGGATGCCACTGATCGAGAAATTGAGTCCGGCAGAGATCTGAGCCTTCATATCCTCCCAGCGTGTGGCGATGTCCCCACTCCATGTGGCAGTGCCGTAACGCTGCAGTCCGGAGAAGCCCGAGCGGGTGAGCAGGAAGACGCGGCGGTCGTCTTTACCCTCGTGGGTCGGTGTTGTCTCATCGACACCGCCGGCGGAGCGCTGTCCATCGTAGATGGCTTCGGCATTCATCAGCGCATAAGCATTGAAAAACTCGGTCGATGACCCCAATGCCGTAGGTCCACAGAGCGCCTTGCGATAAGGGAGGTCGGTACAGTCACGGATGTTCGGTTCGGAGGCATCCATCCACCAGGCATCGATGCCGAGCGGATAGAGTTTCTCTTTCATCTGCTGCCAGAAGAGGCGACGGGCATCGGGGCTATAGGCATCATAAAACGAGTAATGATAGCCCTGACCGATCCAGTCCTTGAGACTGTCGCGGACCGCCTGCCGATACATCCACCCCCGCTCATCAAACTGACGGAAGTGCTCCGTATCGACATAAAACTTGGGCCACACCGAGATCATCAGTCGGGCATGGCGGGCATGGACACTATCGACCATCGCCCGGGGATCGGCAAATCGGGCGACATCAAAATCATGACTACCCCATGCCTCCTCCGGCCAGTAGTTCCAGTCGAGGACAATGTTGTCTATCGGCAAACGACGGCGGCGAAACTCTGCCAGATTGGCGAGAAGCTCATCTGCCGTCTTATATCGTTCGCGGCTCTGCCAGTAACCCATTGCCCAGCGGGGCATGACCTGAGACTTGCCGGTCAGGGTGCGATAGCCCAAGATGATCTCATCCATATCTTCACCGGCGATCAGATAGTAATCCAGCTGGCGGGTCATCTCGCTCCACCAGGAGTGTTGTCCTTGCTGCTGAGGATCGACCGGGGCAAGGGCACGCAGTCCGCAATAAGACTCGCCTCCATCGGGTCGCCACTCCACTCGGAT
This sequence comes from Bacteroidales bacterium, assembly GCA_045576355.1. Classification (GTDB taxonomy): domain Bacteria; phylum Bacteroidota; class Bacteroidia; order Bacteroidales; family UBA3663; genus Liminaster. Next base: position 39,985 of record JAZNGG010000015.1, read on the forward strand.
CGGGACACGACGCCCTGCCTCCAGAGTGACGGCAAACTTATAGGCGTTGGGGTTCCATGCCGTGCGCCAACGTTCTGCCACGACCTCCCGATCGTCGATAAAGACCCGGACATATCCGGCATAGTAAAGGATAAACTTAAACTCACCGCTCTCGCGAGGTTCGATGGCGCCCTCATAGAGCACTGACGAACCATAAAGGGGGAATTTCTCCGGGAGATTGCGGATCGTCTTGAGGTTCTCAAAGTAGAGTGAATCCTCGCGGCGCACCACCGTCTCACCCCGCTGCGGAGTGTAGGTGCCGGTCAAGGCGCCCTCTACACCCTCCTTATCATAGAGCCGAAAGAGGCGATGCAGCTGGTCATAGTCGCGCGGATTGCCGAAGCGACAGAGCGAATAGCTGTCGAGCAGCAGTCCATAGCCTCGGGTGGAGACGACAAAGGGGAGAGAGACTTTGGTGTTATACTGGAAAAGTTCCTCATTTTTACCTTTATAATTAAACTCATCTGCCTGATGTTGTCCCAGGCCATAAAATGCCTCATCATCGGGAGAGTCAAAGACTTGTCGGATCGTGTAGCCCTCCGTCTCATCGACACGGATCGGGGTAAACTGCTTGCCTCCACCCTGCGGCTCGGCGAGGATAACCTTGCCGTCCCGGTCGGTAAACCGGACCTCTCCGGTCGAGGCAATGACCGAGGCGGTCAATGCAGCAGTCTGCAGCGAGATGGTGTCTCCCTGCCGTGCGACGGTGTAGGGGGTGACATGCTCACGGGGGACGACCACGAGGGAGGTCGGATCGGCAAAACGCCGTTCGGGGGTGGCTGAAACACGGATGATGCGCTCACCCATCACCTCAAATCGTACCAATCGGGCATCACCCTCCTCTTGTGCTGCCACATGGACGGTCACAGACTGTCCCTCCTGTTTGTAGTCGCCCACAGAGGTACATGCCATCGGCAACCAGGCTGCCAATAATCCCATAGGGATCGCTCTCTTTATCTTCATAAGTCTTTTATTATTCAATTATTTATATGTATCGCTTTACGGCTTCAAAGATACGTTTTTATCTTGGAAAAAAGAAGTTTCTCTCTCTCTTTTCTCTCCCATGAGAGCCTTTCTCTCACCGTTCTGTCAGCCTATACACATTACACGGCAGCGTCATACACGTTACACGGCGGCGTCGTGCAAGTCACACGGCGGCATCATGCAAATACATTTCCGAAACATCTTTATTTAGAGCCACTTACCACAATACGTTTTCTCCACACTTCTTCACAAACAAAGAAAAAAGAGACTGCATCAAGTAATCTTGACACAGCCTCAATGTTCTCGTTCATAACGATCAATACGTCTATCAAATTCCAATCTGACAACCTCTGACATCAAATCATGTGGTTATAATCAAATTAGGATTATAGTATTCGGAGAGTTTTAGAGAAAACTTTATCTGTTGCTAACAGGTCTTACATATAACACTCCACCACCTTTGACCTCTTTTTCCTCATAAAAATTATATTTCTTGCCCGTTATTGGATGTGTCCAATCAAACTCTTTGTCACTCCTAAATGGACAAAGGACAAGCCCATAGTCACAATATGTGTGAGCTTTTTCTGTCAGCACTTCACCGACTCCGATTTCTTTCTCAATAGATACTAATTCGTTATGAAAATCGGCTTTTATTTCTCGAAAGTCATCATCGGAAAGACCACCGACGTTACAATTTCTCTTATATTGTTCTCCACAATCTACTGCATCTTTTAAATACCCAATAATGTCTTCTGAAGCACTCAAATAGACGGTGATGTCATGCTTGCTGCTTTTTTTAACGTATGGAAGAAAGATCACAGATGTACCATCTACTTTATCACTGATATAAAACCCTTTAGTACCATTATACTCACCGCTTTTCCAACAGCACTCCTCTTCCAGTTCCTGCCACTCCCATTCTGTGGGAATACGATACTTGTTCCCCATAGTTCGAGTTGCGACATCATATTTAGAATTTCCTAACCAATTATTATCATCGACATCCTCAGGTACAAAATAACGTGTCTCATCGGAAGATATATCATACAAAGCATCAGATTCATCATAATCAAATGGCTTAAATGCAAAACGCTGCTGTAATAAAGTTCCGGCAAGCGACGAAGAACTTGCACCCATATTGTATGATGCCCACTTTACGCTCAATCCTAAATCGACTAAATCATCGTCAGACAACTTAAAATCAGGCGTTTCAAAACTGCGGATTTCCCCATTGTATTTGGTTCCTCCAACATAAGCATAGGCACGATAATAATAAATGGTGCCCGGCTCTAATAATCCTTCACCATCTGAAATAAGATCTGTCGTGAAATGTCCATTAGAAACACCGCTGTTAGAAATTGCAAACTTTGTCTCACTGGTATTAAAATTGGGTTGGAAAGGGGTAAACTCTACTCCTAAAGTGCTATATGCGCCCTGATAAACGGTATTAATCGAAGATAATATAGTAGCTGTTAATGGTTTCACATCTCGATAACCTCCGGTAGCCACAAAGCTATTTTTTGTGATTTTACCATAATCTTCGGAAACATCTACCATAGGATCTAATTCTTCATCATCTTCACTACAAGCAGCAAAGTTCACACACATCAGAATGGCAATAACAGCCATCCCAATTTTTCTTAAAGTTTTCATTAAATATAAAAATAAAAAGAAGGCGTAAACTATTCGATACTCGCCTTTGCTTAAGGTTACCGCCAAGTGACCACGTTTACGACAAGCACGAACAGCCCACACCTAAGTGTGAACTTACTTCGCTGCTTATTCTCGTAAACTGAATGATTGGCGGTATTCAAAGCAAAGAGAACAAGGGCTAAAAGCTCAAAATCCAATATTTAAACAAGTCCAAATGAGAACGCTCTCCTTAGTTAATAATATGTATATATAAAAGAGTTCTCTCGGTGAAGTGCACCCCTCAGGGGACAGCAATCTTCAATGCGTTCATCGGGTACTGTCTGTTTCTTAACGGAATGTATTTATGGGGTTAATAATCAATTTGTCATGGCAAATATACTATTTGTTAAGTGAAAAACAAAATAAACATCGTATTTTTAACCCCATCGTTAATTATCTATGGGAATTTATAGGACCCACCTATAATAAAAATGTATGGTAAAACCATAGTTCTTTCGGAAATCTTTTGTACCTTTGTCCGCTACAAAACATCTAAATACAGACAGGCAAACAGATGGCTAAAAAGACGAATCACGACAGCAATACCTCCCAACTGACGCCGGAGGAGCAAATCATAAAGGCTCCTAACAGCATCTTTATCAAAGGGGCACGTGTCAACAATCTTAAAAACATCGATGTGGAGATCCCCCGCGACCGACTGATCGTAGTGACCGGTCTGTCCGGATCGGGGAAGTCCTCACTCGCTTTTGACACCCTCTATGCAGAGGGGCAACGCCGCTACGTGGAGTCCCTATCATCCTATGCCCGACAGTTTTTAGGGAGGATGGGGAAACCGGAGTGCGACTACATCATCGGAATCCCTCCGGCTGTTGCCATCGAGCAGAAAGTCGTGGTCCGCAACCCCCGTTCGACCGTCGGCACATCGACCGAAATCTACGACTATCTGAGACTGCTTTATGCCCGCATCGGCAAGACCTACTCCCCCATCAGCGGAGAACTGGTCAAGAAACATACGACCGAGGACATCATCCGTCGCATCGCCGAACTGCCGGACGGCACACGCATCGCCCTCTTTGTCAACGCAGATGTCCCCTCCGGCCGATCGCTGGCTGAGCATCTGGAGATCCTGAAGAAAACCGGATTCTCTCGCGCAGAGAGTGACGGCAGATTTATCAAACTCGAAGAGGTATCGGCTGCGCCGTTTCATCTGGTCATAGACCGTATGGCTCTCCCCCTGGCAGATCAGGCAGCAGAGAGCCGACTAGCAGACTCCATCGAAACCGCATTTTATGAGGGGGACGGAGAGTGCGCCATCAAGGCATGGACTCCGGATGGCAATATCAGAGAGATGCTCTTCAGTAAGCGTTTTGAGGCAGACGGCATGACCTTTGAGGAGCCGTCAGAGATGATGTTTAACTTCAATAGCCCTATGGGAGCATGTCCTCGCTGCGAGGGCTTCGGAAAGATATTAGGCATCGACGAAGATCTGGTCATCCCCAACAAGACTCTGTCTGTCTATGAGGACTGTGTCGTCTGCTGGCGAGGAGATAAAATGTCCGAATGGAAGAAAGACCTGATCGCTCATGCTGCCGAGGTAAACTTCCCGATCCATCGCCCCTATTATCAGCTGACCCAGCAGGAGAAAGATCTTCTTTGGCACGGATGTTCCGCTTTTTACGGCATCGACGACTTCTTTAAGATGGTCTCTGAGAACCTTTACAAGATCCAGTATCGGGTCATGCAGGCCCGTTATCGGGGAAAGACGCTCTGTCCCGAATGTCACGGCTCACGTCTGAAAAAGGAGGCAGGATATGTCAAAGTGGGCGGAAAGAGCATCACCGAATTGACTCAAATGTCCATCACCGAGTTGTCCCGCTTCTTCGGTCAGCTCACGCTCGACGAGCATGATGCCCAAATCGCCAAACGACTCCTCACGGAGATCAACAGCCGACTTAAATTTCTCAGTGATGTCGGCCTCAGCTATCTGACCCTCGACCGACTGAGCAACACCCTCTCGGGAGGTGAAAGCCAACGCATCAATCTGGCAACCTCGCTGGGCAGTTCGCTCGTCGGCTCCATGTATATCCTCGATGAGCCGAGCATCGGACTGCACTCCCGAGACACCGAACTGCTGATCAACGTGCTGAAACAGCTCCGGGATCTGGGCAACACGGTCATCGTCGTCGAACACGATGAAGAGATCATCCGTTCAGCAGATTATCTGATCGACATCGGACCGGAGGCAGGACGGATGGGCGGCGAGATCGTCTTCCAGGGAGAGATAGAGAAACTCTCTTCGAATTATGATGCTGCCGAGAGAGATAAAATCATCATTGACCCGGAGATCCTAAAACGTAGCCATACCGCCCGATTTATCACCGGCGCAGAAAAAATAGATCTCCCTTTACGACCCCGTCCCTGGAACAGCTATATCGAGGTAAAAGGGGCTGTGCAAAACAATCTGAAAAACATCTCTGTAAAGTTTCCTATAGGGGTCATGACGGTCGTGACCGGTGTCTCAGGATCGGGCAAATCGACGCTCGTCCGGGACATCCTCTACCGAGGATTGCTCCGTCACTTAGGAGAAGCCGGAGATGCCCCCGGAGACTTTGCCGGATTGGGTGGCGACCTCCGGAGGATCCGAAACATCGAATTTATCGACCAGAACCCCATCGGCAAGTCCTCACGCAGCAATGCCGCAACCTATATGAAAGCCTATGATGAGATCCGCCGCGTATTCGCCGATCAGCAGATGGCTAAACAACTCGGATTTACTCCGGCGACCTTCTCGTTTAATGTCGAGGGGGGACGCTGCGAGGAGTGTAAGGGAGAGGGAACGATCACCATCGAGATGCAGTTTATGGCCAATCTCGTCATGGAGTGTGAAGCCTGTCACGGCAAGCGATTTAACAGCGATGTCCTCGAGGTGCTCGATAAGGAAAAAAACATTGCCGATGTGCTCGATATGTCTGTCGATGAGGCAATCGAGTTTTTTGCAGAGCAGCCCAAGGTGGTGCAACGTCTGCTCCCCCTGAAGCATGTCGGACTGGGATATATCAAACTCGGACAATCCTCCTCCTCGCTCTCCGGCGGAGAGAACCAGCGCGTCAAACTCGCCTATTACCTCGGGTCGGATGAGAAACCCGATACGCTCTTTATCTTTGACGAACCGACGACCGGTCTGCACCTGCATGACGTGAAGATCCTGATGGAAGCCTTTAATGCCCTCCTGCTCAAAGGACACACGATCATCATCATCGAGCATAATCTCGATGTCATCAAATGCGCAGATCACATCATCGACCTGGGTCCGGAGGGAGGAGATGCCGGAGGCAATCTGGTCATCCAGGGGACACCGCAAGAGGTGGCTGCCTGCGCAGAGTCGCACACAGGAAAATTCTTAAAAGAGAAAATACGTTAGTTAAGCCGTTTTTGCACGAATGTCTTCGGAAACTTGCGGGAATACATTCGGACAAGCGTCGGAAGGGGAATCAGAAAAATCCGGGCATCTCTGAGGGAGTACCCAAGAGAGATCAAAAGCAATGCCCCATGGAGGCATTATATAAGCGGCTGCCCTTCGGGGGACGAAGGAAATCGATCTGCGGCAAAGCACCATCGGCCTGACGCGGTGCGGTCAAGAGATCGGCATCGACAGAGAGAAAGTCCCCGGCAGAAATATTCATATCAGATGGGACAAAGCTGTTATTGCCTATCACACACCTCGTGGTATCCACATCAATCAGGTGCCGACCGGGAGAACGAGGCTCTAAAGAGACATTGCCCACCAAGACATGACCATAGCCCAACGTGTCTCGCACCACCGCTGGAGAGATGCGATTGAGCATACAGAAGTTTGAGGGATTCTTATATCCGGTATTATTTTGCCAAACGATGCCTGATAGATGGTGGTTGGCATAAAAGCCTTTATTCTTATTCATGTAGGCAATGCAGTTCTTTACCGTATGTTGCGGCACGACATGCAGGTGTTTCACTCTCGGCTTCATCCCATATCCGCCGGACTTAAAGCCGGTCCCATCACCGGCACGATCCATCGTCCCGGGCTGATAGCCATTGAGGAAAGCCCAGCAATCTTCTATCACATAGGCAGCATGGGCATTGATCAGGTCAAAACCATCGTCGCTGTTCCACCATGCCCGGCATCCGCGGAAGACATTGCCCGTGCATGACTCATCGAGAACATGACCTCCAAAGCCATCCACATTGCCCCCGTATGGGCCTTCTGAATAGGGATCATAGTTATTATAGGCATCACAGTTGAGCACAAGATTGTCCGACCCTGCCACCTGATAATAACCGATGGCCATCCCGTCATGCATCGCAATGTTTTCGACGATGCAATGCGAGCCGCCTCTGGCACTGATGCACTCCGACTGGGTGTGCCCCTTGACCGTGACTTGCACTCCGACGATCTCAAAATTGCGCAGGTGAAGCCATGAGCCTTGCATATAAACGGCACTGACACGCTTGTTGCGAGGACGCACTGCCGAGAAGTCAAAGACCGGACGCTCTCCCGGCAAGCCGAAATAACAGATGCGGGCATCACGCACTCCGCTCTTATCCAGATCTATGACATGGACATATCGCCGATCTTGTGACATGATTTGATCCTCAGTCACCCGATAAAGACCGCCTGCCATCCAAAGGGTATCCCCTGCCTGCATGGCTTGCTGCGCCCTCCTCCACGTAGCCCACGGAGCAGACAAGGAAGTTCCGGCAGCGGCATCATCGCCCCCGGGGGAGAGATAAAACTGACGGGCTGAGATCGGCAAAGCCGACAAAAGGAGAAAAAGCAAAGAAAAAGCGCTGCGTATCATAATGTGAAAAATACAATTAGTAATGACCGGACAAAAGTAAAGATAATTTATCAAAAAAACACACTTCTCTCCGTTATATTTGTTTTCTGCTCAGATAATTCGCCAAATCTGCAAACGTTTTTTGGCTAATTGGATACAAATCTGTAAATTTGCTGCCATTATTCCGAATCGCGAAACTCTGATCGGAGAGCATGATCTCAGAGGGTGACGACCGCCCTTATGAGCATCTCGAGAGTGAGAATCAAAGTATATTATTTTCAAATTTTAATCATATTATTTCTATGAATTTCGTTGAAGAATTGAAATGGCGCGGCATGATCCAGGACTTTATGCCGGGCACAGAAGAGCAACTTGAGAAAGAAATGACCTCGGCTTACCTCGGCATCGACCCGACAGCCGACTCTCTGCATATAGGACACTTGGTCGGAGTGATGATGCTCCGCCACTTCCAGCGCTCCGGCCACAAGCCGATCGCCCTTATCGGTGGTGCCACCGGCATGATCGGTGATCCCTCCGGCAAGTCTCAGGAGCGTGTCCTGATCGACGAGGAGCGCCTGAGACACAATCAGGAGTGCATCCGCAAACAGCTCTCCAAGTTCTTGGACTTCGACAGCGATGCCCCCAACCATGCCGAGCTCGTCAATAATTATGACTGGATGAAGGACTTTACGTTTCTCGATTTCATCCGCAACATCGGTAAACTCATCACCGTCAATTACATGATGAGCAAAGACTCCGTGAAGCGTCGTTTCACCGGCGAGAATGGTGCTGACGGTATGTCATTCACAGAGTTTTCTTATCAGTTGCTTCAGGGATATGACTATCTCTATCTCAATACCCACAAGAACTGCAAACTGCAGTTGGGTGGTGCCGATCAATGGGGTAATATCACCACCGGCACAGAGATGATCCGCAAAGTGACCGGAGCAGAGGCATTTGCCATCACTTGCCCACTCATCACTAAGGCTGACGGCAAGAAGTTTGGCAAGACAGAGAGCGGCAATGTGTGGCTGGATCCCAAACGGACCTCTCCCTACAAGTTCTATCAGTTCTGGCTCAATGTAAGCGATGATGATGCTGCTCGCTATATCCGCATCTTTACCAGCCTCACTCAAGAGGAAATCCTGGCACTCGAAGCCGAACAAGCAGAGGCTCCTCATCTCCGTCCTCTCCAGAAGCGCCTCGCTAAGGAACTGACCATAATGGTACACAGCGAAGCAGATTACGAACAGGCTGTGGCAGCCTCTAACATGCTTTTTGGCAATGCCGACAGCGCAGCACTCAAGTCTCTCGACGAAGAGACCCTTTTACAGGTATTTGAAGCGGTCCCTTCATACACCATCGAGGAGAATCGCCTCGCTGAAGGGATCAAAGCTGTAGATCTGACCACCGAATGTAAACCGACCACAGAGGGTGGTGCTCCGATATTCGCCTCCAAGGGTGAAATGCGTAAACTCGTTCAGGGTGGTGGTATCAGCATCAACAAGAGCAAACTCGCAGCCTTTGATCAGGTCATCACAAGTGAAGACTTGCTCCAGGGCAAATACCTCATCGTGCAGAAAGGTAAGAAAAACTATTATCTGATCACTGTCGTTTCAGGTAACTAAACAAATATCCACCTACTCAACCCAGTCGTGACAATGAAACGTCTCCTCCTATTAACAACCTTATGCTTCGGCACTATGATTGTGGCTCATGCCCAGCAAGTAAAACACGGATTAAGCGGTTTTGCCGCCACCCCCGCTTATGGGCTTGAAGGGACAATCGGAGGAGGACTGGGAGAGGTGGTCTATGCCACATCTGAAGCAGAATTACGCAAGTATTGTCAAGCCTCCGAGCCTTATACGATCCTGTTTGAAGGGACAATCAGTCTGACTAACGAGAAGGATATTCAGTTGTCCTCCGACAAAACCATTATCGGCCTTAATGGCAATGCCGTTCTGGACGGAATCGGGTTTAACGCTAGCAATGTGAGCAATGTCGTCATACGAGGATTTACCATCAGAAATGCCCATCAGGATGCCATTGCATTTCGCACATCGCATCATGTTTGGGTAGATCATTGCGATCTGTCGGCATCCGATGACGGTTTGCTCGACTTCACAATCGGTTCAGATCTGCTTACGGCTTCATGGAATAAGTTTCACGACCATGACAAGGTATCTGTTTGTAACTCCGGCACACAGCACTATGAAGATGTGGACAAAGAGAATGTCTCTTACCACCACAATGCTTTCATAAAGACGACCCAGCGCAATCCTCGCATCGGGTACGGACGCGGACACGTCTGGAACAACTATTATGAGAGTGTCTCTTCCTACTGTGTCGGCTACTTCACCGGTGCCAAAGTCATTATCGAGAAAAACTATTTCTACAAGAGCAAGACCCCGCTGAAACAGATGTATTCGTCCGATCCGACATCGGCACACTATGCGGAAGCACTCTCCATAGACAATGTTTTCTCCGGTTGCTCCGGCAACACCCAAGGGACAGGAGATGCGTTTGATGCACTCTATTATTATGACTACGAGATGATGCTCGATGCTGCTGCCGATGTGCCCAACGTGGTGAAAGGGAGTGCAGGACCCATCAAAGGTCTGGAATATGACTTGATCCCCTTGCCCAATCACGGCAGGATCGATTATCCGGAAGTCAACCCCACACTGCGATGGAGCAAAGCTCCCGGAGCGATCTCTTATGACGTCTATCTCTCCACATCTCCGGAGACGCTTGGGGCAAATCTGATAGGGACAGTTACAGACAATGCCATTGAACCACTTTCACTCTCTCCCTCTACAACCTACTACTGGCGAGTGGATACCCGACTGGCAGAAGAGGTGAAACAGGGCGCAGTGTGGCAGTTTACCACCGCCGGAGAAAAAACCTCCAAGCCGTACCCTGCTGATGGCGAAACCAATGCACAACTGCAAGCTCAAAAGAGCGCTAATACCACTCAGCCCATGACTTTGAGTTGGTCTCCGACATTAGGAGCCGAGGGATATAGCGTCATGCTTTCCGATGGTGAGGGATACGTTGAAGCCGCCGAACTGGGAGCCGGTGTTACCACTTGGCAACCTCCTACCCTACGCAGAGGTCGCCAATACAGATGGAAAGTTACACCTATCATCAATGGAAATCCGAGTACATCCGGTGAGACATGGACTTTCTCAGCTCCTATAACTCCAATTAAAGAGGGAATATCCGAAGCAGAAGCATGGACGCGAGGTCTGCGTGCCTACATAGAGAACCCCACCGGATGGTTTACCGCATCAGGCAGCAGGGTTGTCGGTGGAGAGTCCGGACCCGGCACTCTCAATGCCGAATGGCGTGGAGACCACGTCAAAGCGAATATATCGGTCTGTATGTTTGATGAAAGTGACGGAAAGGGAACTTACAAACTTTTTGTCAATGACATAAAAGTCGGATCTGCAACTGCCTCGACCAACAATGATAAACTCGTCACTTATGCCCTTTGCTCCACAGAACTTCAATCCGGAGATCAGATCCGTTTGGAATTTGCTCCGGAGGGTGGAGAAGGCTGCCGCACGGACTATGTGAAAATCGATGTTTCAGAGATCATCAGCGGCATCGAAGATATTCATCCCGATACAGAAGGCCAAAGCCGCACCTATAATCTCTTGGGTATTCCTGTAGAAGAGGGTTATGAAAGCTTCATCATCCGTGACGGAAATATTACCATCACTCGCCCCCAATAAGATTTTCTTGCTTGAGTAAACGCTCGTTCATCATCTTCCGTTCAGAGTCAAAAAACCATCCCCACTTGTTGAAGTAGCGGCACATATTTACAAAGTGTACCCACAACATGGAGAGGCTCTTATAACTGGCGGCATGATGATCGTGGACAATAATCGCGCCCGGAAAAAACATCGTCTGCCAATGGCGATGGATGCGCCGTGTAAGATCGATGTCCTCAGGATAGAGGAAGAAATGCTCATCAAAAAGTCCCGTCTCTCGAAGGGCATCGACTCGCAAAAACATGAAGCACCCGGTGTGATAAGGGACATTCATCTCATGGTCATAGCCGGTCAATGCAAGCGTATAAATCTGCCTGCGATGGTCACACCAGCTCTTAGGCAGGAAACGACGAATAAATAGATCCATCGGTGAGGGCAACAGACGACAAGCATACTGCAATCTACCATCCGGATAGATCACTTTCGGGATCACTTGCCCAACGTCCGGATGGTTTTCCATATACTCCATTACCAATTCAAGATTCCCCTTGTCATAATAGACATCGCTATTGATGACCAGGTGATACTTGACATTATCCTCTGCCATAGATTTACGGAGTGCCACATTATGCCCGGCTCCGTAACCGGTATTGGAATGAGCTATATAGATAATCCGCTTATCATCTTGCTGCGCACAAAAGAGTTTCAGTCGCTCTTCTTCTCCGTTATCAACGATATAAACATGATGGACAAAAGAGGAGATCAACAGCGAATCCAAACATCTCTTCAACTCTTCGGCAGGCGTATGATAAGTAACAATCGAAACGTTTAACATAAGTATTTACCTACTTTTGACGCAAAGATAATGTATTATGTCGAATGCAACAAATTCATCGGCAAAGATACAACAATATTGGTATCAGATAGATATATTATTTCTCTACTCCCTAAGCAAGAGTGAAAAACTGAGAGAATTGAGTCCTGAGATTTCTTCATCGGAGGGATAGCCGGGGTAAAGAGCGATGCGATAGTCTCCATGATAAGGAAAGTCTATCGGCAACCGGCAAACATCATTGAGAGAAATCAACGACCCCCAAGAGTCTCCTCTCCATCGGATGTTATGGCCGATGGCATCTTTATCTTCGGTCTCGATAAGCAGTATTTCGATCTTCTCCCTATGGGTATAATAAGTTCGAGCATTGGAGTCTGTAAATTGTATCTCTAACCACAGACAAAGAGAATGATGGCGAAAGAGATGTTCATGTCTGAGAGAAATGAGAAGAAGATAAGGTGTTTGCTCGACGATATAAGGATCGTCCGGCATAAGCCCTTCACGTATAGTCCCTGCAGGCAATACCTCCAATGGGATATAAACCGTATCGGTCGGCATCCAAGTAGCAGGGATGTCGACCGATGATAGGAGTACCTCTCGTTGCTCTGTACAAGCTGTATTAAAGCTGATGATAGCAGCAGCGATAGTGCAGAATAAGAGGGAGATGCGAATACGTAATTTCATGTGTTCGGATTACTTTTCATTTCACTTCCCCTTATTTTCAGGGTGCTCATGCCGTTCTCGGGAGTGGTGCACACCTTTAGATCTGTCTCCGCTTCGATTCTCTCTGTGCCGATCGTTACCACGTTTACCCTCATTCGTTTTGTCACCATTGCGGGGCTCTTTGGGTCGATCATTGTTTCGTTTCCCCTCTTTAGGGATTTCGTCGTTGTGGTTTTCCTTGTTATCCCGATGTCTGTCACCTCGATTTTTCTTATTCTTTTTGCGACGATCGAACCTTGTCAAATCTTCATCTCCTACACCATCTGTAAACTCGGGTAATGCCTCCTTCTCATCATCACTGAGAGACAATTTCTCCGGTTTATGTCCGCGCTTGTTCATATTGATAATCTCCCACGCACGAGAGGAGCTGATGGTAACAAGGTTAAAAGGTCCATCTTTGGAAGTAGAGTAGGTGACGCTACGACTTAAGATATCAGCCTTAAAGAAGTAATAATCCTGATCCTGTGTCTGGAGGACAATATCTTTTTGCGGAATTTCGCGGTTTGCCTCCATATAGCAGTCCACCTCATAGTTAAGACAGCACTTGAGTTTAGCGCATTGTCCTGCCAACTTTTGAGGATTCATGGAGAGATCCTGAAATCGGGCAGCTGCCGTACCTACACTCATAAACTTAGTGTGCCATCCAGCACAACAGAGTTCGCGTCCGCATGGGCCGATACCTCCGATACGTCCTGCCTCTTGACGAGCGCCGATCTGCTTCATCTCTATGCGCACCTTAAACACATCGGCAAGCACCTTGATGAGCTGACGGAAGTCCACTCGTCCATCTGCAATATAATAGAATATGGCTTTATTTCCATCTCCTTGATACTCGACATCACCGATCTTCATCTCCAGATTCAGATCTTCTGCGATCTTACGAGAACGAAGCATGGTGTCATGCTCTTTGGCTTTGGCCTCACGATAACGCTCCATATCGCTGGGTTTGGCTATACGGAAAACTTTACGGATGGGATCCCGATCGTCAAAGCGCACATTCATCTTCTTGATTTGCAAAGAGACGAGATGGCCGGTCAGAGTAACCTCTCCAATGTCATGTCCGGGATTGCCTTCGACGGCAACAATATCCCCCTTATGGAGCTTAAGGTGATTTTGATTGAGGTAATAACCCTTACGAGTATTTTTAAATTGCACCTCAACAAAGTCACACTCTGCATTAGCCTCCGGGGCATGTCGCATCCAGTCATAGACCATCAACTTCTTATTGTCACGGCAATTAGCACAAAGGCTCCGCGGATGATCTCCAATCGGTCTCTCATCGATCTCCTGCTGGCACTCTGCCGGACAACCCTCTTTAGGCTCCTGCGGCTCAACTACCGATGACTCAGCCATAGGTTGCTCTACTGCCGGAGACTCTGTAACGGGGGTCTCTGTCGGGGATATTATATTATTATTAGGATTGAATGTTTCGTCCATAGGAAGAATCACAATGTTAATGTTAATCCTCTGGAGACTGTGTGAAAATATTATTTTACGCAGCCTCCTCTATCAGGTGGTCATAATGTGTACTAAGCCACATTATGACTCGCCGATCTGAGGAAAGGATGTCGCTGTTAGTTATTATTTTGCGTAGCTGACAGCGCGAGTCTCTCTGATGACAGTGATCTTCACCTGACCCGGATAGGTCATCTCAGTCTGGATCTTTCTTGCGATATCTGCCGACAACTGTTCTGCCTGAGCATCGTCAATCTTATCCGCTCCAACGATGACACGGAGTTCACGACCTGCCTGGATGGCATAAGTCTTAATTACGCCGGGATAAGAGAGAGCCATGCGTTCGAGATCCTGAAGACGTTTGATATATGCCTCGATGATTTCACGACGAGCACCCGGACGGGCACCGGAGATGGCATCACACACCTGGACGATCGGAGCGATCAAAGAGTTCATCTCACACTCATCGTGGTGAGCCGCGATGGCATTACAGATATCGGGTTTCTCTTTATATTCCTCTGCTATCTTAGCACCGAGAAGTGCGTGTGGCAATTCCGGTTCATCATCCGGCACTTTACCGATATCGTGTAAAAGACCTGCACGACGGGCTTTCTTGACATTCAGACCCAACTCAGCTGCCATGATGGCACAAAGATTGGCTGTCTCACGGGCATGCTGCAAGAGGTTCTGACCATAAGAAGAACGGTATTTCATCTTACCGATCATACGAATCAACTCAGGATGCAAACCATGGACACCCATATCGATAGCTGTACGCTTACCGGTTTCGATAATCTCCTCTTCGAGTTGTTTACGCACTTTGGCAACCACCTCTTCGATGCGTGCAGGATGGATACGGCCATCCAAAACGAGCTGATGGAGCGCCAAGCGAGCGGTCTCACGACGCACCGGATCAAAGCATGAAAGAACGATAGCCTCCGGAGTATCATCGACAATAATTTCCACACCGGTTGCAGCCTCAAGAGCGCGAATATTGCGACCCTCACGACCGATAATACGGCCCTTAATTTCGTCACTATCAATATGGAATACGGTAACCGCATTCTCTGTTGCAGTCTCTGAGGCTACGCGCTGGATGGTTTTAATCACTATAGACTTAGCCTCTTTATTGGCTGTGAGACGGGCCTCGTCCATAATCTCATTGATGTAAGAAGCGGCTTCTGTCTTTGCCTCATCTTTAAGACCTTCGATCAGTTTAGCTTTAGCCTCATCTGCACTGAGCCCGGCAATCTGTTCCAGCATGGTACGTGCCTCTTTCTTGATATCCTCCACTTCCTGACGGCGCTGATCGACAAGAGCCAACTGGTTTTTCAGATTTTCGCGTTGGTTATCATTGTCAGAAATCTTACGATCCAACTCCGATTGCTTTTGAGACAATTGCTGCTCACGCTGTTTGGCTCGCTGCTCGCTCTGTTGCAATTTCTGGTTACGCTGATTGGCCTGACGATCAAAGTCAGACTGCATTTTGATGATTTTCTCCTTAACTTCTAAGAGTTTTTTCTCTTTCAGCATATCTCCCTCTTTGATTGCTTTTTCCCGCTCGCTCTTATATGTCTTACCAAAGACATACTTCATCACCAGCAGAACAATCACACCTCCCAGCACAAGGCCCACGATGGAGGCGATAGCTATTATTATTTCTTGGTTCATGATAAGAATAAAAAATTAGTATATAATTGATTAATTGGGTTTCTCATATAGCTCCTCATTAAAGGAAGCATACATATATATATAAAACAACACTGCTCCCATTGCTGGGGGTAGTGGTGCATGGTTTCGAGATTATTTAGAGACGTGGTATTATTGATTCAGATACTGGCGCAACTCTGCCGCCATTTTTTCTATCTCTTCGCCGGCAGCATCAGCATTGCTGTCTGCATCCTGCTTGAGGAATCTAACTGCAATATCGACAGCCGTAAAGACCAGCATATGTTCTTGTGACAACCCGGCTCCTCTATACTTCTCTGCGTATTGAGCCAATCGGGTATTGATCATAGCGGCAGCTTTCCTTATCACTCCCTCTTCTTCCGGCTTGACCTGGAGCGGATATTTCTGGTCGGCTATCTTTATATTAATTTTCAATCTCTCACTCATTGCCTAACTCTTTTTCACATTATCTAAGTTATCCATTGAGTTTTGCAATGCAATCGTCAATTTCATGCACCATACCGAGAAATCTGTCTTTTAGCATTTTGATCTCTTCTTCCGAATGTGCGGACCCTAATGCCATTCCGGACTGCAAATCCCGATAGTTGCTTTCCAGTCTTGTTTTTTCTGCTTCGAGTGCTTCTATCCGTTTTTGCTGCTGCTCCACCTGCTGCAGTAATTCTGCATTATATGATTCTGACGCCGTGCATCGCTCCTCTAAGGTCACTATCAGCGCGCGTAGTTCATGCAGCAATTTCTTAAAATCGACACTCATAGCCTCTTGTCTTGACTGTGAAAATCTTTACAAAGATATAATTTATTTTTGATATGACAATTCTTTAGTGCAACTTTTTTCATTTTCACTATTAAAAAAGCCCCTTTCACCCTGATAACAGAACGTTTTTATTATCATAACCTACCGGTGTCCGACAAAACTTTTCTCTGTAATATAAAGGTTATTTCGTGCACTTAATTTTTTGAGGCACCTCATTTCTCCTCTTTTTTCACCCTCTCTGATACGCGAAAAAAAGTTATTTTTGGGTTTAAGCTGAAGAGCTGTGACCTTCTGCTTCACGAGGGTACGCTCATGACGCAACGAGGGTACGCTCGTGAGGCAATGAGGCTACGCTCGTGATACAACGAGGGTACGCTCGTGAGGCGATGAGGCTACGCGCGTTATTCAACGGGACTCTTGACAAATCATTCCACAACCTTTACACCGATCATACGCCAACAATTATCAGTTTTATCCGCCTCTTCATAAAAAACTAAAATAAGAAAGAAATATTTCGCAAACCAATCCTTTTATATTAATTTATGGTCTATCATTGCGGTGAAAACATTTATTTTCTGATGAAATAAATAGATACTTCATAGAGCATGTATAACGGCAAAGTGACCAAAAGCATGGAGAAGATGTCCGGTGGGGTAATGATGGCAGAGACAATCATTATAGCCACAAGGGCATGACGACGATAGTTGCGTAACGTTTGGGGTGATATTAATCCCACTTTATGCAGCAAACGGATAGCAATGGGAAGTTCAAAGACACATCCCATAGTTAGCATCAGACAGGAAAATGTAGAGATGTAAGAAGAAAGTGTAATCGTGCTGGTCACTTCAGGACTCACCTGATATGATCCCAAAAAATGGAGCGCGATAGGGAAAATAATATAATAGTTGAGCAGACACCCGAGAGCAAAAAGAAGATAGGTGACCGGGAAGATGATGCGGGCAAAGCGGTATTCGTTTTGATAAAGAGCCGGAGCAACAAATTTGAAGATTTGCCAAAGCAAATATGGAAGAGCCAAAAGAAATCCTCCCATCAAAGCCACTTGCAAATGAGCCGAAAATTGGGCAGACAACTCCGTACTGATGAGATGGAGATGGAAGTCTCCAAAAAAATTCTTGTCTGCACCCAATATGATACGGCTTAACTCATCTAACCCCCGATAGGTTGGGAAGTCGGGCGAACAAGGAGCAAGGATCATATCAAACAAAGGCTCCTTGGCAACGAAGAGCGTAACTGCAACCAAGATCACCGCCACGACACATCGCCAAATGACACCCCGCAAAACCTCCAGATGATCCCAGAATGTCATGGGAGAATGTGCATCCTCATTCATTTAGGATCTTTGTTATATTTACCAGTGTCTTCGTTTTTATTATTCGCTTTGTCGTCATCGACTCCGTTCATACCATCTTTAAAGCTCTTGACGCCTTTGCCCAGCCCTTTCATCAATTCAGGGATCTTCTTCCCTCCGAAGAGGAGTAAAATAACAATGGCGATAACCAACACTTCAGAAGTTCCTAATCCAAACATCAAGAATTTCATAACAATTCGTTTTTAGTATTTCGGCAAAGATAGTCAATTATTTTTGATTAATACAACATTAGCTCTTGGTTTTTCACATTATCGACAATCGGTCACATAAAGAGGGTGCGCCAATTTTTTGACACACCCTCATCTAAAGTAATATCTTCTTTCCCCTCGCTTCGAGTTACAAATGTCTCTCAGAGCTGTGGGAAGTTGGGATCAATCGTTGATTTTTGCCTTGATAAACTCACGATTCAAACGAGCAATATTGCTGATCTTCACGCTCTTTGGGCACTCCATCTCGCAAGCGCGAGTATTAGTACAGTTACCAAAGCCGAGTTCATCCATCTTAGCCACCATGGCCTTTGCGCGACGAGCAGCCTCTACACGACCTTGCGGGAGGAGAGCGAACTGGCTCACTTTAGCAGAGACGAAAAGCATGGCTGAACCATTTTTACATGCAGCAACACATGCGCCACAACCGATACAGCTTGCTGAATCCATCGCCTCATCGGCATCAACCTTAGAGATCAAAATGGCATTTGCGTCCTGTGCAGCACCTGTATTGACAGAGGTATAACCACCAGCTTGCTGAATCTTGTCAAAAGCCGAACGATCAACCATCAAGTCACGGATGATGGGGAAACCAGCAGAACGCCAAGGCTCTACTGTGATTGTCTCCTCATTTTTAAACTTACGCATGTGTAACTGACAGGTAGTGATGGCGTCATCGACACCGTGCGGACGGCCGTTGATGTAGAGCGAACACGTACCACAGATACCTTCGCGACAGTCGTGATCAAACACGATAGGCTCTTCGTGTTTGTTGATAAGTTGCTCGTTGAGTGTGTCCATCATTTCGAAGAAGGACATTTCAGTTGATACGTTCTCGACGCGGTATGTTACGAACTTACCCGGTTCTTTGGGTCCGCGCTGACGCCAAACTTTTACGTTTACATTGATTAATTTTTCCATGTGTAGTCAATTTCTAAAATTAAGAAGTTGGATAATGGCGATTTGTAGCGCCGGTTTTACCCGGCTGCTACTGCGCGATTAGTTCTTATAGTTACGGGTCTGTACTTTAATATACTGATAGTTGAGTTCCTCCTTGATAAGTTCGGGTGTCTCACCTTCGCCTGTGTACTTCCAGCAGCCGACATAAGAGAACTTATCATCATGACGGAGAGCCTCTCCTTCCGGAGTCTGGTGCTCTTCACGGAAGTGACCACCACAAGACTCTTCACGATTATAAGCATCAAGAGCCATCAACTCACCGATTTCGATGAAGTCAAGGAGACGTAGAGCCTTGTCAAGCTCTACGTTGAGCGTAGAAGCATCACCCGGCACATAAACCTCTTTCCAGAATGTCTCACGGATCTCCTTAAGCAACTTGATACCCTTTTCGAGTCCCTCTTTAGTACGTCCCATGCCGACATGCTCCCACATGATGTGACCCAACTCCTTATGGATGCTGTCCACAGTGCGAGTTCCTTGCACCTTCATGATGCGGTCAATCTTCTCCTGGAGAGCCTTCTCTGCAGCCTCAAATTCAGGAAGATCGATAGAGAAACGAGGCACCTGAATCTGATCAGCGAGATAATTCTGAATAGTATAAGGCAATACGAAGTATCCGTCAGCAAGACCCTGCATCAAAGCAGAAGCACCCAGACGGTTAGCACCATGATCAGAGAAGTTAGCTTCACCGATGGCGAAAAGACCCTTGACAGAGGTCATCAATTCGTAATCCACCCAAATACCACCCATAGTGTAGTGAATAGCAGGATAGATCATCATCGGTGTCTCATACGGATCCTGATCTGTGATCTTCTGATACATCTGGAAAAGGTTACCATAGCGCTCCTCAACAGCCTTCTTACCGAGACGCTGGATAGCAGAGCTAAAGTCGAGGAATACGGCAAGGCCTGTAGAGTTTACACCATAACCCTTGTCACAACGCTCTTTAGCAGCACGTGAAGCTACGTCACGGGGCACAAGGTTACCGAAAGCAGGATAACGACGCTCCAAATAGTAGTCGCGATCCTCTTCTTTGATATCTGTAGGTTTGATTTCACCTTTCTGAAGTTTCTTGGCATCCTCCAGGTTCTTCGGCACCCAGATACGACCATCGTTACGGAGAGACTCAGACATAAGAGTCAACTTAGACTGAATGTCACCATGTACCGGGATACAAGTGGGGTGAATCTGTGCATAGCAGGGGTTAGCAAACCAAGCGCCCTTGTGGTAACACTGGATTGCAGCCGAACCATTGCAAGACATAGCATTGGTAGAGAGGAAGTAGGCATTACCATAACCACCAGTACCGATTACTACCGCATGAGCAGCATGACGCTCAATCTTACCGGTCACAAGGTCACGCACGATGATACCACGAGCGCGCTCTACACCTTCGCTATCCTTAACGAGAACGACATCAAGCATCTCATGGCGAGAGTACATCTTAACAGTACCCTTGTTCACCTGACGCATGAGCGCGCTATATGCACCGAGGAGCAATTGCTGACCAGTCTGACCTTTAGCATAGAATGTACGTGACACCTGTGCACCACCGAAAGAACGGTTAGCAAGTGTTCCGCCATATTCGCGAGCGAAAGGCACACCTTGAGCTACACACTGGTCGATAATATCGTTAGAAACCTCTGCGAGACGATAGACATTAGCTTCGCGAGCACGATAGTCACCACCCTTGATAGTGTCATAGAAGAGACGGTAGATAGAGTCACCGTCATTTTGATAGTTTTTAGCAGCATTGATACCGCCCTGTGCTGCGATAGAGTGAGCACGGCGAGCACTGTCTTGAATACAGAAACACTTAACGTTAAATCCCATTTCACCGAGAGATGCAGCTGCAGATGCTCCGGCAAGACCAGAACCAACGATGATCACGTCAAGACGACGTTTGTTGGCAGGATTGACAAGTTTCTGATGAGCTTTATAGTTGTTCCATTTCTCTGCCAACTCGCCTTCCGGAATGCGCGAGAGAGCGGGGTCGAGAATAGTTGTTTTAAGTTCCATTTTTACTTCCGTAAATTAAGGGTTAAAAAGAATTGGTGTTTTTTGGGGTGGGATGTTAATATCCCTGATTATGCCAATAGTGAGAAAAGATTACACACCACAGCATGCACCGCAACTCCAGTTACGAATCACTCCGGCGAGGATAACTGCCAGGAATCCGAGACAGAGAAGCGTGGTATAAATACGGCTGATGCAGATCCAGCGGTTGAGCCATACTTTACCGCTCCAGCCCAATGTGTGCATAGCGCTCCAGAAACCATGATTCAAGTGGAACCAAAGAGCTGCGATCCAAATAACATAGATACACACATAAACCGGGCAAGAGAAAGTCTGCTCGATCCAGTAAGAACCATCAGCGGCATGAGCGAGGTCTCCTGTGTGAGTAAGCTCAGCAAACATCATCTTAAACCAGAAGTTGTAGCCATGGATAGCCAAACCGCAGAGAACAACAACGCCCAAAGCGAGCATGTTTTTAGATTCCCATTCGATGGGCTGCTTGCCGGAAACGGCATAACGCTCCTTGCCACGAGCACGGAGGTTCTGCACATTGAGCCAAAAAGCATAAATGATGTGGATCACGAAGAGAGCAGCCAAAGCGCCGGTGGCAGCAACAGCATACCAGTTCGCACCCAAAAATTCACACACCAAGTTGTAACCCTCCCGAGAGAAGATATACACGAGGTTCATCGCCATGTGAAAGGTAAGAAAGAGGATCAAGGCGGTACCTGTCACACTCATCACTACCTTACGGCCGATAGAGGAAGATGTTAACCACATAGAGTTTAAAAAAAATTGATTGTTATTGAATAGATTTAATTAATATTGTTTCCGTATGGTATGGAATAAAACGATGCGAAAATAATGATTTTTATGCATTCTGCCAATTTTCCGCACTCATATTCTATTTGGAAGCCCTTATTTTACCCTCTTTTGAGATGTCGGCTTTCTGTTTTTGTTTGATAAATTTTGTTTTCCGCACGCGTTGCATTATCTTCGCGACATGAAAATAGCAGATATTACATTTCCTGATCGCCCAGTTTTTCTTGCTCCGATGGAAGATGTCACCGATGTCGGTTTTCGTCTTTTATGTAAGGAACAAGGAGCAGACATGGTCTATTCGGAATTTGTCTCAGCCGATGCACTCATCCGCTCGATCGACAAGACCCAACGCAAGCTTCACCTCTTAGAAGAAGAGCGTCCTGTAGTGATACAGATCTACGGACGAGATGTGGTGTCGATGGTAGAGGCAGCCCGGCTTGTCGAAGAGGCTCGTCCGGACATCATCGATCTCAATTTTGGGTGTCCGGTTAAACGAGTTGCCGGCAAGGGTGCCGGTGCCGGACTACTGC
This sequence comes from Bacteroidales bacterium, assembly GCA_045576355.1. Lineage (GTDB taxonomy): Bacteria > Bacteroidota > Bacteroidia > Bacteroidales > UBA3663 > Liminaster. Next base: position 62,568 of record JAZNGG010000015.1, read on the forward strand.
AAAACGTCCCGTTACTACTTGAGATCACTCGCGAAGTGGTCAAAGCTGTAAAACTTCCTGTGACGGTCAAGACCCGCCTCGGATGGGACTGCGAACATAAGATTATCGTCACATTGGCAGAACAACTCCAAGACTGCGGCATCGCAGCTCTCGCCATACATGGACGCACGCGAAGCCAGATGTACACAGGCGAGGCTGACTGGCGTCTGATCGGAGAGGTAAAAAATAATCCTCGGATGCACATTCCCATCATTGGCAACGGAGACATTACCTCTGCAGAAATTGCCCGTGAGCGTTTTGAGCAATATGGGGTAGATGCCATCATGGTAGGTCGTGCCACATTTGGTCGTCCATGGATATTCCGCGAAATCCGTCATCTGCTCGACACAGGATCTCCACTCCCCCCTCTTTCGGTGGAGTGCTGCATCGGATTGTTGCGTCGGCAAGTAGAGGAGAGCGTCTCTCGCATTGGAGAGTATCGCGGCATCCTGCACATCAGGAGGCACCTGGCAGCGACACCTCTATTTAAGGGAATTCCCAATTTCCGGGAGACCCGCATCCGAATGCTTCGCGCAGAAACCGTAGAGGAATTATTTGCAGTGATGCAAGAGGCGGCAGAAATGGTCTCCGGCAAATCATAAAAAGTACGACTTAAGGCGCTTAGACATTAATTCCCCCTGTAGCAATTCATCTGCTGCAGGGGGAATTTATATTCGAAATTATATGGGATGACCCGACAACCTTAAAGCAAGTCCGGGCGAAGCTTTTGAGTCCGTTCGACAGCCTGCTCGTGCTCCCACTCACGGATCTTTCTTTCATGTCCTGACAGTAGAATCTCCGGCACCTTCCATCCCTTATAGTCTGCCGGGCGAGTATAAACCGGAGGGGCAAGCAGATTATCTTGAAAACTATCAGACAGCGCACTCTGCTCATCACCAATCGCACCCGGTATAACACGTATAACTGCATCAGCAATAATAGCAGCAGGTAGTTCTCCTCCGGTTAGGACATAATCTCCGATCGTTATTTCTTTGGTGATCAGATGTTCACGGATTCGATAGTCAATCCCCTTATAATGACCACAGAGGATGATAATGTTTTCCAGCATCGACAGTGCATTGGCCATCGGCTGATTAAACTGCTCGCCATCCGGAGTCACAAAGATCACCTCGTCATAGTCCCTTTCTGCTTTGAGAGCACTGATACAACGATCGATCGGTTCGCACTGCATCACCATGCCGGCAGTTCCCCCAAAGGCATAATCATCGACCCGACGATGACGAAGATCTGTGCTATAGTCACGCAGGTTGTGAATATGTATCTCAGCCAGCCCTTTGGCTTGTGCCCGCTTAATAATAGACTGATTGAGCGGTCCCTCTAAAAGTTCGGGGAGAACAGTAATAATATCGATGCGCATAATAGATTAAGCAAATTATGTTATTGGCGTAGCAAAAGTACATAAAAAAATCCATAAACGCCCCTTTTCTCTCCTTTTTTGTTATCTGCCACCTCTCTTCCATACATTTTCGCATCTTTCATGATCTTGTTTTCAAGGTTTTTCTTTATCTTCGCAGTGTTATACACTTATATTAATTATCTTCTTATGAAACATTTATTACAACATTTAGCCGTTCTCATCGCGGCTTTGTTTATCGGAGTGGGGGCACTGCATGCTGACATGACCGAAAAAACACTATTGGCCAATGGCAACACCAGTAACGAACCCAATGCCGGTACGAGCTATAGCATCAGTGGCACGTATGTAGCCGGAGGTGGCAATGTCAATTGCCCTCTCATCAGCGATAAAGGAGTGAAACTCCGCTGCCAGCGTCAAGCCGGAGACCTCAATAATACGATCCGAATCGACGTAAACGAGGGCTTTTTGATTACCGGTGTACAGGGACAGGCAGTCTCCAATTATGACACCCCATGCACCTTGACTGCAGTCTATGTGGATGGTGACACAGAGCATAATCTCCTCACGACCTCCTGCACATTCCCCGCTAAGGGAGAGACTGCTACAAAGTTTGAGGTGAATGGCTTTGAAGCAAAAAGTTATGTCGATCTTGTGACAGACGGAGGTAGTGCTCAGGTCAATTTCGGAGCGATCATCTCTTATAAGCTCCCGGCCATGCCCGATCCCGACGCTAATGACATTCTCTATCTTTACAACTCCTCTTATGCCACATACTGCGGCATCAATAAGGACCCCCTCTATGCAGCCATAGCTGATCATCTTTCCACCTCGGGCCTCGACCTGGTGGCTTATGACATGAACGGCAGAAGTGCTTCAGATCTGGATCAAGTAGCACTCGCCCGTGCCATCATCTCCACAGAGGCTAATGCCGGTTCTAACGAACTCGGTGTAGCTCTCGCTGAAGCCGCCACCCAAGTGCCGATGCTCAATCTGAAAACCTTCTACTTCAGCAGCGGAAGATGGGGATGGGGCACAGCAGCCAATCCCTCTGCTCCCACACCAACCATCACTATTGGAGCTCCGGGCCTGGCACTTTTTGAAGGCCTTCTTATGACAGATGAAGGGCAAGCAGATCTCTTCACTCCTACCACTCTGAGTAATCTGATACAGGGAGCCTCCATCTCTGGCAACGATGTGGAGACTTTGGCAGAGGTGGAAAACTATCAAGCCGTATTCTCTCGTGGAGACAACTTCATCCACATCGGCTACTCTTATGACGACATCTCTGAGATCAATGGCAATGGCAAACAATTGGTACTCAACGCACTCGATCTTTTGCTGGCAGGTAAGGGATTTAAAACACCGAGGACACAGCCCCGCCTGGTTCACATGACGATCGATGGAGCCGCCGTCTCCTCTGCATTTTTAGGACGGCTCTCCGGAGGGGAAACCACAGAGACTCTTTATGCCCTTCCCGATGCATTTCCGGTCGTAGCAGCCGAAGCTACAGCCGGTGGCACAGTAGAAATACAACAAGCCACAGCCGCAACCCCAAAAGCAGTTATCACTCTGAAGGATGCTACCGGGACCGAGTTGAAGACCTATGTCATCCACTTCAATATCAAGGTAAAAGAAGCAGCCGAGAAACATAAATTTGACTTCGTAGTAGGAGTTGACGGAGATATCAACGAGGCTTTTGCCGCCATCGAACGCTTCTCCGGATCCGGTCGTTATCACGTCTTCATCCCCGATGGGACACACCGCCTCACCGGTAATACAACAATCAACATCGAAGAGAGCCGCACATGGAATGACTCGACCGGTGTGGACAATCGTAATTATGTCGGACAACAATATAACAATGCAATGACATGGATCAAAAAGAGTAATATTTCACTGGTCGGTCAGAGCACATCCGGTACAATCCTCTATAATGAGCCACTTTTCTGCGGCATCTCATACACCTCTACGGTCGAACTCCGCAACAGCGCTAAAGACTGTTACCTGCAGGATCTCACCCTCAAAAACAATTATGCTTATGGCAGACACGATCGCGGTGTGGCAGTAGCATTCTACGATCGCGGCACCCGCTCCATCCTCAAAAATGTCAAACTTTGGAGCAACCAAGACACATATACCTCTGCCGGCGATCGTTGCTATTATGAGACCTCAGAAATCTGCGGCACGGTGGACTTTATCTGTGGCAGCGGCAATATGTGGTTTGAGCGGTGTAATCTCACCATCAACAATCGCTCGGGCAACGTCATCACTGCTCCTCGCACTACCGAATCTCAGGCTTGGGGTTATGTCTTCAATCACTGTGTCATAGACCGTGCATCGGGTGCCTCCTCTGTCAAAGATGGCAACTGGACATTAGGCCGTCCTTGGGGAGCTTCTCCTGCTGCCACTTATCTGCACACGACAATGAAGGTAAAACCAAGCAATGCAGCTTGGACTAAAATGACCAACGATCTGGTATGCCGATTCCACGAATTTGGCAGTGTGGACGTGAACGGCAATGCCATCAGCCTCTCCTCTCGATCCATCTCAGCTTGCAATCCCGCAGAAGGCAGTGACAACCCGGTACTTAGTGCAGCAGAAGCAGCACTCTATACGGTGGAAAAAGTCTTAGGTGGAGAGGATGGATATGATCCGACAGAACTGACAAGTCAATGTAATGCTCCGGCTGTCACAGCAGAGGGTAACCTATTGACATGGGACGATGATGTTTATGCCTCTTGCTATGTGATTTTCCTCGATGGTGAATATCTGGCTAACCAGGTAGAAACCACTTTCCGTGCCACACTACCCGGCAAATATACCGTGCGAGCAGCCAATGGACGAGGTGGTCTCGGAGCGGCATCAGCTCCCGTAGAGATTGCAACCAGTGGTGTCGATAACATCTCTGCGACAACTCTTACTGATGATAATAAACTCTATGACCTGAGTGGTCGTCCAGTGCAAAAACACTCTCGCCCGGGCATTTATATCCAAGGCAATAAGACCATTATAAAAAACTAAGCACATTCACAAATAAGCCTCTAAAAGGCATTCCGGGATAAATCAGCGAGGACAGATCGATGAGATTTTGTCCTCGCATTACTTTATCCCCATCGATCATTAGCCCCAAAAGACGATATTAAGCTATTGCTGTGTCTGTTTTCAGACGATAGTGCACACCTTCTCACCCGTCTTACGCTAATCGGACAACTCCTGTTGGATCTATGTTGCCTTATGCTCTATATATTAATCAGTAAATAAAACTATATTCATCCCTTAACATAGATAATAAGAACGCTTTAAATAAGCATGAAGAACTCCAATTATTTAATAAATACAATATTGCGGCGGATTATACATAACATTGTGGAGCATTATCCCAAATATTGTGTATAATTGTACTGCGTATTGTGTACATTTTTATGAAGGCATTTTTTATGGGTTTGTTTGCCTGTCCTAATACTTTTAATAAGCGTTCCTATCTACTTTCTTGTGCTATTCTTTTTGGAGTATGTCCCGTTATGTTTATAAACACCTCTGCACCAAGTATGACGACCTCAGGAGGGCAAGCAAATGCGCACTTACCGACAGACGTTCATTGGGAAAGAGCCCTAAAACCGGATTCTGACGATAGCTTATAAAGTAGAACCAGCCATAATATCAAGCAAACCTTAATCTTCAGAGCTGCGTCTTCGAGAGGCAACTTGATGGTCTAAAGACCGACTTGGGGTTAATCACATTATTACATAGCTAAAGCGGGTGCGCCAATTTTGACGCACCCGCTTTCACATCCTTATACTTATTCTTATGCCCGACAGAAGCCTAAAAATTTATACTCTCCAAAGCATTAAGTGGTTTAGATATTCACCTTTACCGGTTACTCTCCTAACGTTTTTGAGCTTTGCTTGTACCTCCCCACCAAGTGATGTCACACAACTCTATGCGGAAGAACAAAGACGAGTAGGGCTTAATGCCGCCGGAGGATTGCCCTGCCTGACCGTAGCCTAATTGCCAAGGCACAGCGATCAGCCAAGAGTCTCCGATATGCATATTCTGAAGCACATCTGCCCATCCATCAATGACATCAGCACATGTAAAGTCCTCAAAAAACAACACCTGCATAGACTCTAACGTATCAGCCTTGATCGAACTATCAAAAAAGATCGAGTCCATCACAGCCGGATCATTAAACGAAGTACCATCCGCAGGGAGAAGATCGAGCACTGACTCCGTATCATAGAGGGTGTAGTGCACCTTCAACGTACTAGTAAAATAAGGGGAATACCATTTATTGATTGCTCGCAGACTATCTTCGTTAGCCGCTTTCAGCACACGATAGTAGGTCTTAAACGAAGGGTAAGACAAGGACTGAATCGCATTAGCAAAATAAGCCTCCTCTCCATAGTCTGACAAATAACCTTCCATCGTATTAAACAACGAATCGTTACGATCTCGCCAATCGTAGTACTTGCTGTAATCTACTACATTGGTATCATCGTCTATACACGAGACTATGAGCATCGGCAAGGCCAAAAGGGCAAAAAAGATTCTTTTCAAAGCAATAAAGTTTTTTAGAGTGTTTTAATCATTCTCGATCTTGCGGAGCAAAGATGAGATATTGACAGAGTCACCGATAATCTTGTGCAAGTCAGCAATAGCCACACGCTCTTGAGCCATCGTGTCACGATAACGCAAAGTCACGGTGTTATCCTCCAAGGTCTGATGATCGATCGTGACACAATAAGGAGTACCGATAGCATCCTGACGACGATAACGCTTACCGATAGAGTCCTTGATGTCTATCTGACAAGTGTAGTCATAACGGAGTTCCTTCATGATCTCATCAGCCTTCTCCGGGAGACCATCTTTTTTCACAAGAGGCAAGATAGCCACCTTCACCGGTGCTAAAGCAGCCGGCAAGGAGAGGACTACACGAGTCTCGCCATTTTCGAGTTGCTCCTCCTTATAAGAAGCTGCCATCACGCTGAGGAACATACGATCCACACCGATTGAGGTCTCAATGACATAGGGTGTGTAAGACTCTTTAGTTTCAGGATCAAAGTACTCAATCTTCTTACCACTGAACTTAGCGTGCTGAGAAAGATCGAAGTTAGTACGGCTGTGGATACCCTCCACCTCCTTAAAGCCAAACGGCATGTTAAACTCGATGTCAGTGGCCGCATTGGCATAGTGAGCCAACTTTTCATGATCGTGATAACGATACATGCAATCGCCAAAGCCAAGCGCTTTATGCCATTTGAGACGAGTCTCTTTCCACTTGGCAAACCAGTCTAACTCTGTGCCGGGCTTCACAAAGAACTGCATCTCCATCTGCTCAAACTCACGCATACGGAAGATAAACTGACGAGCCACGATCTCATTACGGAATGCCTTACCGATCTGAGCGATACCAAAAGGCAACTTCATACGGCCGGTCTTCTGCACATTGAGGAAGTTGACAAAGATGCCTTGTGCCGTCTCAGGACGCAAATACACCTTCATAGCGCCATCAGCAGTCGAACCCATCTCAGTAGAGAACATCAAGTTAAACTGACGCACATCAGTCCAGTTACGGGTACCACTGATCGGATCCACGATCTCCTCGTCGAGAATGATCTGCTTCAGTTCTTCGAGATTCATCTCGTTCATTGCCACACTGTAGCGCTCATGCAGCGCATCCCACTTAGCCTGATTTTCGAGGACGCGAGGATTGGTCTCACGGAACTTCTGTTCGTCAAAAGCCTCACCAAATCTCTTGGCAGCCTTCTCCACCTCTTTCTTCATCTTATCCTCATACTTCGCCAGCTGTTCCTCGATCAGAACGTCTGCACGATAACGCTTCTTAGAGTCACGATTATCGATCAACGGATCATTAAAAGCATCGACATGGCCGGAAGCCTTCCAAATAGTCGGGTGCATAAAGATGGCTGAATCGATACCGACAATATTCTCATGGAGGAGAGTCATAGCCCGCCACCAATACTGTTTGATATTGTTTTTCAGTTCGACACCATTCTGACCATAATCATAAACAGCTCCGAGACCATCATAAATTTCACTTGAGGGGAACACAAAGCCGTACTCCTTACAGTGAGAAACCAGCTTTTTGAAAACATCTTCCTGAGTAGCCATTGTTTTTGATTTATTGATATATTATAATTGTTTCTTTTAAACTTTAAACACAAAGAGATAAATGCTTCTTTGCGATCCAATAACCATTGGGGTGTTAAATGCGGCGCAAAGATAACTCTTTTCCCACACATAAGCGGTAAATCCTACAATAATTTCACTTCAGAGAGACGATAATTGACAGATTTTTAGCATTCGAAGTCTCCAACTTACAATCTTTAACTACAATGGTTTCGTTAGTTTTTAGCGTGTTGTCTTCTTTTATAACACATCGCGTAGTCGCACAGACCGCATGAGTATTGTTGGGGTTTCACCTCTTTACCCACACCGATTACACCACTAACCGACTTGATGGGAAGCATAAGACAAGACTCGGTCAAACGGATACCGCAGGGAGTGGACGAAGGGAAGAGAGAGAAAAGCTCCTTCTGTCCGGACAAATGCCAACCACAATAACCGGGACTGAACCGTAACGTATGATGCAAATCCACCGAGTCTAACCGGCTCTGCAAGTCTGCCTCCATAAGGTCTGCCACTTTTTCGACCAATGCCGACCCGATGGCATCCGCAATATAAACTTTCAGCATATCACCCTCTCGCTTCAGTTGCTCCATCCACAGATCAAACTCCTCTCCGACTGTCGCTGTAAAAATGAGAAACAGCGTGGCATCTTGGAGTTGGTGGGCAATGATCTTCCCCACCTGAAAAAGAGACTTCCGCTCTGCTCCCAATGTTAAGGTTGCGGCCGTTCGGTCAAGAGTTCCCGGTACGAAAAGATAGGTATAGCGGGGCAAAGCACAACTCACAGCTTCTGCATAGAGGGCATCCACCTCCCGGATTAAAGAATCTCCTTCGCTATGATGCGGCAAAGCATCTCCCATCGCCTCCAGTATCTCGGAGCGCGAGAGAGCCCATTCATCATGAGAAAGTTTTCGTTCGATTTGCATTTTGGTTGAGTAGTTGAAAGGATGAATGGATTCTTAGAGAAAAGGAAAACTGAAAGGTGAAAACTGAAAACAAAGCCAAAAGCCATAGCGGACGAAGTCCTTGTTTAGTTTAGAAGTTTATTTTTTAGCACGCGAAGCCCATGACCAAATAAAGATGAAAACTGAAAACAAAACCATCAGCCATAGCAAGGCGCAGTCCCCTAAACCACTAAACCAACACTGCCATCAGCCAATATTCCACTTTGCCACTGCATCAAAGAAAGCTTCTATATTGGCAGCAGATACTCCGGGAGGAATATCACAACCCGAGGAGATAACAAAATTGCGATATGTCTGAGTAGCATCCAAGAGTTTCAGAGTCTCCTTACGCACCTCGTCCGGACTTGCCTGTTGGAAAATACTAACAGGATCAATATTACCCATCACTAAGACATCTGAGGGACACTCCTGCAAAGCAGCTGTCATATCGATCTTATTACCGAAATGATAAGCCGCAGCACCTGAAGCCACCATGGCCGAAGTGCATTGTCCTGTATTGCCACAATTATGAAGGATTACCATAAAATGCTCATCCTGAACACGCTCCACGATTTCCTTGACATAAACCGAGGAGAAGAGGCGGCAATCATCGTCTGAAAGGAGTCCTGCTGCCGGCTCAGCCATCATAACCCCCTGCACGCCACAGGCTTTCAACGCCAAGCAGTAATCGATCAGAAATGCCGTACACTTCTCCAGCAACCGGCGCGCAGCAGCCGGATTGACATAGATCAGCATCATGATCTCAGACATGTCATAAAGTCGGCCGGCCAAAGAGTAGGGTCCGATACAACCCGCCAAGACCGGACGATCTGTGATGCTCCGAGAGAGGAGCAGATTGGCACGCAGATATTCGGGTACGCGACCGGCAGAAAGCGCCGGAACCTGCAGACGATCGATGTCTCGCTCGTTGTGGAGCAGCCTGCCGACGACACTCGGCACTTCATCTTCCGGAAAGACCACCTCTGCGCCAAAAGCCTCAGCCTCCACCGTCAGATCCATAATCACCGTGGCAGCTGCACCCGGATAACGATGAGCGACAGCCTCAACGGCTTCGGCATGAACACGACCATCGGTCACCGCACGACACACAGTCTGTCCGATCATTTCGATTCCCGGATGAGTCATAATCGGGCAAGCCACCCGATTATGTGACACCATAATCTCATTTGCCCAATGGGACATATCACACTGCTTCATTGTATAACTCTTTAATTCTTTCACTTTTAGTCAGGCAAATGTAAGAAATAATATGTAATTATCCGAAATCTCAGGCGAAAAAGCTACAAACTTTCCTTAATACAAGAAAAAATTATTACCTTCGCTCCGAAAAACATCTTTTCTTGGCAAAGAAAAGTAAAGAGCAAAGAGAAGCCATCAACCATTGCGGACGAAGTCCTTGTTTGGTTTAAAAGTTTAAAGGTTTAGAAGTTTATTTTTTCAACCCTTCAACCACTCAAACCTTCAACCCGCGAAGCCCACGACCAAATAAAGAGCAAAGATGAAAGAGCAAAGCCATAGCCATCGCCATCAGCCATAGCAGGGCGCAGCCCTTTAAACCCCTCAACCCTTCAACCACTCAACCAAAACAAAACCAATTACTACTATACACGATGAGAAAACTACTATCACTTCTGCTGGTTGCCCTTGCTGTCGGCACCTCGCAGAGCCATGCCGCTCCACAAGTCCGCTACACCGGAACGACTTTGAGCAATCCTTATTTGCATGACGGAGGGTTAGCCCCCATCATTGGCACACATAACATACAGACCATGCGTGCCAACCGCGAACAACCGGATGAGACCAACTGTCAGGGGTGGACCTATAACCACCAGCCGATGATGGCATATTGGCACGGACGCTTCTGGCTACACTACCTCTCCGACCCGATCAGCGAACACATCCCGCCCTCTGTGACCTGGCTCCAGACCTCCACCGACGGACGGCAATGGACCAACCCGGAGATTATCTTCCCCGAGTATCAAGTGCCCGACGGATTCCGCAAAGAGGGACAAAACCGCGAGGCCAAAGACATGAAAGCCGTGATGCACCAGCGCGTCGGCTGGTATGTCTCCTCGGCTAAGACCGGTGAGAGACTCATCGCCATCGCCCATTATGGCATCTGTCTCCATCCCAAAGATGACCCCAACGACGGCAACGGTGTAGGTCGTGTCGTGAGAGAGGTCTATGAGGATGGCACGATGGGTCCCATCTATTTCCTCTATTACAACCATAACTTCAATCCCTCCATCCGCCGCAGCAAAGGAGAAGACAATAACGGCAAAGCCTATAAGACCGACTTCCCGCTCTATAAAAAATCTAAAGACAAGAAGTTTATCGCCGCCTGCGAGGAGATTCTCAACAGCCCGCTCTATTGGATGCAGATGGTCGAAGAAGCAGATCGCATGGACAGCCGTCTCCCATTGACCAACATCTACAAAGCGTTCTGCCACTACACCCTCCCCGATGACACCACGATCGTAGCTCTCTGGAAGCATGCCCTCTCCTCCACCAGTCGCGATGGAGGCAAGACCTGGAGCACTCCGATCGGACGCAGCCCGGGATTTGTCAATAGCAATGCCAAAATCTGGGGACAAAGACTCACCGACGGCATGTATGCCACAGTCTATAACCCTGCCGAATTCAGATGGCCGCTCGCCCTCTCCCTCAGCACTGACGGTCTCAATTACACCACACTCAACCTCGTCCACGGCGAGATCACCCCGATGCGCTATGGTGGTCAATACAAATCCAACGGTCCTCAATACGTGAGAGGCATCCAGGAGGGCAACGGCATCCCGGCAGACAGCAACCTCTGGGTCTCTTATAGCGTAAACAAAGAGGACATTTGGGTAGCTCGTGTCCCGGTACCCGTGCGCACTACTGCCACACGTCATGCCGCAGACGACTTTTCCCGAGACGATGCCCAAACCCAATTGGATCAATGGAATATCTACTCTCCCGTATGGGCCAGAGTGGGAATCGAAGAAGGTAAACTGACACTCCGTGATCAAGACCCATTTGATTATGCCAAAGCCGAACGCATTATCCCTGCCACCCGACAGCTCGAGACCTCTTTCAGCCTCAGCCTCGATCAGATCGGTCACGGGTCACTGCAGATCGAGTGGCTCGACAGCCATGGCTCCCCCTGTAGCCGTCTCGAATGGAGTGGTGCAGACAGCCTCATGCGCGTGAAAGTCGGTGCTCGCTGGAATACCATCCTCAAGACCATCCAAGCCGGACATACCTACGAGGTGAAAACACTTGTAGATCTGGACAAGCGCAACATTACCCTCTGGATCGATGGCAAGAAATATGGCCCCAAGATGCTCTTTGCCCCATTGGAGTCCATCACCCGCGTCTGCTTCCGCACCGGCGATCGGCGTTCTTTCCCCACACCGGAGACCCCGGCTGACAGATTTACCGACCTTCCCAATGCGGGCAAAGTCGATCCACTCGCGGTGTGGCACATCGGACACTTCCATACCAACCCATCGTCGACAGCCCTTCAATCCCAAACCCCCTCAACTTCTCAACCCCTCAACCAACAACCATCGAGGGGCTCTACCCCGCAGTTCCTCCGCTGGCAGGACTACAGGCACTATGTGGACTACTTCAACACGATGGAGCCCGAAAACATCGTGCAAGCCATCCCCAACGCTGATGCAGCAGCATGGATGGAACGCAATATTCCCCTCTTCGATTGTCCGGATCGTCAGATCGAGGAGATGTTCTACTATCGTTGGTGGACACTCCGCAAGCACATCAAAGAGACCCCGGTGGGCTACGGCATGACCGAGTTTCTCGTTAATCGCAGCTATGCAGACAAGTATAACCTCATCGCCTGTGCCGTCAGCCACCACATCATGGAGAGCCGTTGGCTGCGCGACACGACCTATATCAATCAGATCGTCCGCACATGGCTGAGAGGCAACGACGGCAAACCGATGCAGCGCATCGACCGCTTCAGCAGCTGGATCCCCACTGCACTGCTCCAGCAGACAGCCGTCACCGGCGACTGGAGACACATTGAAGACCTCACCCCGGACCTCATCGCTCACCTCCGCATGTGGGACGAGACACGCCTTTGTCCCGACAGCCTCTATTGGCAGAGCGACGTCAAGGACGGCATGGAGGAGTCCATCAGTGGCGGTCGCAAAGTGAAAAACAGACGACCCACAATCAATAGCTACATGTGGGCCAACCACCTCAGCCTCGCCCGTCTCCTGCACCATCAGGGCAAGCATCAGGAAGCAGCACAATATGAAGCACGGGCCGAACAGCTCCGCCAACTCATCATCGACAAACTCTGGCATCCCCAACACGCCTTCTTCGAGACTATGACCGAGGCAGACACCCTGGCAGACGTGAGAGAAGCCATCGGCTACATCCCATGGTACTTCAACCTCCCACCCGATGAGGAAAAATATGGCACAGCCTGGCTGCAACTCCTCGACGCCAAAGGTTTCTCAGCCCCCTTCGGGCTCACCACCGCTGAGCGTCGCCATCCTCGCTTCCGCAAACGTGGTGTGGGCACATGTGAGTGGGATGGTGCCATCTGGCCTTTTGCCACATCACAGACATTGACAGCCCTCGCCAACTATCTCAACGACTACACCGTCCGTCCTCAACTCCCCGACTCACTCTACTTGCAGCAGATCAAGCTCTACACCGAGTCCCAATATCGCCGCGGCAGACCCTACATCGGAGAGTACCTCGATGAGACCAACGGACAATGGCTCATGGGCGATCGCGAACGGAGTTACTACTACAACCACTCCACCTATAATGACCTCATCATCTCCGGCCTTGTAGGCATCCGTCCTACCACAGAGGCTCAGATCACCCTTCATCCGCTCATCCCGGCTGACTCATGGGATTACTTCTGTCTGGATGGCATCGCTTATCATGGTCACATACTCACCGTCATCTGGGATCGTGATGGCAGCCACTATCACCAGGGTGCCGGACTCCGTCTCCTGATCGACGGCACACTCAAAGCCCACAGAGCTGACCTCGGCAAACTCCAGGTGAAACTATAAGGTTAGGGGGTCCTGTAGGAATAGATGTGAAATGATTTTGTTTTGCAAGTCTTGCAAAATGTTTTTTCTTGGCGTGATGCTAAAAGCTATGTAGTTTTGCATCATCAAACGACAAGAAGTTAAACATTTTAAATGCACAAGTATGGAAACACAAAAGATTTTCAACCTCATCATCCTTGACGCATCAGGATCAATGGAAAACATCTACCAGCAGGCTCTCACAGGTGTAAACGAAACCCTTGCTACCATAAGAATGGCACAGGAGAAACACCCTGAACTGCAGCAGTATGTCTCATTGGCATCGTTCAGTTCAGGAGAAGACTTTCTCAACCGAATCTACACTACAACACCTATAGCCGAAGCCCGCAACATTACCCGGAAAGACTATCCGCTTCTCGGATGTACGGCTCTCTACGATGCCATGGGCTCATGTATCAGCGAACTCCAGCAAAAGGTGAGACATGGCGATCGAGTACTTGTTACCATCATTACCGATGGTTATGAGAATGCATCTCTCACATGGAGAGGTCACCAAATAAAGTCTCTTGTACAGGAACTCCGTCAGATGGGATGGACATTCACTTATATTGGAGCGAATCAAGATGTAGAGAAGGTGGCAGGTGAAATAGGGATACAAAACTCACTCTGTTTCTCTGCCAATGCAAAAGCTACTGAAGCCATGTTCATGAAAGAACGGCGTAGTCGCAGCAAGTTCTACGACAAGGTATGGTGCAACATGGACTCTCCGGGAGAGTCGATAATCATCGAGAGCAACGACTACTTTGTAGAAGAAGAATCCGTTGAGGAGTTGAGGGGTTTAGGGGCTGCGCCCCGCGATGGCTTTTGGCGATGGCAGATGGCATCTCTGTACTCTAAACCTCTCAGCACGCGAAGCCCACGACCAAAGGGAGTAACCCCTCAACCAAAATTCACACTGAAATATGTTTTTATCCCACACAGAGCGCACAGAATTTCACAGAGCGCACATGCTCCGCAGTGCTTCCCTTCCGGATGGTAAACGCAAACGATAGCGTGCGTTTTTCTGTGAATTTCTGTGAATTCTGTGTGGGATAACTTTGGTATGGAGCTTTACTCTGCGATGGCATAGGGGCTGCGCCCTTTTGGTTGAGCGGTTTATAGGTTGAAATAATAAACTTCTAAACTTCTAAACTTTTAAACTACTCAACTACTCAACCACTCAACCATTAAACCACCCGACCAAACTTTCCATCACATTAACAAAAACTACGTAATGGCAGTTAGCGAAATACTATTCAAGGGATTACCATTTCGGCCGGACCAAAATCAGGTGTTCTACATCGAAAATGGTTATGACTCGGATGCCAATAACTACATCTGCAGCAACTATTTTGATTTGAAATCCATGTTTGCCGAAATAGGCATGGATTTCTATTATCTGCCCTACTTACTGCGAGAGCATGACATTGAAGCGAAGGTCCGATATTATGCCCCTTACCTATCCCAAAATCTCGTCACAGAGGTGAGGAGTAATGCTTTCGTTCCGTATATATCAGAAGCAGACACGCAGAAGACCTTGAAACCATCCATTATTTTCGAAGGGACGCAGACGGGATTGGGTGGAGTCACCAGGTTCTTACAAGTACCGCTGTCGGACATCGACCTCACAAAGTCTGAATCTATTGAAATCCTAAGACGGCTGGTCATGGAAAGGCGAGATGCATATTACGGAGAGTTACTATGTATCCGGCAAGACAACATCACATCGGCCTGCGAATCTTTAAGCATGGACTTCGAAGATGCCTGTGCCAACGATATGTCAGTGCCTTCTTCGACTGATGCGCCTCCTGAAATTGATGAAGAGCCTGAAAAAAAGGGGAATCGTCACAACAAACCCAACGCATCCGACAAAAGATCAAGCATATCCGGACGGATCTTAAGATACTTCCGCACGAATAAAGGCAGATACATAGACACCGATGTCGTCTCCGAGACTGCAGAAGAAATCGCTGATGCCCAGAGTCTTCTTGAGACGGAAAAAGTGCTGCACGAGCTTCGTATGACCGTCCAGAAGCTCAGACTTGAAGGTGTTTCATTGATGGCGATCCATGAGTTCATCGACAAGCAGGAGCCATTATCTCACATGATAATCACTCCTGACTATCGCATCATCCTCCCGGACTACAATGACATGGAGATAGAAATGGGCGCTTTGCCTAAAGCCATCTATTTTCTCTTCCTGCGCTATCCCGAAGGCATCATCTACAAGCACATGCAGGATTATTACAACGAGCTTCTCAACATCTATCGGCAGCTACGCCCCAACACAGATGAAGCACGGCTCAACCTCACCATAACCAAAGTGGTCAACCCCCTAGGCAATGCCTTAAATGAGAATCTCGCAAGAGTGAGAAAGGCCTTCGTGGAGAAATTTGACGAGCATCTGGCCGGCAACTACATCATAACCGGAGAACGTGGCTCCCAATATCTGATCCCCCTCGATCGTACATTGATTACTTGGGAGGAATAACCTCTTTTCATCGGCTCAAACATTCTTTCATCCTTGATATATACCCTAAAGATGGCGGCATCGTAATGCCTCGCCATCTTTTTTTGGCCCCAATAGATCTTATTATAGATTTCGCTAAAGACAAAGACTGCACAAACAGCAAAAAGAGGAGGAGGAAACTTTCTTTCGGCAGACAAAATATCATTTTTTTAACCCAATTTGTCTGTAACACAAAAAAAATATGTAAATTTGTCAATGGTATTCGTGTGGATTATCTCATTCATACCTTCAAAACCCTATAAGTCACCAACAAACTCCCAAAACACACCTACAAAATCTCATTACTCTCCATATCCTCCACTCATACAGACACATCAAGTTGAGATCTGTCGATACACAGATCGGCACATAGTCTGAAAAGGAAAGACTAAATTCCACTACTTCACACATTAATCATAATACTATAATAAAAGACACCAGCCCATGCTAACAATAATCGCAAATACAGAAACGAGACATAGGGATAAAAAAAAGTCCCCCGTTAAAGGACGAGGGAACCTGATGTTTTCACAACGGAATAATCCTTATTGTGATTTGCTAAAAATTAGTACGGCAAATATATATAGTTTTTGAATACAATACAATATTTATCGATAATTTTTCAAAATAATATAAAATAAATCAATATGAAAAAGATTTTAGGCCTTGATTTAGGTACAAATAGTATCGGATGGGCAGTAATCACTGCTAATGTAGATGATAATGGCAATCTTCAATTAAATAAAATTGATGCTGCCGGAAGTCGGATTATTCCTATGGACGCTGCTGTGTTGGGAGATTTTGACCGTGGTAAATCCATTTCACAAACGGCTGAAAGAACAAGATTGCGTGGCATGCGGCATTTGCGCGAAAGGTGTTTGCTTCGTAGAGAACGTTTGCACCGCGTGTTGGATATTCTTGGGTTCTTACCTTCTCACTATTCTAAGGCTTTGAATCGTTATGGTCAAATCAAGGAAGGTGAAGAACCTAAATTGTCATGGCATAAGAATGAAGCCGGAAAATATGAGTTCCTATTTAAAGACTCCTTCAATGAAATGTTGAAGGATTTCAGTGGAAAGAAAATACCATATGATTGGACTATCTATTATCTTCGCAAAAAAGCTTTGACTCAAAAGATATCAAAGGAGGAATTGGCTTGGGTTTTGTTAAACTTCAATCAGAAGCGTGGATATTATCAACGTTCTGCTGAAGAAATAAAAAATGAATCAATAGAAAGTCTTAAAGTAAATAATGTTGTCAAAAGAGAGAAAGATAAGAAAAGTGAGAAGTATTGGTATGATGTTCATTTGGAAAATGAGTGTATATATAAAGCTGCATTTTATAATGATATATCTTCATGGGAATCTCAGTATAAGGAATTCATTATTACAAATACAACCTTAAAAGATGGAACAGTAAAGCAAAATTTTTCCATTTTGCCATCTTTTGATGAAATTGACAAGTTGAATGAGAAACAAAAAAATAAACTTTATGAAAAGATAAAACTTAGAACTGAAAAGACGATTGCTGATACAGGTAAAACCGTAGGTGCATACATCTATGATTCCATTCTTCAGAATCCAAGTCAGAAAGTACGTGGTAAGTTGGTGCGTACTATCGAGAGAAAATTCTATAAGGATGAACTGATTAAGATTTTGAACAAGCAGACAGAGTATCATGAAGAATTGAAGGATGATAATTTGTATAAAGCATGTATTAAAGAATTGTACCAAAGCAATGAAGCATATCGACAAAATATATCCAATCGAGATTTCACTTATCTGTTTGTGGATGATATTTTGTTCTATCATCGTCCATTGAAGACGAAGAAATCATTGATTGCTGATTGTCCGTATGAAGAACATATTGTTGTAGATAAGGTTACGGGTGAAGAAAGGCATTATGGCATCAAGTGTATAGCCAAATCGCATCCTTTGTATCAAGAGTTCCGTATGTGGCAATTCGTTAGTAATTTGCGTATATATAAAAAGGATTTGGCGAATGATGTAGATGTTACTAATGATCTCTTGAAAACAGAAAAAGATTATGTGGATTTGTTTAATTGGTTGAATGACAAAAAGAGTATCAATCAAAAGAGTTTCTTGCAATATAAGAATTTCGGATTGAAAAAGAATGAGGTAAACTATCGTTGGAACTATGTGGAAGACAAGGATTATCCTTGTAATGAAACACGTGCGCAAATCTTGTCTTATTTGACAAAAGCAGGCATTAAATCTAAATTCATGACCACTGAGATAGAACAGAAATTGTGGCATGTATTGTACTCTGTGGACGATAAAGAAGATTTGGAGAAGGCTTTGCGCAAATTTGCCAATAAGTATAAATTGAATGAATCGTTTGTGGCTACTTTCAAAAAGTTCCCACCTTTTAAAAAGGAATATGGTGCATACTCGGCAAAGGCAATCAAGAAGTTGCTGCCTCTGATGAGAATGGGGGAATATTGGTCTGAAAGCGAAATCGATCGAAACACTTGTGACCGTATAAACAAGATTATAACAGGAGAATATGATGAGAAAATAAAGAATAGGGTCAGGGAAAAAGCCATGAACCTTACAGATATATCATCGTTCAGAGGGCTTCCTCTTTGGTTGGCTTGTTACATTGTTTACAATCGTCATTCGGAGGCAAAAGATATCGCTAAATGGGAAACGCCAGATGATTTGCAGAAGTATTTAGATTCTTTCAAGCAACATTCTTTGCGTAATCCGATTGTAGAGCAAGTTATAACCGAAACACTTCGTACCGTACGTGATATTTGGAAGAAATATGAACATATTGATGAAATACATGTGGAGCTTGGACGTGAAATGAAGAATCCTGCTGATAAGCGGAAGCAGATGACGCGACAAATTACTGATAACGAAAATGCAAATTTACGTATCAAGGCATTGTTGATGGAATTTGCAAATCAGGAGTTTGAGATAGAAAATGTACGTCCTTATTCACCGAGCCAACAAGATATCTTGCGTATCTATGAGGATGGTGTGCAGAATAGCGTGGACAGTATTCCAGAGGATATTGAAAGTGTATTGAAGAAATTCAGGGAAAGCGATGTAAATAGACGTCCAACAAGAAATGAAGTTCTTCGATATAAACTTTGGTTGGATCAGAAATATCGTTCGCCCTATACCGGTCAACCTATTCCGTTGGCCAAATTGTTTACGTCAGCGTATGAAATAGAACATGTGATTCCTCAATCCCGATATTTTGATGATTCCTTCTCGAATAAGGTCATTTGTGAATCGGGAGTAAATAATTTGAAAAACAATCTTTTGGGATATGAATTTATCAAGGAGCATCATGGCGAGAAGGTAGAATTACCTTCTGGCAAAGTAGTTACTATATTTACGGAAGACGAATACAAACAATTTGTCAAAGACCATTACAGCCGTAATCGTGCCAAGATGCGTAAGTTGATGATGGATACTATTCCCGAAGATTTCATTGCCAGACAATTGAATGATAGCCGATATATCAGTAAGGTGGTGAAAGGGTTGCTCTCAAATATGGTTCGTGAAGAGGGTGAGGAAGAAACGATTTCCAAGAATGTGATTGTTTGTACCGGTGGTGTAACGGATAGATTGAAAAAAGATTGGGGACTAAACGATGTGTGGAATAAAATTATTCTGCCTCGTTTCAATCGTCTCAATCAAATGACGGGTACAACTCAGTTTACCGCAAAGACAACAAATGGTCATGAAATTCCTTCTATGCCATTGGAACTCCAAAAAGGATTTAATAAGAAGCGTATTGATCATCGTCATCATGCTATGGATGCCATAGTTATCGCTTGTACTAATAGAAACATTGTCAGTTATTTGAATAATGAATCAGCAAGTAGTAAATCTAAAATATCACGCTATGATTTGCAAAATTTGATGTGCAACAAGGTTAAGACGGATGACAAAGGTAATAATAAATGGATGATAAAGAAACCCTGGGATTCGTTTACAGAAGATGTATATCAGGTGTTAAGTGATATAGTAGTCAGCTTTAAACAGAACTTACGTGTTATCAATAAGGCAACCAACATGTATGTTCGTTTTGAGGAAGGAAAGAAGAAACTTGTTAAACAAGAAGGTGCTAATTGGGCCATTCGTAAGTCTATGCATAAGGATACCATGTATGGAGAAGTGAATTTACGTAAAAATGAAACTGTATCATTGAATGAAGCAATCAAGAATCCTTCAAGAATTGTGGAAAAAGATTTTAAGAGGAAACTCCAGTCTTTATTAAAACAGGGGTATGATGCAAATAAAATAAAGAAATACTTTGAAGATAATAAGGATATTTGGCAAGACATTGATTTGTCAAAGATCAAGGTGTATTATTTCACAAAAGAAACGAAAGATAGATTCTTTGCAACAAGAAAGGCTTTGGATGCAAGCTTTAATAAAAAGAAGATAGAGGAAAGTATCACAGACTCCGGTATTCAAAAGATTTTGTTACGGCATTTGGAATCGAAGGATAATAATCCCGAAATGGCATTTTCTCCGGATGGTATTGATGAAATGAATAGAAATATTATTCTGTTAAATAATGGAAAATTCCATCAACCTATTTTGAAGGTGCGTGTATATGAAAAGGCTGATAAGTATGCTGTTGGGCAAAAGGGTAACAAGTCATCCAAATTTGTAGAAGCTGATAAAGGTACTAATTTATATTTTGCTGTTTATGAAACAGAAACGTTGAATGAAGATACAGGCAATGTTGTGAAGAAAAGAACTTATGCAACCATTCCATTAAATGTTGTCATGGAGAGATTGAAGCAAGGACTTTCACCGGCACCGGCTGATGAAAATGGTAATGATCCGAAGTTTGTTTTGTCTCCTAATGATTTAGTTTATGTACCATCAGAAATAGAAATGAAGAACGGAATAAATGAAAAAATTTTGGATACATCTCGTGTATATAAATTTGTAGACGCAAGTGATACTACTGCAAATTTTATACCTTGTACAGTTGCTAATATTATATATTCATTACCCAAGTCATTAGCTGAGATCTTTTGTAAAAATGAGACCGTTGTGCAAAATGAATTTGGAAAAGGAAGTCCTCAGTCTAAAAATCAACGAGCTTTAACAGGTGAAATGATAAAAGAAATTTGTCTTCCTGTTAAGCTTGATAGATTAGGAAATATAACAAAAATCGGCTATTGATATGAATTTGCATGATAAAGGACAAATCATTCTCTATCAAACACAAGATGGGGAAAGCAAGATAGAAGTAGCTCTTTCCAATGAAACTGTTTGGTTGACTATAGACCAAATGGCAGAATTGTTTCAACGAAATAAGTCTACTATATCAAGACATATAAAGAATGTATTTGAGGAAGGCGAATTAAATAAAGAAGTGGTTGTTGCAAAATATGCAACAACCACTCAACACGGAGCTATTGAAGGTAAACAACAAACACATTTGGTTGACTATTACAACCTTGATATGATAATCAGTGTGGGATATCGTGTCAAGTCTTATCGGGGTGTACAGTTTCGCATCTGGGCAACCCAAGTATTGAAAGAGTATTTGATAAAAGGATTTGCATTGAATGATGAGTTATTAAAAAATGCAGGAGGTGGAAACTATTTCGATGAACTCCTTTCTCGTATTCGTGACATCCGTTCTTCTGAAAAGATTTTTTATAGGAAGGTGTTGGAAATATATGCGCTCAGTATTGATTATGACCCTCGGACAGAAGTGACCAAACACTTCTTTGCAACCGTACAAAACAAAATGCATTTTGCTGTACATGGACATACGGCTGCTGAAGTAATTTATAATCGAGCAGATGCGGAAAAGGATTTTATGGGATTAACTACATGGACGGGCATGTTTCCCAAAAAGAATGATGCGGAATATGCTAAGAATTATTTGACCGAAGAAGAATTGGATATATTGAACCGTATCGTAAATCTTTTTTTGGACTTTGCGGAACTACAAGCAAAAAATCATACTCCTATGTACATGAAGGACTGGATTCAGAAATTGGATGATTTCTTGAAATTGTCGGGCAAGGATCTGTTAACTCATGCAGGAACAATTTCATCAGAAGTTGCCAAATTGAAGGCTGATACCGAATATGATAAATTCAAAGAGAGGACACAATATCAACTTTCTACTGTCGAATTACATTTCATTGAGAATTTTGAACGCGAACAAAAGAAATTGAGAAACTAATCTTTTGCCTATGATCAAGAAAACCCTCTATTTCGGCAATCCCGCTTACCTGTCTTTGCGGCTCAATCAGTTGGTCATCAAACTTCCCGAAGTGGAAAAAAACGACACCCTCTCCGATGCATTCAAGCAGCAACACGAAGTGACTAAACCCATCGAGGACATCGGAGTGGTCATCCTCGATCACAAACAGATCACCATCACCTCCGGAGCCATCGAGGCGCTGCTGGACAACAACTGCGCCCTCATCACTTGCGATAGCCACAGCATGCCCGTCGGATTGATGTTGCCGCTATATGGCAACACGACGCAAAATGAACGATTCCGCCACCAGTTAGACTCCTCTCTCCCTCTGCGCAAACAACTTTGGCAACAGACCATACAGACCAAGATTGCCAACCAAGCCGCTGTGCTCTCCCGATGTCGCGACGAAGAGGTACGCTGCATGCAAGTGTGGGCGAAAGAGGTGCGCAGCGGAGACCCGGACAATCTGGAGGGAAGAGCTGCCGCCTACTACTGGAAGTATCTGTTCGGGACCCATATAGAGGGATTCATTCGCGATCGAGATGGTGTACCGCCCAACAATCTGCTCAATTACGGCTATGCCATCTTGCGTGCCGTCATTGCTCGCGCCTTAGTGTCGAGCGGCCTGTTGCCCACCCTCGGCATACATCACCACAATCGTTATAACGCCTACTGCCTTGCCGATGACATCATGGAGCCTTATCGCCCATACGTCGATGAACTGGTATTTCGCCTGATCAAGACCAAAGGCCTGCCCACCGATGGACTGACGCGCGCATGGAAAGCCGAACTCCTCACCATCCCCACCCTCGATGTGGTCATCGGAGGTAAACGCAGTCCTCTGATGGTGGCAGCGACTCAAACCTCCGCGTCGCTCTACAAATGCTTCAGTGGAGAACTGCGAAAAGTGGTCTATCCGGAAATGTAAACGATTATGCAACGATTTAGTGAATATCGCATCATGTGGATATTAGTCCTATTTGATCTGCCCACCGAGACCAAGCGGGATCGGAAAGCATCAGCCGAGTTTAGAAAAAATCTTTTGAAAGATGGGTTCACAATGTTTCAGTTCTCCAGTTACATCCGACATTGCGCCAGCATCGAGAATGCCCAGGTACATATAAAAAGAGTTAAATCTTTCATGCCGGAGTTCGGAAAAGTCGGAATGCTATGTATAACTGACAAACAGTTCGGCAATATGGAGATTTTCTACGGCAAGAAGCAGGCACGAAGTCCTGTGCAGGGAATACAACTTGAACTCTTTTGAAAACAATAAAACCTACCGGCTCGGGTAGGTTTTATTATTAAAAGACATTCTTTTTTCTTTTGCAATTTTGTCTATATCCATCTGATTCTTAACAGCTTTCACGAATCGAGATGTCTCTTATAGAGCAAAGATACTAATTTTAAAGCAAATCACAACAATAAGTCGTTGCAGTTATAACGAAAGCAGGATGTCTCTTATAGAGCAAAGATACTAATTTTAAAGCAAATCACAACAAATGACGATGTTTCATAACCGCCAGCTGAGATGTCTCTTATAGAGCAAAGATACTAATTTTAAAGCAAATCACAACGCCCATGTGCGTTGAATGTACGCAGAATTGGATGTCTCTTATAGAGCAAAGATACTAATTTTAAAGCAAATCACAACTGTTCGCGTTGCCGTTGTTGAGGTTCAAATGATGTCTCTTATAGAGCAAAGATACTAATTTTAAAGCAAATCACAACGCAAAGGCAGCAGCTGCACTTCTGGATCTTGATGTCTCTTATAGAGCAAAGATACTAATTTTAAAGCAAATCACAACTAATATGGATAAAACTTTAAAATTGCGTGTGATGTCTCTTATAGAGCAAAGATACTAATTTTAAAGCAAATCACAACTCGAAAAGGATTTAAAAGATTAGAGGATATGATGTCTCTTATAGAGCAAAGATACTAATTTTAAAGCAAATCACAACTCATCGATCGACAGGGCTGAGAAGAAAGAAGATGTCTCTTATAGAGCAAAGATACTAATTTTAAAGCAAATCACAACAAAAAGCATGACAAAGTTAAGATTATGGAAGATGTCTCTTATAGAGCAAAGATACTAATTTTAAAGCAAATCACAACCGCCAGATGGCTAAATTTGAGACTGGTCATGATGTCTCTTATAGAGCAAAGATACTAATTTTAAAGCAAATCACAACATTGGCAACGTGATTACTTTACTGGAGTTCGATGTCTCTTATAGAGCAAAGATACTAATTTTAAAGCAAATCACAACTTTTTACAATAATGAAAAACTGGTTGATTGATGTCTCTTATAGAGCAAAGATACTAATTTTAAAGCAAATCACAACGATTTAAGAGTAAATTTAATTTTCTCATCAGATGTCTCTTATAGAGCAAAGATACTAAGAACTTGCGTAAAAATGGCAGGATGAGGGTGAAATTTGATAAGTGGTTGGTACATATACCATTTTTGTGTTACCTCACCATATTGTTAATTTCGGCAGAAGGAGCCGTATATGGTGGGTATTAGAGAAAGAATTGCTAC
>JAZNGG010000016.1:0-114377 GCA_045576355.1 Bacteroidales bacterium
TTGATGCTTGAAGATGCGGCAGAATCGCCTCCAGACACCTAAGAAAACTGAAGTAGGGCCTTGTCGCAAGTAATAAAACATCCCAACTCCTATGTTACAAAGAGTTGGGATGAGGATGTCTATGTTTAGCGGACAGTAATATAATAATATATTAGTTCAGCGTGGCAATTACTTCCATCTCAATTAGAGCGCCTTTGGGAAGTTGTTTTACTGCGACAGCAGATCGAGCAGGGTAGGGCTGTGTAAAATATTTGGCATACACTTCGTTTAGTGTAGCAAAATTTGCCATGTCAGAAAGAAATACGGTTGTCTTAATAACATGATCAAACGTACATCCCGCTTCTGTCAAAATTGCTTTGACGTTTTTCATTACTTGTTCTGCCTGTCCGAGAAAATCTTCAGAGGCAAATTCTCCGGTAGTTGGATCTACAGGAAGTTGACCGGATGTAAATAACATGTTGTTTGAGATGATAGCTTGGCTATAAGTGCCGATTGCAGCAGGTGCATTTGTGGTTGAAATTACTTTTTTCATAATGATAGATTATATTTTCGGAGACAAATTTAGTGATTATTTCTCATATTAAAGATGGTTTTGTCTTTTTTGTGTCGGATGGTTATTTTAAACAATTATTTTTTTGTATTATTACGTATTATGTTTAATATCTAAGCTATTCAACAAATCATCTTTAAAATGTTATAATATCTTCTTTATTTGAGTCGTTGAAAATTGTATTTATTTTTTAATTTCCTTTCGTTTGCATCACGAAAATCTTCTCGCAAAATTTGTAAGACATTCGTGCAAAAAATACGAGGTTTGATATGTGAGAATATATCATTTCGAAAGAGATCTTGTTTTAAGTGTTAGGTTATAATTAAGAAAAGAGGATGTCTCATTATGAAACACCCTCTTACAAAGTTGTTAAATTAAAAAGATTAATTAAATCTCAATTTTCTTGTATTTTGGTACCAAGGTCTTCATGATAGACCATGCGATGATGTATGCCACAGCACAGCAACAGAATACGATAAAGTATGCAGCTGGTTTGCCAGTGTATCCTAAGAAGCTGAACGCCTCACCTTGATTGCCTGCGTATGTGAAGAGCATACCTGAGCACTTGTTAATTGCGAATGAACCAAGACCGCCTGCCATTGCGCCAATACCGGTGATAGTTGCAATAGTTGATTTCGGGAACATATCACCGATAGTTGAGAAGAGGTTTGCAGACCAAGCTTGATGTCCAGCTCCTGCGAGACCAATGATGATTGCCGGCCACCAGATTGAGTAGCTTTGCAAAGGCTGTGCAAACAAAGCTAATAAGGGGAAAGCGGTGAAAATTAACATTGAGCGCATACGTCCGGCATATGGTTCCATTTTCTTTGTTTCTACGAAATATTTGGGTAACCAACCACCTCCGATGGAGAGAACTGTAACGATTAGATAAAGGACAAATACGAGCAAAATGCCTTCTGTCGTTTTCATGCCATAACCCATCTCTTTGAAATAAGCTGGAGCCCAGAATAAATAGAACCACCATACACCATCTGTAAAGATCTTACCTACAATGAAAGACCATGTTTGCTTGTATGTAAAACACTGTAAAAATGGGATAGTCTGTTCTTCTGTAGCAGCAACTGATTTTGTATTTTCTTCTGCTGCATCATCTTGGTGTATATATGTTAATTCGGCTTCATTAACATGTTTGGATGTTTCCGGTTTGTCATACATGAATACCCAGAAGAACATCCATATAAAACCTAAAGCACCGATAATGATGAAAGCCATCTCCCAGCCAAATTTTTCAGCCAAGACCGGAATTGTAAGTGGCGCTGCCAATGCTCCTACGGATGCACCGGCATTAAACAGAGATGTGGCCAATGCACGGTCTTTCTTCGGGAAGTATTCAGCAGTTACTTTGATAGCTGCAGGGAAGTTTCCAGCCTCACCAAGTGCAAGGATAGCGCGGCACGCAAGGAACAACCAAACACTTACAGAAGCTATACCAGCAACTATATCTCCTGTAGCTTGAATCATCGCCTCTTTTCCTTCCAAACCTACGATAGATTGTGTCCAAATACCACAACCTGCGTGGAGACATGCTCCAAGAGACCAAACACCAATAGCCCAAAGAAATCCTTTCTTAGTTCCCATCCAATCTACAAACTTACCTGCAAAAAGACAAGCAACTGCATAGAAAATAGAGAAGAATGCGGTAATTGTTCCATAGTGATCATCTGTCCAGTGGAACTCCGGTGCGATAAAGTCAGCGTAGGTTAATGAAAGTACCTGACGGTCCATATAATTCACGGTTGTAGCCACGAATAACAAGAGGCACATCCACCAACGCCAATTCGTCATTTTTTGATTAGTCATTGATTTTAATAATTTAAGTAGTTTTTAATTCTTGATAGTAAATAGGGTGATTATTTGCGAACTTCTGCAATGATGTCCAAACACTCTTTACAGATGTTTGTAACATAAGCCCAATCTTCCGCAACGACTTTATCTTTCGGGAAGAGTTTAGAGCCCATACCGACACAATATACACCGGCATTAAACCACTTGGTGAGATTATCTCGGTCTGGAGAAACTCCTCCTGTAACCATAATCTTTGACCATGGACATGGTGCCATCAAGCCCTTAACCATGTTTGCTCCATATACATCTCCGGGGAAGAGTTTGGTAAGGTCGCAACCGAGTTCTTGAGCCTTGCCAATCTCAGAAACTGTACCACAACCGGGACAGTATGGAACGAGACGGCGATTACATATTGCTGCAATTTCGGGATTGAAGAGAGGGCCGACAACAAAGTTCGCACCTAATTGGAGGTAGAGCGCAGCTGTTGCAGGATCTACAATAGAACCGATGCCGAGAGCTAATTCCGGACATTCTTTGTTTGCCCATTTTACAAGTTCTCCAAAGATTTCATGTGCAAAATCTCCGCGGTTAGTGAACTCGAAAGCGCGTACACCACCCTCGTAGCAAGCCTTAACGACTTTTTTGGCAACCTCTACATCTTTGTGATAGAATACCGGAACCATACCGGTAGAGCCGATTTTTTGAAGTACGGCAACTTTATCAAATTTTGCCATTTTAATATTTAATGTGTTAGATTATTATCAAATACTGATTAGTAGTGACAAGAAATCTTATCACTACTAATCAGTTTCTTTAATTTAATTTAGCGTTGAACGCGACCATTAGCGTTGCCTCCTGCAAGTGATTCTACCTCCTCTACGGCTACAAGATTGAAGTCACCGTTGATGGTGTGTTTCAATGCAGATGCTGCTACAGCAAATTCGAGAGCTTCTCCCTGGTTCGGTTTAGTAAGAAGACCATGAATCAAACCTCCTGAGAATGAATCTCCACCACCGATACGGTCGATGATTGGGTTGATTTCATAACGTTTGGATTGATAGAATTCTTTACCATTGTAGATAAGAGCTTTCCAACCATTGAATGTTGCAGAATAAGACTCACGGAGAGTTGAAACTACATATTTGAAGCCAAATTGTTCTGCCATTTGTTTGAAGATACCTTCATAGCCGGCTGCATTTGTTTCACCGCCTTCTACGTCAGCATTGGGCTTAAAGCCGAGACAGAGTTCAGCATCCTCTTCGTTACCGATACATACATCAACATATTGCATCAATGGACGCATGATAGAGATTGCCTTTTCTGAAGTCCAAAGTTTTTTACGGAAGTTTAGATCGACAGATACAGTTACACCATGACGTTTAGCTGCTTCACATGCAAGTTTGGTAAGTTCTGCTGCTTTATCAGAGATAGCCGGAGTGATACCTGACCAATGGAACCAATCTGCACCTTTCATGATTGCATCAAAGTCGAAATCTGATGGATCTGCCTCTGCGATTGATGAATGAGCACGATCATAGATAACTTTTGACGGACGCATAGAAGCTCCTGTTTCAGCATAATATAAACCTACACGTTCACCTCCACGAGCAACAAACTCAGTGTGAACTCCATAACGGCGGAGAGCATTGATTGCCATCTGGCCAATTTCATGTTTCGGGAGTTTAGAAACGAAG
This sequence comes from Bacteroidales bacterium, assembly GCA_045576355.1. GTDB lineage: Bacteria > Bacteroidota > Bacteroidia > Bacteroidales > UBA3663 > Liminaster. The sequence continues at coordinate 4,051 of JAZNGG010000016.1, forward strand.
TAAGCTTCATGTCCATAGTTGGCACAACTAACTGCTACGTTAGCTTCCCCTCCTCCGGGGATTACACGAAGAGACTCTGACTGAATGAAACGATCATTTCCTTCCGGTGAAAGACGAAGCATAATTTCACCCAATGTTACAATTTTTGCCATAATTTTGGAAATTATAAAATTTATTTATGATATAATTATTTGTTTAGACTGAAATCTCTACAATTATAATATAAATGTAATAACAATGTGTAAAAAGGGGAGACTCCTTACACATTGTTATCAGCATGATTAAAACTTAAAGTAGTTTTTAGCATTATTATAGCAGATATCTTCAATCATTTGATTTACGCGCTCTGCTTCGTAACCGGTGTAGGGAATCTCACCATTTTCAATATCTGTTCCAACGAGGTTACAAAGTGTGCGACGGAAATATTCATGACGCGGATAAGAGAGGAACGAACGCGAGTCTGTAAGCATACCGACAAATCGGCTGAGAAGACCTAAAACAGAGAGAGCGTTCATCTGTTTCTGCATGCCATCTTTCTGATCCAAGAACCACCAACCGGAGCCTAACTGAATCTTACCTGCAACAGAACCATCCTGGAAGTTGCCGAGCATGGTAGCAAGAACTTCATTGGCACATGGATTAAGGTTATAAAGGATTGTCTTGGCTAACTTATCGTTTGCATTGAGTTTGTCGAGGAATTTAGCACACTTTTTAGCAGTATTAAATTCGCCGATAGAGTCAAAACCGGTATCAGGACCAAGGAGTTTAAACATCTTGGAGTTGTTGTCACGGATAGCACCATAATGGAATTGCTGAGTCCATCCAGATTCGCAGTCTTGTACAGCGAAGATATACATCATGGCACTCTTGAACTTGAGGATTTCAATTTCACACAACGATGTGCCTCCATATACTTTGTTGAAGATTGCTTCGATTTCAGCATCGGTATAGTCTTCTGCATAGAATTCTTCAATACCGTGGTCTGACAGACGGCAACCCATGGATTCGAAGAAATCATGACGTTTCAGGATTGCATCAACGAAGTCATTAAAGTTATTGATTGTTACTCCGGAAACCTCTGCCAATTTTTCTACATAAGCACGGAAATTTGCAGGTACTTCTACTGCCATGCACTTGTCCGGACGCCAAGTGGGTAACATTTTAACTTCAAAACCGCTCTCTTTTACAGCTTTATGATATTCGAGAGAGTCAATTGGGTCATCTGTGGTACACACTGTCTCTACATGATAACGACGCATGAATCCGCGTGCAGTGTAATTAGGATCATTTAAGAGTTTGTCATTACACTCGTCATATATCTCGCGTGCAGTCTGCGGATTGAGCAACTTGTCGATGCCAAATGCAGTTTTTAATTCCAAATGAGTCCAGTGGTAGAGAGGGTTGCGGAATGTGTAGGGAACTGTCTCAGCCCACTTCTCAAATTTTTCCCAGTCAGAGGTGTCTTTACCGGTGCAAAAACGCTCATTAATACCATTTGAGCGCATAGCACGCCATTTGTAGTGATCTCCTCCTAACCAAATTTCAGTAAGAGATTTAAATTTGTGATCGTCAGCTACCATTTTCGGTATCAAGTGACAATGATAGTCGATGATTGGCATTTTTGCCGCATGTTCGTGGTACAACTTCTGTGCAGTTTCTGTTTGCAACAAGAAGTTTTCATCCATAAATGATTTCATTGTTAATATGATTTTAAAGTGTTTTGGTATAAAATTAGCATATCACATATGTGATATAGTCGATATGCAAATATAGAATATTCTGCGCATCAACGTTGCGAAGATATGTATTTTTTTTTGTTTCCCTACAAAAAAGTCATTTTTTTTTTGAAAAGCAAATAATATTAGTATATTTGCAGCAGTTAAAACTAACTTTAATAACTTCTAAACATTATTAAAAATAGAACATGAAAGCATTAAACAAATTGACAGCACCCAAAGCTGTTGCCCCTGAGAAAATCATTCAGTTTGGAGAAGGTAATTTCCTCCGTGCATTTGTTGATTGGATTGTATGGAACATGAATCAGAAAACTGATTTCAATGCCAGTGTTGTTGTTGTTCAGCCCATCGAACGTGGTATGGCCGAATGGCTCAATGGTCAAGATTGTCTCTATCATGTGAACTTGCAAGGTCGCATGAATGGAGAAGCAGTAAATACTCTTGAGCGTATCGATTGCATTAGCCGTGCCCTAAATCCATATAGCCAAAATGCTGCTTATATGGCTCTTGCTGATCAGCCGGAAATCCGTTTTGTGATCTCCAATACAACCGAAGCCGGTATTGCTTTTGATCCTGCTTGCAAGTTTACTGATGCTCCTGCTTCTTCTTATCCTGGTAAATTAACCCAATTGCTTTTCCGTCGTTTTAAAACTTTCAATGGCGCTGCTGATAAGGGTCTTATCATTATGCCCTGTGAGTTGATTTTCCTCAATGGACATCATCTTAAAGAGTGCATTGAGCAGTATATTGAGCTTTGGAAAGAAGATTTTGGTTGCGATTACGAAGCATTTAAGAGCTGGTTTGAAAATAGTTGTTATGTTTGTGCTACACTCGTAGATCGTATCGTTCCAGGATTCCCGCGTAAAGAGATTAAGGAGATTCAGGAGAAGATATGTTATGCAGACAATCTTGTAGTTCAAGCTGAAATTTTCCACTTATGGGTGATTGAGGCTGCTAAGAACCTTTCTTTGGAGCAGTTGGCAAAAGAGTTTCCCGCAGATAAGGCCGGTTTGAATGTCCTCTTCGTTGAGTCAGAAGCTCCTTATCATGAGAGAAAAGTGACACTCCTCAATGGTCCTCATACCGTTCTTTCACCGGTTACTTATTTGAGTGGAGTTGACATTGTACGTGATGCTTGCAATCATCCTGTGCTTAGCAAATATATCCATAAAGTTCAGTTTGAAGAGTTGATGCACACTTTGAATCTTCCTATGGATGAATTACAGAAGTTTGGTGCAGATGTACTTGAGCGCTTTAATAATCCCTATGTTGATCATCAGGTTACATCCATCATGCTCAACTCTTTCCCGAAGTTCCAGACTCGCGACTTACCGGGTCTTAAGATCTATTTGGAGCGTAAGGGTGAATTGCCTAAGGGATTGGTTCTCGGTCTTGCTGCAATCATCACTTATTATAAGGGTGGAACTCGCGCTGATGGAGCTCCGATTGTTCCTAATGACGATGCTAAGATTATGCAGTTGCTGACTGATCTTTGGGCTACAAACGACACTCGCAAGGTGGCTGAAGGTGTACTTGGCGCAGCAGATCTCATTTGGACTGAGCATGGTGATCTTAACCAAATTCCCGGCTTGACCGATATGGTTGAAGGTTTCTTGAATTCTATTCAGGAGAAGGGAATGTTGGCAACTGTTGAAACTATCCTTTGATAACCCTTGTTGTTTAGAATTCGCTTAAATTATGAATAATTGAGATAGTGAGTAGTTAGATTAGCATTTAATTGCTCACTATCTTTTTGTTAGATTACGTTATTGAACAAAATTATATTTATGAAAGAATATCTTAAAATCAATCCCGTAGATAATGTAGCCGTAGCTATCAGCCCCCTTTCTAAAGGAACAGTGATTTCTGTTGATGGTCAGGATGTAACCTTAGTAACAGATGTACCTGCCGGTCATAAAGTTGCTCTCAAAGACATAACTGAAGGAGAAAATATTATTAAATATGGTTTCCCTATCGGTCATGCGATTCACAATGTAGCTAAAGGTGCTTATCTTAATCATGATGACATCAAGACGAATTTATCCGGCCAATTGGATTATAGCGACATTAAACTCAAAGGACTGAAGCAAGAAGAACCCAAGGGTGAGCAATTGACATTTGAGGGATATGTGCGTCCGGATGGTCAGGTTGGTATTCGCAATGAAGTATGGGTGATCCCGACTGTAGGCTGTGTCAATGGTATTATTAAGCAGATCGTAGAGCGAGTAAAAGCCGAAACTAATAATGGAGAAGGAGTAGATTGCATCGTAGATTTTCCTCACAACTATGGTTGTTCTCAATTGAGTGAAGATCACGAGAATACCAAAAAAATTCTCCGTGATATGGTGCATCATCCCAATGCCGGTGGTATCCTTGTGGTAGGTCTTGGTTGTGAGAATAATCAGCCGAAGGTATTTGAGGAATTTTGCGGTGATTATGACAAGAGTCGCGTAAAATTTATGGTGTGTCAGGAAGTGCCCGGTGATGAGGTTGAAGTAGGTGTTAAGATGCTTAAAGAGTTGTATGAACAAGCTAAAACATTCACCCGCACCACTGTTCCGGCAGGGAAATTGCGTATCGGTTTGAAGTGTGGCGGTTCTGACGGATTCTCCGGCATTACAGCTAATCCACTTTTAGGAGAGTTGTCTGATTTCCTTTGTGAGACACAAGGTGGCACGACTATTTTGACCGAAGTTCCCGAAATGTTTGGAGCTGAAACGATCTTGATGGAACGTTGTGCCAACGAGCAGTTGCTCTCAGAGACTATTTCTCTTATAAATAATTTCAAACAGTATTTCTTGAGCCATGGCGAACCTGTCGGCGAGAATCCGTCTCCAGGCAATAAAGCCGGAGGTATCTCTACCCTCGAAGAGAAAGCTCTCGGTTGTACACAAAAGTCGGGTAAGAGTGCTGTTTGTGGTGTTATGGAGTATGGTGATCGCTTGCAAAATAGTGGTTTGAATCTCCTTTCTGCCCCTGGTAATGACCTTGTTGCTGCTACGGCTTTAGCCGCTGCCGGTTGCCAAATGGTGTTGTTTACTACAGGCCGTGGTACTCCGTTTGCTACATTTGTTCCTACTATGAAAGTCTCTACCAATAGTAATTTGGCTAAGAATAAACCCAATTGGATAGACTATAATGCGGGTGTATTGGTAGAGGATAAAACCATGGATGAAGTGTTGAAAGATTTTGTTTCATACATCCTTAAAGTAGCGAGTGGTGAGTATGTAAATGCCGAGAAGGCCGGCATACATGAAATCTCTATCTTTAAAAATGGAGTCACTTTATAATTGCATAAATCTCAATAGATAAAATTTTAAATGTGTGGCTGTGTCCAAATGAGAATTTGGGCGCAGTTTTTTTTATGTGTATTCCCGTATATGCTGCCTATTTATTGGTGCTATCCTTTTTATTGCATAAAAACAAAACATACATATTTTGTTGGCTTGATGTGTAAACTATCTCATAGCTTTTGGTTTTGTCGGTTTATATGTTGCAATTTGTCTCTTGATATATCCACAGATTTCGTTTTCTGATAAATGTTTGTCTTGCTCTGATCTTTTTTGCATAAAAGCATCGATACTTTCGTTTTTTTTTAGTATTTTTGCAGGCGTTGTTTGTAAAAAACATAAAAAATGGAAACGAAGTATATTTTTGTTACGGGAGGTGTTGTTTCTTCTTTAGGAAAAGGAATCATTGCTGCTTCTTTATCCCGTTTGCTTATGGCTCGTGGTTATCGCGTTGCTAATCAGAAATTTGATCCTTATGTAAATGTTGACCCGAGTACTCTTAATCCTTATGAGCATGGAGAGAGTTATGTTACTATTGATGGCCATGAGGGAGATCTCGACTTAGGTCATTATGAGCGTTTTACCGATCAGCAAACGACGCGTGCTAATAATGTGACGACAGGACGTATTTATCAGAGTGTGATCAATAAAGAGCGTCATGGCGATTATCTTGGCAAGACTGTTCAGATTATTCCTCACATTACGGATGAGATCAAACGTCGTGTTAAGAAATTGGGTAACACCGGCAACTTCGATTTCATTGTTACTGAGATTGGAGGAACGGTAGGAGATATTGAGTCTTTGCCTTTTTTGGAGGCAGTTCGTCAGTTGAAGTGGGAGATGGGTCGCAATACCTGCCATCTCCATTTGACTTATGTCCCTTATATTGCTGCCGCTAAAGAGTTGAAAACTAAACCCACGCAGCATTCGGTTAAAGAATTGCAACGATTAGGGATTCAAGCTGATATTTTGGTGATGCGTACAGAGCATAATCTGACACCGGAGGTTCTCCGTAAAGTGGCGCTTTTCTGTAACATCACTCCGGATGCTTGTTTCCAGAGCGTGGATTGTCGTTCTGTCTTCGAAGTGCCTATTAAGATGGATGAACAAGGTTTGGCCGAGTGTGTTCTCTCTAAAGTTGGCATCGATGAGCGTCCTGCTGCAGATTTGTCTGCCTGGAAAAAATTCCTTGAGTTGATGGAGTCTTCTACAGATGAAATCCGTATTGGTTTGGTAGGAAAGTATGTTGAGTTAGAGGATGCGTATAAGTCTCTTAGTGAAGCTTTGTTCCAGGCATCTGTATATAATCATCGGAAATTGAAACGAGTATTTATACAGAGTGAGCATTTGACAGAGGCTAATGTCGCTGAGAAGTTGCAGGGCTTGGCTGGTGTCGTAGTTTGTCCGGGCAATGGTCCTCGAGGCGTCGAGGGCAAGTTTGTTGCTCTGCAATATTGCCGCGAAAACAATATTCCTACTTTCGGTATTTGCTTAGGCATGCAGTCGATGGTGATTGAATATGCTCGTAATGTTTTGGGCTATGCTGATGCTAACTCTACTGAGTTTGATACCAAGACTGCCCATAACGTCATAGACTTGATGGATGAGCAAAAAGGTGTTTCCAATCTGGGAGAGACAGTTCGCAGAGGCGGATTCGTTTGCCGTTTGGTTGAGAATAGCCGTGCGCATCAAGCCTATGGAAAACAAGAGTTTGTCGAGCGTCATCAACATCGTTGGGAATTTAATACAGACTATAAGTCAGAATTTGAAAAAGCCGGAATGCAATTTACCGGGGAGAATCCGGAAAATCATTTGGTTGAGGTAATTGAGTTGCCTGAATTGAGATGGTACATCGGTGTGATGTATCGTCCTGAATTCCAGAGCACAGTGTTGCATCCGCACCCGATCTTCCTCAGTTTCATCCGGGCGGCGATTGACTATGATGCTGAAATTTTAAAGAGCAATAATTAGCTTTGCATTAAGATGCCCGTCAGCGATGATGGCGCAACTGTGTTATTATATGATTTGGAATATCCCGATTTTCGGGGTATTCCTTTAGAGTTATTAAGAGATAATATTTGATAATCCAATTACAACTATAATTTTTATTACTATTAATCGATCTACAGATTACATATTATTGACATGAATAAGAATACGATCACAGGATTTATTTTGATGGCGCTTCTCGTCATTGGTTTTTCATGGTATAATCAGCCGACACCCGAACAGATTGAGGCTCAGCGTCGTTATCAGGATTCGATAGCTCTTGTCCAGCAACAGGCTGCTGTCGAAGCTGCTGCTCAGAACATCGTCAATTCCCAAATGGCTTTACAGGGCGATAGTGCTGCTACAAATGCCGCTACTGACTCTGTCCGTGCTTTGCGTCGCATTCAGAAATACGGAGTGATGGCCCCTCTTTCAGAAGGTGAGTCTTCGTTAGTTACCCTCTCCAATGAGAATATTAAAGTTTCCATTGATACTAAGGGCGGTATCCCTCAGCACGTAGAACTGCTCAAATATACCAATTATTTGAAGCAAAATGTTGTTCTTTTCAATGCCGAAGACAACCAGTTATATTTCACATTCCTGGCTTCCAATGGCAAGTATCTCTCTACCGCCGATTTCTATTTCACCCCATTGCAGCAGACTGACAGCAGTGTCGTGATGCGTTTGGCTGTTGACGAAGAGTGCTATTTGGATTTTGTCTATACGCTCTCTCCGGAAAGTTATGTCTTGGACTTCAGCATTCGTTACCGCGGTTTGGACAATGTAATTTCCCCGACACAACCCTCGATGACTGTCAATTGGAATCAGAAGTTGGCTCGTCAAGAACAGGGTCGTACTTTCGAGGAGCGATATAGTGCTCTATATTACAAATATGTAGATGATGATGTGGACGAACTCAGTGAAAGCTCCTCAGACGATGAGCGGGTGAGTGGCTCTTTGATGTGGGTCGCATTTAAAAACCAGTTCTTCTCGTCTGTATTGATTAGTAAGGGAATTTTTAATGCCGGAGAGTTGACCAGCTCTGTTATAAGTGAGGAGCAGGACATCAACTACTTGAAGCAGTATAATGCCGAGTTGGAGTTTGACATTAATCTCTCTTCTTCTGAGATAGAGAGTATCCCGATGGCATATTATTTCGGTCCCAATTCTTATCCTTTGTTGTCTGATATCGATGATGAGGTTGCTCACCTTCTGCATGTATCTGATGACGCATTACAGTTGCAGAAGTTGGTTCCGTTGGGTTGGGGTATATTTGGTTGGGTAAACCGCTTCCTGGTTATTCCTGTCTTTAATGTACTCAGTCGTTTTATCAGCAATTATGGTATCATTATCCTCCTTTTGACCCTCTTTATTAAGCTTATTACTTTCCCCTTCACCTATAAGTCCTATATGTCATCGGCTAAGATGCGTGTAGTCAATAAGTTGCCGGAAGTTGCCGCCATCAATGAGAAGTATAAAAATCCGGAGGATGCCATGGCCAAACAGCAAGCCATGATGGCATTCTATCAAAAAGTGGGGGTAAGTCCGATGGGAGGTTGTCTGCCCATGTTGCTCTCCTGGCCTGTACTTTTGGCGCTCTTCTATTTCTTCCCGAATTCCATCGAACTTCGCGGACAGAGTTTCCTTTGGGCGCATGACCTCTCCACTTATGATGCGATTATCTCCTGGGATGTCAATATCCCGATCATCAGTTGGATCTTTGGCAATCACATCAGTCTCTTCTGTGTCCTGATGACGGCAACCAATATCATATACACCAAAATCAGCATGTCTCAAAATGCCGGTCAGCAGACCATGCCGGGCATGAAACTGATGATGTATGGTATGCCTTTGATGTTCTTTGCTATTTTGAATAACTACTCTGCCGGTCTCTCTTATTATTATTTCCTGTCCACACTCCTTGGCATTATTCAGACTTATGCCATCAGAGCTTTTGTGAGCGAAGATAAGATTCTTCAGACCTTGAAGGAAAACTTGAAAAATCCTAAAAAAGCGCCGAAGAAAAAAGGATGGGTTGAAAAACTCCAGGAGATACAGCGCAGACAAGAGCAAGAACTCCGTCAGCAACGCGAACGTCAGCAGCGGAGACGATAAGAACGTGGATTGAATTCAAATTGTATTTGTAACCGTAATAACCCAACATAATGGATCAAAGATATATGCTTCGTGGCGTCAGTGCCTCTAAAGAAGATGTGCATAACGCTATCAAAAACATTGATAAGGGCCTTTATCCCAAAGCCTTTTGTAAGATCATTCCGGACATATTAGGGGGTGATCCTGAGTATTGCAACATTATGCATGCCGATGGGGCAGGGACTAAAACCAGTCTCGCCTACATGTATTGGCGTGAGACCGGCGACCTCTCTGTCTGGAAAGGGATCGCTCAGGATTCGCTGATCATGAATATCGATGATTTGATTTGTGTGGGTGCAGTTGATAATATATTGGTCTCCTCGACCATCGGCCGTAATAAAATGCTTATTCCCGGAGAAGTGATTTCTGCCATTATCAATGGGACAGATGAGCTGATGGCAGAACTGCGTGAAATGGGCATCGGTGTCTATGGCACCGGAGGTGAGACTGCCGATGTCGGCGATTTGGCTCGAACCATCATTGTCGATAGTACGGTAACCTGCCGCATGAAGCGCTCTGATGTTATTAACAATGCCAATATTGCAGCCGGCGATGTTATTGTCGGGTTGGCTTCCTACGGCCAAGCCACTTATGAGAAAGAGTATAATGGCGGTATGGGCAGCAACGGATTGACCAGTGCCCGTCACGATGTTTTTGCCAAGTATTTGGCCGAAAAATATCCGGAGAGCTATGATCATGCTGTGCCGGATGAACTCGTCTATAGTGGTAACTTGAGATTGACCGATGCTGTTGCCGGATCTCCTTTGGATGCCGGTAAGTTGGTTCTTTCTCCGACTCGAACCTACGCTCCTGTGGTTAAGAAGATACTGGATGCGTTGCGTCCTCAGATTCATGGCATGGTGCATTGCTCCGGAGGTGCTCAGACCAAGGTGCTCCATTTTGTCGATAATCTACACATCATCAAGGATAATCTCTTCCCCATACCTCCGCTTTTCCGCACCATACAGGAGCAAAGCGGCACCGACTGGAAAGAGATGTACAAGGTCTTCAACATGGGTCATCGTCTTGAGATTTATCTTCCGTCTGAACATGCAGCAGAGGTGATCTCCATCGCCGAATCGTTTGGCATCGATGCTCAGATCATCGGCCGTGTTGAGCCTTCTGACGACCGAGCACGCGTAACTATTGTCTCCGAAAACGGAACGTTCGAATATTGATCCTTGATCTTTTGAGTCTATGGCAACAAATGGTCTCCTGGATAAATTAGATGGCTTGGTGAGCCGTTTTGAAGAGGTCAGTCTTTTGGTGACTGATCCCTCGGTGATCGCTGACCAGCAGCGCTATGTCAAATTGACCCGAGAGTATAAAGATCTCGAAGACATCCTTTCTGCGCGAAAGGAGTATGTTCGCGCACTAAGTGGACTCGAAGAGGCTCGACAACTCATTCAGTCAGATGATGTGGAGATGCGCGAAATGGCTCGCGAGGAATTGGCAGAGTGCGAACGTCTCCTGCCCATCTTGGAAGAGCAGATTAAGTTGCTCCTTATCCCCAAAGACCCTGAGGATGCCCGCAATGCTGTATTGGAGATTCGTGGAGGAACAGGGGGGGATGAAGCATCCTTGTTTGCAGGAGATCTTTTCCGAATGTATCAGCGCTACTGTGAGTCTAAAGGCTGGCAGATTTCGGTGCAAAGTGCCAACGAGGGTGCTGTCGGAGGATTTAAAGAGATCATCTGCATGGTCACCGGAGAGAATGTCTATGGGACACTCAAGTATGAGTCCGGTGTGCACCGTGTACAGCGTGTGCCGGCGACGGAGACACAAGGGCGTGTACATACCTCTGCCGCTACAGTTGCTGTTTTGCCCGAAGCCGATGCTTTTGATGTGAAGATCAACGAAGGGGAGATCAAGTGGGACACTTTCCGAAGTGGCGGTGCCGGAGGTCAGAATGTCAATAAGGTGGAGTCGGGTGTTCGTCTCCGCTATCTCTGGAAGAACCCCAATACGGGTGAGGTCGATGAGATACTCATAGAGTGTACGGAGACACGAGACCAACCGAAAAATAAAGAGCGGGCTTTGAGCCGTCTCCGCACCTATATCTATGATAAGGAACATCAGAAATATGTCGATGATATTGCCAATCGTCGCAAGACCCTTGTCTCCACAGGTGATCGCAGTGCCAAGATCCGCACCTATAATTATCCGCAAGGTCGCATCACCGACCATCGCATAAATTACACGATCTATAATCTTCCCACCTTTATGGATGGACAGATTCAGGAGTGCATAGATCGTCTGATAGTGGCAGAGAACACTGAGAGACTCAAAGATGCCGAGTTCTAATATCAGCCATAGCCATAGCCATCTGCCATCGCGCGGCTATGTCCCCCCTAAAACCCTCAACCAACAATCATGAAACAGCGACTTCTCTCCCTCATCGGACTATTCCTTTTCTCTATTCTAGCCCTCTCGGCTCAGGGCATTGTGGTTACCGACTTTTATCCGGCGGAAAATGATCTGACTGCCAATACGCATGGCACGATCGTCTATGACCAAAACGGTGAGAAGTGTGCCCTCATCAAAGTGGAGACCACGCAGCGGGGCTTTACATTTGATGCCGGCATGCTTGGGATTGTCAAGACGGAGCAGAAATCCGGAGAGATATGGGTCTATGTCCCCGAGTCGGTGAAACGGCTTTCGATTTTTCATGATGACTTGGGCGTCCTTCGGGATCATGACCTCGGGATGTCTGTGAAAAAGGGTCGCACTTACATCTTGAAACTCACCACCGGCCAAGTAGAGACAGTGGTCCGTCAGGCGGTGATGTCGCAATATTTGGTCTTTACACTCGATCCTGTCGATGCTCTTGTCGAAGTCAATGGAGAGATATGGAATGTCTCTGAGGGTGTCGCTGCCCGTAGAGTCTCTTTCGGTAACTACAACTATCGCATCGAATCGCCCGACTATCATCCCCTCGAGGGGGTTGCCGTGGTGAATAATCCGGATCAAAAGACCGAGGTCAAAGTCGCTTTGCAACCTGCCTTCGGTTGGATAGAGGTAACCGGTGATGCTGCATTGGAGGGCGCCTCGGTCTATATCGATAATCGTATGGTGGGGCGTGTCCCCCTGAAGTCTGACCGCTTACCGAGTGGAAATCACAACGTCAAGGTGGTCAAGCCGATGTATAAGCCTGTGGAGCAGACTCTCTTGGTGAGCGACAATGCTACTTATACTTACAGCCCCCAACTTGTTCCCGACTTTGCTGAGGTACAGCTTACGACCGATGCCGCAGCAGAGATCTGGATCGATGGCGAACGCAAAGGGGTAGGATCGTGGAGTGGCAGATTGGCAACCGGAGAATATCAGATTGAGACCCGCCGTGAAAACCATCGTTCGCAGAGCATCCTTCATCGCTTTACTCCCGCCTCCGGCGTGCAGACCTTACAGCTCTCGGCTCCGAGCCCCATTTATGGAAGTGTGGACATCTCGGTGACACCCGGTAATGCAGCTGTTTTTATGGATGGTGTTTCGGTGGGGCAAACCCCGCTCTTTATGCAGCGAGTTTTGATCGGTCACCACTCGCTCACGTTGAAGAAGTCGGGCTATGGTGATTACCACACCGAGGTGAATGTCACTGAGGGACAAATCGCAACAGTAGGGGGCAAGATGCAGGATGCCGTAGAGGTGCAATATACGAGCAATGTCCCCGGTGTAACGTTAAAAGTAGATGGCGTCGAGGTCGGACCTTCACAGGGCAGTTACTCTCTCGCCTATGGCCGTCATCACCTGGAGATGACGGCAGAGGGTTATCAGCCCTTCTCGCGCGAGATTGAGGTGAGTGATGCTGCCCGCTCGTTTGCTTTAAAGATGGAGAGCCTTTCCGGAAACCGGACCTTTACCGTGAACGGTGTTACCTTCACGATGGTGGCAGTGAAAGGAGGTACTTTCCAAATGGGTGCGACCTCTGAGCAAAAGAAATTTTTTAAACATGAGCAGCCTGTCCATAGTGTCACCCTGAGCGATTACTACATCGGCGAAACCGAAGTGACGCAGGCTCTTTGGACGGCAGTTATGGGAAGCAATCCATCTTATTTCAAAGGGGATAATCTTCCTGTGGAGCAAGTCTCATGGAAAGACTGTCAGAAATTTATAGAGAAACTGAATCAGTTGACGGGCGAGAGTTTCCGTCTCCCGACCGAAGCGGAGTGGGAATACGCTGCACGCGGCGGTAATAATTCTCGCGGTTATCAATATTCAGGAAGCAATAGTTTGAATGATGTAGCTTGGTATGGTAGAAACTCCGGCAATAAGACCTATGCCGTGAAGACGAAGCAACCTAACGAATTGGGTATTTATGACATGAGCGGCAACGTATGGGAATGGTGTCAGGATTGGTATGGGCATTATTCGAGCAGTGCACAGACCGATCCGCAAGGTCCTTCTTCGGGGTCTGACCGCGTGTGTCGTGGCGGTGGCAGGGACTGCTTCGCGGAGGACTGTCGCGTCTCCCATCGCTACGGCCCCACGCCCGACTACCGCTTCATTTTCCTCGGCCTCCGGCTCTCAGTTTCTTCTCATAGATAAAAATTTACGAAGCGTAGTGAAAATAGAATCATTCCATAAAGCGCAGCGACAGAAGTCGCGAGATATAATTTGTATTTAGGATTTATTAACGCGCGAATGTAATCCAAATGTGGCAATTTAACACAGATCGTAAGGAAGGTCTATGCTTCCCTCTTGCTTGTTCTAAATCCGTTAACATACATAGCCATCGCCATCGCCATCGCCATTGCCATCGCCATCTGCCATAGTGGGGCGCAGCCCTCAGACGCAGTGCGCTGTGTCGCCCGATGCAGCGCAGTCCGTTGGCTTGTACAGCACGCTGTGTTTGGCTTTTCAGCGCGCTGCGTTGGGCCGCAAATCAGTAGTAAATCACAGTAGCCTCGTGATTCAACCCGCGTACCCTCGTTGTTCGATGAGCGTACCCTCGTTGGCCCACATGCCTACGCTCGTTGCATCACAAGGCTACGCTCGTTTTGTCGTACAACTCCCGGCTTCATCGGGCAAAACCCCCTCTCCAGCTGCTTATAAATAACATTTAGCGAGGAGAAGATCCTGTCGATCTCTCCTCGCTAAACGATGTATGACCCCTAAGTGGGTTATAAATATATCACTTCAGCCTTTGGGACTGTAAAGCGTCGATAAAAACGAAACATTTTATCGAGTGCAAAGATACAACATTGGGAAGCCGATGTCAAGAGGCGGTTTTCAATATTTTACATTATTTAACCTCAGTCGGTCCTCGGCCGCGTAGGCACTTTATAATTTAATGACCGATCAGGGGTTAAGAAGTTGGGAAGAATACCCCATTCAGCTGTTTGTCCCAGGGATCTAAAGGGAGGGATGTAAGTACCTGGTGCGGATAAGCCACTCCATAGCAGGGACAGGAGAGTTGCGGCAGCAGTCGGTCATAATATCCTTTGCCTCGTCCTAACCGATGCCCTGACTCGGTGAATGCCACCCCGGGAATGATCGCTAAATCGATCGCTGCAAGATTTTCTACTCTCTTATCGACAACCGGGTCAGGACCCAATATGTTATACCGTCCCCGTGTGAGATGCCGGGGATGGAAATAATAGAGATCTAATGTCTCGTCGCTGTTGATTACGGGAAGAACGATCTGTTTTCCCGCATTTAGGGCGTATTCGATGAGCAAAGAGGTCTCTATCTCATCCGGCAGAGAGGAAAACAGGAGCAGGGTATCAGCCTTTTCCCACATTGGAGTAGCTATAATCTCGTGGGTAACGCGTAGAGAATACTCTTGCCTTTCAGACTCGGATAAAGCCAAGTTCTGCTGTCGTATTGCTTTTCTAAGATCCTTTTTCGTCATGATGGTTGAGAAGTTTAGGGGTTGAGGGGTTTAAGGACTTCGTCCTGCTATGGCGATGGCTATGGCTGTTGGCTATGGCTATGGCTGATGGCGATGGCTATGGCGATGGCTGATGGCTGATGGCGATGGCTGATGGCTATGGCGATGGCTGATGGCTATGGCGATGGCTGATGGCGATGGCTGATGGCGATGGCTATGGCTATGGCTGATGGCGATGGCTATGGCGATGGCTGATGGCTGATGGCGATGGCTGATGGCTATGGCGATGGCTGATGGCTATGGCTATGGCGATGGCTGATGGCGATGGCTATGGCGATGGCTGATGGCTGATGGCTGATGGCGATGGCTGATGGCGATGGCTATGGCTATGGCTATGGCTGATGGCTATGGCTATGGCTGTTTTGGTTTGAGAAGTTTAGTTTTGAGGGTCTGAACCTCATTATACTTTTTAGCCATCGCCATCGCCATCGCAGGGCGCAGCCCAGTTTAAACCGCCATGTATAGGGTGATCGCTAAGAATGCGATATAGAGGCAGGTGAGAACGACGCCTTCGGTATGAGAAAGTTTCTTTTTGGTTCTGAGCATGATCCATAGAGTTATGGTGAAAAGGATCATCCAAAGATAGTCAAAACTGAATCCTCCCCAGGAATCAGAAATTGGGTGAATGGCAGCTGCTGCACCGACCACACATAGGATATTGAAAATGTTGCTGCCGATGACATTGCCGATTGCCATGTCTGTTTCTCCTTTTCGTGCTGCTGTAAATGAGGCAAAGAACTCCGGAAGGCTTGTTCCGATCGCTACGATGGTCAGACCGATGAGTCGCTCCATGGTAGCGGCATTTATGCCGGCTTGCTGACCGATGAGTCGTGCGATCTCAGATGCTCCATCGACTAAAAGCGATGCCCCCCAACTCAAGGCTGCACATGAAAGGATGACCATCAGTATTGCCACCCATAATTTCATTTGCGGTCGCTCTTCCTCCTCAGAGGCCTGATCCTTTTTGGAGTTTTGGATCTGCCACCACACATAGGCTGCAAGTATTAAAAGTCCAAGTATCCCGTGCCAGGATTGGATCGTACCGGTCCATGCTGCAGCAATGAGGAGCAGCGAGGAGATTACAAGCACCGGCATATCAACGGTCAGGGTAATTCTCTTGGTAGGCGCTACGGCGATGATGGCTGTAATGCCAAGAATGAGACCGATATTGATAATGTTACTCCCGACCACATTGCCTAAAGCGATACCGGAACTTCCTCGCAAAGCGGCTTCCAGACTGACGAGAAATTCGGGCGCTGAGGTGCCGAAAGCTACAATAGTGAGTCCAATGACCATTGTGCTGAGTTTCAAACGTTGAGCAATGCTGACAGAGCCCTTGATCAGAAAGTCTCCACCTTTGATTAAAAGGATAAATCCGGCAATGATGTAAAGAATGTTGAGAAACATAGACGATATGGATTAAATAATAGTATATGATTGGGTATGCATGGGGTTTTCTATACCATCCCGATGCATCAATGCCTCTATGGAGGGGGCAGAACCCTTGAAATTGCGATATAAAAGGTCCGGAGAAATAGTCCCTCCGCGCTCAAGAAGATGACGAAAACGTGATGCGGTCCGGGAACAAAATATCCCCTCTTTTTCAAACACGGCAAAAGCGTCTGCGTCTAAGACTTCCGACCATTTATAACCATAATATCCGGCTGCATAGCCTCCGGAGAAAATATGGGAGAACGTACAGCTGATCCAGGTCCCGGTTATAGTCGGAAGTATTTGGGTGTCGGCCGTGGCCTGGCGTTCGAAGTCTGTCAGGTCAAAATCAGAGTCGAGAGGAGCGGTTTGCATGTGGAATGCCATGTCCAGGAGTCCGAAAGTAAGTTGCCTGAGACAAAGATAGCCTGCCTGAAAGTTTTTTGCACGAATAATTCGGTCAATAAGGGTGTCCGGAATGGTTTCTTGTGTTTGGTAATGCCGAGCAAAAGTGACTAAAAACTCTTTCTTGGTCAGGTAATTTTCCATGAATTGGGAGGGGAGTTCCACGAAATCATGAGCTACATGAGTACCACTCAGAGATCTGTAAGTGCATCGGGACAAGAGTCCATGTAAGGCATGCCCGAACTCATGAAGAAATGTTCCCACTTCGTCAAAGGTCAGTAGAGCCGGTTGTCCATTGAGCGGAGGTGTGAAATTCATTACAATAGAAATATGTGGGCGGTTATCTTTCCCATCGGCATCTTTCCATTGCTCTTTAAATTCGGTCATCCATGCTCCGGACTGTTTCGTAGTCCGGGGGAAAAAGTCTGTGTACAGAAGGCCGATATGCCCGTTTTTGTCTTTGACTTCATAAACTTCTACATCCGGATGATAGAGCGGTATGTCACTCTTTCGATCGAATGTCAGTCCGTATAGGGTATGGGCGAGGCCGAATATCCCTTCGACTACTTGTGGGAGCGGGAAATAGGGTTTGAGCAGTTCGTCTGAGACATCATAACGTTCTTTTTTGAGCCGCTCTGAATAATACTGCACATCCCACGGTTGAAGTATAAAATCGGGGTCTTTTTCTTCTGACCGGGCGAAGGCCTCAAGTTCCCGGATGTCCTTCAGGGCTTGTGGCCGATAGGCATCAAGTAACTTGTGTAGAAAACGGATAACGGTGGGGGCATCTTTTGCCATTTTGTCCTCGAGTTGATAAGAGGCAAAATGTGTATGCTCCATCAGCAGCGCCTTTTCTCGGCGTAACTCTACGATGCGCCGGATGATCTCCTGATTGGAAAATTCTCCTTGTGAAGCTCGGCTATGATATGCACGATATAATTTTTCTCTCAAGTCCCGACGTTTGGCATAAGTCATAAAAGGACGGTAGCAGGGGGCTTGCAGGGTCACGAGCCATCCTTGCTGATCTGCTCGGGAGGCTTCCCCTTTCATGCTTTCAAGTAAGAAATCCGGTAACCCATCGACTTCAGAGTCCTGAGTCAGAAGAAGCTGATAAGCGTGAGTCGAACGCAAACAATTTTGGCTGAAACGAAGAGACAAGGTGTCCAATTCGGTATTGATCTCTTTCCAGCGGTTGCGCTGTTCGGATACTAATGTTGCTCCATGTCTGGCAAAGTAATCGTAGGTGTTTTTGAGAAGCGTGGATTGTTCGTCATCCAAAGAGAGAGCTTCTTTTTGCTTCCATACCAATGCAATCCTATCAAAGAGAGCCTCGTTGAGGGTAATGTTATGGGTGTGTTCGGTTACAATGCTCTGTATTTGTTCGGAGAGTTGCAACATCTCGTCAGTACCATTACATTCTAAAAGATTGAAAAACACGAGACAGATATGATCCAGACATAGACCGCTTTGCTCAAAAGCAACGATCGTGTTTTCGAAATCCGGCGTTTGCGGATTATTGATTATATCGTTGATTTCCTCGTTGTGAATGCGGATGGCTTCTTCTATCGCGGGAATGTAGTGATGGACAAGAATCTTGTCAAATGGAATTGTTCCTGCAGAATATGGATGAAGCAAGGGATTGGAATCCACATTGAAAGACATTTTATCGAGCGAAGGATTGGGAATTTGTGACATTAATATAGGTTTTGGTTATTGGAGTTGCAAAATTAGTAAAAAAACAGATATCAATGTATTTTGTTTCCCAAATTTTATCCTTTCGCCCGATAAAAGAGTATGAGTTAAGAAGTATCGTGCAGCAAACCTGACAATCTCCTGTTCAGATTATGGATTTTGTATAGGAACAGGAAATTTGCTAAAGGCCAGAGCGACTAATTGATTGATGGAGGATTGGTTGCGTATCTGTGTATTTCCTGCGGTCAGAATGCTTTCGACAGATGCAGACCAGACATATTGCATATCCTTATGATCTACCATGTCAATGGTAAGTACACCTTCTCGCTGAATGCCGGTGATGATTTCTGCATTCTGATAATAATTTTGCAAATACACTTGACGTGGAGAAATCCAATAATTGCGCCAAGGGCCAAATCCGTTCCAATAGCCGGGAGAATAATATCCGGGAGGCATCGGAGGAGCTGCCGGAGCAGTTTCGATCACTTTTTTAATGGTAAGACCAAAGTTGATCAGTATCGGAGAATCCGGATCTTCTTTGAATCCTCTCATCTCCAATTGAGTACGAATCGCATTGGCGATGTTCTGATAGTCTATCATGGTCATGTGAGGAGGTAGTCTCCCACCCTTAGGACGAGCGATCCGGAAGGTATTAAATGCAGCAACATCGGTGTGATTGTAAACCGTACTGTTGAGCAGAGTGTACGGAGAACATCCGCATATTAATGCAATGAAACACAGCGTGAACACTGAAAGAAAGAGTGTCCAGCGCAGACGTTTGTGAATGGTAGAGTTTTTCATCATGGAAAATGGAATTATTGTGGTTGACAAAGTATGAGTTTCAAAGAGTGATATTTGCTTTATTCACCCCACATCGTGGTCATAAGATTTTAGAACATTTGCTTTATTCATGAGTTCGATAGGGGTTTGATATCACAACAAAATGGTGCTGCATTTGGATTGTTTGATATGTGCTTTTTGAGTGTTTTTGTTTTTTGAGTGTTTTATTATTTCTTTTGTTGTTGTCAATTGGAAGAAAATAGCTATCTTTGCCCATAGTTTAGTAAATAGAAAAGATAATCGATGATTTTATCCAATATGACAAAAAAGACAATTTGCTTTGTCTCTGTATTTCTTACGACTTTGATTTTTACGACTTTGTTTGCCCAGGATGCTCGCGTCCACAGAGTGATGCCGGGTGAAACATTATATTCGTTGACTAAACGATATGGGGTGACAGAGGAGGCTTTTAAAGCTGCCAATCCATCTATCGTCGGTTCGCATCTTGTGACGGGTATGCAACTAATCGTTCCTTCGGCAGTGCAGCAGGATAGCATCGGTCATGATAATGAAGCCGGTTTACCCAAAGATACTTTATCTGCCCAAAAGAGTTCGTCTGAAGAATTAACAACCATAGAGCACCTCTCCACCCCAAAACAAGAGGAAGCGAGAGACTCTTCGGTTTCAGATTTTACTTTGGCCGGTTTGCCTAAAATCAGTAATATCAATTGGCCCCAACTTTCATCTCCATTGCGAATTGCGATTATTTTACCATTTTATTTAGATGGAAAAAGTGAGAATGAACAGAAATTGCGCATGCGATATGTGGAGTTTTATCAAGGGTTATTACTTGCTGTGGATGATGCCCAGAAAGAGGGGGCTGAAGTGGAACTGCAAGTTTATGATTGTGGTTCAGAATCTTTAGATCGTATTCTCAATAATCCCTCTTTAGAGACTGTAGATCTGATCATTGCACCCAAAGATGGAAATGAGGTGAGAAAGGTTGCCGAATACGGAGAGCAAAGAGGAATAAACGTAGTCTCACCATTCTCTTTTGAAGGGAATTTTGTCGGTAAGTATGGTCGTTTATTTCAGCTTAATACGTCAAAAACGATGCTTTATGAGCAGTTGAGCAAGGATGTAGTAGATCGTTTTTCCAATCATACGATTGTTTTTTTAACGGATAGTATGGAGCTGGAAAGAAAAGAAGATTTTGTAGATTTTCTACAAGCAAAATTGGATCAGACGGATCGGGATTATTTTGAGTATGGTTATACGGATGCAGCAGACGTCGGGGTCGTAGATTCAGTATTGCAATTGGAAGGAGACGTTTTATATATCCCTTATACATCCAATCAAGCTGCTTTGCGCCGAATATTCCCATACCTGCAATATGTGCAAACCAATAAAGGGGATACTATACACACTTCGGTCTTGGGTTATCCGGAATGGCAACTCTATATGGAAGAATTTCTGGATTATTATTATTCTCTGGATCTCTATATGTTTACAAAAATATATGTCAACCCCTTTGAGGATGATGTGAAGGATTTCTATAATCGGTTTAAGGGATGGTATGGAAAAGAACCTATGCCTATATATCCCAAATATGCATTATTGGGGTATGATATCGGTAAATATTTTCTGACAGCTTTGTCCCGATATGGAAAAGGTTTTGAGGTGTATGTGAATGAATTATCAGAAGTTAAAACACTACAAAATATAATGTACTATCAGGGAGAATATGGGAAAGGATATATCAATAAGGGCCTGTTTTTAGTGCATTTTTCACCTGAAGTAACTATTGAGAAGATCGTAATCAAATAGAAATGAGCATATCTGAAAGATTTAAAAGCTATATGATCTCTTTTATTTCGCAAATTCTTTCGAAAAAAGGAGTCTCTCTTTTGTGTATTCTAATAGGTGGCTTTTCCTTGATGCAAGGGCAGGAAAGAATACAACCCCGCTTTGATTGGGGAATAATGGGAGGTGCTGTATTGAGCCAGATGAATTTTGATCCTACCATTACGCAGGATATGGCTCAAGGATATACGATGGGTGTTAGCTTTCGTTATATAGAGGAGAAGATTTTTGGACTTCAGGTGGATGCTCTTTTGACAAGGCGAGGCTGGAAAGATCGATATAATGAATTCCCGGAGTATAGTTTTCAGCGAAATTTAACTTATCTGGAAATACCATTTTTGTCACATATCTATTTCCCATTAGGTAAGCGTAATGAAATCTGTGTTAATTTGGGACCCAAATTAGGCGTAATGCTATGGGAGAATTCTGAGAGTAATTTGCCTGAAAATTTCTCAAAAGATTTGTATTTTGGAACATTGGATCATCATACCATGGATATTGAAAAGAAATTTGATTATGGTATTCAAGCAGGATTGGGGTATGAGTTTAGATTTAATCAAAACATAAGTTTGCAACTTATGGGTAACTATTATTTCGGATTGGGGAATATTTTCCCGGACGAAAAATCAGATGTATTTGAGACATCAAGCAACCAGCATATTTCTATAACAATGTGTCTATATTTTCGCAAGTTGCTGAGAAAGAGATTTTGACTATTATTAATAACATAATAAATAAACGTTTAATAATATGAAAGGAATTGTTCTTGCCGGTGGTAGTGGTACACGATTATATCCGATCACCAAAGGTGTATCTAAACAGATGTTGCCTGTTTATGACAAACCCATGATTTATTACCCGATTTCAGTTTTGATGTTGGCAGGAATCAAAGAAATCCTTATTATATCTACCCCTCATGATTTGCCGGGGTTCAAGAGACTACTGGGGGATGGCTCTGATTATGGTGTCCAGTTTGAGTATGCAGAACAACCCTCTCCGGATGGTTTGGCTCAAGCTTTTATTATCGGAGAAAAGTTTATTGGAAATGATTCTGTTTGCCTTGTATTGGGTGATAATATCTTCCATGGTGTAGGTTTTACCGGGATGCTCAAAGATGCAGTTCGCAACGCAGAAGAGGATAACAAAGCTACTGTTTTTGGATATTGGGTCAATGATCCGGAGCGATATGGTGTGGCAGAATTTGACCATGAAGGCAATTGTCTATCGATAGAAGAGAAACCTATCAATCCAAAATCAAATTATGCTGTAGTTGGTCTTTATTTCTATCCCAACAAAGTGGTTGATGTCGCTAAAAATATTAAACCTTCGGCTCGTGGTGAATTAGAAATAACGACAGTTAATCAACGTTTCTTGCAGGATAAAGAATTAAAAGTACAAACTTTAGGTCGAGGGTTTGCTTGGTTGGATACAGGAACACATGACTCTCTCAGTGAGGCTTCCACTTTTATTGAAGTGATAGAAAAACGCCAAGGGCTTAAGATTGCTTGCCTGGAAGGAATAGCCTATCGACAGGGTTGGATTTCTAAAGAAAAAATGCAAAGTTTGGCTCAGCCGATGATTAAGAATCAATATGGGCAATATCTGTTGAAAGTAATAGATGAGATTGAACGAGACGGACGTAGAGAATTATAATTGTTTTTGAAATGAATGTTATAAAAACAGATTTAGAGGGCGTTGTTATTATCGAACCGAGAATCTTTAAGGATGCAAGAGGTTATTTTTTCGAATCATTTTCTGCTAAAGAATTTGAAGAGAAAGTGATGAAAACAACTTTTGTTCAAGATAATGAGAGTAAATCTTCTTATGGTGTATTGAGAGGTTTGCACTTTCAGAAAGCTCCTGCTGCTCAGTCTAAGCTGGTAAGAGTGGTAAAAGGTAAAGTCCTGGATGTTGCTGTTGATATTCGCAGAGGATCATCCACTTATGGAAAACATGTGGCAGTAGAACTATCTGCAGAGAATCATCGCCAACTATTTATACCTCGTGGTTTCGCCCATGGTTTTTCCGTATTGAGTGATGAGGTAATCTTCCAATATAAGTGTGATAATTTCTACTCACCTGAAAATGAAGGTGCTTTAGCCTGGAATGACCCGGAATTGAATATCGATTGGCAAATCGATAGCGAACATATATTAGTGAGTGATAAAGATGCACATCATCCTTTGTTGAAAGATTTTGTTTCTCCTTTCAGCATGGATGATAAGTTATACTGATAAAAGAAGATTAGTATTGTTATGAATATATTAGTTACGGGAAGTAATGGGCAACTTGGAAATCAAATGCGCCTTTTAGGTCCAACTTCTACTGAAAACCATTATATTTTTACAGATATAAATACCATTGAAGGTGTTGATACAACTTTCCTGGATATAACAAATTATGATCAGGTCATTGATTTAGTCAGGAAGGAACAGATACAGGTGATCGTCAATTGTGCTGCATATACTAATGTGGATCGTGCAGAAGATGATGAAGAAATGGCAGATCTTATCAATCATAAAGCTGTCGGCAATCTGGCGAGGGCTTGTTATGAAGAACATGCGACATTGATCCATGTTTCAACAGATTATGTTTTTCAGGGTAATGGGTGTGTCCCATGTACAGAAGAGCAGCAGACTTCTCCATTAGGTGTCTATGGTAGGACAAAACTTGCCGGGGAAGAAGCTATTTTGTCATCTGGGTGCAGTTATCTTATTTTTCGTACAGCATGGCTCTATTCTTCTTTTGGAGGAAACTTTGTGAAAACAATGCGTCGTCTGACCAAGGAGAAAGATTCTCTTCAAGTTGTTTTTGATCAAGTAGGAACGCCAACTTATGCGGGAGATTTGGCAGAAGCTATTTTCCAGATTATCGAGAGTAATAAATTTGTAGATCATACCGGTATTTATCACTATAGTAATGAAGGTGTTTGTTCGTGGTATGATTTTACAATCGAAATTAGAGATTTGTCTGGAAATGCTTGTGCTGTATATCCTTGTCATTCTTCGGAATTTCCGAGTAAGGTGAAACGTCCACATTTCTCTGTGCTTGATAAAACAAAGTTTAAGCAAACATTTGGGATTTTAGTCCCTTACTGGAAAGAGTCGCTGAGACGATGTATCAAAGAATTAGATTTTAAAGGAATCTGATATTTTAATATTCAGAATTTAAAAAGCTGTGGGGATAGTAATTAGGCAATCTTTAAAAGGAACATTCGTAAATTATATTGGTGTCTTATTAGGTATTTTTGTGCAGATGTACATCTGTACAAAGTATTTGGATCCGGAAGTGATAGGTCTCACCAAGGTTATTTATGAAGTTGCGTTACTTGGATCTTCTTTCGCATTGTTAGGAAGTAATAATAGTGCGATGCGCTTTTTCCCATATTTTAGAAGTAAGGAAAAGCATGACCATGGTTTTTTCTTTTATTATGTGTCCCTTCCAATCATAGGATCTTTAATCGTTGGTTTTCTATATTTTCTTCTTCAGAAACCAATAATCTCTTACTTCGGGCGAGAATGTGTAAATTTTTCTGAATATTTCTGTTGGGTTTTTCCTCTTTTATTTATTCTTACATTTTGGCAGTTTTTTGAGAATTATTCGAATATACATATGCGTATAGCTGTTCCTAAAGCGATAAGGGAGGTCGGTATGCGTCTGTTTATGTTAGCTTGTTATTTGCTCTATGGATTTGGGTATATTGGAGTAGAGGGTTTGTTGATAGCTTTCATGGTGGCTTATGGTCTCTGTATGATGATGACAGGAGGCTATGCATTGACTATCGCTCCTCCCTCAATGAAACATAGCGCGAAAGAGATTCTTACTCCGGATCTGAAACGTAAATTTTTTTATTACACCGGTTTTTTGTTATTGGCCGCTGTAAGTGGAAATATTATGGTTCAGTTAGATTTATTTATGCTTTCTTCGGTTAGGGGAATGTATAGTGCCGGAATTTATACGATAGTGATCTATATGGTTGCTGTTATAGAGATGCCTACAAGAAGTATTTCTGCGATCTCAGCTCCAATTGCTGCAGATGCTTTGAAATCGGGAAAAATGAAAGAGGCAGAATCTCTCTATCGTCAAGTCTCCATACATCAGTTATTGGCTTCATCCATGTTATTATTGCTGATATGGGTGAATTTGGACAATATATTTGCTATTATTCCTAATGGTGAAAAGTTTGCAGCAGGCCGATATGCTATTTTATTTTTAGGATTAAGTAAGATAATTAATAGTACGCTCAACTTTGGTAATGTTCTCATTTCGTTTAGTAAGTATTATTATTGGACACTTTTTATAGCAGCTATTTTGACAGCACTTACTATTTTGACAAATCTGTATCTCATACCGAAGTTGGGTATATCCGGTGCGGCATTGGCTACTTTAATAACTTCTATTATTTCTTATTCATATCAACAATTTTTAGTGCAAATCAAGTTGAAATGTAATCCTTTAACAACTAAAACTCTTCTACAATTATTAGTAGTTTTATTTTTATGGGGCATAAATTATTTAATTCCGTCAGTCCATTCTTTCTTACCGATGCTTTCGGATGCATTTGTTCCGTGGATTGATTTATTTTTACGTTCGATAATCCTTTTATCAATTGGTGTATTTTTGATTTACAGAATGAAAATCAGTCCACAAATCATCATGATGATTGATAATATTTTTAGAAAGAGATAAAAACAACATTGCTTCTCCTCGAGGCGAAGCAATGTTGTTTTTTATTATATAGGTGATAGTTTTTTGATTGTTAATCAATCATCGATGTCTAACACCTGGAAGTTACGGTCAAAAAGGATTTCAGTACCATCATTCAGCTCTACATTATATTTTCCTTTTTTTTCTTTTTCAATTTCAATAATCTTATTGGAAGGGAAGTATTGTGTCACATAGGAACTGATGGGAGTTGGGATAATGATCTCCGGTATCGGAGTGCTACCATTAGAGTGTATTTCTTTCCAAGCACCGTTTTTATCAAATTCGATAATAATACCATTGTCTAACCAAACTGTATAGTTTTTTTTACGGGTATCAAGTTCTTGAATTATTTGGGAAATCTGAGCTGTAGGAAAGTTTTGCTCAATAAAAATAGAGGCAGCATTAGGTAATTGCTCTTTTCCGATAGGGATGTGTCGATCTGCTCGTGCTATACCAGCAAAGCATATACAAAGGGCTAAAAGAAAAAGGATACGTTTCATAGTATTTGAAATTAATATTGTTCATACTATTAAACGTATCCTTTATTATTTTGTTCGTTAAGAGAGTATTATCCTCGACGAATACGGATTTTTAGGGCGTTTTTAATTTCTTTATCGCTGACTAATACCAAGTATCCACCGCCTCCGGCGCCCGATAGTTTCCAACCGATGGCTTCGGATTTGTATCGATTAATTTGATCTATGATTTCTGGAGAAACCATGTTGGGGAAAAGTTTAATTTGTGCTTCGAAGCAGTCGCGAATACTTTTTCCGAAAGCTTCATAATCACATGACTGTATCGCTGCCCAACAATCGTTTGCTGATTTAGCTAAATCTTTAACACCTTCCAAATGGATGTTTTTACCATCATAGGGAGAATAACCGGATGTGCGACGATCTAATGGGATGAGCCATAAATGGCTTTCGATGAATTTTAATTTTGCATCATCAGACGGAATAGAATGAATCTTTTCCGGCCAATAGGCTGAATTGTAATCTAATTTATTGACACCCGGCATTACTATTCCGATAGAATCTTGAGACCCGCTGATGTATTTGGACCCGGGTGGATTTTCGTAACAAAATAGAGTTTTGGCCAAAGTTTCTTTGTC
This sequence comes from Bacteroidales bacterium, assembly GCA_045576355.1. Lineage (GTDB taxonomy): Bacteria > Bacteroidota > Bacteroidia > Bacteroidales > UBA3663 > Liminaster. The sequence continues at coordinate 31,099 of JAZNGG010000016.1, forward strand.
TCCTTCTGGAACATCGGTGTGCCATAATTCGATGGCTTTTCGACGAGATGAGGTGCTCATGCCGCTTCGATCGTTGAAATCATAGTCCGGTTCTATGGAAATGGTGATTACGGATCCCGGGTGTAATTCGCTTACCCAAGGCTGATCTAACCAACCTCCGGCTAAGTCGATTCGATATGGGATCATACATTCTTGCCTTAGTTCGGTCGTGCTGCGCTTGGGTAATCCGGTATGGGGGAGACGTTGAGAAATGACATATTCGATTCCCAATTCTTTACATAATTGTTCTTTCGCGGGTGAAGCACCATCACTATTAACAAAGAAAATGTCAGGTTGTAATTCCTTTAAATCTTCTAAGAAATCAAGAGTCCCGCTTCCACGATTGATCCAAGCTTTTTTTACCATTTTCAGGGCAGAAACCATATATAAACGCTCAGCATCAGTATTGATCGTTTTACGGTTTTTCAATTCCTGAATAGTTTTATCAGAACCAATACCCACATAAAGATCTCCTAATTGGGCTGCTTCTGTGAAGAATGCTACATGTCCGGAATGAAGCATGTCATAACATCCACTGACAAAAACTTTTTTAGCCATTCTATAAATGCGTTATTATTATTACTTATTATTTTATCATATAAAAAGTGTAGTAGGCCTGTGAGCCGGGTTCTGTGCTTGTTTTATGGAAACAAGTGTCTGCCATTAATCTCGATCCGTTGTCACCAACGGACTCTAGCAATCTACCCCTCGACATCGGGCGAGCAACCCTATAGCGTCGATATACATGATCTTACAACCCATGGTATGTATGGACCAGTGCATGTCACCATGACTGCGGTAGGCTCTTACCCCACCTTTTCACCCTTACCTTTTATCCTCGGATAAGAGGCGGTTATTTTCTGTTACACTTGACTGACCATCGCTGATCACTTCCCGTTAAGAAGCATGGTGCTCTGTGTTGCCCGGACTTTCCTCCCGCTTGGATAAGCGAGCGGCAGACCGTCCTACTACACTCTGCAAATGTAAGTATATTTATCGGTTTTTACTTGTTAAATGCTATTAAAAGCGTTAATCTTTAATTCTAAATTGTTAAATTAACAAAGTAAATTAACAGAATGAATGTTTTTATTTGTACTTTTGCAGTGCAATAAACAGCGAGCTTAATAGGAGTGTTTAATATAAAAATACTGAGAAAATGAAAACATTTAAAGACAATTTAAAAATGATTTCTGCCATGGTGCTGATCAGCGGCATTACAACGGCAGGTACGTATGTATGGATGCATAAAAAATGGAGTGATGAATCTTTGACAAATCGATCTTTATCTGTATCAGACTCATCTGCTACTTCGGTATCTTTTTTTCCGACTGTGACGCGGGCCTCTGTTACAGACAATGATTTTACGCGGGCTGCTGAGAAAACCGTAAATGCAGTTGTAGGTGTTAAAAGTACACAACAAGTGCAACGATCTGAGATGGGGACAGGAGATCCATTCTTTGATCTGTTTTTTGGTTATCGAGGTCCTCAACAGCAACAGCCAAAAGCTAAAGAAGGATATGGCTCCGGCGTTATAATTAGCAGTGATGGTTATATTGTCACGAATAATCATGTTATTGACAATGCAGACCTTCTTACTGTTACACTTAATGATAAACGTCAGTTTGAGGCAACTTTGATAGGGACAGACCCTGCAACAGATATTGCTCTGCTTAAAATTGATGGAACAGATTTGCCTACGGTGACTTTTGGGGCAAGTGATGATCTTAAAATTGGGGAGTGGGTACTGGCTGTCGGAAATCCGTTTATGCTTAATAGTACAGTGACAGCAGGAATTGTCAGTGCCAAAGGACGTGCTTTGGGTATGCATAATGGAGGAAAGTTAGGTATCGAATCTTTTATTCAGACTGATGCTGCTGTTAATCCCGGTAATAGTGGAGGCGCTTTGGTAAATACTGCAGGAGAATTGGTAGGAATCAACACTGCTATTTATTCTCAAACAGGAAATTATGCAGGATACTCTTTTGCAGTTCCTAGCAGTATCGTAAGTAAGGTTGTGACTGATTTAAAACAATATGGTACAGTGCAACGAGCAGTATTGGGCATTGTGATTTCGGATTTGAATGCAGAATTGGTTAAAGAGCAAGGATTGAGTGTGTCAGAGGGTGTCTATATCCAAGAGGTATCAGAGAAGGGTGCTGCTCAAGATGCTGGCATTAAAAAGGGAGATATTATCGTCGCAATTAATAATATTGATGTTAAGAATATGGCTCAGCTACAGGAGCAATTAGCACGCTTCCGTCCAGGAGATACTATCTCTTTAACTTACATTAGAAATGGAGAAAAGAATAAAGTTTCAGTCGTTTTACGCAATAGTCGAGGAGATACAGATTTAATAACAAAGACAGGAGTTGAATCTTTAGGAGTAACGTTGAAAAATCTTACCGCTAAGGAGCTAACGAAATATGGTGTTCGTAATGGTGTTTTAGTGGATAACGTTGAGCGTGGAGGCCTTTTTGCCCGTAGTGGCGTTCGTGAAGGATTGGTTATTGTGAAAATCAATGATATGGTCGTTAAGAATGTCAAAGAGGTAGAGAAAGCGTATAATTTGTTAACTACAGACCGAGGTGGAGATAGAGAACCTGTAATGTTTATTGTCGGAGTCTATCCTAATGGAAAAACTGCCTATTATGCAGTTGATTTAAGTAAATAATTATAGATTTAGATTGTTTCTAGATAACAATACGGGTAATAACATATTTTCCTATATTTTTATCTAGAAACAATTGTAATCAAAACTTCTTTTATTTATCGTTTTTTTGCACGAATGTCTTAGAAATTTTGCGAGAAGACATTCGAAAAGTACTCGAAAGGGAAACTTAAAAAACAGAGATTTATAATGTTCTAATAAAGTAACAGTGATTTATATTGGATGTCAATAATTATTACCCCAAAAAACGGTCATTAGATTATAATATGTCAGTCTTATTTTGAGTAAATTCTTATGAGTATAGAATGAGTATTGCCGGCTATAAAAACGAAATAGATGAAAAAATACAAATAAAGAGGATATGCCAAAGTGACATATCCTCTTTATTTGTACCCGAAGCGGGACTCGAACCCGCACAAACTTACGTTCACTAGTCCCTGAAACTAGCGCGTCTACCGATTCCGCCATCCGGGCTTCCCACATAAGGAAAACGATAATCTTCTTAATGAAGAATTTCGATTATAAATAAGAAAAAGAGCGTGGTTTGGTTTGAAAATTTTTGTTTTCGGAGTGCAAATTTAGGATTTTGTTTCGAATTATCCAAATAGACAACTTCTTTTTTTATGTGGTTCTGAAATTTTTATATACTTTTTCAATCTGTTTGGTGATATTATCCCAATTGTATGACCTCATATCATACTTTACTCGATAGCCAGGTCGTTTTCTAAGAGTTTCTGATAGTCTTTTAACTAAAGCAGGTGTGCTTCCAACAGGGAAGTAGCATGAGGCTTTTAGTCTGATTTCTTCGTTGGCAGGAATACTGCTGACAATAACAGGTAGATCATAACTCATGGCTTCGAGTAGTGCTATCGGATGACCTTCATGTGTGGAGGGAAGGACGAAAGTATGAGCAAATGTTAAAAGCGTATAAAGAGGGTCCCCTTTGATAAAGCCTGTTAGGATAACATTATTTTCAGTTGCTAATTGTTTTAGTTTCTTAGAATAGCTATCTGCAATATTACAATCTCCAGCTATGACTAGACGAAATCCATCATGCAGGGTTTGTCGCCAAGCATCAATGAGTAAGTGAAATTGTTTCTCCGGGACAAAACGCCCCATGGCAAATATATATTTATAGGGTTCTACTCCGATTTTGTCTAAATATGAGTAGTCTGTCATTCTTTTTGCAGGAGGTACACCATTATATATTAGGTGCATGTCGTTGCGTCCGAAACTCTGTACGATATGATAGAAAATTACATTGGAAATAACGATCATCTCGTTAGCAAAACGAACTGCAGACCATTCACCAATGCGTAGAATAGTTTTGGCAATAAAACCCCACTTGTCGCGATCATAATCCGGTCCATGATGTGTAACAATCACTTTCATGCCTAAAAGTCGTGCTAATGGACACATCAAACTTGGTCCTATGGCATGAATATGTATTACATCTGCATGTAACTTATATTTGGCTACAAAAACAGCTTTAAATGTGTGAATAAAAGCTTCTAATATTTTACTTTTGGGGTGAGACATATTATATAATTTCACCCCTTTATATTCTTGTAAATTATCGTGACAATAACCTGTGCGTCTAAAGACTGTTATATCATAGCCTTTAGCTGCTAAACGGCTGAATACCTCTTCACAATGGGTTTCTACACCGCCAATGACATTAGGGAAACCGCGTGTCCCTGTTACTGCAATTTTCACGATTATTAAACTATGTTACGTGCTGTCAGGTTCGTTTATTTTGTTATTTCTCTCAAATCTCCTTGTTTAGGATCTTGCCCAACGTCATACCAGCATTTGTCAATACAAGCCTCTTTTCCCATTAAACTACGGATTTTATTCTTTAATACCCATTTAGCGGGATGCTTGATATATTTGTTCATTACTGGTGACGCTGTACCGACCATCCAGCAATTTTTGGGACATGATCTTACCAGTTGACGAACTCTTTCTGCTTGTTCGCTATTCCAAATCTGATCAAAATCTTTGGTAATACGTATATTGCCCATAGATTCTTTCCAATAGCGTTCTTCTAATCCGTTACAGGGATATACATCTCCATAAGGCTCTACGAAAAAGTTTACTAAACCGGCTTCACAAGGGAGCATACGTCGATTTCCTTCGATATAGTTGATTAAACCCATATTGAAGAAAGCTCTAAACCAAGATTTAGGTTTGTGTTCTTTTAATTGGAGATTGATCAGTGTTTTAAAATCTTCACAAACTTCATTCTTATTTGTAATGACATTGTCAGATTTATGGAAGTAGTATGAATTATGAAAAGCTGCAGTAGCAAATTCCATATTCATTTCTTTGGCAAGTTTGTACAATTCTAACATATCTTTCGAATTGTGATTAGATACCGTACATCCAAAGCCTATGTCTTTAAGCCCCATTTCTTTGAGGGCTTTTAGAGTCCTTAATCCTTTTTCGAAACCGCCTTCACGACCTCGCAATTCGTCATTTTTACAAGCAAGTCCTTCGATACTGATTCTAATACCGATATTGGGAAATCGTTTAGCTAAATTAATCACTTTGTCATCAAACCATCCAGATGTCGAAATAACGACTCTGGGTGATTTAGTCATGCACACTTCAACAATATCCACTAAATCTTCCCTTATAAATGGCTCTCCCCCTGTCAAATTAATAAATTTGACTTTAGGTAATAGTTTTATTTCTTCTACTGTTATTTCTTTTTCTTTTACAGTAGGGTTTTGCCATATATTACACATCTGACAGCGCATCGGACATCGATAGGTCAAAATAATGCACATGTCAGTGGGTGCGGGAATATTTTTTGCAATTACGGAATTCATCAATTAATGCATTACTATTCAATAAACGACTACTTCGTTTTATTATTGTTGTTTATTGTTGTTTTTTTTAAAAAAACGGAATATAGTGATGTTTCTCATCCTTTCAAAAACTTGTTTGTAGGATGTGTTATCACAATTTAAACATTTTTTAGAGCGCAAATATAATAAAACAAATCCTTTTTCTAATGCTTTTTTTGAAAAAAGAGTAGATATTATTTATAGTTTTGAATAATTGACTATCTTTGAAGCATTGAATTCGATATCTTAGACCATAATTATTGTATATTCTAAGGCAGGAATAAAATAGAATTATTAGATTTGTTATCATATGAATGTCTTCCATTATCAATCATCTCTTTTTAAAGACTCCTTGTTTTTTATTTTACTATGTTTAATAGGTTTTGTTTTTCTTTTTGTTTTTCAATCCATTTTATTTATTTGTTTTTCAGAACACAATGCTCCTATTTTACTTAGATCAATTCAATGGGCACAAACTTTGTTTATAATGATTTTGCCTCCCATTGTATATTCAAAAATGCGAGTCAAAAAAAGTGTGTTATCTGATCTATATTTATCTAAAATAGATGGTAAAATGTTATGGCTTTCATTTTTTTTAATTATATCTGCTCTGCCATTTTTAGAGTGGTTCGCTTTAATATGTAGCCAAATTCCATGGCCTGATTATATTGTTGTTTGGGCTGATCATCTTTCTTCACAGAATGAGATTGTTATGAATTTGCTCCTTTCTGGAGATGGGGTATTAAATTGGATTGGTCTTATTTTGCTAGTTTCTTTGGCTACTGCTTTTGGAGAAGAACTTATGTTCAGAGGAGCAATCCTAAATCTTTTATTGCACTATGTCCCCAATTTTTCCCGAGTCGCATGGATAATAGGCTTTGTTTTTAGTGCAATTCATTTTGATTTGTATGGTTTTTTTCCACGTTTGCTATTGGGTGTCCTTTTTGTTTATCTTGTTTATCTTGTTTATTGGACCGGGTCATTGTGGTGCCCGATTTTGGTTCATGCTGTTAATAATTTTGTTGCTATATTAGAATATAAATTATTGCCTTCAAGTGGTTTGCAAGTAGGGTTTTTATCTTCTCCTTGGTTAATATCATTTAGTCTGATTGTCTCAATTATACTGATAATAGTAATCTCTCGTTTCAAGCATAGGGATAACTTAAAGGATAATTTACGAACTTAGATGTGACTTTCAATTTCCATATACAAATCGTTTAGAAAAAAATTAATATTTACATTAGGAATTAAGTAAAACCATGATATTTTTTTGCATTTCTGCTTTTGGTGTCTTATCTTTGCTTCGCTAAATTGATTAGATTACATTATGGACGAAAATAGAGTATTGGAAATACAACAACTCGTTGTTGATGTATTGAAATATGTGTATGATCCGGAGATTCCTGTAAATGTATATGATTTAGGACTCATATATGGCATTGAAATCCCCGAAGAAGGATATGTGAAAATCAAGATGACTCTTACAGCTCCTTCATGTCCTGCAGGAGATTTCCTTATGGAGGATATCCGTCAAAAGGTTGAAGGATTGGCTGAAGTAAATACTTGCGAAATAGAACTAGTTTTTGAACCAGAATGGTCTCAGGATATGATGACAGAAGAGGCGAAACTAGAGTTAGGTTTTTTATGAAATGATGTCAAACCGAATTATCCTTAAAAATAGTGACTACTTATTTTATCTCTGATTTGCATTTAGGAGCGGGGACTCTAACAGATCCTCTTTCTTATGAGCGTAGGGTAGTACGATTTCTTGATAGTATCAAGGATGATTGTGACGAACTATATTTGTTAGGAGATATAATCGATTATTGGTTTGAGTATCGGTATGTTGTTCCTCGAGGTTTTACGAGATTTTTAGGTAAATTAGGGGAATTATATGATCGTGGGGTTGTTATTCATTGGTTTACAGGGAACCATGATATTTGGATACGAGATTATATTCCTACAGAAACAGGAGCTATTGTGCATCATAAATCGGAATTGATGACAATTCAAGGAAAAAAAGTGTTTTTGGCTCATGGAGATGGTTTAGGAGATGATAGTAAAGGTTACAGATTGATGGCCGGATTTTTTCGTAATCGTTTTTGCCAATTTTTGTATGCATCTATTCATCCTAGATGGACTACAGGTTTTGCCCATTGGTGGAGTAAGAAAAGTCGATTGTCAGGTAGTAAATTTCCCGATTTTTTGGGAGAGGATAAAGAATGTCTTGTCCTATTTGCTAAGAATTATCTAAAAAAAGATCCATCAGTAGATTATTTTATATTTGGACATCGACATATTATGTTGGATTTTATGCTTTCTCGTCAAAGCCGTCTCTTGGTATTAGGTGATTGGATTACGCATTTTTCTTATGCAGTGTTACGAGATGGTGTCTTAACGTTGGATAACTTTGAAGAGCCTTTATCTGGTGTTAATGAAGTAACTCTAAACCGAGGGATAAGTATTGCTTTTTAATAAAATGCGTTTTGCGAGAAATTTTCTTTTATGGTAATTGTAGATAAGTAAATAAATAAAAATATAATCATATAAATTATATAGATTTTTATGTTGAATAGAGAAGAAAGTGCAGCTATTGTATCGCTATTGAGACAAGAGGTTGTCCCCGCAATTGGTTGTACCGAACCTATGGCTGTAGCGCTTGCTGTGGCTAAGGCTACGGAACTGCTTGGAATAAAACCTGAAAAAATAATAGCGAAACTCAGTGGTAATATTATAAAAAATGCGATGGGCGTTGGCATTCCGGGCTCCGGAGGAATGGTTGGCTTGCCTGCAGCAATGGCATTAGGGGCTATTGCAGGTAAATCTATATATAACTTAGAGGTGTTGCGTGATGTAACTAATGAAGATGTTGGTCAAGCCCGGGCTTTTATCAAACAGAATCGAATAATAGTAGAGGAAGAAAAAAAAGTATTAGAGCGTCTTTATATTGATATTTTAGTTTCTGCTAATGGTAAGGCTGCAGAAGTTATTATAGCTAAAGATCATACGCACTTTGTTTTTGAAGCACAAGATGAAATGGTTTTGTTGGATCTAAGGGCAGAGTTGAGGCAAACTGTTGAATCAGATTTTGTTACAGACTTGACAATGCAGAAAGTATATGAGTTTTCCACAACAGCTCCTATTGAGGATATTCGTTTTATTTTAGATTCAGCGACGATGAATAAGTCTGCAGCAGAAGAGGCTTTTAAAGGGGATTATGGGCTTAATTTAGGCAAAATGCTTCATGGGACCTATGAAGTTCGTATGGTTGGAAATTATACGATGCCTCGTGTTGTCGCTTATACTTGTGCAGCTTGTGATTTGCGTATGGCTGGTGCAAAACAGCCTGTCATGACCAATAGTGGAAGTGGAAATCAAGGTATTGCAGCAACATTGCCAGTAGTTGTTTTTGCTGAAGATACGCAAGCAAGTGAATCTAAACTTGTCCGAGCTCTTACTTTAAGCCATTTGACCGTTATTTATATTAAGCAAATGCTTGGGCGTCTATCTGCTCATTGTGGGTGTGTGTTTGCTGCAACAGGTTCGGCATGTGGTATAACTTACTTGATGGGAGGGGGGTATGATCAAATAACATATGCGGTAAAAAATATGATTGCTTGCCTTACAGGAATGGTGTGTGATGGAGCAAAACCAAGTTGTTCGTTAAAACTTAGTGCTGCTGTCAGTCAAGCGTTTCAGTCGGCAATGATGGCATTAGAAAATCGATGTGTTTCTCACTTGGATGGAATTATTGATATAAGTGTTGATCAAACAATTCGCAATTTATCTGAGATTGGACGAGAAGGAATGCAACCGGTTGATCGGATGATTTTAGATATAATGACGAGTAAAGAAAAAATCTAGAAGTGTATTATAATCAAAATATTAAGTAAATACTATTTTTATGGATACGATGTACGAACAGATCTTGTTGCTTCCTATTTTTCAAGGGATTAGCAAGTCTGAACTTACAGATATTTTGGAAAAAGTGCATTTTAATTTTGCTAAATATTCTAATAAGGGAGAGATTGTAAAAAGAGGGACAATGTGTAAAAATGTTTTATTCCTTCTGTCTGGCGAAATTGAAGTAGAAACATTTTCCATAAATAGAAAGATTCACATAGTGCAATATCTTTCGGCTCCTATGACTTTGCCGTTTAATCATCTTTATGGTATTGACACCAATAATGATATTACGGTTAAGGCAGTTGGAAAAGTTGGTATAATGTCTCTCGATAAGAGCGAGTTTTTGTTTTCTTTACAAGGAAATAAAATATTGCTTATCAATGTTTTAAATATTCTTTCTAGTCGTGCGCAACGATTGGATTACACCATGGAACATTTTTCCAGATTCAATGAGACTGAACGTTTTGCGTGGTGGTTGAAAACTAAAACTATCCCACAAGCATCTAATATAACAATTAAAGCAGATGCAGATGAGTTATGTCGCGCTTTGATGCTTGATAGGAATCTTTTTTGGAAAGCTTTATCTCGATTAGAAGAAATTGGAGCAGTAGAATATAGGGGAGAGACCTTAAAATTGTTAGACAGATATGCTCTTAGATCTATTCTTGGAGAAAAATTGATGGGAAATTAAAGATCCCGATAGTAAAACATTAGAATATAATTTTTTTTCATTATTTTTGTCGCGTATTGTGCACAAATAATGAGACTTTAGTTCTTCCAAGAAGAAGTGTATAATATGTTGCTTTTTACACTGATTATTAATTTCAATTATTATAATAATGAATGTTTTAGAATTAAGTGAACAGGAGATTATTCGACGTAATTCGTTAGAAGAGTTGCGTAAGATGGGAATTGAACCATACCCTGCAGCCGAATATGTCGTTACCGGATATTCTACAGAAATTAAGGATAATTTTGATGAAACTATAGAGCGGAAAGTAAGTGTGGCAGGCCGTATTATGAGTCGTCGTATTATGGGTAAGGCCGCTTTTATGGAACTTCAAGATTCTTACGGCCGTATTCAAGTTTATGTTTCTCGTGATTCGTTATGTCCGGATCCAGAGCATACAGAATTATATAATATTGTTTTTAAGAAGTTGTTAGATATTGGCGACTTTGTAGGTGTCAAAGGGTATGTTTTCCGTACACAGACCGGGGAAATTTCTGTTCATGCAGAAGAGCTAAAAGTTCTCTCTAAATCTATTCGTCCTTTACCAATAGTTAAATATAAGGATGGTGTTGCTTATGATGCTTTTGAAGATCCTGAGTTACGTTATCGTCAAAGATGTTTAGATCTTGTGGTAAATGATGGTGTTAAAGATATATTTTTGAAACGTGCCATCATTTATAAGACCTTACGACGAGTACTTGATGATGCAGGATACACTGAAGTTGAAACTCCAATTTTACAACAAATTGCAGGTGGAGCTTCCGCACGTCCGTTTATTACACATCATAATTCTCTTAATACAGATTTATATTTGCGCATTGCAACTGAACTATATTTAAAACGTCTTATTGTCGGAGGTTTTGAAGGTGTTTATGAAATAGGGCGTAACTTCCGTAATGAGGGAATGGATAGAACTCATAATCCAGAATTTACTTGTATGGAACTTTATGTTCAATATAAGGATTACAATTGGATGATGTCGTTTACAGAAAAACTCCTGGAGGAAATTTGCATCGCTGTTAATGGTACAACAGAGACCAAGATAGGTGATAACGTAATCAGTTTTAAGGCCCCTTATCGTCGCTTACCTATATTGGAAGCGATCAAGGAAAAAACTGGCTATGATCTCGAAGGGAAAAATGAAATGGAAATTCGAGATATTGCCCGTGCTTTAAATATTGAGGTCGATGAGACTATGGGTAAAGGCAAATTAATTGATGAAATTTTTGGGGAGACTTGTGAAGGATCATTTATTCAACCTACATTTATTATAGATTATCCTGTAGAAATGTCTCCATTAACCAAAATGCATCGATCAAAACCGGGTCTTACAGAGCGTTTTGAATTAATGGTCAATGGAAAAGAGCTTGCCAATGCGTATTCAGAACTTAATGATCCGATAGATCAATATGAGCGTTTTCAAGAACAACTTCGTCTTTCTGAAAAAGGAGATGATGAGGCAATGTTTATTGATCATGAGTTTGTTCGCGCTTTAGAATATGGTATGCCTCCAACGTCAGGTATTGGAATTGGAATTGACCGTCTTGTGATGATGATGACAGGTCAAGTTGCCATCCAGGAGGTGCTTCTTTTTCCAACAATGAAGCCAGAAAAGGTGGCAAAGAGAGATAAACTAGAAAAATATGTAGAGTTAGGTTTCCCTGAGGAATGGGTGCCAGTCATTCAGAAGGCAGGTTATTTAACCATAGAATCTTTGATAGATATTAAAGCAGGCAAATTGTTTCAAGAGATGCTTGATATTAAGAAAAAGTATAAATTAGATTTGAAAAATCCTCTACCAAGTGATATTGAGACTTGGATAGGAAATATTAAAGAATAGTATATTTTAAAAGGAGAATTTAAGGATTAGGTGTGTTATCCTTTCTGCTATTTATTATTTTCTGTAAAAATGCCATATTTGGTTATATAATTTTTTATGAGTCTTCCCGGAAAAATTGCTATTATTGGTAGTGGCTCATGGGCTACGGCAATGGCTAAGATTGTTATGCAACAGGTCGGAGAATTTTGTTGGTATATTCGCCGTCAGGAACATATTGATCAATTTAAGCAACTAGGTCATAATCCAGCATATTTATCAAGTGTAAAATTTGATATAGATAAGATTTATTTTTCGTCAGATATAAATGAAATTATAAGGATGTCTGACACAATCATTTTCTCGTGTCCATCTCCTTATTTGAAGTGGCATTTAGATCAGATAACTACTCCGATGAATGACAAATTTGTCATTTCTGTCATCAAGGGTATTGTTCCAGACGAAAATGTCACTATTTCAGATTTTATGCAGATGAAATTTTCGTTATCTGATGATATGTTGGCGGTTGTTTGTGGCCCAAGTCATGCAGAAGAGGTCGCTTATGAGCGTTTAACTTATTTAACCGTTGGATGTAAAAATCTTAAGCATGCCGAGATGTATGCTGATCTTTTCCGTAATCATTATGTCCATACCACAGTATCAGAAGACTTAGTCGGAATAGAGTATGCTGGTGTTTTGAAAAATGTGTATGCAATTGCTGCTGGGATATGTAATGGATTAAAATATGGAGATAACTTTCAAGCAGTACTTGTAGCCAATGCAATTAGAGAGATGAAGCGATTTATCAATAATATTGCACCGATGGATAATAGACATATTTCTGAATCAGTTTATACTGGAGACCTTCTTGTTACTGCATATTCAAGATTTAGTAGAAACTTTTTGTTCGGTTCAATGATTGGTAAAGGGTATAGTGTTAAAACAGCTCAATTGGAGATGGAAATGGTGGCAGAAGGGTATTATGGAACCAAATGTTTAAAGGAAATCAATCAGATTTATGATATTGAGATACCGATAGTTGATGCCGTATATAATATATTGTATAAGAGAATGTCCCCATTTGTTGAGATCAAATTGTTGAGTGAAGTTTTATCTTGATTATAGCTATAAGAAATTTATTTTAATAATAATAATCAATTTGTATAACGTTAAAATCACTTTTTATGAAATTATCAATTGAAAAAGCACAAACTTTTGTTCCTGCGATTTCGTTGGAACAAGTCGCTCAAGAAACGGCACCCGCTAATCTGTTGTTGGAGAATGGAAAAGGTGCTGGAAATGATTTTTTAGGATGGGTGCATTTACCATCTAGTATTACTACAGAGTTTCTTGATGAAATCCAGGCTACAGCAGATCTTCTTAGAGAAAGATGTGAAGTAATTGTTGTTGCTGGCATTGGAGGAAGTTATTTAGGGGCTCGAGCAGTCAATGAAGCTTTATGCAGCAGTTTCGATCAAATACTGCCTAATAGAAAGAATCCTTATGTAGTATATGCTGGAAATAATATAGGAGAAGATTATTTAGCAGATTTAATTGATATTTTAAAAGTAAAAGAATTTGGTATTATTAATATTTCTAAATCAGGAACAACAACAGAAACTGCTATTGCATTCCGCCTTTTGAAAACTCTGTTGGAAGAGAAGGTTGGAAAAGAGGAAGCTCGATGCCGTATTGTGGCTGTAACAGATAAATCAAAAGGAGCTTTGCGCTCATTGGCAACACAGGAAGGGTATAAAACTTTTGTTATTCCAGATAGTGTCGGTGGACGTTTTTCGGTTCTTACTCCCGTTGGCCTTTTAGCTATTGCTGTTGCCGGTAATGATATTAAAGCATTGGTTAAAGGTGCTGTAGATATGGAAAAAGCTACAGGATGTGATGTTGCCTATGCTCAGAATCTATCTGCTCAATATGCTGCTATGCGTAATGCTCTATATCAGTATGGGAAGAAAACAGAGATACTTGTAAATTATAATCCTCGTTTACACTATTTTTCAGAGTGGTGGAAACAACTATTTGGAGAGAGTGAAGGCAAAGATCATAAGGGTATTTATCCTTCTTCTGTTGATTTTACAACGGACTTACATTCTATGGGACAATGGATTCAAGAGGGTGAACGCACTATTTTTGAAACTGTAATTTCGGTTTCTTCGGCCAATAGAGAGGTATGTATTCCTTCAGACGAAGAAAATTTAGATGGTCTGAATTTTTTAGCAGGAAAACGTATCGATGAAGTCAATAAAATGGCTGAGTTAGGAACTATGTTGGCACATGTGGATGGTGGAGTTCCCAATATTAAAATTACGATAGAGAAAATAGACGAGTATAACCTTGGTCAACTTATTTACTTCTTTGAACGAGCTTGTGGTATTAGTGGCTATGTATTAGGGGTTAATCCATTTAATCAACCTGGAGTTGAAGCATATAAGAAAAATATGTTTGCTCTTTTAGAGAAGCCTGGTTACGAGAAAGAGACAGAGGCGATAAAGGCTCGTATTTGATGTAGTATGAGGACGATTTTGACTTATTTTGATATGTTGAAATTTGGCTCTATCCCTATTCTTTATTAGAGAAATAGAAAAAATGATTTTCAAGGATGTACCATAAAAACTTTTATGATACATCTTTGTTTTTTCGTTTAATTGATTTATTGCAAAAGATCGTGTTAAAAGCAGTGTTGTTTGATATGGATGGTGTTCTCTATGATTCTATGAAAAATCATGCAGAATCATGGTATGAGACAGCAATCCATTTTGGTTTTAAAGCTGATTATCGTCAATTTTATATGTATGAAGGGCAAACAGGAGCTCAAACTATTGAAGATTTGATGCTTTCTCAGAGAGGGCGTCATGCTACTCAGCAAGAGATAGAAGAGATTTATGCTTATAAAAGTTCTCTTTTTGAAAAACGTGGAAAGACCCCGATAATGTCCGGAGCTCTCGATGTTCTTCGTGTTGTTACAGATATGGGATTAAATCGAATTATTGTGACTGGATCAGGACAAGCAACTTTGTTAGATAGACTTTCAGAACATTTTCCCGGAATGTTTTCGGCAGATAGGATAGTTTCGGCTAAAGATGTTCCAGTAGGTTGTGGGAAGCCGAAACCTGACCCTTATCTGATGGGATTACGCAAAGCGGGTAATCTTTCACCTTCTGAAGCTATAGTAATTGAAAATGCACCATTAGGTGTCCGTGCAGCTCGTGCAGCTGGTATTTTTACTATTGCTGTTAATACAGGCCCATTGGATTCGATGGTATTAGAGGCTGAAGGTGCTAATATCGTCTTAGGAGGGATGAAAGAATTATCTGAGAAGTTTAAAGATATAGTTAGAGATAATTTTTTATTTCCCTAGTTATTATTGTTGTAATAATATTATTGCTGCTAGTATTATTACTATTAATAAAAGTGTACTCAGTTGATGGCGACCTATGACCGAGTACACTTTTAATAGGTTGAAATTATTATTTTAATAACCCTTTGGTTTCTGATAGCGTTTTTAAGGCTTAGGGAAAATGCTGATTAATTCTTTGTATTAATTAAGGTCGGGACGATTAGAAAAGTTTTTGCTTCTTGAAAGTTACATAACCAATAATTGAGACAAAAATGGTTAATATTACAACAAGGGGGAATCCCCATATCCAAGACTCGATTCCATTTCTAAGATTCATCCCAAAAAAACTAGATATACCTGTTGGAATCATTAAGATAATAGTAATAACTGTAAGTCTCTTCATGATTGCATTAAGACTATTACTAATGATGGATGAATAGGAAGATTGCTGTCTTTCAAGAATGTTGCTATAAATATTTGCTGTAGTAAAAGCCTGTTGTAATTCTACCTCAACATCGTCAAGAAGATCTTCGTCATAAGGCAGGTGTCGAAGATGTTTTTTTAATCGAACTAAAACAACTTCATTTCCACGCATTGATGTAATGAAATATACTAGGTATTTTTCAATTTGCATGATGCGCAGAAGTTCATCATTATCCATTGACTCTTCAAGAGCATCTTCTGCAGATTTCATCTGTGCATTGATTTGTTTAAGGTACTTAAGATACCATACAGAACTAGATAGAAAAAGGGAAAGACATAAATCATATCTCGTACGTTCTGCAATATTTTTTCGATTGGTCCATTTAATGAAATCAGCTACCATTTCAGTAGGGAAGTAGCAGATAGTAATAAAAACATCTCCGCGTACTAAAACACCCATAGGTAAAGTGTTATAGTGCGGATCTCCATCAGCATCAATCTCTTTATTAGGTATGCGCAACAAAGTCATTAACCACCCACTATCACTTTCTGTACGAGGGCGCTCTTCGACGTCTTCGATATCTTGCATGAAATCTATTGGCGCATTAAAGCATTCTTCTAATTTGGCTAACTCCTCCGATGAGGGTTTGGTAACTTTTACCCAGCAATCGGGCTCCCATTCTTCGATCTGTTTGAATCCGCTTTCGCACCTCCAATATTGTATCATCTTCGAGCCGCTTTAAAGGTTAATAATATCTTTTGCGCTGCGAAAATAGTTTTTTTTTGTTGAATATGTTCTTGTTTGAGGCTAAAATATTACAAAAATGTGTATTTTTGCTCAAAAATAAATCAAATTTCAATGATTTGGTCACCTCAAATAGAGGCTTTTATTCAAGCTCATATAAATGATGATCCATTAAATCTTATACTTTCTGCAGGGAAGTATAAGAATATTGATGTGCGTTTTGCAGCAGAACAGATTGCTGCTCGTCGACAGATAAAAGTGAAATTACCAACGTGGTATTCCAATCCCGGAATCATTATGAGTGGGAGGATTCCTGCAGAGCAATGCTCTTCAGAACAGACTGCTATCTATAAACGTCGCTTGGTAGTCGGAGATAGTTTGGTAGATATGACAGGTGGCATGGGGGTTGATGTATATTATATGTCAAGAGGTTTGTCTCAGGCACACTATATTGAGCGACAACCTTTTCTTTGTGAGGTGGCAAGACATAATTTTAAACTACTTGTCGCAGATAATATAACTGTGCATGAAGGGGATGCTCTATCATCTTTACCTTGTGCAGACACGATTTATTTGGATCCGGCACGGCGAGCTAATGATGGAAGCCGTGTTTATAATTTGGAAGATTGTGAGCCTAACGTTATCTCTTTAAGAGAAGAGTTGTTGAAACGATGTCACCGCCTACTGATTAAAATTTCTCCAATGGCAGATTTGAAACGTGTTTTGAGTCAAATGCCGGGAGTAAATGAGGTGCATATTATCGCTGTAAAGGGGGAATGTAAGGAGGTGATTTTGTTATTAGATGCACATGTGTCTAATGGGAATAAAGAAAATAATAAGGTAAAACTATGTTCTGATTATCAAGACTCTTGCCAGTCTGTGAAAATTTGTTGTGTGGATTTTAAATCTCAAGAAACACTAAATTTTCATTTTACGATTTCTGAAGAAACGAATGCTCAAAATATTTATGCTGAATCTATTGGTAAATATTTATTTGAACCGGATGTGACTTTGATGAAAGGAGGTGCATTTAAGTGTGTCGGTGAGAGGTTTGGATTAAAAAAATTATCCGTAAATAGTCATTTATATACGACAGAAGAATTTAATAAGGACTTGCCGGGGCGAGTTTTTGAAGTAGAAGAGACAATTGATTTTAATACTAAAAACATTAAAAATATAAAAAAAGATATTTCTCAAGCCAATATTACTGTGCGTAATTTTCCTATGACAGCAGAGCACCTTAAAGAAAAACTAGAAATAAAGGATGGTGGTAATATCTATTTATTTGCTACGACAATAAGTAAATCAAAAACTTGTATCATAAAATGTAAAAAAGTTTTTTATATATTATTTTTGCTTCTTTTTTCATTGGCTTGGCGTGATGTTTTTGCAAAAGAGGATAAATCTTTAAACTCTTTGTTTAAGGGGATTGTTGAGACCCCATTAGTTAATTGGCAGACAGGGGATGAATTTGTGTACATGAATGATAAGATTAATTTATTGATGGTTCCAGAGCAAAAAAGCGAGGGCTTGGATTCTTTAAATTATCGTGGATCGATTTGGTATTATGACTCAATTATAGCAGAAGAGAATTGGTTAGGTCAAAAACAATTTTCTTTACGTTTTATTTCTAGCGATAATAAGGCTTTTCGTTTTGATATTGGGCCTTCTTTTGAAAGTCTATCAGATACGACCTATTGTCCCGTTTTACCCGGGTTCTATAATATGGATATTATTCGTAGTGTTGATAAAGCCCTTAGAGGACAGCAGTTATATATTTTAGTTAATGATAAATCTTCTATAGCTTTATTGACTTCAGATTCTATTCGTGAAATTACACGAGAGAAATTTATTCCTGTCCACATCGATTCTGTTTCCTATGGAATAGAGATGGCCCCTTTACAAGTTTATTATTCTCGGCAAGGGCTTCAAGCATCAGTCTGTTGTGCCTTGTCCGGGTCGCGCGAAGCAATTTCTGCTGTCACGATCGATCGCATTTTTTCTATTTATGACCCCAAAATTAAGCATCCTGAAATTACAGATAAAGTATGGAAAAATATCTGCTTAAGCGAAGTATTAGTTGATATGACATCTGCTGAGGTTCGACTTTCAATGGGAAAACCTGTTGAAGTTGATCGTATTAATACAAGCAATGGGGTTTTAGAGTATTGGCTATATCAGAGTGGGCTTGTTGTTGAACTGTTAGATGGTAGAGTAAGGCGTACCGGATCTCATCGATAACTATTAATGTGAAAAACGTTTAAATAATTAAATTATAAGAAAATGAAAAAGTATCTATCTATTATTGTTTCGATGTTTTGCATCGTTTTATTGGGCTTCGGATGTAAGACGTCAACACATCTAAAGTCCGATGATGTTCAGATGACACCGATTAAGGTTTCTATCTTGGGCGATAGTTATTCTACGTTTAAGGGGTATGTCCTTCCTGATACAAATTTGGTATGGTATCCAGACGAAAAACGTAAAAATGATGTGATAAAAGTCGAACAGACATGGTGGCATCAGGTAATAGACTCCATGGGGTGGAGCCTGGAGGTTAATAATTCCTATTCAGGTGCGACCATCTGTAACACCGGATATAGGCTGGATGATTATTCTGATCGGTCGTTTATTACTCGCATGGATAGCCTGGGTAATCCTGATGTGATTTTAGTGTTCGGAGCTACTAACGATAGTTGGGCAAAGTCTCCTATTGGGGAATATAAATATTCCGATTGGACTAAAGAGGAGTTATATTCTTTCCGTCCGGCTATGGCGAAAATGTTGCATGGATTAAAACAACTTTATCCTGATGCAAAAGTTTATTTCCTTCTTAACACAGGTCTAAAACAGGAAGTTAATGACACTGTTCATGAACTATGTGCTCGTTATGATATATATTGTATCGATTTAAAAGATATAGATAAACAGCAGGGGCATCCTTCGATTGCAGGTATGAAATCAATTGCAATGCAAGTTTTACAAACGTTGAGGGAGAGATTTTGATTTTTTTATAATAAAATGTGAATAGAAATACAAATTTTTAAAAGCAATGAAATATTTGTAAAAAAATATTGTCGAGTTTCCGTAAAATTTATATCTTTGCAGAGATTAAATAGCTATTACATTATTATATTTCATTATAGTATGAAAAACGAGAAAGCGGTTTCACTGATTCTTGAAGATGGCCATGTGTTCCATGGTTTTAGTTTCGGTTTTGAGAAGCCTGTCTGTGGAGAAGTGGTTTTCAGCACGGCCATGACGGGTTATGTAGAGAGTTTGACTGACCCTTCTTATAGCGGTCAGATTTTAGCGATCACATTTCCTCTTGTTGGTAATTATGGAGTCCCGAAGGTATCTTTTGATGCAGAGGGGCTTTCTTCTTATTATGAGTCAGAAAAGATTCATGTAAGAGCATTGGTTATTGGGGACTACTCTTATGAGTATAGCCATTGGAATGCATCGATGTCGTTGTCCGAATGGCTGAAATCCCAGCAGGTCGTGGGTATATATGGCATTGATACCCGCGAGTTGACTAAGGTGCTTCGCGAACAAGGAACCATGAAAGCAAAAATTATCTTTGACCATGAGAGTGAGATTGATTTTGAGGACAATCAAGATATTAATTTTGTAGCATCTGTCTCCTGTGAAAAGCCAGTGAAATATGGCCATGGAGACAAAAAAGTGTGTTTGGTTGATTGCGGATTGA
This sequence comes from Bacteroidales bacterium, assembly GCA_045576355.1. GTDB lineage: Bacteria > Bacteroidota > Bacteroidia > Bacteroidales > UBA3663 > Liminaster. The sequence continues at coordinate 51,339 of JAZNGG010000016.1, forward strand.
CACACAGCCTTGTACGTACTTTGGTCAGCTATGGAGTTGAGATTGTACGTGTGCCTTGGGATTATGATTTCACTGCGGACGGTGTTTCTTATGATGGTTTGTTTATCAGCCCCGGACCTGGAAATCCTAATCTTTGTCATGAGACCATAGCTCACATTAAGAAGTTTATGGAGAGTGGAAAGCCTATATGTGGTGTCGGTTTAGGACACCAATTGCTTGCTCTCGCTGCCGGAGCGAAAGTCTCCAAACTCAAAGTCGGCCATCGAGGACATAACCAGCCGGTCCGTCTGGTAGGGACAAACAAGTGTGTCATTACGGCACAAAATCATAGTTATGCAGTGGTCGATGATTCTTTGCCGTCAGGTTGGAAATCTCTTTTTGTCAGTATGAACGATGATAGCAATGAGGGCATTCGTCATGATCAGAATCCTTGGTGCTCTACCCAGTTTATTCCGGAAACGGCAGAAGGGTCTGTAGATACCCATTTTGTCTTCAAGGATTTTTTTGATGCACTCTAAATCATTAGATAATAGAGAGTAGATACAAAAAGAATCAATAATGACTTTTATTTTGACAGATATGAATACTAAAGATATTAAGAAAGTTCTTTTATTAGGATCCGGTGCATTGAAGATTGGTGAAGCAGGAGAGTTTGACTATTCCGGTTCTCAAGCATTGAAGGCTCTTCGTGAAGAAGGCATCTATTCTGTTCTTATCAATCCTAATATTGCTACTGTTCAAACCTCAGAAGGTGTTGCAGACAAGATTTATTTTTTGCCGGTAACCCCGTTTTTTGTAGAGAAAGTTATAGAAAAGGAGCGTCCTGACGGAATATTTCTGGCATTCGGAGGTCAGACTGCTCTCAATTGTGGTGTGGCGCTTTATGAAAGCGGTGTTTTAGAGAAATATAATGTTCAAGTTCTTGGCACACCTGTCCAGGCTATTATGGATACTGAAGACCGAGAGCTTTTCGTTGAGAAACTTGATGAAATAGATGTTTGTACGATTAAAAGTCACGCATGTGACAATCTTGAAGAAGCTCGTAAAGCGGCTGCAGATTTGGGTTATCCTGTTATTATCCGTGCTGCGTATGCTTTAGGTGGTTTGGGATCCGGTTTCTGTGATAACGAAGAAGAACTTGAGACCCTTGGCAAAAAGGCTTTGTCTTTCTCCCCACAAATATTAGTAGAGAAATCTTTAAAGGGATGGAAAGAAATTGAATATGAGGTTGTCCGAGATCGGTATGACAATTGTATAACCGTATGTAATATGGAGAATTTTGATCCTCTTGGAATTCATACCGGTGAGTCTATTGTCGTAGCTCCGACACAAACCTTATCAAATAGTGATTGTACTAAATTGCGAGCATTGGCACTTAAAATTATTCGTCATATTGGGATAGTTGGAGAGTGTAATGTTCAGTTTGCTTACGATCCTAATAGTGAGGATTATCGTGTGATTGAGGTGAATGCTCGTCTATCCCGATCCTCTGCATTGGCATCGAAAGCTACCGGTTATCCTCTTGCTTTTGTCGCAGCTAAACTTGGTCTTGGATATGGGTTGTTTGAACTTAGGAACTCTGTTACTAAAACTACTACAGCGTTCTTCGAGCCTGCTATCGACTATGTCGTTTGTAAATTACCTCGATGGGATTTAGGAAAATTCCAAGGAGTAGATAGAGAACTTGGTTCCAGCATGAAGTCTGTAGGAGAGGTGATGGCTATTGGCCGTACATTCGAGGAGTCGATCCAGAAAGGACTTCGTATGATCGGACAAGGGATGCATGGGTTTGTAGAAAACAAAGAACTGGTTATTGCTGATATAGATAAAGCGCTCCATGAGCCTACGGATAAACGTATTTTTGTTATATCCAAGGCATTTCGTGCAGGTTACACCATCGATCAGATTCATGAATTGACGAAAATTGATAAATGGTTCTTACAGAAGCTTTATAATATTATAAAGACAGCAACTGAATTGGAGTCTTATAATGAATTGGAGCAATTGCCACGTGAATTGGTGTTATTAGCAAAAAAACAAGGCTTCTCAGATTTCCAGATTGGGCGTGCTGTATGGAAAGAGGCAATGACCGAACTCGCTGAGAATTGGGTGCTCAGAGTAAGAGACTTGCGTAAAAAATTAGGTATTCTTCCTGTCGTAAAACAGATTGATACCTTGGCTGCAGAATACCCGGCACAGACTAATTATCTCTATCTGACATATAATGGCGATAATCATGATATTGATTTCCAACATGATGGTAAGTCTGTGATTGTTTTAGGCTCAGGTGCATATCGCATTGGATCTTCTGTAGAGTTTGACTGGTGTAGTGTTAATGCTTTGACAACAGCTCGTAAAGAAGGATATCGTAGTATCATGCTAAACTACAATCCCGAAACTGTTTCTACAGATTATGATATGTGTGATCGTCTGTACTTTGATGAACTCACTTTCGAACGCGTGATGGATGTGATCGATCTCGAAATTCCTCATGGAGTAATTTTATCTGTAGGTGGACAGATCCCTAATAATTTGGCAATGCGTTTAGACGAACAAAATGTGCCGATTCTTGGGACACAAGCTCAATACATTGATAATGCAGAAGATCGACAGAAGTTCTCTTCACTTTGTGATCGTATTGGAGTAGATCAGCCGGCATGGAAAGAGCTTTCTACGATGGAGGATGTAGATAAGTTTATCGCAGAAGTTGGATTCCCTGTTTTGGTTCGTCCTTCCTATGTCCTTTCTGGAGCAGCAATGAATGTATGCTCTAATCAGCAGGAGTTAGTTCGTTTCTTACAATTAGCTGCTAATGTTAGTCAAAAGCATCCGGTTGTTATATCTCAATTTGTAGAAGGCGCTAAAGAAATTGAGATGGATGCTGTAGCTGATCATGGAGAAATAGTAGCTTATGCTATTAGTGAACATATTGAGTTCGCGGGAGTACATTCTGGAGATGCCACAATCCAGTTCCCACCTCAAAAACTCTATGTAGAGACAATGCGCCGTGTTAAGAAGGTGGCTAAAAAGATTGCGGCAGAGTTACATATCAGCGGACCTTTTAATATTCAGTTTTTGGCTCGTGAAAATGACATAAAAGTTATAGAGTGTAACTTACGTGCATCTCGTTCTTTCCCATTTGTAAGCAAAGTCCTTAAAATCAATTTTATTGAGTTGGCTTCCAAAATTATGTTGGGTGTCCCCTATGAAGTGCCGAGTAAGAATGAGTTTGATGTAGATTATGTTGGTATTAAAGCGAGTCAATTCTCATTCTCCCGACTTCAGAAAGCTGATCCTGTTTTGGGTGTTGATATGTCCTCTACGGGAGAAGTTGGTTGTTTAGGTGATGATACAAGTTGTGCTGTCTTGAAAGCGATGCTTAGTGTAGGGTTGCGTATTCCGCAGAAAAATATTTTAATATCTTCCGGCAATGCCAAGCAGAAACTAACTTTATTGGAGCCGGCCAAGATGCTTGTTGAAAAAGGATATACTCTGTTTGCCACCGGAGGAAGTTACAGATTTCTTGTCGAGAATAATGTTCCATGTCAGCATGTATATTGGCCTAGTGAGGAGATGCAACCTCAGGCTCTTGATATGCTGAAAAATAAGGAGATCGACCTTGTCATCAATATTCCTAAAAACCTCACAAGTGGAGAACTAAGTAATGGATATAAGATAAGACGTGCAGCTATAGATTTTAATATTCCACTTATTACCAATGATCGTCTGGCAGCCGAATTTATCCATTCTTTCTGTACGATGCCGATAGAAAATATCGCGATCAAATCCTGGGACGAATATAAATAATGTTTGGTAAAATTATTCTTGTTGATAAAAATTAAGAGGATGCCTTGTTTGAGACATCCTCTTTTCGTTTTACTTTAGTATTATTTTCTTTCCTTCCCTGATTATCACATCACCCCGATGAGGGGAGCGGATGCGGCGACCATGCAGGTCAAAACAATCTTTTGATAGAGAGTGGTAATCTGTGTTAGGACGCCGGATGGATGTGCCATCCTTGTAGTAGTATATTGCAATGTAGAACACATTGACGCTCTTATCTTTTGTGAGGGTGTGGTTACCTTGCGTGAGGTTATCTACGATAAGTACATTGTTATCAATGGTTGCATTATCTAAGGCACTGATTTTGATGCCATCAACTTTAAGTGACGGAGTTTCACTGCTGCCGAAAACTACTTTGAGACGAGCCGGACGTTCTGTGGTAAAGGATATTTGGGTTGATGATTCGATCTTCAGACATTCATTGTAGGTGACACCATCGATCGTGGCACTGCCTTTGCTGTCAGAGTAGTTGCCGGTGATAGAGAAGAATGGGTTAGAGGGTTTCTTGCCGGAGAAGACGCATATGATGGTGTCCGCCGTGGAGTCGGGAAGTGTGGGTGTGTCGCCTCCTGTGTTATTGTCTCCATCGGTGTCATCATCTCCTCCTGTTCCTCCATTGTCTGTGTTGTTGTCATCGCTACCTGAGTCCCCATTGCCTCCGGTGCCCTCTCCGCTTATGCTTTTGCCGTAGAATCCGACAAGGGTGGGGGTGTAGTCCTGTAGGGCTTTTTTTAGGGCGGTGATGACGCCGTAGTCGGTGTCTGCGCCTTCGTAGTCAAATGTCCATCGGAAATCTCCGTGTCCTATTCGTCCGGCTCCTAATTGTCCGGTGACGATGGATGGAACGTCTGCGGCGGCATCAGCTTTGTAAGTATAGATGGTGCTCGCGTTTGTGTCAAAGTTTGAATAGGTGTATCCTCCTTGTTTGGCCTTGACAGAGGAGGGAACTTGTTCTTCTCGGGTGGTAGTCTCAAAGGCATCAAACTCGACGCTGTGTGTCGTGCTATAGGGGACATAGGTGTAGTTACCTGTCATGATGTTCCCATAACTTTTAATCATACCACCACTCTCTCCGCTAAATGTTGGAGCATCCTTTAAGTCTGTTCCCATTTTAGTGTCCGTCCCTTGTAATGAAATCATCATCGGGCGTGAGCAGCTACGGAAATAGTTGTTTTCTACAAAAGCATTTGCCCCTGTAGTGACACCAACGCCATATTTGGAGTTGCCATCAAAATAATTATTATAGACATGAACACTCATTGTGCGGATGCGAGGATGTCGTGAGTCACTATGGTCAAACCAATTGTGGTGGTAGGTGATCCAGTTGGGACCGCTCTCGCTTTTCATACCACATAAAGAGGATTTACCGGTGTCCCAAAAGTGATTATAATCAACGGTGATGTATTGAGAATCTCCTTTAAGATCAATGACGCCATCTCCTTTGGCTTGATCTGAATCTCCTCCTGCATTACCATAGAAAAGGTCTAGGTGGTGTACCCAGACGTGTCTGTTGTCTGTGTCGATACTTACGCAGTCGTCCATACAGAGCATGATAGCGAAGTTTCGTAATTCGACGCTAAAGACATTTCGAAGGAGTAATCCAAATCCCCAAATTGTGGCATCGTTACCTATACCTTCAATAGTGATGTTCATAGGTGTAGTGTTTTTCTTTCCTTTGACTTGCAGACCTTCAGAGGAGCTTCCGAAGCTATCCATATGGCTATCACGAATGGTGCCAATGATGCGGATGGCGAGAGGAGTAGAGTCATATCCCTTCTCATATCCTGCTATGATGTTCTGCAGGCCGGTACGAGTTTCAACTGTCCCTTTGCTGCTTGTGACAACGTCACAAGAGATAGTTTTGGCATTATCTGCATGAACATAGATTACCTTAGCTCCTGCTTTGAGCGTGCCATTGTCGTTGTATGCCCCAACGCCGCTATGACCAAAGTGGGCATATCCACCTCTGTTATATGAGACAGCGGTAAATGGAGCTGATTCTGTTGCTTCATTTATCATCTCTGCCCCAGATGCATCTACAGGTACAACCCGGAAGCAGTATTGCCCTGCTTGGAGCCCAACTACGTCTGCACGACCATATGTACCATAGTCTCGGACGAGGGCATCATCAAGGCGAATGTATTGATCGGAACTAGATGCTTTATAATATACGTTATAAGACTGTGCAGTCTCAGTAGGAACCCACGTGACATAACCTGATTCAAACCATCCGGAGACTTCTGTTAACGTGATAGCAGCATGGCTTGGGAGAATACTACCGAAGCAGAGAACTGCAGATAATAATTGGATAAGCTGTTTTGTTTTCATATTTATAATTGTTTAGCATCGTTTGAAAATTTCATTCTCAAGTACACTGCACAACTTTTGATTTGTGCAGATATTGGCGGAGAGAGTTTTGCAATCCGGATTTCTGCTTCTTGGGCTTTATGAAACTTTTGGGCTATTTGGTGTAGGATGCGTCCAGCTACATGCTCTAGTAAAGCAGAGGGTTGTTTCATTTCTTCTTCGATCAAAGAAACAACTTCAGCATAGTTTATCGTATCTCCAAGATCATCACTTTTAGCAGCTTGAGTGAGGTCAAGGTAGATCGTGGCATCAACAATGTATTGGTTCCCTACGATGCGCTCTTGGGGTAGAACTCCATGTCGGGCCCAAATCTTTAATCCTGATATTTCTATAGCTGATTCCATTAATTAGCAGAAAGGATAAAGTGTTATCCATAATATTATAAAGTTTAGGATTAACACTTTACCCTTTTTTATTTATAGTCCCTTACCATGACAATTCTTATACTTGAGCCCGGAACCGCAAGGACAAGGATCATTTCTACCAATGTGAGGTTTCGCTACGATGGGTTGCGGTCTAGCGGGTTCTTGTTTTCCATTCATGTTTGGAGCAGCATTGCGAACGGTTCGCATGCCGGACATATCAGAGCGTCGCTCCGGTGCAGCTTCTTTTACAGGTTGGTTTTCTGGAAGGTAAAGTTGGCATCGCATGAGTATGGCTACTGCTCGGCTATTCATCTTCTGCACCATCTGTTCAAAAAGTTTATATGATTCCAACTTGTAAATCAAAAGTGGGTCTTTCTGCTCATAATGGGCATTCTGTACCGATTGCTTCAGATCGTCTAAGTCTCTTAAGTTGGTCTTCCATGCGTCATCAATGACATGAAGCAGGATATTTTTTAAGAAATTCTTAATAACGCTACGTCCATCGGTATTAACTGCTTCTTCGAGATTACAAGGAATTTGATAAACTCTTTTTCCATCTGTAAATGGTACTATGATATTCTTGACGATACCAGCTTCACGGACTTGATCATAAATTTCTTTCATGCGAGGACCGACAGAAGCAATCAAGGCATCGCTTCTACGATTGAAAGTCTTCATTGCAGAGTCAAATACCCACTGAGTGAGATCATCTTGTTTCATAGCCTTCATCTCTTTCTCTGAGAGAGTAAATTCTACGGCAAAATTCTTGAAGGTGTCAATTTTTAAGTTTTCATAATTACCACTTTCTACCGCATTTTGAACAATCTGAGTTGCCACATCGTAGGTCATGTTCATGAAATCAATACCGATGCGTTCTCCCATGAGGGCATTGCGACGCTGACGATAGATTACCTCTCGCTGTGCGTTCATAACATCGTCATATTCAAGTAAGCGCTTTCTAATACCATAGTTGTTCTCTTCTACTTTTTTCTGAGCCTTCTCTATGTTGCTGGATATCATACTATGTTCGATAACATCCTCCTCCTTGAATCCGAGACGATCTAAGGTCTTTGCGAGTCGGTCAGAGCCGAAGATACGCATTAAGTCGTCCTCAAGAGAGACAAAGAAAATAGAACTACCCGGATCGCCCTGACGACCGGCACGACCACGTAACTGACGGTCCACACGGCGAGATTCATGGCGTTCGGTCCCGATGATGGCAAGACCACCTGCATATTTTACTTCGGGAGAGAGTTTAATATCTGTACCACGACCGGCCATGTTGGTCGCGATTGTGACTGTACTACTTTGTCCTGCTAAAGCAACGATGTCGGCTTCACGTTGATGTAATTTGGCATTGAGGACATTGTGCTTTATTCCTCGCAACTTTAACATACGGCTGAGTAACTCTGAAATTTCGACACTGGTCGTACCGACTAAAACCGGACGTCCTTCTTGGGTCAGGTGTACAATTTCCTCAATAACAGCCGCATATTTGGCTTTTTTTGTCTTGTAAATCCGATCATTCATGTCCTGGCGTTGTACAGGCCGATTTGTAGGGATACTGACAACATCCAATTTATAGATGTCCCAAAACTCTCCAGCTTCGGTTTCAGCTGTACCAGTCATACCAGACAACTTATGATACATACGGAAATAGTTTTGCAGAGTAATCGTGGCAAAAGTCTGAGTGGCAGCTTCTACCTTAACATGCTCTTTGGCCTCTACAGCTTGATGGAGCCCATCACTCCAACGACGACCCTCCATGATGCGTCCTGTTTGCTCATCGACAATTTTTACTTTGCCATCCTCGCTGACAATGTAGTCCACATCTTTTTCAAACATTGTGTAAGCCTTAAGTAACTGATTGACTGCATGTACTCGTTCAGCCTTTACACTATAGTTTTGCAGGATTTCGTCTTTTTTTTGCGCTTTTTCCTCTGTGGAGAGAGAAGAATGTTCTAACTCGGATATCTCGGTCCCTACATCTGGGAGGACAAAGAATGTTGGGTCTTCTATATTACCAGTAAGCAGATCCAAACCTTTATCAGTCAAATCAACGGACTTCTGTTTTTCGTCAACTACGAAATAGAGAGGCTCAATTGCAACGGGCATCTCCTTGCGGTTATCTTGCAGGAAGCGACCTTCAGCACGGAGTAACTCTTGTTTTACTCCTGGTTCACTGAGAAACTTTATGAGCGCATTGTTTTTGGGCCATGCCAAATAGGCTCGATATAGTTGAACGGCTCCATCGTCCTTTATATCTTTGTCTGCATTATTGACTTTTTGTTTAGCTTCATTAAGTAACTTATTGGCCAAAATTTTCTGTTCCCTAACCACTACTTCTACTCGTGGACGGAATTCAGAATACAACTGTTCATCGTCATACTCACTCGTACGAGGTACAGGACCAGAGATAATTAATGGTGTACGGGCATCATCGATCAATACAGAGTCCACCTCATCCACAATGGCAAAGTTATGCTCGCGTTGTACTAAGTCATTAGGATTGATTGCCATATTGTCACGGAGGTAGTCAAAACCAAACTCGTTGTTTGTACCATAGGTGATGTCTGCATTGTATGCCAAACGGCGCTCGTCACTATTGGGTTGATGTTTGTCGATACAATCCACTGTCAAACCATGGAACTGATATAGAGGCCCCATCCATTCACTATCTCGCTTGGCTAGATAGTCATTGACTGTTACTACATGTACTCCATTATGTGTCAAAGCATTAAGGAATACTGGTAATGTAGATACAAGTGTTTTACCCTCTCCGGTTGCCATTTCTGCAATTTTGCCTTGATGCAAAACAACACCTCCGAATAGCTGAACATCGTAATGCACCATATCCCAGCGGACGGGATTACCCCCGGCGATCCATGTCGTTTTGTAGAGAGCTTTGTCTCCTTCAATGGTAACAAAATCCTTAACTGCAGCTAAATCACGATCCATTTGTGTCGCAGTTACTTCTACGACGTCATTGTTAGCAAAACGATATGCTGTATTTTTAACGATAGAATATACTTCTGGTAAAACCTCTGTAAGTTTCTCTTCGTATATGTCAAGAATTTGTTTTTTCAAAGAGTCGATTTCATTCCAAACTTTTTCTCGTTTCTCGACTTCCAATGTCTCTACTGTATCGCGAAGTTTTTGGATTTGAGACTTTTGTGATGCAACTGCATCTTGCAACATCTTCATAATGCTTTGTGTCCGGCTACGGAGCTCATCATTGGTCAGTTGCTCGATTTCAGGGTATGCAGCTTTGATCTTTTCTACCCAAGGTTGAATCTGTCTTAGATCACGTTGAGATTTGTTGCCAAATAGTTTTTTAAGGAGATCATTAAATCCCATAGTATGATGTTTTAAATTATTATACTTAAAGTTATACGTTTTATCTAAATATGTATTTATGTCTTTCCTTGTAACTCGTATTTATAATAATCCATTATAAAAAAATTAACGAGTAAGAGGAGAACTGAACATGTGAGGTGTAGTGGTGCATGCACTTGGAGCACGTATGCGTATTTGTTTGGCTACAGTCGGAGCAATACTCGTTGCATCAATAGGCGAGGAGATAATTTGCGGACTGATAGTTTGTGGTGAGAAAAGGATGGCAGGACCAGGGACAAAACTATGTCGAGTCTGAGGTTGTGTCGGTGATGTATCGTTTAGTTTTAATGACCAACCTGTTTGTAAAAGTACAAATAGATCTCCACAAAATGCTTTGTTATAACCATTTCGCATTTTGCTGATTCTGTCATTATAGTCCTCGTGATGTATTTGGTGAGAAGTTACGACTTCTTGTACCCCTGTAAATAAAGCAACAAATTCACCTGCAGTCTGTTGTACGTTTTTTAGTTGTAACTGCTTATTCTCTATTGCCTTATGGTTGAGATAAATCTGATGGTTATGCCAGCCGTTGACCCAAGACTCTTGTCCGTAGATGGACATTAGATAAGAATTCAATAAAGCAGTGCATCGGTTTGCATTAAACTCTCCAGCAGAAAGCCCTTCTATGGCTGTTTGGTTATAATTGGTATCCCCTGTAGAAGTTAGGTATATAAATGTATTATTTAGCCCAACAGAGGCATCGACGGCATCAAAAAGATCCGCTAAAGTTTTGTCTAATCGTAAATATGTGTCCTGGAGTTCTGCTGCATATATTTCTGCACGTTCATGCTCATATGTTCCGGCATAATATGTTACTTGGAGCATATCTGTTGAGATGCCCTTGCCGAGACCTCCATTATTGATAAATACCTTGCATAGCTTTGTTATCTCCTCATTAACCAACGCACTAGTCTTAAACATTGGGACAGAGGGTTGGCGGAAATATAAAAACTGGTGGTCAAAATTATTATTGGAGCTATAGTGATAAGGGAGTATTTCAAGTTTATTCCCTTCTGGATTAAAACTGGGTTGCCAATGTCGTAATTCAAGATTCCTGGCAGGAGCATCAGAACGGTTATACCTATCGATATAATGAGGAAAATCTCGATAGAATGTTGTAGAAGCCCATTTCCCGGTTTTATCATCGATCCATAAAGCACAATTAGCCGTATGTCCTCCCCCAATAATGGCCGCATCTGCATTAGGGGCAATGGAGAATACTCGTGCAACTCCATTGGTTGCCGCTTTAAGTTCGTCTCCCAATGTAGATGAAATCAATGCTGCCGGAGAGTAATTTTCCTCGGTGAAATTTCCTATATATTTCTTGTCATGAAAAATATCTTCTTCTTGCAGCGTTGCCGAGTTATAAACTCTTGATGCAGTAATACCATTGGCAAACGGATATGAGCCTGTAGCGAGAACTGCTAATGCAGCAGTAGCATCTGGGTTGTTGAGATCAAAAGTGACTTGCTCATAAACAATTCCCCCTTGAAACAGACGATTGAATCCACCTTCACACATCTTGCTTTGCAATGCATAAAGATAATCCGTCCTTAATTGGTCAATGGAAATTCCAATGATCAATTTGGGAACTTGTTCATAAAGCGATACACCATTTTTGGAGTGCTCTGCCATCGTGGGATGGATGGAAAAGACAACCAAAAGTGCTGATGTCAGTAATTTTTTCACTCTTTTATTATTCGTTTTTACGTTTAGAGTCAGTTGTAAAAGTGTATAATCTTAAAAATAATTATTATCTTATCCTCTTCAGATCTTTTTTGGATTGAAAAATAATTGTCAATGATCTGATAGCCAATGCTAAAACTATCGGGATAAAAGCAGTGTGAATATGTTGAGTTATAAAACTGCTTAAAAGAAGATACACAATTAGCGCTGCAAAGTTAATAAAAAAATAGAAATATATGGCTTTTTTGCACCTTTTTATCCATATTAGTACCGCGAAGAGTAGATGGGTCGGCCATAACCAAAGACAATTGATATTTTGATCCATTGCAGGGTGGACAGAAAAGAAACTCATAAACCATACCAAAATACCGGCTAATCCAATGATACATAACAAAATTGTATCGAAAACTCTAAGTCGAAGGTCAAACATAAAACCACATGTACTCAATAGTACTGTTAAGCCAAAAAATATCCAAGCAGCAGTATTAGGGCTTATCCAAGGGGACGAGTGTATTTGCTTGATAACAGAAGGATTCTCCTGTAATATAATTTCTTGGCTTCTCACCCAGGGGACTAATATTTCCTTTTCGGGGATGAGTGTGTCCGAATGAGCAATTTTAGCATCGCTATATGCTTTCATTAAATACTCGGGTAAAAACATCCGTTCGTTGAATGAAGAGGTTAGGTCTGCCCTTCGAGATACTATCAGAGAGATGCCAAAATCTAACCATGTATTTTCGCCGGTCTTTTCTTTTAATAGATCCCTTAATGTGGCACCGTCTCCATAAATCGTATCGTAGGAGATGGTGTGTTGTGTTGCTTCGTCGATTAAGTGAAATGGCCTTGTAGCACAATTGTCAAAAAGATAGCTATAGCGATATACACAATTCTCCGGTCGAATGTTTATCAGAAGTTTATTGACGACTTCCTGGGTCTGTGGAGAAGTCAAATTAAGTTCTTGCTCGACCATACGGAGTCCTCGTCTCTGATAATCTTCTTTGAAGCCTTGGTAATATAAAGCTCCTAATCTGTAGTCTGTCTCCCCTTTAAGAAACCGATAGACAAAATTGGGAGCGTTGAAATTAAATACCCCATAATGAAAAACAATGTCTTGGCGTTCTTTTTTGAGGTCTTTGATTCTTAATGCAGTATGTCCAAAACGTTCATATACTTGCTCTCCCTCGGAGATCGTCAAAAGACTGACGCGAATGGAGTCTGAAAATAACAATTGGGCGTATGCGGAAGAAAAACTGGAGGAAAATAAAACTATAAATAATATTGCTCCGAAATTTCGAATGTGTAATAGTGACTGCGATATGTTATGAAAAAAACTATTCATACTATAATTTATATAAAAATTTATATAAAACTCAATTAAATAACTCTTTATTAAACTCCTAAGTTCAAAAATTGGATGATAAAATTGTTTTATGATTTATCAGATATGATTTAAATCCCAATCGGTCATTAGACTGCCAATAAACATCTCATTCGAAACTCATCTGAAATCAACTCTAAAATAATAAGAAAAACATATTATTTCCTAATGTTTGATTAGAATTAAATCTTAAGGCGGTGTGCCAAAATTTTGACACACCGCCCTTAAGAATTTGTTTTAAATCTCATTAAGCCTTAGATGCTTCATTAGAAACTTTGCGGAATTCTTTCATCAAACCAGCGAGTTCCAAAGCAGCTTTGCGAGCACGAAGACCGGCAGCTTTTACACCTTTTTCAGCTTGAAGATCTGCATCTTTCTTGAATGCATCATAAGTAGTAGCAATTTTTTCAACTAATTCTTTCATTGTGTGGTTAAATTTAAAAGGTTAATAAGATAGAGTTATTTCGCTTGCAAATTTATATATATATTTGAAATATGCTAATGTTTTTAAAAAAAAAAGAAAAAAAGTTCAATATTTTTTGTTTAGAAGGCATTTTTTTGTCCTTTTTGAGACAAAAACAAGAGAAGTTATCAAAAATAGCATACCTTTGCCACGATTTATTAAACCCGAATCGGTTATTAGACCGCCAAGACGCTTTTTTTTTGAGATTAGAGTAAGAAGAAATCCTTATTCGAATTTTATTGGGGGATTTTTTTATGTTTTTGATAATATTCCGTAAGAAATTATATATATGCATTTTGCTGTTATTGCTGCCGGGGAGGGGTCTCGCCTTGTAGAGGAAGGCCTTGATACTCCAAAGCCGCTTCTTCTTCTCAACGGAGAGTGTATGATTGATCGTTTACTACGACTCTTTATAAAGAGTGGTGCTACTTCTGTCAGTATTATAGTCAATCAAGAGATGACTTCTGTCAGTAAGCATCTGAAAAAATGGAGCCCCGAAATTCTCCGGCAAGAGTTGGGTGCACCTGAAAATTTTCGTCTTTACATTGTTGTAGAGACAACTCCCAGTTCCATGCATAGTTTTTATGCATTGTCTCAAACTATCCCTGAAGGAAAATTTTGTTTAACGACAGTGGATACAGTTTTTCGTGAGTCGGAGTTTCTGTCATACATAGCACAGTTTGAAGCGATGGATGATAATGAGTGTGATGGGCTTTTTGCTGTCACTCGTTTTGTCGATGATGAGAAGCCTTTGTGGGTCAGTGTATCCAGTGATCGGTTGATAACTTCATTTGATGATACAAAGTCTGAAGGAGATTGTTATGTATCGGGAGGAGTATATTGTATGAACACAAAGAGTGCGTTCCCCATATTAAAGAGTTGCCTTGAGCAGGGAAAGTCGCGGATGAGGAATTTTCAGAGGACATTGATCTCATCGGGTCTCTCTTTAAAGGTGTTTCCGATGAGTAAAATAGTGGATGTGGATCATGTGTCTGATATTGCTGTTGCTGAAGAGTTGCTGAGAGAGTCTGATGTAGATTAATATTGTCTATCAATAAATCTTGTTTTGTTATATGAATCTTTTAGGGATCATGCGTCATAGAGATTTTTCGCCTAACCATGTCGGTAATGATATGGCAATTCTCTTGTCTGTAGCAGAAATTCTACGTTTATTGGGTCATGATGTTATAACCTGTAGCGAAGAAGAGTTTTTATCTATGCCAGAAAGTGAAATTCCCTCTTTGATTTTTCATATGGCAAGACGTCAGGATGTTTTGCAAAAGTTGCTTGCATTGACTCATAAGGGATATCACATAGTAAATCATCCTGAGGGTGTTTTGCATTGTAGCAGAGAGGAGATGACTATCCGATTATTAGATGCCGGCATCCCTCATCCTCAGAGTTATTGCTTACCTACAGTAAAGCCTTTTTTTGTTCATTCTCCGGAGTTGCATTCTCTGTTTCCTATATGGCTGAAACGAGGTGATTTTCATGCTGTTCATCGCGAAGATGTAACTTATGTGCGGACGCCTGAGGAGGCGGATGGTCTTTTGGAAGAATATCGCATGAGGGGCATCGATCGTGTTGTGGTTAATCGTCATTTGCATGGAGATCTTGTCAAGTTTTATGGCGTATTCGGCACTTCATTTTTTTATTGGTTCTATCCGATGGAGCAAGGACATAGCAAATTCGGATGTGAATCGTTTAATGATGCCATTCGTCGGATTCATTTCTCTGTCGAAGAATTGAAGAAAACTTGTGATGCTGCGGCACATGTGCTGAATATCAGCATCTATGGGGGCGATTGCATTATTGACGAAGAGGGGCTTTTTAGGATTATCGATTTTAACGATTGGCCGAGTTTTGCTCCTTGTCGGGAAGAGGCCGCTCCATATATTGCCCGAGCAATATTGTCTGACATTTCTTAAGTTTGGTTTCTGAGTAGTTATGCCTCTGAACTAAATAATTTAGATAATTTTTAAAATATGATTGATAGTAATATAAAAGAGTGTTATTTAACCCTTGTAAAGCGTGCAGACAGAGCCCGTTATTTATCCACTCTGAAACATTCTGATACCGAAGAGACGATAGATCTTTGTTTTTATCGTCCATTAGGCTTTCGGATGGTATGCCTGGCAGAACGGATGGGCATCACTCCAAATACGATTTCTGTGTTTTCGATTTTCCTAGGCGTAGCTGCCGGATTTTTTTTCTATTATGCTGAATGGCAGTTAAATCTTATTGGCATTATTTTACTGATATCTGCAGATATATGCGACAGTGCTGATGGGCAATTGGCGCGCATGACACATCAGTATTCCCGATTAGGACGCATATTGGATGGCGCCTGTGGAGATCTGTGGTTTATTTCGATTTATGTGGCAATCTGTCTAAGGTTAGCTCCGGAGTGGGGATGGCACATCTGGTTGTTGGCCCTTGCTGCAGGAGCTTGTCATAGTTTGCAGGCAGCCATGGCCGATTATTACCGCAACTTCCATCTTTTTTTTGTTAAAGGGAAGAATGGCAGTGAGTTAGAAGATTCCAAACAGGTAGTAGCAGATTATACCTCAATCTCTTTCTTTAAAGAGCCGGTCTATAAAACATTTATGTTTTTCTATAAAAATTATACTCGTAATCAGGAGTTTTTTTCTCCCTCGATGCAACGTTTTCGAGCGCTTTTACGTCAAAGATATGAGGATATGGCCATTGGGCAGGATTTGTCCGAAAAATTCCAACAGGCTTCTTTACCACTCATGAAATATACTAATATACTCTCTTTCAATTGTCGAGCCATACTTTTGTCAATTTCCTTATTGATTGACATGCCCTGGATATATTTCGTTGCTGAATTGACCTTGTTTAATTTCTTAATGCTTTATATGATTGTTTCTCATGAATCGATATGTCGCAGGTTTTATACAATGCTTAAAACGATTTAACCTCCGTACATTATTCTTCGTATTGGGAGTTGGGGCATTACTGGCGATGGTATATGCCGCAGATCCTCATGCGCTTTGGGATGGGGCTTTGAGGGTCAGCTGGGCTTTCCCTATGGCGGTTGGTATTTGGGGAATGGCCTATTTGCTTAATACGTTCTCGTTTGATGTGATCATTCGTCGTAACGTATTGGCTTTTCCGATGACCTTCTTTTCGCTCTTTCGTTATACGGTGACCGGCTATGCCATCAATTATATTACCCCCTTTGGCCTTTTAGGGGGTGAGCCATACAGAGTTTTGGAATTGAAATCATATCTGGGAACAGAGAGAGCTACCGGAAGTGTCCTGCTTTATGCGATGATGCACATCTCTTCGCATTTTCTTTTCTGGATGATCTCTTGTGTGCTTATTGCCCTCTCGGTGACTCATCTTTCGATTTCCCTTTCTATCACCCTCCTCATTGTTGTATTTTGCTGTGTGATATGTTTTTATCTGTTTTTCAAAGTTTATCGGCAGGGGATGTTATTAAAATGGGCGAAAAAACTCAAACGTTGGCCCATCATAGGAAAGAGGATCCAAAAAATATCTCCTCAGGGGGAAGAACGATTAAGGATGATTGATGACAACATTGGAAGTCTGCTATTACACCACCCAAATGCATTTTGTAAGTCTCTGATCTTGGAACTTTTAGCTCGCTTTGTCAATTGTTTTGAGATTTTGTGTATCATGATTGCCTTAGGATGTACAGTGTCTTATGCAGATGCAGTGATCGTCGTAGCGTTATCTTCATTGTTTGCCAATCTTTTATTCTTCTCGCCGTTACAACTGGGCACTCGTGAAGGGGGGATTTTTCTCTCCATGTCACTGCTTGATACTTTTGCCGGTGTGGGAGAGAAGGAACTTTTAGGCCTGGCAGTGACGATAAGTTTGGCTACCCGTTTGAGGGAGTTTGTTTGGATTGCCATCGGGCTCTTATTTTTAAAAATCAGAAGAGGACGCAATGTTTTCTGATGGCAGATTTATAAAGTTGATGTCTTATGCAGCAAGACACACTAAAACGAGATTTATAACGTTATATTATAAATAGAGAGAATAAAATTTGAAAAATAATTTAAATAACAACATAATCAAGCGATGAAGGGTATAATAATGGACTATGGAGCCACCATCGATAGCGGTGGTAAACATTGGTCAGAGGTCATGTGGGAGGGATATTGTCAGGTTTCTCTGCCGATAACAAAAGAGCAATTTCGAGAGGCATATATCTACTCTGAGCGATATGTAGCTATGAATCCCGAGGTGATAGGCCGTGAGTTTAACTTTTACGAATTGATGCAGGTCCGCATTGGCATTCAAATCGAGTTTTTGTTGCAGACGGATGCACTGAGCGAAGAGTTACTCCATACGACTTTGTCTATGATATCAGAAGGTGAGGTCCCGATCATTGATGGTCGTGCCGGGCTTACCTCTCATTTCGTAGATGTTATAGCCGGCTATTGTTATGACTATGCCCGTCGTTGTACTCTCCAGGCGATCCCGCTCATGGAGCACTTCTGTGAGAAATATACTTTGGCCATTGTCTCCAATTTTTATGGCAATCTGCGGGCTGTATTACAAGATTTCGGCTTGCTTCGGTTTTTCCCATACGTCATAGATAGCACTGTTGTTGGTGTCCGAAAACCGGATGCCTCCATCTTCCGATTGGCGATGGAGGAGATGGGTTTACCGGCGGAGGAGGTCTTTGTTGTGGGCGATTCTTATCAGAAGGATATCCTGCCTGCGCTTGAGTTGGGGTGCAAAGCGATTTGGGTCAAGGGCACCGGCTGGGATGCTTCAGATGATTCTATCAACTACGAACCCTCTGTCACCTCTTTAGTCGAATTGTACGACATTTTTTAGTAGAGAGTAAAGAGGAAAACTGAAAGGTGAAAACAAAGCCATCGCCATAGCCATCAGCCCTCGCAGGGCGCAGCCCCCATGCCATCTCCATCTGCCATAGCGGGACGAAGTCCCCTAAGCCATTGCCATCGCCATAGCAGGGCGACAGCCCCTAACCCCTCATCCCGCGAAGCTCATGACCAACGGGAATAACCAATAAACCCTTCAACCATCGCAGAGTAAAGCTCCATACCAAAGTTATCCCACACAGAATTCACAGAAAAACGCACGCTATCGCTTGCGTTTACCATCCGGAAGGGAAGCACTGCGGAGCATGTGCGCTCTGTGTGTTTCTGTGAGATCTGTGTGCAATAAAAACATTTTTCAGTGTGAATTTTGGTAGAGGGATTATTCCCTTTGGTCATGGACTGCACCTTGATAAGCGGAAAGGGGAAAACTGAAAGGAGGCATGAGGGCTTCGCCCTTTTGATTTAGGGGTTATTCCCGTTGGTCATGAGCTTCGCGGGATGAGAGGTTTAGGGGTTTAAGGGTTTAGGCATTGAAAAAATAAACTTTTAAACTTCTAAACCAAACAAGGGCTTTGCCCCAAGTGCTAAGAGCAAAGAGGAAAACTGAAAAGTGAAAACAAAGCCATCGCCATCGCGGGGCGCAGCCCCAAAAAAGCCATCGCCATCAGCCATCGCAGGGCGTAGCCCCTTACCCCCTCAACCCTGCATCTTCCAATAGTACTATGTTTCCGAAAATGTTTTCTGTGCGGTCATCAGCGATGATTGTTCCGTTTTTGAGCACGATGCAACGAGAGCATAACTCATCGACCATGGCGAGATCATGTGTTGCGATGAGGCAAGAGTGAGCGAACGACTTTATCAGATTGATGATTTGCCGCCGGGACTTTGGATCGAGCGACGATGTCGGTTCGTCCATGATTAGCATATTTGGTTCCATCGATAAGACTGTGGCGATGGCGACCCGTTTCTTTTCACCTCCCGAGAGCCTAAGAGGAGAGCGGTGTTTTAGTGATTGGGCATTGACATCGTTGAGTGCCTCATCGACGCGCCGACTAACCTCCTCATCGGGAAGATTCATATTTCGTGGACCAAAGGCAACGTCCTCCTCCACAGTAGGCATAAAGAGTTGATGATCAGGATTCTGGAAAACAAGTCCTACGTTTTGTCTCACCGTCTGCACCGTCTGCCGACCGATCGGGATACCTCCGACGCTGACGTTCCCATGCGTCGGGAGAAGGAGACCATTGCAGAGCAGAGTCAGTGTTGATTTCCCCGACCCATTGGCGCCGATGAGTGCTACTTTTTCCCCATGTGAGATGTGTAGGTTGATATTGTTTAAGGCCTTGTGCCCATTGGGATAGGTGTAATCGACGTTGCTAAATCGTAGATAGTGGTGACTCATGGGAGTAAAAGTGTAGATGGATAAAAACGGATAATGACCAATAGCCCTCCCCACATTAGGAGGTAGAAGATAGAGGAGAGACGCATCGATTTGTTTTTGCCATAGGTGATGTCGCCCGTAAATCCCCGTGCGAGCATGGCATTGTTGATCTGCTGTGACTGCGTCAGTGTGTGCAGCAGCAGTTGTCCGATGAAGGGGACCCACATCTTTAAAGGATAATTACTCCGATCATAACTCCGCGATTGTCTCGCTCTCATCATCAGCAGCGCCTCTTGTAGCAGAGCTTTAAGGTAGCGATAGATTAGGTGTAATTGCCCCACCAGCATGGCAGGTACACCCGTCTCTCTCAGGCTTTGACAGACACCGTGATATCCCGATCCATAGAGCAGCAGCAGGACTCCTTGCGCGGAGAGTAGTCCGCGCAGCAGTATGGCTACGAAACTCATCCAGCCGTATGTGACACTGCATCCGGCGATCTCCATAAATGGGCGTCGATCTATCCATGGGTTAAACATCCCGATCAGGATCAGATAGGGCAATACGATCAGCGATCGGCGCAACAGGGTGCTATATGGCATCCCGACACAGAAAGAGGATATTATCGGATAAGCGAAAAACAGCAGGAGCCTCGACAGCGCAGTCGTTGGGAGGGAAAGGACGCACATGAGAAAGATCAGAGTGACCCATAGACGCACACGCCGGTCTGCCGATTCGGCATTCCCTTCGGGCGATAGGCGATACTCCCAACGCTCCAACTCATATATCACTCTTTCCAGCTTGCTCATCCTTTTTTCGGAATCCGAGGAGCAGAGAGAGCCCTGCCCACAGAGCGATTATAACCAGTATTACCCCGATGATCCCATCTGTCGCCCGATTGTAGTCGGGCAGCACTGCCGTTGTCCTCTGGATGCTCTCGGTGATGGCTTGCAGAGACTCCTCTGCAGCGGGTGCAGTTATCGCCGTCTCATCGGTAGTCTGCCAGATGGACCACTCCAGTCCGTCGGGCTGCGATGAGGCGACCCAGTAGAAACTCCCTGCCATCAGGAGTGCTGCCGCGAGAAATAACCATAGTCCCTTCGGCCTCAGTCGATAACCCTTCGCTCTGTTTTCCCCTTCAGCAGACGCTCCTCCGACTGCAACCATTGGCTCACGGAGAGATGGACCATCTGTCGATTCGGGCAGGAAACGATGCACGAAGCCTAAAACACCCGCTGTCGCCGCCCCTTCGCATAGTCCGATAACGGCATGTATGGGAAGCATAAACAGGAGGAAACGGGAGAGGGGTAGGGCAGAGATACCCGACAGATAGGTCTCCAGCGAGACCATCAGCGCCCCTAACTCCAGCGCCACCACACACGAGAGGACAGAGGCCCACGTGAGCCGACTTGCCGAGACTCTGTGACACATGATGGGGCGATACACCAGCGGATAGGCGATGAGGCAGGAGCAGACACCCATGTTAAAGACATTGCACCCCAAAGCCAGCAGCCCTCCGTCGGCAAAGATCAGACACTGTATGGTCAGCACCGACGCCAGCGTGATCAATGCCCGCCATGGCCCCAGCAGCGCCGACAGCAGGATGCCTCCCACGATGTGGCCGCTCGAACCCGTGCCGGGGATGGAGAAGTTGATCATTTGCGCCGCAAAGACAAATGCCCCCATCACCCCCATCAGTGGGATGCTGCGATGCTCTGCTTGTTTTTTTACTCGGACGATCGATGCCATCAGGCAGATCACTGACACCGCTCCCATGGCGATGGCTACGGGCGGTGACACTAAGGCGTCAGACATGTGCATAGTTTACTCTGTTTTTTAAAGTTGTCAGTTAATTATTCTTTTTTCTCGTTGAGCATCATGTTTCTCCCTAACGTGGCAGTCACGCAGGCCCCTGTGAGCTGCGTCGCGATGCAGACGACCAGCAGCCACTCCAGCCCCCACCGATCGATGATCTGAGGGATCAGCAGCACACCGACGATGGCGCCCATCTTCCCCATGGCTGCTGCCACACCGGCACCCCGGCTGCGCTCGCTGACAGGATAGACCTCTGTGGGCATGATAAAGGTGAGCAGGTGAGGCCCTGCATTGATAAAGAGCTCGAAGATCATCAGCCCCCCGATGGCTACCCTCAGAGGGAGATCCAGCCGATAGGCCAGCCACATGATGGTGAGCCCGATGGCGCAAAAGACGAAGCCCCACACCTGCATCTTGATGTGATCAAACCGACCGATGCAGAGCAGCCCCAGCGCAAAGCCAATCAGGATGAAGACGTTGACCCCAGTCGTCATCTCTACTGAGCGGACGATCGCCTCCATCGACACCGCCTGGCTGGCAGCCCTATGCCCGCGCTCCAGGTGCATCAGCAGCAGGGGCGTAAAGACCCCGATACCGTAGATGCCCAGTCCCTCGCATGCCCACGGCATGCCGGTGAAGATGATTTTCCTGAGGCTCTGCCGGTCGGGTTCTCTCTCTCTGCTTGTCGCCTTACGTGACGAGCGTCCATAGGGCTTGATCGTCACGTCCCGACCCAAAAAATACTTTGCTGCCTCCACAGCTTCCCTGCGGCGGTCATGAGCGAGCAGCCACCCCGGACTCTCTCTCATGGCGATCCGCAGCAGCAGCGTCACGAGTGCCGTGGCCGACGTCAGCAGCAGCAAGTTCTGCCATGCCTCCGGGCCCTGCCACCTCCCGATCACCCACCAGCTGACGAGCGCCATGGAGACATAGCCCAGTGAGGCTGCAGCCTTGGTGGCACCGACCATCCACAGACGCCATCGTCTGGGCATAATCTCTGAGACATAACTTGAGTCCAGGCTATACTCTCCTCCGATCCCTATCCCCATGAGCAGCAGAGCCACCGTGAGGCTCCCCACGCCGTCGGCCAGCCATGCCCCGATCGAGGCGGTTAAGACCAGTGCCGGGCAGAGGCGAAACAGGGTGACATAGCCCCTTCGCTCGCTCCAGTGGCCCATCACTATCGACCCGATCGTTATCCCAACGAGGCTGGCACACCCCACGATGCCCTGTGCGAGAGGGGAGAGCGTGGTGTGCATGGAGAGTTGCATCAGTGGGAGGATGATCCCTATCAATGTGGAGAGCCCTGCCCCCATGATCTGCCCCAGTGCTGCGATGCATAGCACCCTGATGTGCCCTCTGCGCAGGGGGAGCGTCTCTAAGCAGTGTGTGCCGGGAGCGGAGTCTGTGTGTGTTGTGCTCATCTTGCTGTAGCCTTTGTAGGTTATAACCACTGACCGATGAAAAAGGTTGTGTGACGACGGGACAAAGCAGTGTGATCTGTGAATGGAAAAATAACTTAATGAGGGGGGATTATGGAATATTAACCAAATAGTGTAATCTCTGATTAGCAAATGGGTGGCAAAATCAAGTCTGATGTTTGACCTCAATATTTGGTATATTGGGGGCATTAAAGTTCTTAATAATCTCGTTGTGCACGCAGTTCTATTTAACACAGCATGCTTTGCCTCTTGTCACAGCACGCTGCGTTGCCCATCTTAGCGCGCTGCATCAGCCTCTTCAGTGCGCTGTGTTACCTATCTTAGCGCACTGTGTAACCCGACACAGCGCGCTGTGTTTTCTAATATTATATATATTATGGCCTTAATACAATGAGCGAGGGAAGTATCTTGATGATATCTTTCCTCGCTATATATGTTAATTATGTCTGTTGTCTTGACAGAAGGCGTAGTCCCTCAACACTAGATCCCGCCTTTGCTATCTTCCCACCATAGAGAGCGTAGCTTATAAACCCTTTAACTAATACACTGCGAAGATACAACATTCGAAAGCCGATGTCAAGAGGGGTAATTGGCAATATCTTAAAATTCCTTAACGCATTGGGATGTTCATACTGTATTTTCTCTTGCGAGAAGTGTATGCTCATAGGATTTTTTCTCACAAGTGCTTGCAAGTTATCTCTTATGTGCACCATTCGGATAGGAAAACGTGGATTCTGTGTGTGTTGTGCGAGATAATCATCTCTGATTGTTTGTGATCAACGCAGCATTCTTGTGTGCCTTTCTGCATGAAAACAAAAAAATCCCTGAAAATTTGTATGCTTTTCAGCTTTTTACTACCTTTGCAACGTCCTATCTCTCGGGAAGTCTCTGTTAATAGTGGATGAGGGAGGGGATAATACATATTGAAAGACGTCAACTCGTCGTTTTTTCTTTGGTTCTTCGGAACTTCGCAACTTCTAATGATTACCAAAGAATAAAACAGTGGTAGATGTCCTCGGAGTATGCATATACTTCCGTCTTCGTGTCTTTGCCCTTTATGGGCAAAGATCGTGGTCGGGTTGTTATATACATATTCGGCGTGGGGCCTCCATTGTTTGTTCTGGTAATCATGGGCATGCGAAGGCCTCGAAGAACGGGAACAAACAACCAGTGCAATTCCCGCGCCTTTTTTGTGTATTTACTCATATCGTTTTACATCGCCGCTCTTAGGGAATTGAAGCAGCATCCGACTTTGCAAGGAGAGTCGGGGCATATCTTCTTTTGTGTGGATTATTGCCTATCCATTAAGCTTTTATTGTCAATTAAAACACTTTTAATAATCCAATTATTATGAAACCCAAATTTCTCAAACTTTGGCTTGCAGTCTCTGCACTGCTTCTTGCACCCTCGATATACGCACATGATTGTGTGGTGGGAGGGGTTTATTACAATCTTAATTCTTCATCCTTGACTGCTACGGTGACCTATCGAGGATCCTCGTATTCAAGTTACTCTAGTGAGTATTCGGGCGATGTCGTCATTCCTATAACCATATCTTATAGTGGTAAGGAGTATCGCGTTACGAGCATCGGCAGTTCTGCTTTTTATAATTGTAGTGGTTTGACGAGTCTTGAAATTCCTAATAGTGTCACAAGCATCGGCAGTTCTGCTTTTTATAATTGTAGTGGCTTGACGAGTCTTGAAATTGGAAATAGCGTCACGAGCATTGGTAGTTCTGCTTTTTATAATTGTAGTGGCTTGACGTAATAGTGTCACAAGCATCGAAAATTGTGTATTTAATGGCTGTACCTCATTGTCTAAAGTGATTTTTGCAGATGGCTCTACCTCTTTGTCGTTAGATTATAATGGTTATTCATCCAGTGGAGGCAAAGGCCTCTTTTATGATTGCCCTATTGACTCACTTTATGTCGGTCGCAACCTAAGTTATTCTTCCGGTTATGAATATGGATATTCACCTTTTGCTAATAAAACTTATCTTAAACAGGTTGTAGTGGGAGATTCTGTCACGAGCATTGGCAGTTATGCTTTTTATAATTCTAGTGGCTTGACGAGTATTGAAATTGGAAATAGCGTCACGAGTATTGGCAGTTATGCTTTTTATAATTGTAGTGGCTTGACGAGCATTGAGATTCCTAATAGCGTCACGAGTATTGCTAGTAATGCTTTTTATGGCTGTAGTGGCTTGACGAGCATTGAGATTCCTAATAGCGTTACAAGTATAGGAAATAAGGCATTTAGTGGTTGTACCTCATTGTCTAAAGTGATTTTTGCAGATGGCTCTTCAACGTTGTCCTTAGGTTATAATGAGGAAGGTGAATATCATTCTGGTTGGTATGGATCAGGAGGTTGGAACGAAAAAGGAAAAGGACTCTTCTCCGATTGTCCTATTGACTCACTTTATATAGGTCGCAACTTAAGTTATTCCACCCACTATAGGTATGGCAATTCTCCTTTTGCTGATAAAACTACACTCAAATATGTTGAGATAAGTGGTGTTGTTAGTCAAATTAAGAATTCTGCTTTTAGTGGTTGTTCTTCATTATCTATAGTGATTATTGCTGATGCTTCTACTAGCTTGTCATTAGGTTATAATGAGGAAGGAGATTACGATGAAATATCAAGAGAGGGCCTATTTTATGATTGTCCTATCGATTTGCTTTATATAGGTAGAAACTTAAGTCATTCCAGTGGATATTCACCATTTGCATATAAAACTATTCTTAAACAAGTTGTAGTCGGGGACTCTGTGACAAACATAAGCAATTCTGCTTTTTATAACAGTAGTGGATTAATGAGCATTGAAATAGGTAAAAACGTCACAAGCATTGGTAATTCTGCTTTTTCTGGCTGTAGTGGCTTGACTAGCATCGAAATCCCTAATAGTGTCACAAGTATCGGCAGTTCTGTTTTCCAAAATTGTAGTGGCTTGACTAGCATCGAAATCCCTAATAGTGTCACAAGTATCGGCAGTTCTGCTTTCCAAAATTGTAGTGGCTTGAATAGCATCGATATTCCTAATAGCGTTACGAACATCGGGAATTATGCTTTTGAAGGATGCACATCCATTTCTAAAGTGATCCTACAAGATGGAATGAATACATTAAAGTTAGGTTACAAATCAACTACAGAAGGACTATTTGCCGACTGCCCGATTACAACATTGCATTTAGGAAGAAATCTGAGTTACAGCTATAATGCGTCGGCGCACTCTGCTCCCTTTGCCAACAATATAGCATTAAAGTCTGTCGTAATTGGAGATAGTGTAACAGTGGTAACGAAATGTGCTTTTTATGGCTGTTCGGGACTTTCTTCTCTTACTTGGAATAAAAACCTAAAGAGGATAAATGACTATGCTTTTACCGGTTGTAATTCCCTCCCCGCGACACTAAAGATTCCTAACACAGTGGAGCGGATCGGAGTTTCTGCCTTTGATGGAAATACCAGTCTTAAGTATCTCTCTCTGCCTAAAAACCTAAAACGAATAGGGGATTATGCTTTCCGAGGATGTGCTAATATCGTTTCTTCATTTGCCCTTGGGGATAGTTTGACACACATTGGTGTATCTGCATTTGAGGGACTTGCCAAGGTCAGCAAAATGACATTCGGATGCAGTCTGGACTCGATCGGAGCATCGGCATTTAAAGGGATGAGTGCATGGAAAGATCTGACGTTGCCCAATAGTGTGAGCTATATCGGTAATGGAGCGTTCTCAGGCTGTAGCGTTTTGAGATCATGCAAGATAGAAGATGGCAATAAAGTCTTAGAGTTGGGGTACAATACTAATGGAACTGGTCTATTTTATGACTGTCCGTTGGTGACGATTTATGTCGGGCGAGATCTCAATTATCCGACATCCGGATATTCTCCATTTTATGACCATCTGAGTGTGAAATCTCTGGAAGTTGGAGATAGCGTCAATACGATCGGGAATAATTTGGTCAATAACTGTACAAGATTGACATCTGTAAAGATCAGTGATAATGTGTCGCATATCGGAGATGGAGCATTTAAGGGTTGTGTCTTGATGGAGGATATCGCATGGCCGGAGAATCTTCGGACTCTCGGTAAGTCTGCCTTTGAAAATTGCGCACTAATTACGTCTGCCGTACTGCCGGAGGGGATGAAGAGTATCGGACAAGCTGCATTTAAGTCTTGCGAAAATCTCCGGGTTGTCTCACTGCCAAATACGATAACCAGTATTGAGACAGAGGCGTTTAATTCTTGTATAGAGTTAGACAGCATTTATGCCTATTGGGAATCTCCGGTAAGCATCGATTACTACACTTTTGATGGAGTGGATTATGAAGCCTGTACTCTAACCGTCCCTCATGGATGTATAGATGAATATCGTCTCTCTCCCTACTGGAGTGAGTTCCTAAACATCAATGAGATGGCTCGGACATTCTCTATATCTTCAGCCGGATGGGCGACTCTCTATTGGGAAAGTGCTCTTGAAATTCCGGAAGGAATGAAAGCCTATTATGGAACTCTCAATGGAGACTATCTGACACTGCATGAGATCTCCGGCATTATTCCGGCAGAAACAGCAGTTGTGCTTCAGGCCGCTCCCGGAAATTATCCTTTACAGGAGACAGACGAAGAGGGAGAATATATAGATAATAACGATTTGCAAGGGGTATTGGAGGACACACCGAAAGAGTTCTTCGATGGCAAAGTATATACGCTTGCTGTGGGTAGTTTAGGTGTCGGCTTTTATCAATATGTCGGAGAGATAATCGGGGCAAATAAGGCTTTCTTGGAGATTCCTGTCGGAAGTAAGATCTCCGCAGTCCGGTTTGGTGCTTCACAAAACGAGACAGAGATTGATCAGATCGTGACAGACAGAACCGATAAAGAGATTATCTACGACTTGCAAGGCAGAAGAGTTGATGATCTGAGCCGTAAGGGTATCTATGTAGTCGGTGGTAAGAAAGTGATCGTGAGATAAACTAATGTGTAATCCTTTATGAAAAATAAAAATATGAAACTGTATAAGAAACCTAATATTGAGATTATTAAAGTAGATCCGGAAAAGATAATTTCTACGTCTCTGCCTATAAGTGATGAGACTACAACCGACAATCTCAAACCAGAACGTCGTCGCAGCTCGGCATGGGATGAATATGAGAATTACTAACCCCTTAACATAATTAGGGACTCCGAGTTGCACTCACCCCGACAGCGCTCTTACTCCTATCATTGTTGTAAATTAAGAAAATGGAGAGCGCTGTCGGGGTGAGTTTTGTTTCTCTTTTTCTCTCAAATCATCCTCTGCCTTTCTTTATCTCACCATGTTGTACCTATCAAAAACGGCTGCGCCCGATGGGGACACAGCCGTCTCTAAAGATTATGCGGTGCTAAAAACAGGGGGGAGTTTAGCAATACATGGCTACGATGGCCTCATAAAGCTCCTGCTTGCCGGAGGTCTGTTTGGGCTCTCCGACTTTCTTGCCATACTCATAAGCCTCCTCGAGGGTCATCTTGCCCTCTTCGAACTTCTTGCCCTCGCCGCTGTCAAAGGATGCGTAGCGATCGGCAAGCATCTGACGATAGGGGGACTCCTCTAAAAGGCGAGCTGCGTTTTCGAGGGCGCGAGCCATGGCATCCATGCCTGCGATGTGGGCGATGAAGATGTCGTCGAGGTCAGTGGAGTTGCGGCGGGTCTTGGCGTCAAAGTTGGTGCCTCCGGTGCCGAGACCTCCTCCGCGGAGGATCTGCATCCATGCCTGTACGAGCTCATACTGGTCGATGGGGAACTGGTCGGTGTCCCAGCCATTCTGATAGTCGCCACGGTTGGCATCGATGGAGCCGAGCATGTCATTGTCCACAGCTACAGCGAGCTCGTGCTCGAAGGTGTGACCGGCGAGGGTGGCATGGTTGACTTCGATGTTGACCTTGAAGTCGCCATCGAGGCCATGTGCCTTGAGGAAGCCGATGACGGTCTCTGTGTCGACGTCATACTGGTGCTTGGAGGGCTCCATGGGTTTCGGCTCGATGAGGAAGGTGCCCTGGAAGCCACGGCTGCGTGCATAGTCGCGTGCCATGCGGAGCATGGTGGCCATGTGCTCTTTCTCACGCTTCTGGTCAGTGTTGAGGAGGCTCATGTAGCCTTCGCGTCCGCCCCAGAAGACGTAGTTCTCAGCGCCGAGCTCGATGCCGGCATCGATGGCATTTTTGATCTGCACGATGGCGCGGGCTACGACATCGAAGTCCGGATTGGTCGATGCTCCGTTCATGTAGCGCTTGTGGCCAAAGACGTTGGCTGTGGACCAAAGGAGCTTGATGCCGGTTTCGGCCATTTTCTCCTTGAGGTAGGCTACGACGGCTTTGAGGTTGGCTTCATACTCTTCGATGCTGTTGCCTTCGCTGACAAGATCGACGTCGTGGAAGCAGTAGTAGTTGATGCCGAGTTTCTGCATAATCTCAAATCCGGCATCTACTTTTTGCTTGGCGATGTCGATGGCATTGGCGCCTTCGTTCCAGGCGAATGTTTTGGTGCCTCCACCAAACTGGTCGCCTCCGTCTGCGCAGAGGGTGTGCCACCAGGCCATGGCAAAGCGAAGCCACTCTTTCATGGGTTTACCCATGATGATTTTGTTCTCGTCATAGTAGTGGTAAGCCATGGGGTTTTTGGAGTCTTTGCCCTCAAACTGGATCTTACCGATGTTGGGAAAATACTGTTTTGTCATTGTTTTGTGGTTTTAAAAGTAAAAAAATGGGTTAATTATGATTATTTCTCAATGTTTTTATGTGGGTCAGCCGACGTGGCTGCGCCAGGCGGTGTAGGCATCACGGTATGCCTGCGCGTGGCGGGTGTCGGGCTCGATGACGGCAAGTTTGCTGAGGGTGGAGAATGCCTCGTCGGTGGAGGTGTATATGCCGGCTCCGACTCCGGCTCCCTTGGCAGCTCCGACGGCTCCGTCGGTGTCATAGAGCTCGATGGTGGCTCCGGTGGTTCCGGCGAGGGTGTCGCGGAAGATGGGGCTCAAAAACATGTTGGCTTTGCCGGCTTTGATCGTGTCGAGCGAGAGTCCCATCTGCTGCATGATCTCCATGCCATAGATGAAGCTGAAGACGATGCCCTCCTGTGCAGCGCGGATGAGGTGTTTGCGCTCGTGGATGTTGAAGTTGATGCCGTGTATGGAGGCGCCTGTCTCGCGGTTTTGGAGGATGCGTTCGGCTCCGTTGCCAAAGGGGACGATGCTCACTCCGCATGAGCCAATGGGTGACTGCGCAGCCAGATCGTTCATCTCGCTGTAACTGATGCCGTCGGGCATGACGTTGCGCCGCATCCATGAGTTGAGGATGCCGGTGCCGTTGATGCAGCAGAGGACTCCAAGACGGGGATTTTCGGCGGTGTGGTTGACATGTGCAAAGGTGTTGACGCGCGAGAGGGGATCGTAGTTGACGTCGCCGATGACGCCATAGACCACGCCGGATGTGCCTGCTGTGGATGCCACTTCGCCCGGACGAAGCACGCCCAGCGAAAGTGCATTGTTGGGCTGGTCACCGCCACGATAGGAGACGGGGGTCCCTGCAGCAAGTCCGAGTTCGGCAGCTGCGGCGGCGCTGACTCTGCCCTGGATGCTGAATGTCGGGACGATGTCGGGGATGAGGTCGAGGTCAAAACCATAGTGCTGCATCAATTCTCGGCTGATGCAGTTATTTTTGAAGTCCCAGAATATGCCTTCAGAGAGGGAGCTGACGGTGGTGTTTATTTCTCCTGTCAGTCTCATCGCAATGTAGTCTCCGGGAAGCATCAGTTTGTGGACTTTCTCGAAGGTTTCCGGTTCGTGCTCTTTGACCCAAGCCAGTTTGGCAGCGGTGAAGTTGCCGGGAGAGTTGAGTAGATGGCCCAGGCAGTAGTCTGCGCCAAGGGCTTCGAATGCTTTTGCTCCGTAGGGGACGGCACGGCTGTCGCACCAGATGATGGCTGGTCTGAGGACATTTTTCTCTTTGTCTATGAGGACTAGTCCGTGCATCTGATAGGAGATGCCTATGGCTTTTACGTCAGAGGGGTGTGCTCCGGCGGCGGTCATGACGTTGCTCAACGCGGCTTTCATGTTGTTATACCACATCTCCGGGTCTTGCTCTGCCCAGCCCGCTTTGATGGCTGTGATGGGCTGTTCGACTTTGGGCATAAAATCCTGTGCGATGCATTTGCCTGTGCCGGCATCGACCAGGGAGGCTTTGACGGAGGATGATCCGATGTCTAATCCGAGTAAATACATATTTTTAAAATAGTGTTTTTAGTGTGTTATTTGTTTAATTTTGATGACTGAAATTTGTAATATCTGGCGGCTCTGTGCGCAACGTTGGTTTCCCATTCGTCGAGTGGGACGATGTAGGGCTTGTTGAGTGTCGTCTTGTGAAAGTTGCGTACATCTATTTTTTTGCCCGATATCTGTTCGTATAGTCGCCGGAGTTGTAAGGCTGTAAATTTTTGAGGAAGCATCTCAAATAACAGTTGTGGCTGTATGGAGGAGAGGCGGTCGATCTCTCGAAGTGCATCAGAGATGATGTGGTTATGATCAAATGCCAGCTCAGGAATGTTATCTACCCTATACCATCCGGCTTCATGGCCGGCAAATTTCTTTTGGGTGCGATTATTGATGCGAATGAGCGACATATACGCCACGGTGACTATTCGCCCAATTTTTTGCTTGACTGCATTTTCCAGCCAAAGTATATCTTTGGGATTGGATGTCCGATCGGGAGAACCAAATGTTTTGAACTGGTGTATGTAGTGATTTTTGCTATCAGAGAGTTGCTTGATGATGTCTTTGGCGGCATCGTCCAGATCTTCGTCGGCATAGAGGAGGCGTCCTGGTAATTTTAATGTGCGTAACGAGGAGTTAGGATTTTCGCTACTTTTGCGAGACAACAAGACTTGGAGGGCATCTCCGTCATATCCTAATATTACACAATCGACTGAGACATGCGGATAAAAATTCCCATTCTCATAAAGCATCGTGGTATGACGGTGGACGATGGTATTTGCCATAGGATATGTGTCAGAAATGATTTATTTGGGCAAATATAACAGATTTTAAAATAAGTTGGACATTTCTTTCGGCTGTTTTATGGCAGTTTAAATTAATTTTTTTCTCTTGATTATTGTCATTTGTACAATAAGAAATAGTAGTGCTATGGCATTTCCTTATGGCAAAGGATAATTGTGCAACAGATTACATTATGCAATTTTTGTCCATTTAATTTGAAAAATGGATCAAATAACAAACTATTGGTCCAAAATCGAGTTTGTGGTTTGTCTCGATGCTAATTGTATTTTTTACAATAAGTGGTGCAGGGTTAAAAAATATTAATTGTATGGTTTGGGGTTTAGGGCTTCACCCTGCGATGGCGATGGCTTTTTGGGACTATACCCCGCTATGGCTGATGGCGATGGCAGATGGCTCCTCTTTTCTCTTTGCTCTTTAAGTTTAGGGGCTGACAAGAGTAAAGAGCCATAAGCCATTGCCATTAGCTATAGCGGACGTAGTCCTTATTTGGTTTAAGGGTTGAGGGGGTGAAGGGTTTAGAAGTTTATTTTTAACCCTTAAACTTCTCAACCCCTAAACCATCCTAGAAGTTGATTTGAGCCATGAATTGGAGGCGGTTATCATGA
Organism: Bacteroidales bacterium; assembly: GCA_045576355.1. Taxonomy (GTDB): domain Bacteria; phylum Bacteroidota; class Bacteroidia; order Bacteroidales; family UBA3663; genus Liminaster. The sequence goes on from JAZNGG010000016.1 coordinate 83,965, forward strand.
CGGAATTCGCCACTCATATTTTTGCGTGCACCCCAGATGTATTCTAAGCCCAATTGTAATTGACCATAAGAGTAGAAGATGTTATTACACAAATATTGACCATATTTGTATTGATCTCCCCATGGTATTTCGGAAAGCATCGTCGAACCATCTGTTAATCTATATCCAGTCATGTCTTTATAGTTTTTGGCAAAACTGCGCACTTGAGAGAACATGTGGTTGGAGAAGAGGTTTCGGCTATAATTTATGCGAAAACCTCCCATAAACCCTAACTGTTGTGTCCCTTTTAATTTACCTACGTGTTTGGGGTCGGGTGTCATGTCAAGATTCATGCCATTGAGATCCTGAATGTAATCGGCTATGCCATCTCCCCATACACCCTGGTAATAGAAGTCTAACATGTCCAAAACATTGAGCACACCGGAGAGCTGAACGCCATATCCGAATCTGTCTTTGTTTTTATTGGTGAGAAGATTTCTATACTGAATATTACGCATTATGGCAGACAAGCGGGTGTGACTGCGATCACTCCATGAGTATTTGACGAAGAGTGGTACAGAGGGCATCCTTTGATTGACGAGCTTGGCATGCTCTCCTTCGGTAACACTATAAATCGGGGACTCGATGGCGATACCCATGCTGAAACGATTGATTTGCGTCGTCCAGGCAAGCATAGAGGTCTTAACCGTGGTCAGTGAAGGTGCACCCTGGAAATCCACAGTCATAGGGATACACTGCTGATCTGCAAAGATGGAGTAATTATAGCCGGCCATGAAACCTCGCCATGTCATATAGGCATGTTTCAGGTCTAAGCCATAATGATCCTTGTCAAAGTTAAAATCAATGTAAGCTCCAATCTGATTTTCTGTGCCGGGAAGAGCAACAAAATTGAAAAAAAGATTGGTAGTCCCCATGCTGATTTGTGTCTTTCCACCATTGCCGGCATCAGATATGCCATCTCCATTGAGGTCCGGACGGCTTATTTTGGAAGTAACGAAATAATTGGCGTTGTCAACCGGGTTGCCCCAATCGAATGAAACAGTGCCTCGAACATATCCGCCGATGCCTAAATAAAATTGTTTTTCTTTACCGATAATAGCAAAGCGAGGCAGCTTGCCAGCTTGATAGTGTGTCGGAGCATTTTCGGAGAGAATGCCAATGATGCCACGATCAATCACTTTACCTCCGGAAACAAGATCTACCTCATATAAGCTCAAATCAACGCTTCCGTTGTTGTTCTGAGCATTTGTGATCGTAAAAACGGTGGACGACAGCAGGACTGAGGTCAACACCCAATGTAAAATACGTTTCATCTTGATTTGATTTAATGTTTAAATGATAATTTGGGGTTTGTTTTCTTTGTTGAATGAATCTATTTCACTTCTCTGAAATTTTTTATCGACATTGGTTTTTCTATGTTTGATCGAAAAGAAAACGGCAATGGAGACTTATTAGTTCGTTTTCGATCGATTTCTTCCGGCTACAAGTAGAATTTTATAAAACTATTTATTTTATTTGAGTGCGAATGCCCGAAGAATGTCATTGGGTATGTGTAAACGCAAATTATTGAGGAGAAAAATGTAGAAAATAAATTTTTTTTAGAAAACTTATTTGAAAGTCTCTATCTTTTGCTATACCTTTGAACAACTAAAAAAATTATTAATCTAAATTACCATATAAAAATAATAAACACTATGGCTGTCGAATGTTCGATACGTATTTATGACGAGTATGCAGTAGTAGAATCGAATAAAGATACTTTGGGTAGCTTATTTTTAGATACATCATTGTCTTACTGTCGAATTTTTGAAACAACAAAACAACAATCCCGAGATTACATTGATGAATTGATCAGTTGGTGTGGAGAGAAACCAGACAATATCGATCATATTATAAAGAGCATTTTGCTGTTTCTGACAGTAAAGCGACGTCAAGCCGGTTTGAATTGACCACTTTGCAAAATCAGGTAAAATATTTAATTAATGGTAAGAATATTAGAGATATTTGGGCAAGTTATTGCTGAGATGTAATATTTCTATTTATTTTTGCAAAAATAGTTTATCATTTTATAATTGTCATCAATGAAAATTGTAGATTTTTCTCTAACAAATTCTGTCGTTAATAGATTTATTGCAGAATTACGCGATGTTAATATTCAGAATGACAGAATGCGTTTCAGACGTAATGTAGAGCGAATTGGAGAGGTGATGGCTTATGAAATTAGTCGCACTCTAAATTATGAACAGCAAAATGTCACTACACCTTTGGGAGTAGCGCCTGTCAATATGCCTTCAGATCAGCTGGTTTTAGCATCTATTTTGCGCGCAGGGTTACCTTTGCATACAGGGGTTTTAAATTATTTTGACGATGCAGAGAATGCTTTTGTTTCTGCTTATCGAAAATATGATGATGAAATCAATTTCGATATACATATTGAATATATTGCTTCGCCAATTTTGGATGGAAAAGTGCTGATATTGACTGACCCGATGCTGGCTACCGGTGGCAGTATGCAACTCGCTTATGAAGCTCTTTTGACAAAGGGAACTCCTGAAAAGGTACATATCGTTTCGGTAATTGCAAGTAGAGAGGCTGTTGCATATATAGAAGAACATTTCCCTATAGATACTACTTTATGGGTAGCAGCTATTGATGAGCATCTTGATCAACATAAGTATATCGTTCCGGGCTTGGGAGATGCCGGTGATTTATGTTTCGGTGAAAAAGAGTAACTTTATTACAAGATTATATTTAAGTTTTTTGTTGTTTTACAATATTGGATAATTTTTGTTTTCTGATATCGCGTTTGTTTTTATACGTATTAAAGTGTTGTTTAGTTATGAAATTATTGGATTTTAGACCTCGTATCCTTTCTTGTTTGAAAGGATATACTGTTACAATGTTGGGTCAGGATGCTTTAGCAGGTCTTATTGTCGGTATTGTTGCCTTGCCTTTGGCAATTGCTTTTGGTATAGCTTCGGGTGTAAGCCCAGAAAAAGGTATTATTACAGCGATCGTAGCCGGTTTTATTATTTCTCTTTTAGGAGGTACGAAAGTTCAGATAGGAGGACCAACTGGAGCTTTTATCGTTATAATTTATGGCATTGTTACAAATCCTCAATATGGTATCAGTGGCTTAACTGTTGCAACTTTATTAGCCGGTTTTTTGTTGATATTGATGGGCGTTTTCAAATTGGGTACGGTAATTAAGTTTATTCCATACCCGATTGTTATTGGCTTTACTGCTGGTATAGCTATTACAATTTTTACAACTCAGTTAGGGGATGTATTTGGCTTGAAAGAGATCGCATATGACGAAATGGGTCGTGTTATCTATACTAATGATGGTGCTCCACTAATGAAGCCTCTGAAAACTCCTGGAGATTTTGTCGGTAAGTGGATGTGCTATTTTCGTCATGCGGATACTTTTAATCTTTGGAATTTTCTGATGTCTATTGTTAGTATCATTTTAATTATTTTTACTCCGAAATGGACTAAAAAAATACCTGGGCTCAATAAAATACCAGGTTCTCTTTATGCTATTATTGCTGTGACTCTTGTGGTATTAGGGATGAAAGAATTTTTGGGTATTGAGGGTATTGATACAATTGGAGATCGCTTTCATATAGAGTCTCAATTGCCGGACATGGTCGTTCCTACTATATCGTGGACCATGATTCAAGACCTGATGCCGATAGCATTTACGATTGCCATATTGGGCGCTATCGAATCGTTGCTCTCTGCTGCTGTCGCTGATGGTGTTATTGGTGATCGTCATAATTCAAATACAGAACTTATAGCGCAAGGTGTTGCAAATATGGTTACTCCTCTTTTTGGAGGTATTCCTGCTACTGGAGCGATTGCTCGTACTATGACTAATATTAATAATGGAGGTCGGACACCGATAGCGGGTTTGATTCATGCTGTCGTTTTATTACTAATTCTTTTGGTATTAATGCCATTAGCAGAATATATCCCAATGGCATGTTTAGCCGGTGTTTTAGTAATTGTTAGTTATAATATGTCTGGATGGCGTACGTTTAAAGCTCTTTTAAAACATCCGAAAAGTGATGTTTCTGTTTTATTGGTTACTTTTTTTCTGACGATTATTTTTGATTTAACAATTGCAATCGAATTTGGATTAGTTTTGGCATGTCTTTTACTATTTAAACGCATGGCTAATACTTCTCATGTTTCTTTGCTTCATGATGAAATCGATGCAAATCAAGATACGGATGTTACCACATCGGAAGACGAGAAACTCATTATCCCAACCGGTGTTCAGATTTATGAGATAGATGGTCCCTTCTTTTTTGGAATTGCCAATCGCTTTGATGAGATCGCTTCTCAGATGTCTGAAACTCCGATCGTTCGTATTATTCGTATGCGTAAAGTTCCATTTGTTGATGCCACCGGGATACATAATTTGGAAGTGTTTGTAGATAAAAGCCATGCTGATGGTATTCATGTCATTTTGTCAGGTGTAAGAGAGGATGTGCTTCGCATGGTGCAACGTACTTCGCTTTTCGGTAAGGTCGGCTCTCACAATATTTATGATCATATTAATGGCGCTTTAGTGAGAGCTTCAGAGGTAGTTCAAAAAGAAGAACATTATGTAGAAAGAAATTCTGATTAAAATCTTCTAACCTATTCAATTGACACCTATTCATGATAGAACTTAAAAAACTTTCCACTCGTAAAGAATTACGTCAATTCGTCCTTTTTGCGATTGATCTCTATCGAGATAATTGTTTTTATGTGCCACCGCTTATTACCAATGAAATAGATACCTTTGATGCGGCGGTAAATCCGGCCTTTGATTTTTGTGAGGCTGTGTTTTATATAGCCTATAAAGAAGGATGTCCTGTGGGGAGAATTGCAGGTATTATCAACCATAAACTCAATGAACAACAGCAGGTTTTACAATGTCGTTTTGGATGGGTAGATTTTATTGATGATTATGAAGTAAGTAGAGCCTTGCTTGACACGATTTGTGAATGGGGTAGGAATAAAGGAATGAATATTCTCGTGGGTCCGTTAGGGTTTACTGATTTGGACTATGAAGGATGCCTCATTAAAGGACATGATAAATTAGCTACTATTGCTACAATTTATAATTATCCATATTATAGAGAACATTTTGAACACTACGGGATGCATCAAGATGCTCTGTGGAATGAATATTTAATGCAATTGCCTAAGGCCGTTCCTGATAAACATCTGCGTGTCGCAAATATTGTGAAACAAAGATTTGGATTAAGGGTGGTTCGCCCATCTAATAGATGGAAATTGGTAAAAAAGTATGGTCGTTCAATTTTTGAATTGCTTAATAAATGTTATGCTCCTCTTTATGGATTTTGTCCTTTATCTAAGAAACAGATAGACTATTATATTTCAGTTTATCTTCCTTTTATCAGATTGGATTGTATCCGTCTTATTGTGGATCAAGAAGATAATGTCGTTTGTTTTGGTATTACATGTCCATCTCTTTCTAAAGCACAACAAAAAGCTCATGGAAATCTTTTCCCTTTGGGGTGGTGGCATATGTTTAAAGCAATGTATCTGCGAGGTACAGATGTATGGGATTTGTATCTTGTCGGTGTCCATCCAGATTATCAAGGTAAAGGTGTCAACGCTTTGCTTTTTACAGAATTGATCCCTCAAGCGATAGCAAATGGTTACCATTGGGCAGAGAGTAATCCCGAATTAGCGACAAATAATAAAGTACAAGAACAATGGGCTTATTTTAATCCTATATGCCATAAACAACGTTGTTCCTTTATTAAAGGAATATAGAGTTTTAAATTATATTTATTATTTATTCTGTTATCTACTATTTTCAAATATATATGAAAGAGATTATTCTTCCTTTTTTGTGTCTCGTTTTTAGTTGTTTGCCCATCGATGCACAAGATTTTATCCCATTGTGGAGCGACAATATGCCTAATAGCAAAGGAATTGAAGTAAAAGATTCTATTGCCCGAGAACGCATTATACAAGTGGGAACCCCAGGAGTTTATGCTTTTTTGCCATCCAGGCAAGAGAATACTAAAACTGCGGTTCTCATTATTCCCGGTGGAGGTTATGTGCGTCTAGCACATGAGATAAGCGGATTCTCTTTAGCTAAGTGGTTTAACTCTATTGGTGTCGCAGCTTTTGTTTTACAACATAGATTTCCAACATCTCCAGATGTTGAAATTTCTTGGAAAGTTCCTTTGCAAGATGCTCAAAGGGCTATAAGATTAATTAGGAATAATGCAGAAAAATGGGACATTGATACAACTGCTATTGGTGTGATGGGATCAAGTGCAGGTGCTCATCTTTCAGCATCTCTCTCTACTATTCTTGAAGATTGGTCTCAAGTAGGAGATGGATTGGACAGATTAAATTATAGACCAAACTTTGCGATTTTAGTGTCTCCTGTGATTTCAATGGTAGATAGCATAGTTCATAAAGGGAGTAGAAGTGCGTTATTGGGTGATTTAAAAGATGATCCCAATGCTCGAATCCGTTTTTCTATGGATCATCAGGTCACGTCTTCTAATCCTCCGACATTACTTATTCATGCGAGTGATGATAAATCTGTTTCGCCTCTTAATAGTGTCGCTTTTTTTCAAGCTTTGCTAAATGCTGGTGTTACAAAATCTTCTCTGCATATTTTCCCGTTTGGCCGACATGCGATTTCATTGCGTCGTCAACCTGGCAGTACTGCTTGCTGGCCTATGATTGTGGAAAAATGGATGCAGGAAGTAGGGGTGCTTAATCCATTGCAATATCAACATTAAATGGATTATTGATTAAGATGCATAATTGTAATATCAATTATTGGGATTAACTATTGTTATAAAATATGAAAAGCGACGAAGGTAATATTTCGTCGCTTTTCAATATTTAGATGTTCTTTTGAAAAGAATCAATTTTAAAGATAGGCTAAAAGAAGTTTTGCATTAGGACTTTTGCGAATTTTTAATAAAGCTCTTTCTCTGATTTGACGAACTCGTTCACGAGTTAATCCTAATTCCTGGCTGACCTCTTCTTGAGATTTTTCTGGGCAATCTATACCAAATGTTTGTTTGATAATTAATGCCTCTCTCTCTTTAAGCATGCTGTTTAATAAATTCTCAAGTTCAATGTGAAGAGATTCATTATTAAGTGTTGCGTCTGTACTATCTAATTTCGTATCTGGTGTGACATCTAATAATGTTCCATCTTCATCATCTTGAAGAGGGGAGTCTAAAGAGACGCCTCTGCTATTAGCCGCCATAGTTTCTCGTACTTTTTCCGGAGCGACTTCTAATTCGTCTGCAATTTCTTCGATTGTTGCCGGACGATTAAGTTCTTGCTCGAATCTATTTTGTATTACACGGATTTGTCGTATAAGATTATTTTGATTACCTGGAAGGCGTACCATACGAGCTTGCTCACTAAGGGCTTGCATTATGGACTGACGAATCCACCAAACTGCATAAGAGATAAATTTAAATCCACGGGTCTCGTCAAATTTTTCGGCAGCTTTAACTAAACCAACATTGCCCTCAGAAATAAGGTCAGATAGACTTAATCCTTGATTCTGATAAAGTTTCGCAACGGAAACAACAAAACGCAAATTTGCACGGACTAATTTATCCAAAGCCGCTTGATCTCCACGATGGATAGCTTGGGCTAATTCTACCTCTTCTTCCGGTGTAACCATTTGTTCTTTAGAAATGGCTGTTAGATAAGACTCTATAGATTCTTCCGTGCGGCGGGTAATGTTTTGTGTGATTTTAATCTGTCTCATTATTCGCTTCTTTATAGTGATATTAGGGCAAAATTTGTGCAAATATAGACATTTATTTTGATTAAATGATTAAAAATTTCAGAAAAGTGAAAAACTTATTAAATAAAATGTCATTTTGCTCTTTGCTCTATTGTATTACTCTTAATTATGATAATCTGTTTATACTATTACTCATTGTGCATAAAAGAGAATACTGGTTTAATGTCTAGTTCTCTATTCTCATTATCAAAACTCATTTTTGTAGGCATAGAAACTTCAATATGCGTAAGCTTTTGTAATGTAATACTTTCTTGAAGTAATGCTTCGCATAATTCATCTTCTATGTATGTTTGAATCGCTCGTTTTATGGGACGAGCACCAAAATGCTTATCGTATCCTTTATCTGCAATAAAATCCTTTACCTCTTTTGATATTGTAATACTATATCCCATATTATGTATTCGGGAATTAAACTTTTCGATTTCTAATTCTACAATCTTCCTAATGTCTTCTTTGGAAAGGTGTTCAAATGTTATTATATCATCGATTCTATTTAAGAATTCCGGGGAAAATGTCTTGTTAAGTGCTTTCTTAATAACACTTTCTGCCATTTTCTTTTCGGATTCTATCTCATTGTTTCTAAATCCAATACCATTCCCGAAGTCTTTTAATTGCCGACTTCCGACATTGGAGGTCATAATTAATATGCAATTTTTGAAATTAATGCGACGACCCCATGAATCAGTGATGTGACCCTCATCAAAAATTTGCAATAGAATATTAAATACATCAGGATGAGCTTTTTCTATCTCATCAAAAAGAATGACAGAGTATGGTTTACGACGCACCTTTTCTGTTAATTGACCTGCTTCATCATACCCTACGTAACCAGGAGGTGCTCCAACTAATCGACTAACGGTGTGCTTCTCCATATATTCACTCATGTCAATTCGGATTAAATTATCTTTGTTAGCAAAAAGAGTTTCTGCTATTCCTTTTGCTAAATATGTTTTGCCAACACCGGTAGGACCTAAAAAGAGAAATGTCCCTATGGGTTTATTAGGATCTTTTAATCCTATTCGATTCCTTTGAATCGCTCTTACTATTTTTTGAATAGCATCCTTTTGACCAATGATTTGTTGGTTTAGTGTATGTTGGAGTGTAAGTAGTTTTTGACTTTCTGATGTAGCTACTTTTTGCACGGGAATACCACTGATGGAAGCAACAACGTCTGCAATATTATTTTCGTCTACTATATGAGGTGTTTCTTTCTGTCGTTTGAGCCATTGCTCTTTAGCTTCTTTTAATTTTGTCTCTAATTGTCGTTGTTGATCTCGATAATTAGCCGCATCTTCGAAGTTTTGGAACTTTATGGCTTCGTCTTTTTGTTTTTTGATGCGATTAATCTCTGTTTCAAAATTATCAATGTCTTCTGGAATATTCATGTTGAGCATATGAACGCGAGATCCTGCTTCATCAAGAGCATCTATAGCTTTGTCTGGAAAATTTCGGTCAGAAACATAACGATCAGTTAAATTTACACAGGCTGAAAGAGCTTTGTTTGTAAATAAAACATTGTGGTGTTCTTCATAACGTGATTTGATGTTTTGTAGTATGTGGATAGTATCATCAATAGATGTAGGCTCGACGATTATTTTTTGAAAACGTCGTTCTAATGCACTATCTTTCTCAATGCTTTGTCTATACTCTTCTAATGTAGTAGCGCCTATGCATTGTATTTCTCCACGACTTAATGCCGGTTTTAGTATGTTGGCTGCGTCCATATTCCCTTGAGAATTACCCGCACCTACCATCGTATGTATTTCATCAATAAAAAGAATAATATCTTTATTTCGTTTAAGTTCTTTGATGAGCATTTTTAATCGTTCTTCAAATTGTCCCCTATATTTAGTCCCAGCTATGATAGCTGCTAAGTCTAATGAAACAACTCGTTTGTCTTGGAGCAACCAAGGAATTTTCTTTTGGGCTATTAGTTGAGCTAGTCCTTCCACAATAGCACTTTTTCCTACTCCAGCTTCTCCAATGAGTATTGGATTATTTTTGCGACGACGGGTAAGTATTTGCATTAACCGTTCGATTTCTGAAGTTCTGCCAACTACCGGATCCAATTTCCCTTCTTCAGCTGCTTGAGTAATGTCAAAACTGAAACTGTCTAGTATAGGTGTTTCGTTTTTTATTTGAATATCTGTCGCTTGATTTACTTCTCTTTTATTAAAATGTGAATTTTCTGGATACGATGTCTCGCAATCTTCCTCATCTTCGATCATTGTTACTTTATTAGGATTAGGAAGAGTTGTTGTTCGTAATTCTTCAGTTGAATCATACGAGTTGTTTGTAGCTATTAGTCTATGAAAAGAGCTATAATTAACATCATATTCATCTAATAATCGGCTAACAATACCTTTACTATCTTTTAACATAGCCAAAAGAAGGTGTTCTGAATCAGTCTCCTTACTTCTCATCATGCGTGCTTCGAGTTGAGAAATTTTTATCGTTCGATCGCTCGCTTTATCCATTATAATAACATTATTGTTATCATTGGTATTTTTATTGTTGGAATGAATTGATGAGCTATCTTGTAGAGATAGATGTATTATATCTGAAGAGGCTGTTTGTGGTTGTTGGGATAGATATCCTTCTAATTTGTGTTTTAAAGAAGAAAAATCTACTCCTGCACGTGCCAATGTTTCTATAGCTATACCTTTTCCATCCTTAATTATTCCAAGTAAAAAATGTTCCGGGCGGATAATGGGTTGGTGAAGACGATTTGCCTCGTCTTTGCTATAAAGAAGTATCTGTTTGATTTTATTGGTGATATGATTATTCATATTTAAATATGATTCTAAATTATGAGATTCTAGAAAATCTTGTACATGATTATTGTATATAATCTCTATTGTGATTTGTGTAGAATCTTATTAGTATATTATTGAAGTTTGCAAATGTAATGATTTTCTTTTAATTTCTTTCAAATTGTAACAAATTATTAGACCCTATTGCTTAATATCCAGTAAAAAAGGATTGTAATCTGTTCAAACTATATTTTTATACCTACCAGTTTATAGGGACGCAAAAATTCATAATCTGATTAGTTTCAGGATGATTGAATTGTATGGTTTCTGCATGTAGCATAAGACGACTATTGTAAATATCATTCATCTTATATGAATAGAGTGATTCTCCTACTATAGGACTATTTAGTCCACGTATGTGAGAAGAATGAACTCTTAATTGATGTGTTCTTCCTGTCAATGGTGTGAATGATATAAGTGTTTCACCTTTGTGCTTTTCTATAACTTTGTAACGGGTTATAGCAACTTTTCCAAAAGAATAATCTACATTTTGGTATGGACGAATGGTAGGATTTGGACATATCGGAAGGGAAATAATTCCTTGATGAGTAATGATTTCTTTTTCTAATTTTGCAATGTATTTTTTTATGACTCTACGTTCGGTAAATTGTTTTTGTAGAAATTCATACGCATTTATTGTTTTTGCTATTACTAAAAGTCCCGATGTATCCATGTCTAAGCGGTGTACTGGTATAAGAAAGGATCTAGAAGGAGAAGTTGATTTTATAAGGTCACAGATCGTTAGGCTATTCTCTTTTCCTTTGGTAGATAGTACACCTATAGGTTTATTGACGACTATTAAAGAGTTATCTTCATATAGAATGTTTATCTTCTTAATGTCTTTATTAGATAATAATCTCGGTTGAGGATAGTTGATTTTTATCCCTTTCAACATAAATGATAGGATAGGAGCACATTTGTCTAAACAAGAAGAATAAAATTGCCCATGTTTGCGAGGCTCTGAATGAGGAGTTTTACCATACCAAAATTCTGAAATAGAGATGGGTGTAAGCTGATGAGTAAAAGCATATTGTAGGAGTTTCGGTGCTGCACATTCTCCTGCACCACTAGGAGGTGTTTTGATGGGAGATTGGCTAAAAATTTCTAACAGATTATTTCTTTGAGATAATCTATTATGTATTATAAAGTGCTCGAAAATTTTTTGTTGCAAAGAATGTGAACATCGTTTTCGCTCTTGTTTTAAGTCTGTTATTTTTTGTGTAAGAGACTCCTCTTCTAATTTAATTATCATAACCTCTTTTTCATACCGTTTTTTTATTCGATTGTATTCCGCTTTAAGAAATTGGCTTTCTTTAATTAAGTCTAATTCTGTTTTTTTATCAACTCCATAATATCTTTTCTGGTCACGTATAGATTTTGCTTCTATTAGCTTTTGCTTGAATGCTTTAAGAGTTTGGTTCATTTCTATCTCTTTTTCTAATCGCATGCTTTGAATAGATTTTAGATAAGAGTCTTCTTCTATGTTAAGTATCTTTTTATTGAGAGTTGTAATATACTCTTCTTCTTTTTTATAAAAGTTCAGAGGATGTGAAAGGTTATAAATGGGAGGAACGAAAAAGTTATTATGTTCTTTAAATAATAGATTTCCGGAATATGCAGCTAAATAATATATCTCTCCATTGTTATCTTTTACTATTAAAACTCCAAGCATTTTACCTTGAGAAAAAGCATCATTCCATTTAGTATCGGAATTGATATATGATATGATTTTTTGTGCTGCAATTATACAAAGAGGATGAGGTTTATAAAAAAATGGATTATTCATTCTTTCTGGAAGGTTTATATTTGAAATTTCCTGTTGTTGAAATGAATGGACTATTATGTTATTTTTCATAAACGTATTCCTCTGTTTAAATCGATTTTGAATTTTTAATGAGCCCTTTTGAATAAAGTTTTTGTGGAACAAAACTTAAGAAGGCTGTATCAATTGATACAGCCTTTAAATATATAGTTAGGTTTGGAGTTTTTTGGTTATTCTTCAATACCTCCTCGATTATCTGGGCGAGAATAACTGCCTCCATTATTATGGCGATCTCTTCGAATTGGCCGTTCACCGCGATATTGTCTTTCTCCGCGCTCTGATCTTGGAGAACGAGGTAGAAGGTCTTCATAACCCTCCGGTTTGGGTTTAAGTATTTTTGTGGATAATCTATATTTACCTGTTTTCTTATCGATTTCAATCAATTTAACAGTTAATATATCGCCCTCTTTAATCCCTGTCTCCTCAATTGTATTATAACGTTTCCAATCTATTTCTGATATATGCAATAAACCATCTTTGCCTGGCATAAATTCAATAAATGCTCCGAAAGATTGAACGTTTTTTACAGGACCGGTGTAGATTTCTCCCTCCTCAGGAACTGCAACGATGGCTTTAATTTTTGAGACCGCTGCTTCTATTGCAGACTTATTTGCTGCAGATACAGCAACATGGCCTTTACCATCAATTTCATCTATAGTAACTATTGCACCTGTCTCTTCTTGAATCCCTTGAATGATTTTTCCACCAGGACCAATTACAGCTCCGATAAACTCTTTATCAATATCAAACGCGACTAAGCGTGGCGCATGTTCTTTTAAATCTTCTCGGTGTGAAGGTTGAGCCTCTAACATCTTATTGAGGATGTGTGTGCGACCCTCTTTCGCTTGAAGCAGTGCTTTTTCTAAGATTTCATAAGAAAGGCCATTACATTTGATATCCATTTGAGTGGCTGTAATTCCTTTTTCTGTACCAGTTACTTTGAAATCCATATCTCCTAAGTGATCTTCATCTCCTAGAATGTCACTTAAAATAGCATATTTGTCTGAATTTTCATCTTTAATAAGTCCCATAGCAATGCCGGAAACAGGACGAATCATAGGAATACCAGCATCCCTCATTGCAAGGGTAGCTCCACAAGTACTAGCCATTGAGGATGAACCATTAGATTCGAAGATATCTGAAACCACACGTACTGTATAAGGATAGTTTGCAGGAATCATTCCTTTAACAGCTCTCCAGGCTAAATGTCCATGGCCGATTTCTCGACGACCAACACCTCGTTGAGGTTTAGCTTCTCCTGTAGAAAATGGAGGGAAGTTGTAGTGTAAAAGGAATCGATCATATCCTTGACGAAGTGTGTCATCAATCATTTTTTCATCAAGTTTTGTACCCAAAGTACAAGTCACAAGTGCTTGTGTTTCGCCTCTAGTGAATACAGCAGAACCATGGGGTCCGGGAATGTAGTCTGGTTCAATCCAAATTGCTCGAACATCTGTTGTAGCGCGTCCATCTAAGCGAGTTCCTTCATCAAGGACACATCTACGCATGGCATCTCGCTCAACATCATGGTAATAACGTTTAACCATACCGATGACCTCTTCGTTTTCTTGTTGCTCTTCGGTTAAATAATTTTCAATATAGTTATTGCATATAGCTTCAAAAGCTTCTCCTCGTTCATGTTTATTTTTATTTCCACTTCTTGCTATAGCATAAGAAGCATCATAACACTTAGAGTTTATATCAGCACGAAGATTTTCATCATTAACTTCATGGCAGTATTCCATAATAGGCTTATTAACAGCCTCCATCAATTCCTTTTGTATAAGACAATGATTTTTAATAGCATTATGAGCTGCCTTTAGAGCATTAAGAAGATCGTATTCAGAGACTTCATCCATCTCCCCTTCAACCATCATAATGTTATCATATGTAGCACCAACCATCAGATCCATATCTGCGGATGCCATTTGTTCAAAGGTAGGGTCAATGACAAATTCTCCATTGATACGAGCAACACGAACTTCAGAAATAGGACCTTCAAAAGGAATGCCTGAAACTGCCATTGCAGCAGATGCTGCTAGTCCTGCTAAAGCATCAGGCTGATTAACTTTATCTGTAGAGTATAAGGTAACATTGACAAATGTTTCTGCATGATAATTTGAAGGAAATAGTGGACGAAGAGCGCGATCAATTAATCGGGATACCAAAATTTCATAATCAGATGCTTTTCCTTCTCTTTTTGTAAACCCTCCGGGAAAACGTCCGGCAGAAGCATATTTCTCTTTGTATTCTACTGTTAAGGGCATGAAATCTGTCCCTGGAGCCGCGTTTTTTGCTGTACATACTGTAGCAAGCAACATTGTGCCGCCCATACGCAATTCGACAGCACCATCAGCTTGTTTGGCTAATTTGCCTGTCTCTAGTGTGATGGTTCTCCCATCACTTAACGTAATTGTTTTTTTAATTGGATTTACCAACGGATTTACCATAATAATTAAATTTTTCACACTTAAATTCCTGCAAAGATAATAAAAAAAAGAATATTATTTACTTTTTCAGTAAAACTTTTCAAAAAATAACGCAAAATTTCTTTTTTATTTGTTTGAAGTTATAATTATACCTATATTTGCAGAGCAAAATAAGCAGGTCTATGAACGGAATTGGTTAATAACGAACTCATAGACTGCTAAATTTTTTTATATTATTATTAAACAAAATAATTTTAAAATCATTTATTTTTTTATACCGATAATGAATCAATGAAACGTTATATTTGCTATATTAATTTTTTAATTCTTTTATGCATTGCTGCAAGTTGTAAAAATAGTGATAATTCTCATCAACAGGTAGGAATTGTTGAAGGTGTAGTAAATAATGCCGAAGGAGAACTGCTCTTAATTGAACATATTGGGGCAGGGAAACCGGTTATTATTGATTCGTTAAGGTTAAATGCTCAAGGTAAATTTGTTTTTAAATCGAAGTTGGAAAAAGGCCCTGATTTTTTCTGTCTTCGTATTAAGTCAAAATTTATTCCTATTGTATTTGATTCGTTAAATACATTTGTTGAAGTTAATAGTGATTGGAAAGATGGTTTTGCTTCTTCTTATTCGGTATCTAATGATTTAAATGCTCAAATCAAAACCGTTTCTAATAATAATGCTATTTTGCAAGAAAGAGTTTTAAATGTTAATTTAGCCTTAAAAGATGGTCGAATTTCAGCTGAAATAGCTCGTGATTCAATTGAGTCTTTAATTACTTCGTATAAAAATGAGGCGTTAGAGAATTATATTTATGTTTCTCCTGCTTCTCCAATTTCTTATTATCTCCTTTTTCAAAGAGTTGCAGGTGTGTTGTTGTTTGATCCATTAAATCCAATAGATAATCGCGCTTTTGGGGCTGTGGCGACTAGTTGGAAGTATAATTATCCTCAGTCTCCGAGGTGTAAATCTTTAGAAAAACTTACTCTTGAAGGGTTGGCTTTAAGAAAAATGAATTTACAAAATATTGCAGAAACAGATTCTTTGATGCAGTCCAAAGTAGAGGTTAGAGAATATTTTGATATAGTTCTACCTAATTTCCGAGATGAAAAAATATCATTATCATCTATTGTAGATACTCATAAAAAGATTGTATTGTTAGATTTTACTTCATATGCTCTTTCTTCTTCAGCTGTTCATAATATGAAATTAGCGGATGTGTATGAAAAATTTAAACATAAAGGGATTGAGATTTATCAAGTATGTATTGATATTGATGAAAACTTTTGGAAAGTTGGGGCAAGTAATGTGCCTTGGATTGCAGTTCGAGACAAAGAAACCAATATTTTAAATGATGGATCTATTTATTCGGTTTCAGCTTCAATGTATAATGTCTCTAAATTACCTATTACATATGTTTTTAATCAAGAGGGATCCATTGTAAGTAGGGTTGAAGATGATACAGAATTAGAGTCTATTGTAAAATCATTAATTATTAGTGATTAACAAATAGATGATTATTTTTAAATAATCCTTTCTCGACTTATTTCTTTAAGTCGTTCCCTTTTATAGTTTTAATAACGAACGTGATATTATTGACAATTTAAGTAAGAACATAATAAATATTTTAGTAATGGCAGTAACTTATATGTCAGAGGAAGGTTACAAAAAAATCCTCGAAGAAATTGCTTATTTAGAAAGTGTTGAACGTCCTAAGATCTCCGCTCAAATAGCAGAAGCACGTGATAAAGGTGATTTGTCTGAAAATGCAGAATATGATGCGGCAAAAGAAGCTCAAGGGATGTTAGAGTTGAAAATAGCAAAATTAAAGGACCAGGTTGCTAATGCTCGTATTATTGATGAGTCAAAATTACAGACTGATTCAATTCAAATTATGAGTAAAGTAACTCTTCGTAATACAAAAACTGAAAAAGAGATGGTATATTCGATTGTAGCAGAGAGTGAAGCCAATTTAAAAGAGGGTAAAATTTCTGTTACTACTCCTATTGCTAAAGCATTATTGGGTAAAAAGGTGGGCGATGTAGTTGACGTAAAAGTTCCTGTCGGAATACAAACGTTTGAGGTATTAAACATTTCTATATAATAAAATTCTTTATATCTCATTTATTTGCTCTTTTTTAAATAATATATAATGGCAACAATATTTTCAAAGATTATAGCAGGAGAGATACCTTGCTACAAAGTAGCAGAAAGTGATAAGTATTTTGCTTTTTTAGATATTAATCCGGTTACGAAAGGACATACTTTGGTTGTTCCTAAAAAAGAAGTTGATTATATTTTTGATCAAACAGATGAGGAATTTTCAGAGCATTTCCTTTTTGCAAAACAAGTTGCTGCAGCTATTAAGAAAGTGATTTCTTGTAATCGTGTTGGGATTTGTGTTATGGGACTTGAAGTTCCCCATGCTCACATTCATCTTGTTCCTATTACTTCTGAAAGTGATATGGATTTCCGTAAAGAGCATTTGCAATTGTCTTCTATAGAAATGAAAGAAATTGCATCATTGATAAAAATGGCTTTTGAAAGAAATAAGTAATAATAATTTCGGATAATTATTCTAGAGAGATTGATATTGCTCTACAATCTATACTATTTTTAAATTTTTAGATATGGATAGAAATGATTTTTTCAAATATGCAACAAAGCATTTAAATATAAATGCCAATTGGCTTGAGCGTTATATGAATCTTTATTCCGCATCATATGGTCCATTGGATCATTATATTAATCCTACAATAATTGAGGAACGTCCACTAAATGTTGCCCAAATGGATGTTTTTAGTCGATTAATGATGGATCGAATTATTTTTTTAGGAACAGAGATTAATGATTATACAGCGAACGTTATTCAAGCTCAATTGCTTTATTTAGATAGTGCTGATTCTGGTAAAGATATTTCTATATATATAAATTCTCCCGGAGGGAGTGTTTATGCTGGACTTGGTATATACGATACTATGCAATATATTCAAAGTGATGTAAATACTATTTGTACCGGAATTGCTGCCTCTATGGCATCTGTCCTTTTGGTAGCTGGAACCCAAGGAAAACGTTTCGCTCTGCCTCATAGCAGAGTGATGATTCATCAACCAATGGGAGGAGCTCAAGGACAGGCAAGTGATATGGAAATCACAGTTCGTGAGATACAAAAGTTAAAAAAAGAACTTTATACAATTATTGCTAATCATTCTAATCAGCCTTACGAAAGAATTGAAAAAGATTCAGATAGAGATTATTGGATGACTTCATTAGAAGCAAAAGAATATGGGATGATTGACACAGTGTTAATTAAGGAACACAAAAAATAATTTAATAGATGGCACGAACTATTGATAAGTGTGGTTTTTGCGGACGTTCTCGAAAAGAAGTTCGATTGTTATTATCAGGAATTGATGGATTTATTTGTGATGAATGTGTTGAGCAGGCTCATATAATTTTAAGAGAAACTTTCGAAAGAGTAAGTAGAGAAGAAAGTAACGTTAATTTGGAGAATCTCCCCAAGCCTCAAGAAATAAAAAAATTTCTTGATGGATATGTCATTGGTCAAGATGACGCAAAAAGAACTTTGTCAGTAGCTGTTTATAATCATTATAAACGTATTGTCCAAGATAATGAAAATGATGAGGTTGAGATAGAAAAAAGTAATATTATTATGGTAGGGTCTACTGGAACTGGTAAGACTCTATTAGCTAGGACAATTGCGAAATTACTTGATGTTCCTTTTGCTATTGTTGATGCCACGGTCCTTACTGAGGCTGGTTATGTTGGAGAGGATATTGAAAGTATTTTGACTCGTTTGCTTCAAGCTTCTGATTATAATGTAAGTAAAGCTGAAAAAGGGATTGTTTTTATTGATGAGATCGATAAAATTGCACGAAAAGGTGATAATCCAAGTATTACTCGCGATGTCAGTGGCGAAGGAGTTCAACAAGGATTATTAAAACTATTAGAAGGATCTAAAGTAAATGTGCCACCACAAGGAGGAAGGAAACACCCAGATCAAAAAATGATCGAGGTAGATACAAAGAATATTCTTTTTATTTGTGGGGGCGCTTTTGATGGTATAGAACAAAAAATTGGGCAACGATTGAATACACGTTCTGTCGGTTTTACTACAGATCCTACAAAGAAAGAGGTCGATCGAAAGAATCTTCTTCAATATATTACTCCAACTGATTTAAAAAGTTTTGGGCTCATTCCAGAAATTATTGGTCGATTACCAATGTTAACCTATTTAGACCCGTTGGATTCTAATATTCTACGACGTATTTTAACCGAACCTAAGAATGCAATAATTAAACAATACATTAAATTGTTTGATATGGATGGAGTAAAGTTGACATTTGATGAAGACGTTTATACATATATTGTTGATAAAGCAGTAGAGCATAAATTGGGTGCTAGAGGTTTGCGTAATATAACAGAAAATATTATGCTTGATGCTATGTATACTTATCCATCTTCAAAGAAACGTAAATTAAATATTACATTAGACTATGCAAAGTCGGAGTTAGCGAAGGCTAATATGGATCGTATTTGTAATGGTTGATTCATCATATTATGCTTAAGTTCAGAACAGAGATAGAACCAATGCTATCGGTGCAGCCTATTGGATGCACCGATAGTATTTTGATTTTAGGCTCTTGCTTTGCTGATTATGTTGGAAATTGGTTAAAGTCACACCATTTAAATGTTTGTGTAAATCCGTTTGGAACATTGTACAATCCATCGAGTATAGCACATAATTTAACGAACCTCTTATCTAGAAAACGTTATGACCCAGTCTTAGACGTTCAAAATGGGACGTTGGTTCATGCCTCTTCCAATTCTCGTCTCTACTATAGTTTGGATCACCATAGCAAATTTTATGCTGTTTCCCCTGAACAACTATCTTTATTTCTTAATGATTTGGCAGAAAAAACAGAGCAATTTCTTGAAGAAACAGATCATTTGTTAGTTACTTTGGGTACTTCTTATGTATATAGTTCTGTTGAGAATCATTGTGTAGTAGCTAACTGTCACAAATTGCCAATGTCTTGTTTTAGTCGTAGAATGCTATCTGTAGATGAAATTGTATCAGAATGGTCTGCTTTGATAGATAGATTGCCTACTGCTCATATACTTTTTAGTGTAAGTCCGATTCGTCATATTAAAGATACTTTACATGGAAATCAATTGAGTAAAGCTACGCTTCTTTTGGCGATAGATGTTCTTTGTAAAAAATATCCGAGAAGGGTCGAATATTTGCCAATTTATGAGTTATTTATGGATGATTTAAGAGACTATAGATATTATGCTTCAGATCTTTTGCATCCATCAGACTTCGCTATAAAAATTGTCATAGATTATTTTTCTCGTTTTTGTATTACATCGGAATGCCAATTACTGATACAACAAGTTTCTTCTTTTTTGAAAATTTTAAATCATAGGCCATTTGAGCCAAAATCTGAAGAATATCGAGCTATTTTAAGTCAAAATATCATAAAGATAGAACAACTTATTGGGAAAAATGCTATCTTTACACAGCAGAGTTTAAAGTCTGCCTTCCTAAAACGCTTGGAAGAATGTGGTTTTGAATGATAATGAAACGAGTCAATTGGCCATGTCTAATCGAAGTTATAATTTATCTCAGATAGCGGATATTCTAGGAGCAACCCTCCGTTGTGGGCGCTTAGCTAGTGCTACGTCTCAGCCTATAGTTTCGTTATTGTTAACGGATAGTCGTTCGCTTACTTTTGCTGAACAAACTCTATTCTTTGCTCTAATAACAGATAAAGGAGATGGACATAATTATATTTATAATCTTTATCAAGAAGGTGTACGAGCTTTTGTTATTAGTCAAAAGAATTCATTGTTGAGTAAAAGTTGTACTGAAGCCTGGTTTTTACAAGTAGATGATACATTACAAGCTTTACAACGTTTGGCAATTTTTCATCGAAGTCAATTTTCTTTACCGATTGTTGGAATTACAGGAAGCAATGGTAAGACCATCGTTAAGGAGTGGCTTTACCAACTTCTTCATGATAAGTATCAAGTAGTGCGTTCTCCGAGGAGTTTTAATTCTCAAATAGGAGTTCCTTTATCTGTTTGGCAACTCCAAAATGATTCATCTTTAGCTCTTTTTGAGGCAGGAATTAGTCACCCCGGAGAAATGTTTGCATTGCAACAAATAATTTCTCCGACAATTGGCATTCTTACTAATATTGGAACTGCTCATCAAGAGAATTTTTCTGATAGAATGCAAAAATTGACAGAAAAATTACAACTATTTAAAAATTGTAATATAATCATTTATAATGCAGATATTCCAGAGATTAGTGATGCATTAGAAATTGTCGGCATTGGTGCTCGTTCTATGTCTTGGACATTAAAACATAGAGATGCTCAAATTGTAGTATTGTCTTTGGAAAGAAGCCATGATAAGACCTCTGTAAGGTATTTGTTTTTGGGCATGGAAGGGAGTTTTACGATCTCAATGACAGATAATGCGAGCATCGAAAATGCAATGAATTGTCTTGCTTTGCTTCTTTATTTAGGATTTAGCCGAGAGGAGATTGAACTACGATTTTCTTCTTTATCCTCATTGGCCATGCGTTTGGAAGTAGTCGAAGGTAAACGTGGATGTCTTTTGATAAATGATTATTATAATTCAGATTTAACATCTCTTGAAATCGCTTTAGAATTTCAAAAACGTCGATCTTCAACATGGCAAAAAAGATCTTTAATTCTTTCAGAAATTCAGGAGACAGGATTATCTGAATACTCTCTTTGCAGTTATATTGCAAATTTATGTAAATTACATAAATTGTTTAGATTTGTTGGAATTGGATCATGTTTTTTGTCAAACCAAGGTTTATTTGAAGAAGTCGCAACTCATGTTTCTTTTTATTCTACAACAAGTGATTTTTTGAAAAGTGATGAACTTGCTTGTATGAATGATGAACTATTACTTTTAAAGGGCGCACGTCATTATACGTTTGAAAGTATTAGCGAACAACTTCAATTACGTCGTCATGAAACAATTTTACAAGTTGATCTAGATGCTATTGTTCATAATTTAAATCGTTATCGATCTCATCTTAATCCAACTACAAAGATTGTTTGTATGGTTAAAGCATTTGGTTATGGAAATGGTTCTTATGAATTGGCAAAGACATTACAAGATTCTCATGTCGATTACCTTGCTGTAGCTTTAGCAGATGAAGGTGTTGAGTTGAGAAATCATGGTATACATATTCCTATCATGGTTATGAATCCTGAAGTTTCTTCTTTTAGAACTATTATAGATAATCGATTAGAACCAGAAATTTATAGTTTTCGTTTATTAAAATCTTTTATTAGTGAGGTGGAAAAGATGGGGGAAATACATTATCCTATCCATATAAAGATTGATTCAGGGATGCATCGTTTAGGGTTTTTGCCTAATGAAATTGATGAATTACTTTCTTGTCTGAGTACTCAATCTGTTTTAAAGGTTCATAGTGTTTTCTCTCATTTTTCAGGAGCGGATGCTATGGAATTTGATTCGTTTACTTTAGAACAAGTTCGTCGTTTTTCTTTTTGTGCTGATAAACTTGCTGCCGCTTTCCCTCATAAAATTCTTAGACATATTCTTAATTCTGCAGGAATAGAACGATTCCCGCAATTTCAGTTTGATATGTGTAGATTAGGTATTGGATTATATGGTATTGAAGCTTCTAATAATAAGATGGGATTGCGTAATGTATCAACATTAAAAAGTTCTATTCTTCAAATCAAAGAAATTACAAAAGAAGAAACGGTTGGATATAGTCGTAAAGGAAAACTATTTCGAGATTCTCGTATTGCCATGATCCCTATAGGATATGCAGATGGATATGATCGCAGATTAGGTAATGGGAATGCAAATATGCTTGTCTGTGGTAAGAGATGTCCAACCATAGGAAATATATGTATGGATGTGACTTTCTTGGATATAACGAATTGTCCTGAAGCACAAGAAGGAGATGAAGTAATAGTTTTTGGTTCAGATCTTTCCATTGTTGAATTAGCAGATATTTTAAAGACTATTCCTTATGAGGTAATGTCTTCTATATCTACACGAGTTAAGAGATTGTATTATAAAGAATAAATCATAAAACAGTTGTATTTTTATATGAAAAATTTATTAAATTATTCAGTTTGTTTTTATCGATTGATGTTAATCGTGTTTTTAACATTATTCGTGTCAATTACATTCGCACAGGAGTCTGAGATTATGTATCTTTCTGGTAAAGGGCTAAATGATACAAAAACATGGCGATTTAAATGCTCTGATGGACGACGTGCTGGAAAGTGGGGAAGAATTGAGGTGCCATCCCAATGGGAATTACAAGGATATGGAGATTATACCTATGGACGATGGTATAAAGAACCAGGAGTAAAGATGCCAAGCCATGAAGAAGGTTTTTATGAATATTCATTTAAGATTCCTGCAGATTGGAATAATAGAAAGATAACACTATGGTTTGATGGTGTTATGACGGATGCAGAAGTGAGTATTAATGGACAACGTGCTGGAGAGATCCATCAGGGAGGTTTTTATCGCTTTGGTTATGATATTACTTCGCTTTTAAAATATGGAAAAAGCAATAAACTAGAAGTTCATGTTTGGAAACATTCTTCTAATAAAAGTGTAAATGCTGCAGAAAGAAAAGCCGATTGGTGGTTGTTTGGTGGTATATATCGTCCTGTTTGGTTAGAAGTAGCACCAGAAAAATCTATATCTTATATTGCTGTTGATGCTCGTGCAGAAGGGGATCTTACAGCGAATGTAGAGCTAACAGGAGATGTTGAAGGATATTTTCTTTCTTCAAAGGTTACACCTTTAGGTAGTAATGAAGTAGTTGGAAAAAGTTTATTTAAATTGAATAATAATAATAAAACTACAATTCAGTTTAAATGTGAAGATGTAAATTCGTGGACTTGTGAAGATCCATACTTATATGAACTAATTGTTAGTCTGCAAGATCCTAGTGGAAAAATTGTACATACTCGTAAAACAAGGATTGGGTTCCGTACTATTGAGTTTCGTCCTAAAGATGGTATATATCTAAATGATACAAAACTTATCGTAAAAGGTGTTAACAGACATAGTTTCTGGCCTGAAGGGGGACGCACTACAAATAAAGAATTAAGTGTGTTGGATGCTGAGTTGATTAAAGGAATGAATATGAATGCTGTTCGTTCTCATTATCCACCGGATGAACATTTTTTAGATGCTTGTGATTCGTTAGGATTACTTTATATAGACGAGTTAGCTGGTTGGCAAAATTGTTACGATGATAAAGTCGGAGCTAAATTAGTGTCAGAAATGATACGTAGAGATGTCAATCATCCTTGTGTTTTTTTATGGAGTAATGGTAATGAAGGAGGATGGAATTATAATTTGGATAAACTATTTACAGAGTATGATCCTCAAAAGCGCCATGTTATTCATCCATGGGCTGATTTTAACCAATTAGATACACATCATTATCCAGCATATCTTACAGGCGTTGCTAGATTTAATAATGGTAGTAATGTATTTATGCCAACAGAATTTATGCATGCAATGTATGATCAAGGTGGAGGAGCAGGGTTAGCTGACTTTTGGAATCGGTGGTTGACATCTCCGCTTTTTGCAGGAGGTTTTATTTGGGTATATTGTGATGAAGCTCCAGTCCGGACAGATCTTGGTGGAAAATTAGATAGTGATAAGAGTAATGCTCCTGATGGAATTGTTGGCCCCCACCGAGAAAAGGAGGGTAGTTATTATACGATAAAAGAAGTTTGGAGTCCTATTCAGATTAAACCTATTAGAATTACATCTTCTTATAATGGAGAGCTATTTGTTTCTAATTCATATCTTTTTAGAAATTTAAAAGGATGTCGTTTAGATTTTACTCTTAAATCCTGTGCCTCCCCATTGTTAAAAGGAAATAAACTTGAGAATGTTTCTATTTGTAGTGGCAGCCTTGTATTACCGGATATCAAACCCGGAGAGACTAAATCTGTTTTTCTTCCATTAAATAATATTCAATCATCAGACATTTTGGAAATTGTTGCAGTAGATCAAGATGGAAATGAATTAACTACATGGACCTTTCCTGTTCACACCCCATCTGATTATATGGCAAGACAGAAAAAAATTGTAGGGTTAGTTCCAGATGAATCAAATCCAGCTTTACCTACTACAATGCTTCCTGCTTATGCAGAAATAAAATCGAATGGACAAATTGAATTGCTAAATGGAAATACAAATATTTCTTTTGATGCAAATAATGGTCAAATTGTATCTATAATAAGTAGAAATAAGAAGATACCATTCAATAATGGGCCTATAGCTGTAGGGATGAAAATGAAATATAATCCTCAAAAGAGTATAACTCGCATTGAACGAGGAGTTGATGGACGTGAAATCGCTGTTTATGTTGCTCGTTACCAAGGAGGTGTAGATTCTATTGTATGGAAACTAGATGCGGATGGGCGTCTTTCGATGGATGCTGTAATGTTAAATCGAGCTAGTGGTGGTGGAGGTTTTGATGATGCTTTTATGGATACTGAAGTTCGTAATTTGGGTCTTACTTTTTCTTATCCAGATTCATTATGTACAGGAATGACATGGTTAGGACGTGGTCCTTATAGAGTATGGAAAAATCGTATTCCCGGTACTAATTTTGGAATATGGCATAAATCTTATAACAACACTATTACAGGAGAGAGTTTTGAGAATATGATTTATCCTGAGTTTAAAGGCTATCATGCAAATCTGTATTGGGCTTCAATAGAAAGTGATACTGCATCTATGACTGTTTATTGTGAGAGTGAAAATGTGTTTTTCCATGCATTTACTCCCGAAGAACCGGTAGGACGTGCAGGAGGACGTCGAACTATGCCCGCATTCCCTGTTGGAGATTTGTCTTTCTTGTTGGATATACCTGCTATACAATCATTTAAGCCAATATCTCAACAAGGTCCTAATTCTCAGCCAGGAAATATTCGTATTAAGAGTGGCGATGATGGACTACGGATTAGATTGATGTTTGAATTTTAAACATAGATTTTTAGTGGAGGTGGGTCAATAGATTAATTTGAAACTGCCTCCTCTGCTTTTGTTAGTATTAATATTCTATAATTATTATAAATAAGATAGATAAATATAAATAAATTGCAATCAATTATGAAATGTAAAAAGCTTAAGTTCATTACTTTGTGTCTTGTTCTATGGGCTTTAGGGGCATATCCTTTTTCTTCGTACGCTGGTATTGCAGATAGTATGATGATAAATTCTTTACGATTAAAAGGAATTGTACCAATTGAGGATAATAGAGTTGAAATTTTTAGCCGAGGAGCAGAAAAGTTTGATGATCTTTTTGAGTCAATTAGATCTGCACGTCATCATGTCCATGTTGAATATTTTATTTTTGCTGATGATAGTTTAGGTCATACTTTTCTTAATTTACTTTGTGAAAAGGCTCGAGAGGGTGTAGAAGTTAGATTAATCATTGATAGTTTTAAAGCTGTTACAAGAAATTATGGATTTACAGAGCGTAAACGTAATTATTTGCGTTCTGTGGGGGTTGATGTTAGAATGTTTGATCCTTTTAAATTTCCATATATTAATCATGTTCCTAGAGATCATCGTAAGATAGTTGTTGTTGATGGTAGAGTTGGTTATATCGGAGGGTTTAATGTGTCGGATTATTATATTAAAGGTGATCCTAATACTTATGGAGAATGGAGAGATACTCATGTTCGTATAGTAGGCCCTGCTGTAGAAGGGTTGCAACGTCTTTTTATGAATGCTTATGTATTAAGCGGAGGAGAGGAATTCGATGGAGTCGATTATTATCCATTTTTTACACATAATTCATTAAATAAAGGAGTTTTAACAGACTATTTTAATTGGTCTTCAGTGTTTCGCCATGATGGCAAAAGAATCGGTCCTGGGATTCCTGGAGCAACGATAGCATATGTGGAACGATCTAGGGAAAGCAAAGCAAAGAAGGCTGAAATGCGAGAAATATTTGTGCACGCTTTTAATTCTGCGCAACATAAGATACGGTTAGTATCTCCATATTTGTTGCCAACTCGGAGTGTTCGAAAGGCTATTATTGCAGCCCTTGATCGTGGAGTTGAAGTAGAGATTTTACTTAGTGAGTCTTGTGATGAACCTATATTGCTTTATGGGAATTTGAATTTCGCCCGTCGTTTACTTAATCATGGAGCACGAATTTATATTTATCGAGGAGCATTTCATCATAGTAAAATTTTGATGGTTGATGATGTTTATTGTATGGTCGGAAGTGCAAATCTAAATAGCCGCTCTTTACGATGGGACTATGAAGCAAATTGTATAATATTCAGTCCTCAAGTAACAGATAGTTTATCTGCAATTTTTGAACTCGATAAGCAAAAGAGTGCTATTTTTAGTACACAAAGTTATCGTGAAATACCTATTGGTAAAAGAATATTAGGGGGATTTGTTAATCATTTTTTAACACCTATATTGTAATTTTGAATATTTTGTTTAAATTTGCCGAATAATTCAATAAAAAAAGGATATTTAGAACATTATTTTCTAAATATAAAAAGGCTTTCAATTCGATTTTGAAATATAATTATTAAAAATATGAAAAAGAAAAAAGAGACTAAAAATGTTTGGCTTGTTAATACAGCCTTGACAGTAGCAGGAGGGATTCTCTATTTAAAATTAAAACAAGCGAGTAAGAATCCTCGTAAAACAAGTGAAAAAACTTTGCGTGCAATCCTTGAATATGCCAAAGATTCAGTTTATGGAAAAGAACATCATTTCTCAGAGATTCTTAAGGCTAAAGATGATAAAGAATTATATCGTTTATATGCAGAGAATGTTAGGCCTAATGATTATGAGGATTTAAGACCTTATGTTGAACGTCATAAACATGGTGAGGCTAATGTCCTTTTTCCTGGTAAACCTGTGCTTTATGCTACTACTTCTGGTACTACTAATCAACCCAAATGGATTCCTATAACTGAGACTTATTTGAAGACAGTTTATGGTAAGATGACTAAAGTATGGCTTTTTAATTTTATCAAAAATCGTCCTCACATTTTTGAGGGACCGTTAGTTTCTATTGTTGGTAAAGTTGTGGAAGGCTATGCTCCAGATGGCACTATTTTTGGATCAGTTTCAGGTGTTACCCAGCGTGATGCCCCAAAGTTTGTTAAAGATTTATATGTGTCCCCATCCGAAGTATTTGCAATTTCAGACTATAATGCCCGATACTATGCGATAATGCGTATGGGTATCGAACGAGATGTGCATAGTGTTATTACTGCAAATCCATCTACCATTGTAGAGATGCAGAATAATGTTAATAAATTTTTTGACGAATATGTGGAAGATATTGAGAAGGGTACGATGAGTGCTAATGTAGATATTTCGCCTGAGATACGTGCTGCAATAGCTCCTTATCTGAAACCAAATCCCAAACGTGCTGCAGAACTTCGTGCGTTGAAGAAATTACATGGGACTGTCCTTCCTAAACATTATTGGCCAAATATTCAGTTGCTTAATACTTGGAAGTGTGGTAATACAAAAGTATATCTTGAAAAATTTAAAGATTCTTTTCCCAAGGGTATGCTACATCAAGAGTTCGGATATTTTTCATCAGAATGTCGATTCGGTCTTGTATTAGATGATACAAATAATACCGTTTTGTTCCCTCATTATCATTTTTATGAATTTGTAGAAGAGCATGAAGTTGATAATCCTAATGCTCGTTTTTTGCAGTTGTATGAATTGGAAGAAGGTAAGCGTTATTGTCCGTTTGTAACTACTTTTGCGGGAATGTATAGATATAATATGAATGACCTTGTAGAAGTCGGTCCAAAATTCTGCAATACTCCGACCGTATTTATGATTCAAAAGGTTAATGGGATTGTTACGATGACTGGTGAAAAACTTCATGAACGTCAATTTATTGAAGCTGTTCATCAGGCTGAGAAGCAGACCGGAATCAAAGTTCATTTCTTTATTGGTTTTGCAGATCTTCCAATTTCAGCATATCGTTTTTATTATGAATTTGAAGATCAGAATGTCGATCAGAAAAAAGCAGATGAGTTTAACAAATTAGTTGATACTCTTCTAATGGAGATAAACATGGAGTATAAAGCTAAACGAGAGTCTTTTAGAGTTAAGGATCCGATTGCCCATTGTCTCGTTTCTGAATCATTTGAGAAATTTAAAGCTCGTTGCATTGCAGAGGGTGCTCGAGATGGCCAGTTTAAGCTGAATCTTCTTTTACAAGATGAAGCTCGTCATGCTAAATTTAAGGAATTGATAAAATTTTGATTGAGGAAATAAGATTAAGTGAAGTGATATGTCCCAAGCGATGAAGCATTATAAGGGGATTATTTTTGATCTAGATGGAACACTATATGATTCATCTAGGTTACCTCTTTTTTTAATATTGGGGGATCCGCTAAATATTTTCAAATTAAGGGCAGAACGTATTGCTCGAAAAGAATTAGCAGGTCATGTGTTTGCTTCATCGAAAGAGTTATATGAACATATCTTTGAAAGGATTTCTTCTTTGACTTCTTCTCCTGTGTCATCAGTTGCAAAGTGGTATAATAATCGTTATATGCCTCTAATGGAGCGAGTTTTACAACGACATTATAAAAAGCGTACTGGCATAGAGTTTTTATTTAATTCCTTAAGATCTGCAGGTATTAAAGTCGCAGTGTTTTCTGATTATGGAAATGTAGATTCAAGGCTAAAAGCATTAGGAATCGACCCTTCTATAGTAGATGGCATTTATGCAGCTCCTGATTTTGGTGCCTTAAAACCAGCTCGTTTTTCTTTCGAGTCAGTTTGTGCTTCTTTAGGTTTAAATCCGGTAGATGTACTTATGGTTGGAGATCGAGAAGATACGGATGGAGTAGGTGCTCATAGTTGTAAAATGTCTTTTTTACATTTAGTTAAAGACAAAAACAATGCTTCAAAATATTCTGATGAAAATCAAACGATGCACTTAATTTGGGAAGAACTTAGTACTTTTTTACTTAAATCTATTCTTTAATGATACTTCTCGCCACTATTTCGGCAGATCATTTTAATAATTTTTCATGATCAAGTGATTTTGAAAAGGGGAGGGCGATTGCCTTCCCCTTTTATTTTTGTTTTGTATTTGTTCCACAATTATAATATTATTGCTGTCCGGTAAAAATCATGAAGCGTTTCAAAAACAACATTTCCCCGGACAGCCGATATGTTTGGTATACATATGAGCCATTTTAGGGGGAAAAGTGCAGGATAAAGCTTAAAATTGGAAATAACAACCATATATGATAAGTCTATTCTCATTTATCAATGAGATTTTTACCGGACAGCCGTGAATATCCTTTCAAGGGGGGGCTTGTAAAGCAAAAAAATCAGTGATTATAGACCCTTACACATGTTTACCGGACAGCAATATTATAATATAGCGAAATGGCTCTCTCTGATGAATAATGAG
>JAZNGG010000017.1:0-2122 GCA_045576355.1 Bacteroidales bacterium
ATCCAAGACAACTAAGACGTCGTTTAGAAATCGTCAGGCAGCAAGGATGGCTGCTGAGGAGGAGGCGCGTCGTAAGCCTCTGCGTGAGCGAGCCAAGGAGTGGGAAGAGAAGTTGGGTGTCAAGGTGCATCTGCATGAGGATATCAGCACAGTGGAGAACAGCAAAGCGCGGAGAGCGATAGAGAAAGCGAACAGACGCAGTGGCGGCAGGGTGTCCGGTTGGTATGACAAGAAGAGCGGTGAGGTGCATTTCTATCTGCCTCACGTTGTGTCAGTGGAAGAACTCGATGAGACTTATCTGCATGAGGTGGTGGGTCACCGGGGTCTGAGAGAGTTGATGGGCGATCGGTGGGATGCTTTGTGTGACGATGTGTGGAACGGGATGAGCGCGGAGTCTCGTGAGCGGTATGAGTTGTATGAGGGTGTCGCCGATATCAAGGATGAGACGCTCCGTCATCGTGCTGCTGCGGATGAGTATATGGCACATCTTGCGGAGCGCACGGATATGAATATGACAGATGAGGAGCGCAGTGTATGGCAGAAGATCGTTGATGCTTTCCGTGCGTGGCTTGAAGAGGTCGGTATCACATCGGGTATTACGGATGGAGATATTCAGCGTTTGATCCGTGAGAGTTATTCGCGTTTGGAAGCCAAGGCTCAGACTGCTGAAACGACATCATCATCATCTACTTCTGCTGCGGCAACTGCAGATCTTGTTACTGCGCTGGATGAGGCAGGGTTTGGCGATAGCGGTCTTGCTGCGGAGCTGCGAGGGATGGCAGAGGAGGCTACTGACGAGGAGAAGCGGCGGCTGGATACTCCGACTATATCACAAGAGAGGGAGCAAGTGGCATTAATAAAGGGAAATAAATGGAATACCACAGGAGAACCCGAGAAATATAAATATAGAATTAAAAGACACGCAGATAGTCACAATATTATTTGGTATATAGGGAAGAAACGCTACGGTTCTACTACAGCTGAAAGAGATTTACTGCGTGTACTCTTCGAGGATTACGGCAGTCTTAATGCGGTGTGGAATGCATACGAGCTGAACCAAATAATATTGGATGCTAATGAGGCGGCTATTCTTAAGAAACTTATTATTTCCAAGGTGGAGGATGGAGAGATCAGTTTCAGGATAAAAAAGAAAGCACCTGAAACCGAGTCCGCTCATCAAAAAGATAAACATCAACCGTCTGTCGTTTCAAGTGCTGATGGTGCAAAGGTACTTAATAATTTGGATAATGCAATATCCGAGTACAAAAATAATGAAAATAAGCGTCCAAATACATTCCTCGGAGATATAGCAAATGCCTTAAATGCGCGCCGTTATGGCAGCAAGAGTCAGTATGCTACGTTTGAAGCCGTGAATGGTAATGTGGTAACGATTCGGCTGTCCGATCATAATGCGACGATTTCTAATTTTGATAATCATGGAGAGAATAACGGTATCAGCATTGTAATCTCTCCTAAGGAAAATTTGGGAATATTTAATGATGGCCATGTTCATGTAGTGGAATATTACTACGATGCTATCGCACTAAGACGCGCTTCCGGGAAGCCCCTTTTCGAAATATTGAAGTCTATCAAGCAGGCTCTTTATAGTGGGGAGTATAATGATACGACAGGTCTTGCGAAGCGGCAGGAAGTTAATGATAGTGTTTCTTTACGCATCGGAGATAATTCATCCACAGCGGCACTGAATGGGAAGCAGAAGCGTGTCGGTCAGGAGGAAGTGGTGTTTGGCCATGAGGATGACATCGCGTTTAAGGTGAGCCGCAAGAATCGAGAGACGATTACTTCGTGGCTGAATAGGCGTGAGGATCTGACGGATGCTGAGCGCGATGCGTTTATTGATTATTTGGATACGGATGTGGAGGATGTTTCTACGCAGTTGGCTACGGCTCGGTGGTTTGCCAATGGCAGGATCCGTGTGCCGGAAGATATGCCTAAGGTGGAGCAGGCTATGGCAGTCGCTAAGAAAGCTAAGGTGGATGCTCTGAGGTACGGCAGTCCTATGGAGCTGATCGATGCTCATGCCGACATCAAGGTGAAAGATAAGCGTATCAATCCGGACGATGTGCCTACGTTGAGTGACCGAAGAGATGTGGGCAATGGT
>JAZNGG010000018.1:0-22304 GCA_045576355.1 Bacteroidales bacterium
CTTTTTTATGAATTTAAAGGGTTGGAAGAGATATCTCTTCCTCAAAGTATTAGTTATATTAACTCATATGCTTTTTATGGGTGTGAGAATTTGAAACAAATTGTAATTCCCTCACAAGTTTCTTGGATAGACGATAGTGTATTTGAAGGATGTAGTAAATTGCAAGATATTGATTTAGGTAATGTTAAGTCTATTGGTTCTAATGCTTTTAGTGGATGTAAATCTCTAACGAGCCTTGTAATTCCTTCAAGTGTAACAGATATTTATAATGGAGCTTTTAGAGGTTGTGTTAAATTACATAAATTATCATTTAAAGGAAGTTCATCAGACTCTTATTTGAGCTTATCGTTGTATGACGATCTTTCTTATGAAAATGGTTATACAGATTATATAGGAATTTTTTCTGATTGCCCTTTAGATACTTTATATATAGATAGAGATCTTTCTCATGATTCTTTTGTTTCTCCATTTCCTAGTCGTAAATTTAAAATTGTAACTATTGGAAAACATGTGTCTTGGTTGGGAGAGAATCTGTTTTTGGGGTGTTCTACTTGCAAGTTCGAGATAGAAGATTCAAAAAAATCTCTATGGATTAATTGGATAGATTCATGGTATGATTATTCAGGGATGATGCCACCGACTCAGACTAGTGCAAGTTTTTATAGGGATGCAGATACCCTATATATAGGACGCGATCTAAATTATAGTACTCAAATTTATGATTATTATACCGGAGTCTATAGTGGAGAGTATTCGCCTTTTTCTGATAGAAAAAAGGGAAATATTGCGATTGGTGATAGTGTAACCATATTAGGAGATTATTTCTTTTCTAAGTGTACTAATTTAAAGGAATTAGATCTTCCCCAGGGAATAAAAACAATCGGTAAAGGAGCATTTCGAGGATGTTCCTCAATGAATTGTATTAATATTCCGCAAAATGTTAAATTGATTGGAGAGTATGCTTTTGCTGAGTGTTCTTCTTTAACAGAGGTACATTTCCCTGATTCGATAAAGAATATAAATAAAGGAGCATTTTATAATTTAAAACAATTGAAAACTATTGAATTTAGTGGAAATGCATTAGAGACTTTAGGAGATAGTGTATTTGCAAAATGTATTTCATTATCAAAATTCATTTTCCCAAATTTAACAAAGAGTATTGGAGCTTATGCTTTTTATGGTTGTAGCTCTCTGACTTCTTTAACTCTGCCTAAAAGCTTAATGGGTATTGAAGAATATGCCTTTGGAGATTGTTTTTCTTTAGATAGTATTTATGTGAATTGGTTTTCTCCATTCCCTATTGAAAGTAATGTATTTTCGTCTGATACATATGATAATGCTATCTTATTTATTCCCAATGGATCATTAGATACTTATCAAAATACATCTCATTGGAATTTGTTTTATAAGAAAGAGGAGGTTCAGTCTATTTATATTTCTTCTGCCGGATGGGCAACTTTATTTTTAGATCATGCAATTGTTATACCGACTGGATTAAATGCTTATTATGGTACTTATGCGGATGAGTTTTTAACACTACATGAAATTAATGGTATTATTCCATCTGAAACAGCTGTGATTCTGAAAGGAAAAGAGGGGTATTACCCTGCTATTGAAAGTTTAGATAATGGCATTCAAATAGAAGAGAATGATTTAAAGGGGGAATTAGAGGATATTCCGACAGAATTTTTTGATGGCGATATTTATACTTTGGCAGAGGGAAGTCATGGGATCGGTTTTTATCATTTTACGGGAGAATTTTTAAGTGGAGGAAAGGCTTTCTTGGAATTGATGCCTGGAACTAAGATTTCAGCAGTTCGTTTTCGTGATAGCAGTAATACCTCAAGTATAGAATCATCATCTAAGATTGTTGAAACTTCATTGAATATTTATAATTTAGATGGACATAAACTAAAGAATTTGTCTAATTCTGGAATTTATGTAATAAATGGAAAAAAAGTTTTAATAAAATGAATTTCGAAAAATATGAAAAAGATATATAGTAAACCCATTATTGATGTGATTGAAGTGTATCCAATTAATATTGTTGCATTATCAAAAATTAATGAGGATACGACACAACAGTTGCAAGGAGAACGTCGTCGAAATAGTGTTTGGGATGAATATGAAAATGAATGATAGTATTCTCAATTATTTAGGTACAAAATAGTAACTTAATAGTTTTTTAGATTACAAACTCTTTATAAGAAAGCCGTTGTGCCAAAATGGAAGTTTTAGCACAACGGCTTTGGTATTGGTGCTCATAAAAGCGGTGTGTATGAGCCGTTTAGAGTGATTGTGTGCCGAGAACACAACGACGTAGCATGAAAAGAAATCATCCGTTTACAGAAGGGGTAGTATGCTTTTATGGATTGATCGTTTGCATGACGCTGCCGTGTTACGTGCATGACGCCGCCGTGTAACGTGCACGCCGCCGTCGTGTAATGTGTATGACGCCGCCGTGTAACATCTCATGACAGCCTGAATAAATGCACCCGGCACTGTTTAGAAATTGTGTCCTTATCCCATTCGCAAGTAGTGAACTCTTACCGCATTAAACAAAACAAGCAGAGTGCCGTAATTTCGACACTCTGCTTTTAAAGTTAGAAATGTTATGGTTTACACCCTTATTTGATCACCTTGCGGATGATGGTATTGCCGGCCTTGTCTTCCATTCGGACAATGTTGATGCCGTCTTGCAAAGCATTTTGTTTGAGGCCATCGATCGAGTAGATGCCTACAACACTATACTCTGCTGCAGTAACCTGGTTGAGACCGGTTGCACCGACTGTAGCCGGCTGGCTGATGCTACCATATTCGTTTGCTGCATATACCTTGTATGTCCCTCCCTCCGAGTAGCTGTACTTGCACTCAGTGGTGAATCCTACGACAACATCATCGCATGTGATGACATAACAGATGGCGTAGGGTACTGCTTCCCATGTAATCTCAGTTTTGTCTTCTGAGATCACCGGTTTCGGAGCATCGCATGACTCTGTGATTACTGCCGGTTGCCAGTTGTCTGATCCGCTCAATACGTTCTTGATGGTGTATTGTGCAGCCTCCTCAGCAGTCAATGTGTTCTTTACATTGTGTGTCCAAACTTTCTCGCCGTTGGAGTCTGTGTAGTAGTATGAACTACGACGCTGAGAGAGGTCAACCGGGTTGCCATCTCCGTCCATGGTGTTGTATTCAGCCCAGAGCACCGGCAGACCACCCATGGTCTCATACCATCCGGCAGCAGGAATGGTTACCTCTGCGCGAGTGTTGATAAAGACTGTCTTGGGTGAGTTGTGCCATGGACGGCCGAGCCATACATCTGTCTCGGATGGAACACCGGGAGCGGTGATCGTACAATTCATAAAGACATAACCCCACGCTACATCGCCTCCGTGAGAAGGAGCTACGATATAACCGCCACTCTTACGATTGATGTAGAGTGTAGTGTTGTCAATATAGATGTTACCGCTGTTGTAGATGAAGTCCACTGCACCCTCGATGAAGCAGTCTTTGGCATAAGCACGATAGTTGGAAGTAGAGGGTGTGATCCATGTGTCTTGATAAGAGAGCATAGCCACATTTTTAAAGATGGTGCGGTCTCCACTTGTATTCAATGCCAATGCCTGAGGACCGGCCTGTTTGTCATGACCCCATGAATTTTCTAATGTAAGATTGTCAAAATAACAGTCGTTAGAGTTTACGACTACCGTAGCACCCACGCTTACATGCACTGCGTTGTCACCACCGCAGAGACGGTCGTCTGTAATAATTACCTTATCGCGATCCTGACCGATGAAGTGCAGGTAGGGCTTGTTCTTGGGTACATCGACATGGCCTTTATATTCTCCGTTCTTGATGAAGATAAGCCAAGGCAATGCGCGTCCTGCCGGTGCAGCGTCGATAGCTTCCTGCACGGTCAGGTAATCACCCGAACCATCGGCAGCTACGATAGCATCATAGAGACGTGCGGTCGGCTGAACGCGTTCCATCGTAGTGAATGTGAGAGTTACACCTTCAAAACTATTGCCGCTGCGGTCGGTAATTACACCTGCCGGCAGAGTGAATGTGTACTCCTTATTATAGTCGAGACCGCTGTACTGGAAGATCGCTGTCTTTCCGTTGATGGTGGGAACGATGTTTTCCTCGCCGAGAGTTGCAGTTCCTGAGCCAGCCTTGATGCGCTCGTCAAATGTGAGGACGATGCTTCCGGTAGCAGATGCACCTGTAGCGCCATGTGCCGGATTGCTATTGACAAGTTTCGGGGCTACTTGGTCATTGGCCTGATCACTCTCGCCTAATACGAAGATGTCACCGATGGAGAGACCATCATAGTCTGTTTCGTTGCCGACCAATTCTTCCGTGCCCGGTACCCAGCGGATATAAACGCGCTCCTGGTTATTGGCTTCAGCCGGCAAAGAGAATTCTCCATCCACCCATCCACGAGTCGGGAGGTTGTATGTGCCTACCTCTGTAAAGTTGGTGCCATCTACGGAGTATTCTGCTTTCATCACTGCATAAGTATTATATGAGTGTCCGAAGCCGTTAGAGAATGTGATGTTGCTGTATCCCTTGGTAGAGAATGAGATCTCCCAATACCATCCTTCTGAGCGAAGTTTCCAGATACGGGCACCCCAACGGCCCTCTTCAGCGCCGTTGTTCACACCGCGAGTCAACCATCCTGAGGTCGAACCGGCAGCATTGCGCAGAGAAAGAAGACCTGCGTTTTCGGTGTTGCTGCGATAATCTGCCGCACGCTGGCTGGCCGGCTGATCTTGATAGAGATCCCAACCGACGATGTAGTCTGCCACAGCATAGTTTACGGTTACGCTCTTCTCGCCATCCATGTTGATGATTCGTTCAGCATTTGTGCTTCCGTCTTCCCAGCCTGTAAAGGTGAGGATCTTGTTGTTGGCTACGGTCAGTTTAACATCGGTGCCCTCCTCATAATGATGTACTCCATTGACAAGATTGCCCACGGGGGTAAAGGTTACCAGGTTAACGTTGCCATATTTGTTCTCCATGTCGTCTATTGCTACATAGTTGAGAGCATAGACGTTCTTCTTGGTAAATGTAGCTGTGAGGTCAGTATTGGCGACCATGGCAAATGTGTATGGATTTTCTGTAGAAACCTCTTTGCTTTCAGCATCTACCCAAGCTGCGAAGTGGTATCCGAAATTCTCTGTTACGGTGAGAGTTACTTCGTCTCCCTCAGAGAATGTGGTAACGTTGGGTTTGACTGCGATTTCACCGGCAGCCTCGTCTGCGAGTTTCACGCTGAGTGTATATTGTGGCACATCTTGTGTCTCACCACTCACGATACCCTCGATAACAATGTTGCCGAAACCGACCTGCTTGGTATTGCCTAAGTAGTAAAGATTGAGACGCAAACCGCAAACACCTTCGCTTGCTGCTGCTCCGCTCACTTCTTTGCTGAATGCGGTCACATCGTTATTACGTGCCGGTACAATGCCTTTCTCGATGCTTACTGTCGAGCCGTCAGAGTTTACCCATGTAGCATCTACCAAACCTCCATTAGTGCCATAGCGAGTTGTGTTGAATGACACTTTGGTCGGGGTGAATTTCAAACCATTGACCGGAGTGATCATAAGGTCAATGAAATTCTGATCCGTTGGACCTGCCTCATTAGAAACTGCCGGTTGGAATAATGTCTGATTGAGTCTTACTTCTTTTATGGAGAGGGTCTCGCCATAGCCGGAGAAGCTGTTTTTAAACCATCCTTGAGCATTCTCGCTGAATACTGCAGTCTGACCTTCTGTCCCTTGATCAAAGGCAAAAGTGATAGTTGCAGCTTGATTGTCCACCACTTCTGATACGAACTTCTCTTTGGCAGTAAACTTGATGTTGTTTAGGTTACCTGTCGTACCGTTGCTACCCACGCTGTTGAAGGTGATAGTCATGGTGTATTTCCCTTTGAGGAGTTCTGTTGTGCGGAGAGAATATGGTTTATATTCGCCCCAGTTGTGATTGTTTTCTATGGCTTGAGTACCGCTCCAGAGGGTTTCGCCTGCCTCGTTTGCGATAGAGAAGGTCAGGCTTACGTTGTCTTGCTGTGTGCCTACACCGAAATCGATGTCATAATATTGAGCATCGACCTCGCTCTTCAGTTTGTAAATAGCATAGTCTCCATTGTTCATCCAGTCAATGTGATTGTCGCTACCGAAGCTGGCACGGCTGCCATGCAGTTCTCCATAGAGCATATTAAACGGATTCTCATCGCTATTAGGGATCACGTTGATGATCTCTTGCTCTTCATAGTTGGCAGTTATCTCCGTGTCTGCAGTGATGGCAAACTTATAGGAGTTTTCTGTGCCGAGGACGTTGCCGGCTGCATCTGTCCAATTGATAAACTTGTAGCCGAGGTTTGTGGTCTGGGTCAATGTGATTTCAGTGTTTGCCTCATATTTCGCATGAGCCGGAGTAGCCACAATGCTTCCTGCCCCAGCCGGATTAACTTTGGTTGTAAGGGAAAACATGTTACTGATGTCACCGGTAAATACCTCACCATATACCTTAATATAATCCATGTTCCAGTTGCTGGAGAAACCGTTGCCAAAGATAAGGCGGACGATGACTTTCTCGTTGTCAGTAGCCGGGATGGCTATGGTGTTAGGATTGTAGGTCCACCAGGTCGCTGCTGTTGCTCCTGCAGCAGCCATGGTCCATGTCGCACCATTATCTGTGCTGACTACGGTCTGCAGTGTAGCTTCGGCATTGCCGCCATAAGCATTGGCATACTCTACAGAGATGTTGGTGTAACCCTTAGCCGGGAAACAAATCTCATAATAGTTGGTGTGATTTGCACCATTGGTGTAGTCGGTAATGTTGTTTACCTCAGTGTCATTGACGATACGGAACACTTTGTTTTCCCAGCCGGTGCATAGTTCCCAATAACGGGATGTCGCACCTGTTACGGTGTAGTCTGCAGCTGTTCCGATTGCTTCGTTGGCTACAAATACCGGTGCTCCGGCATTAAACCATAATGCTCCGGTGGCTTTCCACTCGTTGGCATTGGGGGTGTAAACATTTTCGGTTACGTCATAACCGGTGTCAAAAGTCCAACTCGCCAACTGCACACTCTCGGCAAGTGCCGGAGTAGCGGATAGGGTGAGTGCTAACAAAAGACTCGAATAAAGTTTCTTTCGCATGTTGATTTGTTTTTAATGGTTAAATAGTAATGTGTTTTATTTAGTTTGTCTGTTTTTTTGTTTGGATCGGTCTTGCATAAAAACTATGTGTTTCCTGATAAAAGAGGTTAAAGTACTTTTCCCTGCTGCAAAAATAAGTATATATTTTTAAAGGGATGGGATAAAAATTAACCAAAATGGGTGACAGATAAATACCTTTTTAAATCCCTGTAAATGTCTGAAAAAAACTCGAGGGTAAAATAATCCTTATTAAGTGTATTATTGTCCATAAGGAGGTAAAATTGTCTTTAACTTCATTTTCGCCCTTTAAAATCATAAGTCTATTGAGAAGATTTGTAAATATTACGCAGTGAGCGACGAGCACATCGCCGCCGTGAGTTGAGCATGATGCTGTCGTGTAATATATGAGCCGTTTTTTTGTCTTTATTCGTATGCTTGTAAAATGCCTGAATAACAAGGAGTGATTTATGATTGAAACTATTTTGATGTCTTAATTTTAAAATTTTGCACTGCAAATAATGTGGTTTATATAGTATTTCTGTAGATTTTGTAACATTTTTCAGAGGATGTATTTATCATATCTTATAAAATTTGTAATTTTGCATCGTTTGATAGATTGTTTTATTCCTTAAATTGATACATGTAATGTTGAAACATTCACGTCTTTTAGTACTTTTTTTGTTAACATACTGCTTAGGATCAGGAATATTATATTCCCAGTCTCCTCGTCTTTATTCTAATCAGCAAGGTTTGGCTAATACTCGAATAGCGGAGGCTGTGTTTGATCGTCAGAATTTCCTTTGGATATGTACAGATATGGGGCTAACCCGTTTTGACGGACAGAAGTTTACGACCTATTTAGGGGAAAAAGATAACCCATGTGCTTTACAGGAGAGCCGTGTCTCTTGCTTTTATGAAGATGCCTTTGCCCGATATTGGGTAGGAGCCAGTGATGGCTTTTATTATTTTTGCCGCACAGAAAATCGTTTTACCTATTATCCTCTTACTGCGGATTCCTCTATGGTCAGTGTTTCTCGGATCGTAGCCCATCCTTCCTTGCCACATTGTCTTTTAGTTTCAACTTATGGTTATGGTATTTATATTTTCGATGCTCAGCAACGCAAAGTTCTTAGAGAGGAGACCGATCGTTTAGCTATGTTGCTTCCACGTCGTAATGTTCCGAAGTTGATGACAGATAGCCGTCACAATCTGTGGTCCATTTTTCAGGAGGGAATGCAAGTGGTCAATCTTGATACTTTGGATGTAGTCTCTTTTAAGGGCGATCCTCGCATTTTGTCTTTACTATCCGAGACTATCATACACTCAGTCTATGAAGATCTTAATCGAGAAGCAGTCTATTTGGGTACGATGCAAAATGGTATCCTCTATTGTGATCTGCGCACAATGGAGATAGCTCCCTTGCCTGGGAATGAACAGTTACAAGGTTTAGACATTATGTCGTTAAGAAATGATCTTGATGGAAATTTGCTTATCGGTACAGAAAACAAAGGTCTATATCTTTATGACTTTGCTACTGAGAAACTCTCTCGTCTCAGTTTCCGAAATTGTCCGGTCGATCTCAATCACAGTAAGATTCATGGCATTGTTTTCGATGATCAGCGTAATATGTGGTTGTCTCTCTATCAGAAGGGAATGTTGGTAGTCCCTTATCAGGATAAGATATTTAATTTCTCGCCGATTTCCATGAATAATGATGACCAGAATTTGGGCTTTGTAAGTAGTTTTGCAGCGTTAAGTGACGGGACTCGACTTTATGGCATCGATGGAGGCGGTTTGTTAGTACGTAAACCGAATGGGACTAAGAGACTTTATTCGTCTGAGACCGGAGATTTACCTGTTAATAATGTTTTGGCTTTGGCTCGTGATGGTCGCGATGTTGCCTATATCGGTACATATAATTATGGCATTTTCCGCCTGCGTAATGGTAAGGTCGAACGTGTACCCGGACTTGAACTATTGGAGCGTGGGCGCATTATGAGTCTTTCTTATGATCCTTTAAGCCATATATTATATATAGGAACTTCCGGCTCCGGAGTCTATGGATACAACGTTCAAACTAATCATTTGGTGGCATACGAGGAGGAAAGTTATAATAAATGGATCACTTGTGTTCTTGCTGATTCGCAAAAACGGCTTTGGATCGGGACCGAGGAAGGTGCGTACTATATGGATCTCCGTGATGGTAAATTTTGTCAGATACCATTTGCAGATGATACACAATTGCATATTTGGGGCTTTGAGGAGTATGATGATCGGATTTGGCTCGCTACAGACAAAGGGTTGGCATATTATGAAGATCTCTCTAATCAAATCTTTATTGTGGAGAATCCTAATGCCCGCCCTGGAGAGGCTTTTTTAGCATTGAAGAAAGGGGATGATAATCGGCTTTGGTGTACTTCTAATTATGGGCTTTCGTCGTTTGATGCTTCTCGGCAGAGTTTTGTCAATTACTCTTCCAACGAACTCTCCTTGGTCGGTAGTTTTGGTGCCAAGTCTGTAATGAAATGGAGTGATGGCTCTTTGTCTTTTGGAGGTGATAATGGTGTTTTGTCCTTTGA
The DNA here is from genome assembly GCA_045576355.1 of Bacteroidales bacterium. Classification (GTDB taxonomy): domain Bacteria; phylum Bacteroidota; class Bacteroidia; order Bacteroidales; family UBA3663; genus Liminaster. The sequence continues at coordinate 9,746 of JAZNGG010000018.1, forward strand.
TCCTCGCATTGTGCATGTAGAGAAACGTCCTCTCAAAGAGATCTTTTTCACACGTCTGTGGATCAATAATGTCCTGACAGACTATAATCCTTTGGCCGAAGACAATGTATTGGATGCATCTTTGTGGCATGCCAAACGGATGACTTTACCCTCAGAGGTTAATTCTTTCTCCATCAGTTTTGCAGTTCAAGAGTATGGTAATCCCTCTTCCATCACCTACGCTTATCGTTTGGAAGGTTATGAAGATATGTGGCATGAGGCGCATGGGACTGATGTCAGTGCCAACTACAGCAATCTCCCATGGGGGAAATATAAATTTCAGGTCAGAGCGTCCACCAGTCAGAATGTCAATGCTGCTACATTTAAGGAGATGGAGGTTCATATCCTGACCCCGTGGTATGCCCAGTGGTGGGCATGGTTGCTTTATAGCCTTTCATTTACCGCACTTGCGCTCTATCTGGCTTCTGTCCTCCGGCTTCGCGCACGTCAACGCAGAATAGAAAAACACATTGAGCAGAATCGCCAGCTCAATGAGGCGAAACTGCGCCTCTTTACCAGCATCAGCCATGAGATCAAGACACCTCTCACATTGATCATGTCTCCGCTGCGTAAGTTGCTCGATATGAAGCGACAGGATACGCAGGCTTTGCAGTCGGTCTATGAGTTGATGTATCGCAATGCTTCCCGTATTTTGATGTTGGTCAATCAGCAGATGGATGTTCGTAAGATTGACAATGGTCAGTTGAGGCTACACATGGAGGAACTCCCTCTCTCGACTTTCTTGTCAGATATTATGCAATATTTTAATAACGTTGCTTCCGGTCATGACATCCGTTTTACTCTGTCCATGCCTGAGGGAAATAACGACCTCTGTGTCTGGGGCGATCCCAATCAGTTGGATAAAGTCTTTTTCAATCTTCTCTCCAATGCCTTTAAGTTTACGCACGATCGGGGAGAGGTCTCTATTTCTGTCAGGACATTGGCTTCTCCTCTCCGCATGGAAGGGGTGAGTCACTGTGTTGAGATTTCTGTTTTCAATAGTGGAACCCTCTTGGATGAGAAGGATCGTCTCCACGTCTTCGAACGTTTTTATCAGGGTAAAAACAGTTCGGAGAAGATGGGATCCGGCATAGGCCTTAACCTAGCATACGAACTCACAGAGTTACATCATGGCAAACTCACCGTAGATAATGTTGAGGATCGAGGAGTCTGCTTTACCGTGCTGCTTCCTTTAGGCTCCCGACATCTTAAACCCGAAGAGATTGCCCCACATAAAGAGCCTCAAAACGAGGTGGTGGATGACTCTTTGAGACAGGAATTGATGCCGGATCTTTACAACTCTCGGACAGCAGAGGTCGAAGAGACATTCGAATTATCTTCTGACGATGACTCCGAGTCTCAGGAAACAAACGATAAGAAAAGTATTACTATCCTCTTTGTCGATGATGATAAGGCTCTGACCCAATATATCAAGAGTGAGTTGGAAGATTATAATGTAGTGACAGCATCGAGTGGAAATGAGGCGTGGGGTCAACTCCTGGTGGTTGCACCTCAGGTGGTCGTGACAGATATTGTTATGCCCGATGGCGATGGATATGAGTTGTGTAGCCGTATCAAGCGTAATTCGGAGACCAATAACATCCCGGTCATTGTCCTTACCTCTGAGACCGGAGACGAGTCCAAAGAGGAGGCTATGCGGTGTGAGGCAGATCGTTTCCTGAATAAACCTGTAAATATCACGTTGCTGCGCGGAGCCATCGAGCAGAGTTTGAAAGTGCGTAAAAACATTGTTCGAAAGATGAGACGTGTCGATATGGGCTATGATTATTCTCATGTCAAGATGACTTCTGCTGATAGTAAATTGGTGCAAAGAGTCGTGACGAGTATTCAGGAACATATCGGTAACTCCGAATATAATGTTGAGGAACTCAGCCGCGATGTCGGTATGAGCCGAGTGCACCTCAATCGTCGCCTGAAAGAATTGCTTGGTACCTCACCAAGCGGATTGATTAAGTCTGTCCGTTTGAAGCAAGCCGCTTATTTGCTGGTCAATAACGATGTGACTGTAGCTGAGGTGGCATATTGTGTCGGATTTAGCAGCCCATCTTATTTCACTAGTAACTTTACTTCTTATTTCGGCATGACACCTAAAGCCTTTGTCTCTGCTTATTTGGCCAATCCGGATGATGAGAAACTGAAAAAGCTATTGGAATAGTATGATTTTGTAGAGCCTCTTTTTCTGGCACATTTTGCACGAATGTCTTCTGAATCTTGCGGGAAGACATTCCGAAAAGTTCAGGAAGGGAAATTATAAAAAGTTGCGTCAAAATATTATGGCGCAACTTTTTATTTATTGAGTATGTTTGGTGCATTATATCGCAGCATTACACCTCCTTATGGAGCAGTGCTGAATGGAGCAGCAGGGAGCCCGTTGACTCCATAAAGGCTTAGGATCGGGTTGTCATCCCATGCGTAGCGGACGGTGCGAGGATCTTTTACTTTAGGACTGGAGACAATGACCCGGTTGCCCTCGGTGTAGGCTTCTGCCCAAACAAATTTGCCATCTGCACCGGCTATGCTGAATCCTTTGAGGGCTTGGGAGGGAGCTAATTGGTCTGTCCCTTTTCTAAATGAGATGATCACTTTGTCGCCTTCGATCGAACAACTTTCATAGGCAGGGCCCTCACTTGGGGTCTTGTGTTCATTCAGATAGAGCTTTTGAGCTTGTAGGGCGACGCGGTGCGCCAGATCTTTTTTGTTGAGCGGATGGATGTCGTTCCACTCTCCGAGTCCAATGGCTGTTGCCAGTGCAGCGTTGGGGATGGAGAGAGATGCTTTTCGCTGTGCTTCTCGGAGGGCTGCCCAGTTACTTTCCACCGGTTGTTGATGCTGCTGCATGTAGTTGGCAAGCTGCACAATGATCAAAGGTTTCTCACCCCACATACTGCGCCAATCTGCAGCTAAGGTCTCTAAAAGTGGAAGGTATTTTTTCGGATTGCCGGTGTTGGATTCTCCTTGATACCACACCATACCAGCAATTTTGCAATTCTTCAGTGGTGCAATCATGCCATTATAATATCCGGTAGCGAGATCGGCAAAGCCCCGCACTCCCGGTTGTGCCGGCATCATTGTGCCTCGTTTCATTTTATAGGTCCCTTCTAAAGAAATTTCCTCTTCTCCGATGATGATTTTGTAAGGTTTATCCTTGACAAATTTTGTCGGATTGCCCCCGGTCTTCAGACGGATGCAGAGTGTGTTTTCTCCTGCTTTGAGTAGCCCTGCTCTGACGCGGTATTTTCGAGGAGGATATTGATAATAGGTTACACCTACCTTTTCTCCATTGATAAATGCTTCATCAGCATCGATTAAACACCCGAGCCGCAATAGAGCCTCTTTGCCGGCGGCAGTCTCCGGGACCTCAAATTTCTTCCTGAACCATAATGTGCCGCGCCATGCTTTGCCGTGCGTTTGTCCGATATTATAATCGTATGGGTGTATGGTCTCCCAGTCGCTGTCATCAGTCTCCGGCCGCATCCAGCCCTCTTTCAGTCCCGGATCCTGTTCATCTTGTGATTTACTATATTGTTTCTGTATTGCGGCATTGAGTGCATTACATCTCTCCATATATCCGTCGGTCAGACAGAAATCTAGTTCCTCAATATCTTTGGGGAATTTCTCTTGCATCGCTTTTCGGCTGATCCATGCCTCGATGACCGAGCCTCCCTGACTCGCATTGATGATCCCCTGAGGGACACCGGTCTTTTCATACATTTCACGAGCGAAAAAGTAACTGATAGCAGACCAGTGCCCGGTGTTTTCCGGTTTCAGCGCTTCCCACTTTTCTGTTCCGCTGAGATCCTCTTGAGGTCCCTCCGGGATGTGGCGTGTCGCGATTTGTATGAGGTGTATTTTGGGGTTGCTGTAGGCATCGGTCTCTGCCTTGTAGAGGTCTTCCACGCGACTGATCATCAGATCTACGTTAGACTGCCCGGAGGTGACCCAAACATCTCCGACATAGACGTCATTGAGCGTATGTTCTCCGATTGTCAATGTGTAGGGTCCTCCGGCTTTGTGCGGAGGGAGGGCGATGCGCCAATTCCCTTGAGCATCGGCTTGTGTCTTGTAGCTTTTTCGCTGCAGTTTGACCGGGACTATCTCCTGCGGAGCGGCATTACCCCATAGGACGATGCTGTCATTTCTTTGTACTACCATGCCGTCCGAAAGGATGTGTGGTAATCGGACTTCAGCTTGCAGGTTGATCAACGATGAGGCTGCAAGAAGAGTTAAAAAAAAGTGCTTCATAGTGTTATCGTATATATATAAAGTGCAATATTAGTCCCTTATGTTTCAATGGGGGAGGAGAGTCTGCATTCCTACTCAGCGAAAGTTGTTTTATGCCGGAAAATCTCCCTTTGTGCAAGCAAATTTAGATAAAAATGTCTGAAATACGGCATAATGGGGCAACTTCTCTATGCTATGTTACTATTTTAATAGATTTGGTATCTTTTTTCTCTTGCCAGCGAGATATATTCCTCTATCTTTGCCCTCGTCAAAAGTTATGTGGGATGATAGGGAGTGACGCCCCTCATGAGATTTATTTAAACCTATTTTTCTTGAAATTTTTATAAGTGTTTAATTGCTTTAAGTTATTCTTTTCAGATTTAAGGTTATCCGGTCTGCCATGTGAATGGCGGACCGATTTTTTTCTCTTAGCTTGGACAACAAACTGCCTCAAAGCGGTTACAGATGTGGCTAAGATGGGGGTAATGACTTGTATTTTATAATAAATGTAACATATTTCTACCCAAAACACCTTTTTTATTTTTAATTTTGCACCAAAAATAAAGTTAAATATCGAAATACACTGTAAAAATATGACTAGTACTCTTCTGAATGCTGTGAAAAGATTGCAAATCAGTTGCGGAAAAAGTTTTCTTCTGCTCTTTGCATTGTTATTTACCGGACTTTTCCCCAATCCATCTTGGGCGGCTGAAGATCCTTATGCCGGGATTCCTGCTGCTCCGATGCGTCGCCCCATCTCTCCGGAGTCTCCGATGTGGTTGATCCATATTGATACCTGGAACTGGGCAGACCCGCAAAAGATCATTGATCTTATCCCGGATGATATCAAACCTTATGCAGTGATGAACATCTCGCTCTCCATCAGTCATAATGAGGAGACCGGAGAGTTTAATATTGCTCCGGATGGTTATGAGATCGCCAAGTCTTGGCTACGTGTCTGTGCCGAAAATCGCATGTGGGCGATGGTGCAATGTGCGAGTGGAGGATTCAGCCATTTCTCAGAGTATGATCTGAGCGTCTATGAGGAGTTTTATCAGGACTATCCCAACTTTGTCGGTTGGAATTTTGCTGAGCAATTCTGGGGTTTTGATGACAAATTCTCCTGCTCATGGCTGGAGCGTATGAATCTTTTTGCCCAATTGATGAAGATGGCTCATCGCTATGGTGGTTATCTGACTGTAAGTTGGTGTAGTGCCTATTGGGGTGCATCGCTCAATCCGATAGCCATGATGAAGCGTTGCCCTGAGTTTGCAGCCGCTTGCAAGGCTTGTCCGGAGCATTTCATCCTCTGTGAGAAGTTTACTATGTCCTCCTGTTTCCATGAGATCGAGAGCACTTGTCTTGGTACCTGGCTCTCCGGTTACTCAGGACATTATGGCATCCGTTTTGATGATTGCGGATGGAACGAGTCATTTGGTACGCCATTTCCGGAGGCTGCCGGAGCCATCCCGGTTCTCTCTCATGTGATGTTGACGGGCGAGACGGTGATTGATGGTCCGGAGTTGATCTGGCGACACGATTTCCAGGAACTCTCTACGGTCAGAACACCCGATGGTTATACCGCGCGCCGCTGGGGTCGTTTCCCTGAGTTTGAGAATATTTCGATCGATATCTTCCGTAAGATCCTTGATGGATCTATCCGTATTATGGATCGTAAGGAGGTGATTGACTACTCTAAGGTGGTGATTGTTCAAGATGTAAAGACCGGTGATGCAGTTAAGGACTATATGACTCCTGAAAATCTCTTTAAGGGACTCTATCAGAAAGACGATGATGGGGAGTGGCTGAACAATATCACCTGGATGAAAAAGACCGGACGTTATCCGGCTATCCCTGCGGCATATACGCTTGCCGACTCTCTGGCGCAGACTTTCGAGGTGCAGGTCAAGGCATCGCAATATTCCAAGCGTTGGCCTAATATACAGTCCAAGGTCAATGAGTTTAATAACTTGTTCCCCGAAGAATACACCGGAGACATCTATGCTTCACGTGTTGAGAATGCTTGGGTCTTCTATAATCCCAATATCAAGGATTATTTTGCCACAGGTGTAGTTCCTTTCCAGTATAATACATGTGATCGCCTCCGTTTGGCCCTCAATCAGTATTCACTGGTTCAGATGAGAGAAAATGAAAAGGATCTCAGTCTCTATTTGACCAACTATCGTAACGATGACACATCTCTCCGAGCCGATACATTATATATATATGGAGCCGAAGAGAAGCCTACCTATACTTATAAGGATCGTGCTTCCCATCAGCCGACACAGGTCTCTGAGGATTGGAATGCGGGAGTCTATCGTCTGGTCGTGAAGCATCATGGCCCGGTCGATCTTTCCATCGCTTGCCATGGTTCTGCCCAGGGCCGTCGTCCGATGACAGGTGTGACCCCCTCTCAGATTACCCGGCCTCAGGCTCCTTCTGTCTATTGTGGACCACGTCAGCGAGAGCTGGAATGTTTCGATTATAAGAACATCGATCGTTGCTGGACCAATGGTGTTTCGTCTTCTATCAAAGGTTACACCGGACAGGGCTTTGTCTCTGTTGGTAAGGCTGCCGGAGTCGGTTTGCGCGATTCTGTCTCAGTCAATAAGACCGGATTCTATCAGCTCAAGTTGCGCTATTATGCACCGAATGGAGCAGTACAAAACCTCTCCCTTAATGTCAATGGTTCTCGTGTAACTACGATGAACCTCTCCAAGTCCAAAACCGGAGAGACTTGGAAGACATTCAGTCGTAAAATCAAACTGAATGCCGGTATGAACGAAATTACCTTTGCCACTACCAAGGCCGGTACCAATAACCTCTATTTGGATAACATCGTTATCGCGGCCTCCGATGGAGACATCTATAACTTTACAGGCGATAAGGCTGGCGATGCTTCAGCCATTTCCCGCCCTGAAATGATTACTCTCCGAAGCGGAAGTCTGGGTGTCGAGAAGGTGGCTGATGAGACTGTGGGCGTCAGCGATAACATGCTTTGCCCCTATACGGATGAGGCTCTTCCGGGGGTGGCAGATCTTGATCTTTTCCCGATCGATGCGACAGATTATGTCATAGGATGGCGTACTGTTTTTGCCTCAGATAATGCCTCAGTCGGACTTTTGATGCGTGCCGGAGCCGAGGTAGATGAGAAGAGTGGCAGAAAGTGTGGTTATCTGATGAATGCCCGTCGTACAGCAGATGGCAAACTCGAGATCGGCCTATATCACTCTTCTGCCGAGGGGATTGTTCCCATGGGAGCCACTTATACTTCCTCTTTCACGCTCAAGGATGCAGCTTCTGTTTGGTGCCGTGCTTTTGCTTATGGTGACAGCCTCTGGATGGAGTGTTCGCAAGACAGCATGACTTGGGAAGGTGGTCTCCAGACTGCATGGATTGATAAGACCTATCGACGTGGAGCCACTCAGTGGATCTGGGGACATAATGGAGAGACTACCGGTTGGTATGCAGATAATATCATCCTCCTCCAACCTCGTCTCGCTGTTAATCATACCTCACTTACCGGCCTTCAGAATTTTTATGGCAGTGCTGAAAGTGGAGATGTGCAGGAATTTGTCGTAGCGGGAGAGGACCTCGTCAGCGATGTTATATTGGATGTCACCGGCGAGTATGAAATCTCTCTTGATGCAGCCTCCGGCTATTCTGATCAACTGATCTTGCCACAGTCAGACGGAGCTCCTACACAGCAGACCATTTATGTGCGTCTTAAGTCGGGTCTGGAGCTGGCTGACTACACTGGTCTCATCACGATCTCTACTGCTCTTTTGCCGATGCGTACCATCGCGCTTTCTGGTGCGACTGTGCCACAACGCGTCTCTTTGATCTATGACTTTGAGAGCGATAACGCATCGCCCAGCTATACGACACCTCCTGCTAAAGATATCTCTGTCGGTGTCGGCAATGGCTCACGTGCCGGTGTGTTTAATTATACTGACGCATCCGGAGCCACCGGTCATTGGTTGCGTACTTATGGCGGAGGTCCCCGTAATGGTACCGGTATCCTCAATCTGAATCGCTTTACTCATAAGGCAACGGATTACTCCGTGACATGGCGACAAGCCAATGGCACTACCTCTGATTATAAAGTGGGTGTCCTGTTGCGTGGAAATAAGTCTAAAATCGGTACAGCCTCTTCGGGTTATGTACAGGGTATGATGCACGGTTATGTCTTTATTGTTTACAATACGTCAGGCAGGACAGAGTTCCGTATCTATAACTCCAATGCTTCCACTTCGCTGACCATGCTCTCCAATGCTTCTGCTTCATTGACTCCGGCAGTAGGAGATGTCGTGTGGTATCGCGCTTCTGTTTCCGGTGCATCTGTCGTCAATCTTAAGTTAGAGTATTCGACCGATGAGGGTAAAACCTGGCTCACCGGAGGTGTGTTTACTGACAATCAGGGACTTTATAAGCAAGGTTCTTCACAGATCGTTTGGGGCTTGGCGGCTTCTGTCAAAGACTTCTACATGGATGACATTACTTTTGAGGGTATCACCTATGACGAGTCTGTCCTTAACTCCATCGGTTCTGTGTCTCCAGATGCAGAGTGCCTCTCAGAGGAGTATTATGATTTGACCGGTCGTCGTGTTGCTCCGGGTGAGGAGATGAAGGGTATTTATATCCTCCGCCGTTACTTCTCAGATCGTCATATCGAAAGCCGCAAGGTGGTATTTTAATGATGGCTTGGGGCGAAGCCCTGCGATGGCGATGGCAGATGGCTATGGCTTCTCTTTCCTCTTTGCTCTTGTCATGAGCGCAGTCCTTTAAACTACTAAATCAACAATCACACTATTTATGTTTTTATTTCACACAGAACCCGAGAAGCTCATGACCAAAGGGAATAACCCGCGAAGCTCATGACCAAAGGGAATAACCCACAGAGCGCACATGCTCCGCAGTGCTTACCTTCCGGATGGTAAACGCAAGCGATAGCGTGCGTTTTCTGTGAAATCTGTGAATTTTGTGTGAGATAATGGGGGCTACGCCCGCTATGGCAGGGTCCCCTTTGCGTTTTCTGTTTTTACCTATAACTTCCTTATCTTCATGCTAACTACAAAAAACTTCTTCCGAACATTTCTGACATTCGCTCTCTTTTGTCTCTCCTCTGCTTTTGCTCTGTCAGAGGAGCAAAAACAGTCTCCTCGGACCTTTACCAATCCTGTCCTATGGGCAGATGTCCCGGATCCGGATGTCATCCGCGTGGGAGAGTATTTTTATATGGTTTCGACCACCATGCACCTGATGCCGGGGGCACCGGTGATGCGTTCGCGTGATTTGGTCCATTGGGAGGTGGTCAGCTATCTTTATGACACGTTGCACGAGACCCCAAAATATGACATGCAGGAGGGGACGGTCTATGGTCGCGGACAGTGGGCAACCTCATTGCGTTATCATGACGGGATGTTTTATGCCCTGTTTTCACCCAACGATGTTCCCTATCGTTCCTTTATCTATAAGACTACCGATCCTGCGCGTGGATGGCAGTTGCATAGTCGCATGAAGCACTTCCATGATTCTTCTCTCTTCTTTGACGACGATGGTCGGGTCTATGTCTTCAGCGGTACCGGCAGCCTTGAGGAGCTGGAACCGGATCTTTCTGGAGTTAAGGAAGGTGGGGTTAAGATGCAACTCTTTAAGCGTGATTCCACAGAGACAGGACTTCTCGAAGGAAGCCGAGTGATCAAACATGAGGGTAAATATTATCTGCTGATGATCTCTTGGCCACGAGGCGAAAAGCGCCGTCAGGTCTGCTATCGTGCCGATCATATTACCGGACCTTATGAGAAAAAAGTGATTTTGACCGATAATTTTGCAGGCTTCCCCTATGTAGGTCAAGGTTGCATTGTCGATGCTCCGGATGGTAAGTGGTATGGTGTTATTTTCCAGGATCGTGGCGCAGTGGGACGTGTCCTTACCTTGATGCCATGTCGCTGGATTGATGGTTGGCCGATGCTGGGTGATGAATCCGGACGTGTACCGCATGAGATGCTATGCCCTGGACAAGATACAGAACTCAATGCACAGCATGCTGAGCAGTCCATTGTCGTTTCTGATGATTTTTCGGCTCCCGAACTCTCTCTCCATTGGCAATGGAATCATAATCCTATCCCGGAAGCGTGGTCGTTGACCGAACGCAAAGGTTATCTCCGTCTTCGGACATCGCGTATCGTACCCCATCTTTATCTTGCTCCTAATACATTGACACAGCGCATGGAGGGACCTCATTGCTCCGGCACGGTGCTGATGGACCTGAAGGGAATGAAGGATGGAGATCGTGCCGGATTAGCTGCATTCAATGGGCATAGTGGCATCCTTACTGTCTCTCGTGAGGGGAAGGAGCGTTTCCTCACTTATTCGACGGCAGTCGTGGATCTGACCGATCGTGAAAAGGCAGTGACTGCTACCAATGAGGAGGTCATCGAGCGCATCCCAATCAAAGGGCGTCGGTTGGCACTCCGTGTTGAAGCCGATTTTCGTTTGGGACAAGACTGGGCAACATTCTCCTATAGCTTGGATCGCAAGACCTGGCATCCCATCGGCAAACCCTTTAAGATGATGTTTGACTATCGCCGCCTATTTATGGGGACGAAATTTGCGATATTCAATTATGCCACCTCCCAAACCGGAGGTTATGTCGATGTCGATGCTTTCCTTTATTCAAAAGACAAAGAATAGAGTATAGATAAAAGATAACAGATAACAGAGGAAAGAGAAACCATCTGCCCTCGCCATCAGCCATAGCAGGGCATAGTCCAAGACCATATTTTTAGAAAATTAACCTCCAAATGCCTTGTCAGTATGATATTTCTGTATGGCTTCCATCACGTCAAGATGAATTTTTAACGCGCGTACCCTCGTTGCTCGATGAGGCTACGCTTGTTGGACGATGAGGCTACGCTCGTTGAACGATGAGGGTACGCTCGTTAAAAATGGGTCCCTTGTCTTCATAGTGAGGTGCTTCGTCCGCTAGGGCTTTATGGGCTTCGCCCTGCGATGGCTCATGGCGAGGGCTTATGGACTTCGTCCGCTATGGCACATGGCTATGGCAGATGGCTTTGCTTTCAGTTTTCAGTTTTTACCTTTCATCTTATTATGCTGCTCCGCCCCTCATCTCCTAAACCAAAAATTCCCCTTCAATTGTAAAAAATCCTTTCAACTATTTGTTTGTGCAAAAATTTAATTATTTTTGCACTGTGAAATGTGTGTAACTTTAGATAAAAATGAGAGATTACCTTGTGACATACAGTCCTATATTGTGCAACAGAAAACGTTGGTTTTCTGTGAAATATCTCTCTGATAATTTGGTTATGTGCGGAAAACTTTTACACACACACATTGCCCCGCGCGTTATATATTACAAATTATTTTCTGATTTTCAAAACTTTAGCAAATCCCTTAATGGCGTTTTTGCTGCGGTTTCCCCTATACTTTTGTTTTCGCAATGGTGCTCCGCCCCTCCGGGAGGTGGCGCTCGCGACATGGCATATTCCTATTACGGCGTTATCGGTTGGCATTCATCGTGCCCGCTGCTAATGCTTTTTTAATATTATATATGTATAAACACTAAAAAACATAATACTATGACTACAGACCGCCACCGAAAAGCATATACAGCCCCTCAGATCGAGGTGATCGTGCTGGAGAATCTCTCTCCGTTGCTTGCCTCGATTACCGGAAGTGCACCGGACAGTGACGACTCAGAGTTTGGAGCACCTCGCCGCCGCCGCGACAGCGCGTGGGAAGAATTGTGGAACACCAATCAATAACAATACATATATTATTATATGAATAAATCCGCATTACATAATAATATAGGCAGCCAGATCGCAAAATGCCTGCTGCTTGCAGTTGTTGTGCTATTGACAGCTTGCAACAATGACGACATCGTGCCCGACACACCCGCTGAGGGTAAGCTTGTACGACTCACTTTCGGCACTGCCGATGCCCCGGGCACGCGTGCCGTATGGAAAGATGAGACCGGCAAAGGAAATCTTATTTTCAATTGGGAATCCCACCCTATAGGTCAGGAAATGATGGCTGTAATATCAGATGGGTATGACTTTATCCCCAACTTTCCATCTTCTAATAATTGGAGCGAGCCACAGTACCATACCGGGCTGACTGTTACTCCGCAGGAAGATCCTCACTATGCCACATTCGAGACGGAGCGCTATTATTACGAAAATATAATAAGTACTGATGCAAAGAAAATATTTGTCACGAGTGGTTACAATAATGATATCTCCGGTTATGCGAG
>JAZNGG010000019.1:0-22950 GCA_045576355.1 Bacteroidales bacterium
ATAGGCATTGTGGACACATTTTTCACAAAATAAGCCCCTTTTCATACTTCCTTTCCTTCCTTTTTAGCGGACTCCAAGATAATAAATAATTTCCATGCTTTTATAAAGATAATAAGAGTGCCTAAAATAAGCATGAAGAACTCTAGTTATTTAATAAATATAATATTGTGGCGGATTATCCACAATATTTAGGCGGATTATCCCAAATATTGTGTATAAATGTCCTGCGTATTGTGTACATTTTTTTGCGCACCATTTTTATAGGTTTGTTTGCACCTCCTAATACTTTTAAAAAGCGCTCCTATCTACTTTACATACTTGTGCGATTCTTACGGGAGTATATGTCTCGTTACGGGTATAAACACCTTGTGATTAAAAAAGCGTTCGACAACCGTCATATCGTTGTCGAACACTTATTTATACATCGCTGCCAACTTTTCCCGGACAACAATAAATTATTATAGAAAAAAGTTTTATCATTTTTTTACTCATACTAAAAACGAAATAGGGCATGTCGATTGACACACCCTATTTTTCAAAATAATATTTTGTAGATAATTATTTAGTCTGTACGAGTACTGCGCGGTTGTAAACAGATTTATCAAACGGAGCATTGTCCAAATCACCGGCTGCACAAGTCAAGCGGTTTGCATCTACACCATAGTCATTGACCAAGATATCTCTTACGGTCTCAGCACGCTTAAGAGCCAACTTCTCGTTATAAGCACGAGTACCTGTTTGGAGGTCAGCAAAGCCATAGATGGTGAAGTTGTCGTTACAAGCCTTGATGGCATCTGCATAGTACTTCAAGTTGTACTTATAATTGTCAAGTACTTTGGCGCTATTGATGCGGAAGAATACAGACATCGTAGGAGCAACGGTCTTAGGTTGAGGAATCGGACGATTTTTCTCGCGTTCCAAAGCAGCAAGAGCCTCGCCTTTCTTATTCTGGCAGTCTGCCAATGCCTGCTCTAATTCGTTGATCTTAGTGTCACAAGGAATGTGACAAGTAGAAGATGCACAACGCTCTACTGCAGTAAATCCAGGGTTGAATGTATATGAAACACCGGCTGTCAACTCTATTTCACCACGGAAGTTGGCATTAGGAGTGTTTATATAACTATTTCTAGAATGAGCAGAATAAGCAACATCTACGTTGATGTCCCAATTCTTGTTAAGACGGAAGACATTCTGAATGCCGAGAGAGATATAAGCCTCAAACTTGTGACCGCCTTTATGCCAAAAATTATCCAAATCTTTCTTTCCACCTAATTTAACACCTGCGCCACCGACAGCAAGAAGGTTATAGAAACGATCCTCACGATAACCGCAAATCCAGTTAGAAAGATTAACAGGAAGTTCTACGCCAGCACCAAATTGAGTGAAACGTTCCATATAATATGGACGAGCATAGTCCAAACGGAGTGTAACACCCAATACTGGGTTTAACCACTTTCCGACATAGATGTCAAACAATGGGCTTCCAATACGCTCTCCTGCCGGGTCGTCAAACATGTGTGTAGTAGCAACCCAATCCAATCCACCATCGATACCAATATACAGATTGTCTGTAAATTTGGTTCGTTCATAAGGTCCATGCTTAATATCTTCTGCATCTTGCGCCATAGAAAGCGTCGGAAGAATAGCCAAAGCAATAGCCGTAATAAACAGTTTCTTCATAATGTATCCTTTAAAGTTAGAAATTTCTTTCTTCATATTTGGCAACAAAGATATGATGTTTTTTTTAAATATAATAACAATCAAGCATTTTTGTTTAAAAAAAGTGTAAAAAATGGCTGTTTTTCCAATAATTAGTGTCTTTTAGGTTCTAAAGTAATCAAAGGAATGAGCATTTCCTCCAATGATATCCCTCCATGCTGGAAAGTGTCTTTATAGTAATTGACATAGTAATTATAGTTATTGGGATAAGCCAAAAAGTCTCTGCCTGTAGCAAAAACATAGCTTGTACTCAGATTGAGAATAGGGAGTCCTACTTCTTTCGGCCGTTTGATTTCAAATATCTGTCTGCTATTGCAATTGAGGTTTTTGCCCAGCTTGTATCTTAGATTGGTATTGGTGTTTTTGTCCCCGATAATTTTTATCGGATTGTCCACGCGGATTGTGCCATGATCTGTCGTAATGATTACTTTATAATCGCTTTCAGCCAGACGTCTGAAAAGGTCGATTGTCGAAGAGTGTTCTAACCAGGTTCGAGTTAAAGCACGATATGCCGCCTCGGTTGAAGCAAGTTCGCGTATCGTGCGAGATTCTGTGCGAGCATGCGAAAGCATATCGATAAAGTTCAGGACAACGATGTTGAGAGGAAATCTTTGGAGCTGATTGAAGTTTTGTACAACTTTGTCTCCATAAGAGGTTTCGTTGATCTTATGATATGAGAAATCGTAACGTTTACGGTAACGTTCGAGTTGGGTGCGGATAAGTGGTTCTTCGTTGAGATTTTTTCCTTCTTCTTCATCCTCATCTACCCATAAGTCAGGAAACATTTTGGCGATTTGATCCGGCATTAGTCCGGAAAAAATTGCGTTGCGTGCATATTGTGTTGCTGTAGGGAGGATACTACAATAGATCTCTTCTTGGCAGTTGAACCATTCGGAAAGAATTGGTTGGATGGTTCGCCATTGATCTAAACGAAAGTTGTCAATGACGATGAAGAAGAGTTTTTCGCCATTGTCAAGGCGAGGGAATATTTGAGTTTTGAATATGTCCGGACTCATCAATGGACGTTGTGAAGAGTCCGGATTTTTAATCCATTCCTCATAATTCTTTTTGATAAATTTGGCAAAAGTAGAGTTTGCTTCTTGCTTTTGTAAGCGAAGCATCTCGTCCAGATTGGCATCACTTGATGAGAGTTCGATTTCCCAATATACTAATCGTTTATATACTTCCGCCCACTCGCTGAATGAGGTGGCGTTGTTGATCATCATAGTTATTTTGCCAAACTCTTGTTGATATCCGGAGGTGTTCTGTTGCATCGTAATTTCCCTCCCGTGCAGATTCTTCTTGATGCTCATCAGCATTTGGTTGGGGAGTACCGGTTTGATGAGATAGTCCGCAATCTTACCTCCGATGGCTTGGTCCATCAGATCTTCCTCTTCACTTTTGGTTATCATGATGATTGGGATGGCAGGGTTTATCTCCTTGATGATCGTTAATGTTTCCAATCCTGTCAAACCCGGCATATTTTCATCTAAAAACACCATGTCGAAGTTGTGCTCTTTGACCAAATCGATGGCATCCTGGCCGTTGGTAGCCGTAGTGATGTCATATCCTTTAGCAGTCAGAAACATGATGTGGGGCTTGAGGAGGTCTATTTCATCGTCTGCCCAAAGTATTTGGGGATTGTTCATATCTGTCTAGGGTTGTGTTTTTATTATAATATGTATATAGATGTGGAATTTGTTTGTTTTTCTTTCAAAGAGGGGTTGTCAAGAGTGCCTGTTGTGTTTAATCTACTATTTGTTATAACCAGATACTTAGTTTTCCTCATAGAATTCTTCTTCTGAGGGATTCTCTTCGCTTTCCTGTGCAGATTCGTTCTCCCCGACGGAGTCTGTAATCTCTTCTGTTGTATCTGTCTCATTTCCAGATACCTCGGTTGCCTCTATGTCAGACAGGGCATTCCCAGTAGGATTCTCGTCTTCTTCTGATTCTATGATAGAAGTGCCATGTTCCTCCATGAATTGGAAATACTCATCAAAGGTTCGTCCCTGAATCAAAGCTCTGAAGTTATCCTCCGAGATATTGATACATGTTATGTTTTCTGGGAGAATAATACCCGCATGATAAGTCATTTTCTCACGATATTCGATCAATTCTTCGAGATTGCCAAATCCTTTGATTACTAAAAGAGAAAGTTCTCCGGCTGCGATAATTTCCAAATCAAAGTCTTTAATCAGGAAATTTTCAAAGTTGAATTTAGCAACTTCAAACAATAAATCATTTTGATTGATAGAGTCTGTTGCATATGCGAGCAAGAGCAGATGGGGGAGATCCGGATTGTCAACAAATGTGGCTTCTTCAGAGATTGCAGTACTATCTCCTGCTATGCGTAAAGAGGTGGTCCACAATAATCCGCGAGGAGCACTTCCGCTTTGGATGGTGCGACCCTCTTGAACACCCTTGATCATGAGTCCGGCAAGTGGGGAAACATCACTTTCCGGATAGAGTGCAGTCAATTGTTCGAGTGCAGATTTGAACGCTTCTATATCCCCTTCTTGTACATAACTGAGGGCATGCAAGAAAAGAAATTTTGGCATCAATGTGCTGAGTGGCCATTTCTCATGTACAAAGTCATAGTTCTTATGAACAATCTTTGTATTCCCATCCAGATAAGCATGATATGTCTCTCCGTAGAGAGAATCCTGATGTGACATCATGTTTCTTAGATTTTGGATATATTGCGGATCAGAGATAGCGATGCTATATGCCGATTCTGGGAAGGTTTCGATCAGTTTAGTTCGATAGATTTCTGCCATTTCCGGACGATTCATACGCATATACATTAGATAAATAGCGTAATAGAATTCTAATCGATGGGCTGTTTCCGGATAGCGAGTTTCCAATTTGCCGAATGTCTCAATGGCCAATGGGAGGTTATCCAGTTTTTCATGGATGATGACACCCATATTATACATGCCGTCCTCGATAATCTTGTTGGCATTGATTACAGCCTCTTCGGTCCTCGGTATTTGTGCCAAGTAATACTCTTTGTTATGTGGATCAGAAGCTAATTCTTCGTCAAATGTTGGGATGGAATCCGTTGCGGCAATAGAAGTACTGTCTTCGGTTGCAACTTCTATAGGAGCGATTTCATTATCACTACTGATGCTATCTGTTTCTGTTTGTGCAGTCTCCTCCCATACGAATGTGGAGGTTTTATTTTTTCTTCGCCAGTCATCTTCCGGTTTTCTGGCTCCCCATTTCCGTTGGAAGTCAGATTTTCCGGCATTGACAGTTGCTGTATTATAGAAATACCACGAATCATCCTTCTCTCCGATGGTCGGTAGAGGTGTCTCTTTTTGTGCTAAAGGATCGACATTTTGGCTTTTTTTGTTTTCGTATTCTGCCAATTGCTCTGCCTCAGCTGCCTCTTTTTCTTTTTCGATCAACTCCTCGATAATCTTTTCGATCACTTTGTTTAACTCTTCGTCAGAAAGAGTGGCAAGATGCAAAAGACTATCTTGTAGTTGTACAGATTCTGCATGAGTCTGCAGTTCATCAAGTACAGAAGAGAGCTTTGCTATGTTATCATAGTTTTTATAATCTTTAGGTATGATGGCCATTACTTCCGAATAGGCTTTTTGTGCTTTGACATAATCTCCTTGCTCGAATGTTATTTCTCCAAGACGCAGAGCTGCCACCGCTTTATCCATGCCATTTCGGGTGCTTTTTTCCACTGCGAGTTCATAGTCTTCGATAGCTTTTGCAGTGTCACATCTCATCATATCTATGTTTCCTAACGCAAAATAAACCTGATCCAAATACTCGCTATTTCTGGCTTGTAGTCGCATCCAATTGAGTTTACGCTCCATTTTTTTCAGGTTGCCGGAAGGCATAACCAAGGTTTGTGCCATTCTGGCATTAAATTGGGTTTTATAGTCTTTTGCTTTTCGGACGATCTTGTGATACCCTTTATATGCCTCTGCTTTGTTGCCTTTTTCTTGATGTAGCTGGGCAATTAAGAAGGAGGTGCGAATTTTCTGTTCTTGCGTAAGAAATCCTTTTTGAGCGTTTTCCAAATATGCGATTGCCTCTTCTTCTTTCCCCTCTTGCTGCAGTGCCATTTCAGCAAGTACGAGTGAGAATTCTCTTTGATGTTGAAGCTTCATGTTCCGGTATTCCGGGAGGAGAGATAGTTCTTTTTGATTATTATATTTCTTATGAGAAATGACTAAATCCAATTCGGTCTCAGCTTCATAGATAAATCCTTGGATAGCATGGCCTCTGGCTATCCAGATATGGCATTCGGTGATCACATCCGGAAGCCACCAAAAATGCCTTGAGATATACCCAAATGTTGCTTGTGCAGCATTAAAATCTCCTTTGTAAAACTCGGACTTGGCAGAGAGTAACCACGCATTGTGTATATAAGGATTATATTCTCCTCGTTTTAAAAACTCTTTGTATTCCGGATCGTTTCTTTTCTTGCGCTTGGGGCGTTTAGTTATGCTCTTGGTGGTGACAGCTTTTTTACATTTTTCGATTGCTTGTTCGAAACCGGCTCCTCCACCTGGGGTGGATTCTGAGTTAGCATATTGGTTTACCGGATGTAGGAGAAGTCTTTTTGTGTAATCGTCATTAGTCGATTTTTCGAGGTCAGACAGAGCTTTTTCATATGCCTCGTTGCCATTAAAATAGACATTATATTTGGTTGTCATTCCCTTAATCTTCCGATTCATCGGAGTGTTGCTTGCACATCCACTGAAGAGAAATGCAGTAAGGCATAATAATGGGAGTGTATAACGATGACGATGATTTCGTATGAAGCGGGCCGTCAAATAGGTGAGAACGAGAAGGGTGACGATACAAGCTCCCGCCGGCACATTGAGATAAAAGGAACAGAAGAGTCCTCCGATGCACCCTGCGAGACATATTATGATGGACCAAATGATCAATTTATGATACTCATGTTTGAAGAGGTTGGCGATCATTTGTGGAATAGTGAGGACAGAGAGAAGTAAAACGATGCCTATCATTCTGATGGACAATACAATGGTGAGCGCCGTCAATATAGTCATCGTATATTCTATCCATTGTGATTTGAAGCCTTGTAGTCGGGCGAATTCAGCATCGAATGCTACATATAGGATGGGTCGATAACACAATATAGAGAAGAGGGAAACCCCTGCAGAAAAAAAGGCTGCAATGATTAGATCTGTCTGGCTGATGATCAGGATGTTGCCGAAAAGATATTCTGTAAGATTAGGTACATATCCCGGAGTCAAGAAAATAAATATGATGCCTAAAGCCATACCTAAAGACCATCCAACTGCGATGGCCGAATCTTCTCGAACATTTTTGTGCTCGGCAATCCACTGAATGGCAATGGACATGAGAACAGCGAAGATAGCTGCTGTCAGTGTCGGATTCCACCCTAAGAAAAAGCCTAACCCTAACCCTCCGAAAGAGGCATGGGTAATCCCTCCGGCGATAAAGACCCTACGTCGTGTTACGACATAAGTGCCGATAATCCCACAGCAGATGCTGATAAGGATCGCCCCGATGAGCGCATGCTGGAAGAATTTATATTGAAGCAGTTCCAAAGGATCTTTTGTTTATGCGTATGAATATTGAGTTTTGAGATAGGGCAGAGGTTTGTTCCGGCAACAATGTCACAGGCTTCGAACTTTATCTTGAGAGTGGTCTTCTTGGTTATTGACCGGTTTAAATCGTCTTTCTCTTACCACGAGGAGCACTTCGTCTTTGACTTGTTCGGGGAGTTCGATGTTTCTGAGTTGTAAACTTCTTACCCATCCTGCTACTTCGATTTCACGCAGTTCGTAGAAAATATTTCTGAATTCTTCTGCCTCCTCTTCATCGTAGTCTTCCGGATTTTTCCCACTGAACCGATCTAACTCTTCGTCATCATAATAAACGATTTCTTTACTGATAGCGGCCAGTAAAGAATCTCTTTCGCAAGTGGCATGCTGACCACAACATTCCTCCGGGACTTCGATGGTCTCCAAAGGACTTGTTTCGCCTTCTTGCAATTTTCCTTCAGCTTTACGTTTTTCAAATCGTTTATGTCCAATGAAGGAGATGCTTCCGACTATGATGGCGAGTGATATAAGTGCTAAGATGAGAATTTGCATGTTGCTGATGATGTTTTAAGAGTTATCTTGGGTTTTCAGCTGGAGATGCTGTCTATTTTATAACCACAGGTCTGTAAATCTTGCCAGAATGTGGGATATGATTTAGTGACGACTTGTGGATTGTCTATACATAGTTTGAGTGAATCTTGTACTGCTGCTAAAGGAGCGAATGCCATTGCCATACGATGGTCTTCGTAGGTGGAGATCAGAGGCGTTGTAGCCTGTGAAGCATGTCGAATGCCATCCCACGTCATACGGCAATTGTCATGATCCTTTACTTCATAACCCAATTTGCGCAATTCGTTTTGCAAAGCAGAGATACGATCTGTTTCTTTGATTCGGAGAGTTTGCAGACCGCAAATGTCAAATGCAATTCCTTTGGCACAGCAAGTTGCGATTAGAGTTTGAGCCAAATCGGGTTGCCCGCTTAAATCCCATTGGATATTCTTAATTTGAGTATCCTGACGAGTCAAAGTTACCCCTTTGTCATGATAATGTGTTATAATGCCAAGAGGTTTGAAATATTGGGCTATTTGAGCATCTCCTTGCAAACTGTCTGCGTGTAGCCCAAGGAGTTCTATCGAGGGGATCTTTGTGAGAGCCATGACTTCATACCAATAAGAAGCCGCACTCCAATCCGATTCGACTTCAAAATCTCGGGCGACGTATCTTTGGGGGAGAATCCGGATAATATTATTCTCCCAAGAGCTTTCGATGCCAAACTCTCGCATCAATCCGAGAGTCATGTGGATGTAGGGTGTAGATATGACCTGGCCGGTCAGTTCCAATGTGAGTCCGTTTTCCAGACACGGGGCGATCATGAGTAGTGCTGAAATATATTGAGAACTGACAGAGCCATCAATACAGAGTCGGCCACCGGAGAGTTTTTTCCCGTGGATGTGTAAAGGTGGGCGTCCCTCAGAAGCTTCGTAGCTTATGTCTGCTCCTAACTGACGCAATGCTTCCACTAAGATTCGGATGGGACGCTGTCGCATCCTTTCGCTGCCGGTAATTGTCGTTTCCTGCCCGTCTCGTCTTGCCAAAAATGCTGTCAAAAATCGCATGGATGTGCCGGCAGCTCCGATGTCGATCAATTTTGCTTCCGGATTATCGAAGGCTTTGATCATCACAGCGGTGTCATCACATTCGGAAAGATGACCCAACCGACTCTCATCTGCACATAATCCCTTCATGATCAGGGCTCGGTTGCTCAGACTTTTTGAGGCCGGCAGGTGAATGGTGTATGGGGCTGTCTTCGGATTATCAGACAGGATGACGTCAGGTGCAGAAACGTTATATTGCATACTGATGAGAGGTTTATCGTTGTGCCACAATCTCACATATTTTTACGATAGTCATCATGGCTTTTTCCATGCTTTGGACTGGAACAAATTCGTATCTGCCATGCATGTTAAGCCCTCCTGCGAAAATATTCGGGCATGGAAGACCCTTAAAAGAGAGTTGTGCTCCATCTGTGCCACCTCTGATCGGGAGAACTTTTGGAGTAACACCCGCTTCTTTCATTGCTTGCTCGGCAATGTCTATGATGTGCATCACCGGTTCAACTTTTTCACGCATGTTATAATATTGATCTTTGATCTCCACTGAGGCACAATCGGGGAACTCTTTATTGATTTTGCGGGTCAAGTGTTCAAATTCTTTTTTACGGCGTTCGAATCGATCTCTGTCATGATCACGAATGATGTAGGTCAAAACTGTCTTTTCTACGGAGCCATCTATGCTGATCAGGTGATAGAAGCCTTCATATCCCTCTGTGTGTTCCGGAGTCTCCCAGCGGGGAAGCATAATGGCAAATTGGATGGCAACTCGGTTGGAGTTGATCATCTTATGTTTGGCTGCACCCGGATGTACGTTCACACCATTAAATGTGACGCGAGCTACAGCGGCATTAAAGTTTTCATATTCTAATTCTCCGACCTCACCTCCATCTATCGTATAAGCCCATTGGCATCCGAATTTCTCCACATCAAATTTGTGTGCCCCCAAGCCGATCTCTTCGTCCGGATTAAATACTATCCGGATTTTCCCGTGCTTGATTTCAGGATGCTCCATCAAGTATTCCATTGCCGAGATGATCTCAGATATGCCTGCTTTATCGTCCGCTCCAAGTAAAGTTGTACCATCTGTTACGATAAGATCTTCACCCTTGTGGTTCAATAGTTCGGGAGAATAGGAGGGAGACAAGGTAATACCTTTTTCTGCATTGAGGACGATGTCTCCTCCTGCATAGTTTTTGACAATACGAGGATTTACACCCTTGCCACTTAAATCCGGAGAGGTGTCTAAATGTGCGATGAAACCGATGGTAGGGATTTCTGCTCGGTCTGTGTTGGCCGGAAGGGTCGCATATAGATACCCATTGTCATCTAAACAAACCTCTTGAAGGCCGATGGAGCGCAATTCTTCTTCGAGTTGCTGTGCGAAAAGCATTTGACCGGGAGTGCTCGGTGTCAATTCTGTCTGTTCGTCACTTTGTGTATCTACCTTGACATAGGAAAGAAATCTATCGACTAAATTCATAATATTGCGATTTTTTAGTTATCTTCGCAGCGATTATCGTCTCTCAAAGCCGATGTCTCGCGCACGACGCGAACATTAATAAGAACGAGCAAAGATATATTTTATTTTGTAGATGGCAAAGAGTAAAGCTAAGAAACAGGCAAAAGCCGGTGGAAAAAAGAAGAGAAAACAAGGTAAGTCAGGGTCTAAAAACTCTGTAGGGTTGTTTGTATTGGTTTTGTTGGTGTTAGTTATCTTATTAGCATATCTGTTTGTCTCCAATGGATCGCTCTCTTTATGGCATGGAGAGAGTGCCCCGAAAGAGAAAACTCAATCTGCTATGGTGACTAAGGAAGTCCCAAAGAAGCAATCTGTAAAGCCGCAAACTCCGGCTCATTCGGCCGCAAAAAAGAAAAAGAAAGTGCAGAAGGCTAAGTCGTCTGACAGGAATATTACACGCTCCTCTTTGTCTTCTCCTCAAGGTCAGTACTTCCCGTTATACTCACAGACTCGTTCGGATCTGCGAGACATCTATTATGAGGATGCCGCAGTTCCAGAATTAGAATATGCTTATGCCTCTCAACGCATCAACCACATGGGATATGGTGTCTCTTATAATGCAGAGTTTAAGGTGCCCAATTGGGTCTTTTACGAATTGACAAGGGGAGAATTGAATGGAGATAACAAGCGGAAAAACAATTTTGCCCCGGATCCAGCTGTCCCGGTTACCCAGATGGCTCAACTTTCAGACTATCGTAATTCTGGTTATGATCGGGGACATATGGCTCCTGCTGCAGACTTTTCATGGAGTGAGACTGCTATGGAAGAGAGCTTTTATCTGAGCAATATCTGTCCTCAGGGGCATGATTTTAATGCGGGTATTTGGTTGACTTTAGAAGATAAAGTGCGCGAATGGGCGCAGCGGGATAGCGCGATCTGTGTAGTGACAGGACCGATCCTTCCGAAAGGTCCGAAACCAGCCGGGATGAAAACTATCGGAAAGAATAAAGTGTTGGTCCCCCAACGTTTTTATAAGGTCATTCTCGCTCCTTTCGGGCAGAAACCTAAGGCGATAGGTTTTATCATGGAGAATCATGATAGCCGGAAATCTCTCTCCACTTTTGCGGTTAGTGTCGATAGTGTCGAACGTGTAGTGGGGATGGATTTCTTCTCAGTCCTGCCGGATGATGTCGAGAAGAGTGTCGAGAAGAACTTTAGTCTCAAAGAGTGGTTTTAGGTGCGTGTAGTGGGCAGACAATACTTTGAGATAGCCATACCTTTTATTGGGCAAAATACATGACGGCGCCGTGTAACATGCACGACGCCGCCGTGTTATTTTATTCATGCCGCCGTGTGAGGTTACACGGCAGCGTCGTACACGCGACACGGCGCCGTCGTGCAAACTGCCTCTATTATTCAACTCCTTTATATACTCCAATTGGGTCCTTTGACCACTAAGTTACTTTTCCATATACACAAATAAATCCGGAAGGATTCCCCTCCGGATTTGATTCTGTTATTTGTTATACTAAAGTTGTTTGGCAGTTGTTAATCCGCCGAAACGTGTGTTTAGTTGCGTGATTATGATTTTTCAGAGTCGTTTTCACGTATTTCCACTCTCCTGATTTTTCCGCTGATGGTTTTGGGCAGTTCGGCAACGAACTCTATCAGTCGGGGGTATTTATAAGGAGCAGTGACTTTCTTGACGTGTTGCTGGATCTCTTTAGCCAATGCATCTCCGGCTTTGTGTTTATACTCTTCGCTCAAAACAATAGTGGCTTTGACCACTTGCCCTCTCACCTCATCCGGGACACCGGTGATGGCACATTCAACTACAGCCGGATGGGTCATCAAAGCAGATTCCACCTCGAATGGGCCAATGCGATAGCCGGAAGACTTGATGACGTCATCAGCACGGCTGACAAACCAGTAATATCCATCTTCGTCTCGATATACAACGTCACCGGTGTAGTAGATGCCGTGGTTATGGGTTGTATCTGTCAACTCCGGATTGTTATAATACTCCTTAAACAAACCGAGCGGTTTACCCTTGTCCGTGCGGATGACCAGTTGTCCGTGTACACCGGGGGCACAACTGTTGCCCTCGTTATCCAGGACATCAATGTCAAATTGAGGTCCGGCAATACCCATAGATCCGGGTTTGGGAGTTGTCCAAGGGTAGGTCGCCACTACAAGCGTGGTCTCTGTTTGACCATATCCTTCTTTCAGATCCAGCCCCGTGTGTCTTTTCCATTCGTCATAGACCGATGAGTTTAGCGCCTCTCCGGCAGTGGTGCTGTATCGGAGAGCTGAGAGATCGAAATTTTCGATTTTTTCTCTGATGAGGAAACGATAAACGGTCGGAGGAGCGCAAAAAGAGGTGACATGATGTTTTTCCAATATACGCAAAAGATCTTCCGGGCGGAATTTCCCCTCAAAGTCGTAGATGAATACAGCCGCGCCGGAGAGCATCTGTCCATAGAGTTTGCCCCAAACGGCTTTTCCCCAACCCGTGTCTGACAAGGTCAAGTGTAATGAATCTTCGTGCAAATTATGCCAATACTTGCCTGTGATGATGTGTCCTAATGGGTATGTGAAATCGTGTACTACCATTTTGGGTTCTCCGGAAGTGCCGGAGGTGAAGTAGAGCAACATGCTGTCGCTGTTATCATTTTTCTCCTGCGGACGCTCGAAGGCAGGTGCTTGACGGATACCGGCCTGATAGTCTATCCAGTTTTCCGGGATGTGAGGCCCGATAGAGATGCAGTGTTTCAGTGATGGACATTTCACCCGTGCTGCATCGATGTGCGAGGTAATCTCGCGATCTCCGCATGCTATGATGGCGCTGATGCCTGCAGCATCACACCGGTAAACAATGTCTTTTGGGGTAAGCAGATGGGTGGCAGGGATGACGATGGCAGCCAATTTGTGCAGCGCGATCATGCATATCCACCACTCGATTCGACGTTTTAATATGAGCATGATACGATCACCTTTTCGGATGCCGAGGCTCTGAAAGAATGCTGCTACTTTGTCACTCTCCTCTTTATATTGACGATAGGTCATGCGCTTCACTTCGCCGCTTTCATCGGTCCAAAGTATCGCCTCTTTTTCAGGAGATCGCTTTGCCCATTCGTCGATTACGTCATAGCCGAAATTGAAGTTGTCTGGTACTATAACTTTAAAATTGTTTTTAAAGTCCTCGAATGAGGAAAATTCCGTCTGCTTTAAGTATTTTTCGAGCATAAAGTCGTTGTGTTTCGAAAATTCTAACATGCAAAGTAACGTATTTATAATTTATATACCTCGATGATGTTCGCGAAAGTTTAAGAGTTTATCGTTTCTTTTCTCTTTTTTACCCTAAAAAGGTCGAAAATATTGCAATATTTAACACATTTTACATTTTAAAGGAGTTTTTCATCGTTTATTTCTCTTCGAAACTCGAGCGAATTATTAAAATAACCTTTTTATTCATTGTGTTAAGTTGTCTATTAAATTAGTTTTGGAGGTTAATCGGTTGTATTGTCAAAACGAATTTTGTCGATATAAAGCATTTTCTAATGTCTTATTGTATTCTATTTGGTTAAAATATAAAGCAAAATAATATTAAAATTTGACAAAACGATCAGAATTGTTGTTTTTTATCGAATAATTGTTGCATATTGTAAGTTAATTGGCTATATTCGCACCGCAAAAGCAATACCGAAAGACAAAGGTGCTACTTTTAGGTAGACCAAAGTAGTCAAAAGCTTTATGAGAAACAGTAAGAAATAGTTTAATTTAGCAAAAATAATCAATCTTATGTGTGGCATAGTTGGTGTATTTGGCCTCAATCCCGGAGAGTCCATCGAATTGCGTGGGCAGATGTTGAAAATGTCTAAACGCATCCGCCATCGTGGACCGGACTGGAGTGGTATATATAGTGGATCGCGGACGATCCTTTGTCACGAACGTCTTTCTATCGTTGATCCCGAATCCGGAAGACAACCCTTATATAGCCCGGATGGCAAAATCGTGCTGGCGGTAAATGGTGAGATTTATAATCATAAGCAATTCAGAGAGGAGTTGAAAGAAGAATATGAGTTTCAGACCGGATCGGATTGTGAGGTGATCATCCCTCTTTATCAGAAGTATGGTCCGGCATTCGTCGAGAAACTTAATGGTATCTATGCATTTGCTCTCTATGACATTGAGCGAGATGTATATTTGATAGCTCGTGATCATATCGGAGTCATTCCATTGTACTATGGCTTTGACAATCATAATCGTCTCTATGTGGCCTCTGAGCTAAAGGCTTTAGAGGGCTACTGCTCGGTGATCAAATGCTTCCCTCCCGGAGAGTATATTTATAGTCCGGAGGGTAATGATCCGAAGAGATGGTATCAGCGAGACTGGATGGAGTATGACTCTGTAAAAGATAATGTGACGGATATCTCTCAGTTACGGGAGGCTTTGACCGCAGCTGTCGAACGACAATTGATGGCCGATGTCCCCTATGGAGTGTTGCTTTCCGGAGGTTTGGACTCCTCTGTGATTTCTGCTTTAGCACAGGTGATCAATCGTAAAAAGGTTGCTGCAGCTGATTCAGTTGCTTGGTCTCCTCGACTCCACTCGTTCGCTGTCGGTCTGAAGGGGGCCCCGGATTTGGTGGCTGCACGTAAGGTGGCTGATTTTATCGGGACGATCCATCATGAGATCAATTATACAGTGCAAGAGGGCCTTGATGCAGTACGTGACGTTATCTACTATTTGGAAACCTATGATGTGACGACTGTCCGAGCATCGACTCCCATGTATCTTTTGGCGCGTGTGATTAAGTCAATGGGCATCAAAATGGTCCTCTCTGGTGAAGGTGCAGATGAAATATTTGGAGGGTACCTCTATTTTCATAAGGCTCCATCGGCGGAAGAGTTCCACAATGAGACGGTGCGTAAACTCTCAAAACTATATCTCTATGATTGTCTGCGAGCCAATAAGGCCCTTTCTGCTTGGGGTGTAGAGGGTCGTGTCCCGTTCTTGGATTATGAATTTATGGATGTTGCGATGCGTCTTAACCCGAAAGATAAGATGGCAGGTCCGCTTAATGAGGGCAAGATGGAGAAATGGGTAGTACGTAAGGCCTTTGAGGACCTAATCCCGCAGGAGGTGGCTTGGAGACAGAAAGAGCAGTTTAGTGATGGTGTCGGCTATAGCTGGATTGACACACTGAAGCGAATTACCTCTGAACGTGTCACTGATGCGCAGATGGCAAATGCTGCTGAGCGTTTCCCGGTCAATACTCCGATGAATAAAGAGGAGTATTACTATCGTTCGATCTTTGAGGAGCATTTCCCCAGCAATACCGCTGCTCGCACTGTGCCTCATGAGGCAAGCGTCGCTTGCTCTACGGCGATCGCTTTGGAGTGGGATGCTGCGTGGAAGAATATGAACGATCCGAGTGGTCGCGCCATTGGTGGAGTACACGAACAAGCGTATTGATCAATGAACAGATCTAATAATAATATAGGAGGATGTGTTACGATACATCCTCCTATATTATTATATATATATGTGTGTAAAAATATTTCGGTTTTATGGTGAGAGATTTTTTTAAGTTCCCTTCTGAGAGCATCGCGAAGGTTTTAGTGCAAAATTTGTAAGACCTTCGTGCAAAATTTGTCTTGCGGGGGAGTACCAATAGTTTTCTCATAGGAGAGGAATATGGCAAACTGCATTATGATGTAAGAATTGTCTCTTAGGGGAAGAGGTTTGGGGAGAGGACCGGAGGAGTTTTTAGCAGAAGATCTTTTGTCCGGTCTCTTTGCTAAAGAGGGTAAATGCCAAATAATACGAAGAAGGAGGTCAAAGTGAAGATAGGCTAATATCAAAAAGAAAAAGCTGCATCAAAACTTGCGTTTTGACACAGCCTCTAAATTTTATCAATCCAAACGGACACCTGATTACTTGTGGTGCATAGTGTCGCCTACGGTCAAGTTCTTACGACCTTTAGCACGACGTGCAGCCAATACACGGCGACCATTCTTAGTTGACATGCGCAGACGGAAACCATGTTTGTGGAGACGTCTGTGGTTGTGAGGCTGGAAAGTCATTTTCATAGCTTTACTCTTTTATTATATTAAATTATTCAATTATTTCCGATCTTCAGTCGAATTTGCGGGTGCAAAATTAGAGATAAATTCCCGAATTGCCAAATAGTTTGACGAAATTCTTTAGAAAAGTTTTCATATTTGAGTGAAATGCACTACCTTTGCGACCGTTATTTGACTTTCTTTCGACATACCCCCGTTAGAAATCTTGAAGATTTATTATTGTTTTTGAGTTATAAATCGGTCATTTGATTTCCTCAGGAGAGGAAGAGAACGGAATGTCGGAAAGACTTCTATAAGGAGGAGTGAGAAGCGCTCCTAACCAAAGGAGAAACGGAAAAACAGAACAAATCAAAGAAAATAACTAAATAATATTGAGTCGTTATGATCAATTCACAAGACATTAAAAACGGAACATGTATCCGTATTGACGGCAAATTGCTTGTCGTAATTGAGTTTCTTCATGTTAAGCCGGGTAAGGGTAATACCTTTATGCGTACAAAATTGAAAGATGTTGTTACCGGTTATGTCATCGAGCGTCGTTTCAATATCGGAGAGAAGCTTGAAGACGTACGCGTAGAGCATCGTCCTTATCAGTATCTCTACAAAGAGGGCGATGACTATATCTTCATGAACCAAGAGACATTTGAGCAGGTGCCGATCGCTCATGACTTGATCACCGGTGCTGACTATATGAAGGAGGGCGATGTAGTAGAGGTTGTTAGTGACTCTTCTACAGATACTATCCTCACTGCTGAGATGCCGGTTAAGACTGTTTTGAAGATCACTTACTGTGAGCCGGGTGTAATGGGCAACACAGCTACCAATGCGATGAAGCCTGCTACCGTTGAGACCGGTGCTACTGTGCGTGTGCCCCTCTTTGTCAACGAAGGCGAAAGCATCGTGGTGGACACTCGTGATGGTAGCTACGTGGAGCGTGCTAAAAATCAGTAATCAGATTTTCTGAAAGAAACATTACAACCATCCCTCTCCGGGTAAAAACTTCCTTTCCGCAGATAGGAGAAAAGAGACAGGAGAGAGTAGTTGTAGAATATAAGAGCCAGAAGCCCGGATCGAGTAGCCGTGTGTTCTGGCTCTTTTGTTATCATGATCATAGTTTTTTATTATAATACCCTCCTAAATATAAAGTTTGGCCATGAAAATCAAAGATTGGGCGACAGAAGACCGTCCACGCGAAAAGATGATCGCCAAGGGCATTGATGCTTTGAGCAATGTGGAACTGCTGGCCATTCTGCTCCGCTCCGGCAATACTCGCAAGACTGTTGTAGCTTTAGCTCAGGAGTTGATGCAGTTGTGTGATAATAGTTTGGTTAAGTTGGGTCGCATCGGACTTAAGGAGTTGCAGAGATTTGATGGCATAGGAAGTACCAAAGCGACGACTATCCTGGCTGCCCTGGAGTTAGGTAAGCGTAGGAGTCGCGAGGAGAGTGTCTCTGAGGAAGAGGTGATCAAGAGCAGTGCGCAGATTTTCGAGAGATTTCGTCATCAGCTGTCTGACTTACCACATGAGGAGTTGTGGGCACTCTATTTGAGCCGAGGAGGTAAGATCCTGCATACGGCGCGTATCAGTCAGGGCGGAACGGACTTCTCGGGAGCAGATATTAAGATCATCGTGCGTCCGGCACTGCAATATCTGGCGGGTAGCGTCGTACTTTGTCATAATCATCCGCATGGGACCACGCGCCCCAGTCCGCAAGATATCGAGGTAACCCGTCGAGTTTCACAGGCTTTGCAGTTGTTTGATATTAGGCTGTTGGATCATTTGATCATTAGCGACCATCAGTATTATAGTTTTGTGGACAATGGTAATTTATGATCCGTTTTGCTTGGTAATCTGTGAGTGAAGTAAAATTTTAGCTGCTCATAGACTAAAAAGTATTGTCTGTATCGGGAGAATTATTATATTTGCAGCAAGAAGTTTCTTATACTCTGTAATGTTTTAATCAATCTTCACTACTTAAAAACAATCGAAATTCCTTTAAAACACTGAATTGTCTATGCAAAAAATCTGTCTCATCTTCGCCATGGAGGCGGAGGCTCGCCCGCTCATCGAACGTTTCGGACTACAACTCATCGAGGGCTATTTCGGATATCTACCCACTCAGCTTTATTCCGGCTTGCTTAATGGCAAGGAACTCTTTATCGTGCTCAATGGTAAGCAAGGAGGTTTGGACTTAGTTGGTTGTGAAGCGGCTGCGGTCACAGCGCAGTTAGCGATTACTCGTCTCTCTCCGGATCTGATCATCAATGCCGGTACTTGTGGCGCTTTTAAGGCAGACGATGCACAGATAGGAGATGTATATTTGAGTAGTGGCAGCATCATGTTTCATGATCGTCGTGTAGGGGACGATGGAGGTTGGCATGAGATGGGATTAGGCAATTATCCCTGTATAGATGCCTCTGACATTGCATCTTCCTTGGGATTGAAATTAGGAAAGTGCACGACCGGCTCATCGCTCGATATGACAGAAACAGACTATGAGATCATCCGCAAAAATGGAGGAATGCTCAAAGATATGGAAGCTGGAGCCATTGCCTATGTGGCTTCTTTATATAAGACACCATTGCTCTGTGTCAAGAGTGTGACGGATCTCTGTGATGGCGGTCGGGCTACAGAAGAGGAATTTCGTGAGAATCTTTCCTTGGCATCCCTCGCACTGCGTAATGCTTGTACCAAGATCATAGAATATCTTTTCTTGGATCAACCGAGTCTTTTTGATGAGGAGTTGCAGAGTTAATATTGTTAAAACGGATATGAAAGCTCTCTGTTCGGAGGGGACTTGACATTCTTTGCATCAACAGACGAGGGTTTCGGGCTTTTTAGGTGATAAACTTTACACTTGGTGGATTGTTGTATAATGCGGGAGGGGATTTTCTCCTCCCGTATTTATATACCCACCTTAAAAATACTAACCTATGGATGCAGAAACATTGGTAAAGACCATTGCGGGTGACAAGCCGACATTGGTAGATTTCTTTGCGACCTGGTGTGGCCCGTGCAAGATGATGCACCCCGTCATCGAGGAGTTGCAAAAAGAGTGTAGTAAGAAGTTGAATGTCTTGAAAGTCGATGTCGATATTCACACAGCGCTATCTGCGGAGTTTGCCGTGCAGTCTGTCCCGACGCTGATCCTTTTCAAGAAAGATAAAGTGCTCTGGCGACATTCGGGCGCGATGTCCTTGCCGGCATTGAAAGAGCAGCTCTGTAAGGCATTGGAGGGCGAAGCAAAAGGTTGTAAGGCTTAAGATTCGAGCCAAAGATAATCGTAGTGCACTAAGGGTTTCAGGCCCTTGGTGCCTTTTTGTTTTTTAGCGGTAAGGCTGTCTGTATCTACTTTGCCGACGCCAAGAGTCTTCCCTGCAGTGTCTTTGATTCGGACGATGTCACCGGCTTCGAATGTCCCCTCTATTTCGAGCACTCCGACAGGGAGTATCGATGCTGCATGTCTGCCGGTAAGGGCGGTAATGGCTCCATCGTTGAGGATAATGCTCCCTTTGCTGAAGTCCTCGCTGTGTGCAATCCACTTCTTGACGCCCGATGTAGCGTGGCTGTCGGGTAGGAATCGAGTGCATGGGCATGAGGGAGTTTGTGATCCTGTTGTCTCTAAAAGCGATGAGAGAATGTTGTCTCGCTTGCCGTTAGCGATGATAACTTCGATGCCCTCTCCTGCGACTTTGCGGGCAATCCTGTGTTTGGTCATCATGCCGCCACGACCGAATGAGGAGCGACCTGTCTGTATGTATGACGAGATGTCTGCATCATCGGTGATGACTGGGATCAGTTGCGATGCAGGATCGGATGGAGCTCCGGTATAGATGCCATCGATGTTGCTGAGCAGGATTAGCTTGTCGGCACTCATCATTGTGGCGATCAACCCGGAAAGCTCGTCGTTGTCGGTAAACATCAATTCGCTGACACTGATCGTGTCGTTTTCGTTGACAATCGGGATAACTCCTTCTGCAAGCATCACCTCCATGCAGTGTTGTTGATTCAGATAGTGGGTTCGGGTGCCGAAACTCTCTTTGGTGGTCAATACTTGTCCGCAGCAGATGCCGTGGTCCCTGAAGAGCTCGTAATATTTGTTGATAAGTTTGGCTTGCCCGACGGCAGAATAGAGTTGTCGGGCGCTGACAGCATCCAACTTGCGGGTGGGTGTTCCCATGATCCGGTTTCCGATTTCGCTTCTGCCCGATGCTACGGCACCGGACGAAACGAGGATTACCTGAACACCCTGTTTGTGCAATGCCGCGATTTGATCCACGATGGCAGACATTCGTGTGATGTCAAGTGTCCCATCGGCTCGGGTGAGGACATTGCTGCCCACTTTTACGGTGATGCGTGTCATATATTTTGCTATTAAAGAGGTCGTTTGGATGACCGACGTTATTATACTTGATAAAGAAGAACTATTGTGAACGTTGTGTCCGGCACTGCAGTCTTGTTATTTTGCTTTTTTCAGCGTTGTTGCCGTATTGACATATCTTGTTTGTCTGATTACATGAGGGAATCTAACTCCCAAGCATGCACATGATAAATGCCGTTTTCGGTCGGGAAACTTGTTTCGTCCATTGTGACGACAAATTTCTCGTACTCCTCGGGGAGGTTGAGCAAAGGTGAGTATTCGATCTTTTGGATCGATGGATCCTCTATCGAATAAGAACTCTGTATGGCGAGTGTCCGTCTTCCTTTTCGGGCGATGAAGTCCACATCTTTACCACGCATTGTTCCCTTATAGACTACAAATCCGTTGCGCGTCAATGTCAGATAGATGGCATTTTCGAGCAAGTTGCCCGTAGTGCATAAAACATTGGGGAAGAGGTGGTTTCTAAATACCAGATCATTCAGATAGAGTTTGCAGGGGGCATCGCTGATTTTCTTCTCCTTGAGGTCGTACTGATAGACAGGATGCACCAAGTAGGTCTCTTGCAGATATTGGATATAGTTGACCGCAGTCTCATAAGCAACTTTGCGATCTCGCGTACGGAAATATCTGACGAGATCTTGAGGAGTGATGGTCGATGCCGTGTTGCCGACAATATAGACAAATATGTCATCCAGCAGTCGTGCATCACGGACTCCTCCGGATTTGGAGGTTTCAGGCTGTTTGCGTTGGATGATGTCACGTAGCAGGATGGAGTCTCTCAATACACTGACGTAGTGTATCTGTAAGTCCTGATTGGGCAAGTGATACAACTCCGGTAGCCCTCCGAAGTGGAGGTATCGTCTGTATGATTCACGACAAGGCTCCTCGTCTTCGTTGAGGGAGAGATATTCGGGGTAGCCGTAGGGGAATATGCAGAACTCGAAAAAGCGATCTTCGCGTTTCATGACGATTTCGCTCTTCATCAATCTCTTATTGGTGCTTCCGAAGATGATCTCGCATGGGGTAGAAGAGCGATTAGAATGCCGGTCGATAAACTCTTCCCAATCGGCAATGTTTTCTATTTCGTCAAAAAACAGATAGGGTTTACTCGTGGGCTTGATGCGTTGCAGATAAATCTGAAATACCTCTTCCAGCTGTTTGGCATGCTCGATAAGGGCAACTTCCACAAATTTCTTGCTGATGTAAAAGATATTGCTCGGATTGACTCCTCGCTCCAGGAGCAACTTGATCAACTGGCGTATGATATATGTCTTGCCGACTCGCCTTTGCCCGGTCAAGATCTTTACCTGCCCGTTATCGATATAGGGCATGATCATGTCGGTGTAGAAGGCGCGTGGCATACCGCATGAGAGGGCTTTGCCGTCCCACACGTTATATTTTTCTGCCAGTCTGAACTTGTGTTCCATCTTTTTCAGCCTATTGATGGCTGCAAATTTACCGAATATTTCTTTTTTGTCCAACAATTTTCGGTGTTTTATTAAGTTGTAAGTGAAAAAAGAGAGACTGTGGGACTTGCCTTTCTTCTTTTGTTTTGGGCTTTTCGTGACAAAATACCCACATTAGGGTATTGTGCTGGGTGTGAAAAGCCTCTACCTTTGCACCGGATAAAGGAAGTCTTTATAAGAGATGTTAGTAGTAGGGAGCCTGTCAGCTATGGGTTTGCGGGCAAAAAAGAATAAGGACTTTCTGCCGGATATGGATTGGAGACTTGACCTCCCCTCGATGGAGGAGATGTATTAATCATGAGAATTACATTATAGAGTTTGAATTTACTAATTGTTATTAAGTGGGTCGGACGCTTCGTGAAGAAACGTCCGACTTGAATTTTTTTGATTTATCCAACGCTGAGAAGTCTGATCTGGCAAACCCAATTATTACTGTCCGGTAAACATGTGTAAGGGTCTATAATCACTGATTTTTTTGCTTTACAAGCCCCCTTGAAAGGATATTCACGGCTGTCCGGGGAAAATCTCATTGATAAATGAGAATAGACTTATCATATATGATTGTTATTTCACATTTTAAGCTTTATCCTGCACTTTTCCCCCTAAAATGGCTCATATGTATACCAAACATATCGGCTGTCCGGGGAAATGTTGTTTTTGA
>JAZNGG010000020.1:0-102814 GCA_045576355.1 Bacteroidales bacterium
AGGAGAAATATGATAAATGAGTCTAGTTATTTAGTACAAGGTTTTAAAATGAGTCTAGTTATTCAGTACAAGGTTTTAAAAACCGTCTACTGATACAGAGTAAACAACTAAAAAGCGTCTAGTGAAATCAGGAAAAGACACTTCGGCAGTTCGTTCATCGCATGAGGCTACGCTCATAACACAACGAGGCTACGCTCATGATGCAACGAGGGTACGCTCGTGACACAACGAGGGTACGCTCGTGACACAACGAGGCTACGCTCATGTCACAACGAGGCTACGCTCATGTCACAACGAGGCTACGCCCGTGATATAAAAAATAGCGAAGACAGACCATCGGATCTATCCTCGCTATTTTTCTACAGATATGATAATGAACTATTTATCAAACAATGTATCTCCATCCAAATCCATAAAAACCAGCCCTATTTGACTTTGGAGTTTAAAGGTTTATTATTTCAACCCCACAGCACGCGGAGCCCACGACCCAAGGGAGTAACCCTTACCACCTCAACTCCTTAACCAACCATCACAAAGATACTACATCCGGAAACCGATGTCAAGAGGGATAAAGATTTATTAACAAATCGAGAATTCAACAAGCAATCAGTCGGCAATGAGGCAAGAAGAATTATACTCATAAAAATAAAACTCTGTCCATCCGGTATTATCTGCATATAGTTTTTGCTTCCCTCTAAATACGAACCCAATGCGCTCATAGATCTTTTGAGCAGGAAGATTTGTTGCAATAGCATCCAAACGAATGGCTTTGCTCCCTAATTCTTGAGATAAGCGGATGGCGGCACGTACCATTTCTGCCCCTAAGCCTTCACCTTGATGATCCGGACTTACAGCCAAAATATGAATAACTGCCACCTCATGATCATCTACTTGTTTTGACCATTTGACCGCATGATAGTCATCTCCCTGATAGGGGGTAACAGACATGGCAGCGATAATCTTTTCATCTCTCTTCAGCAGATACATACACCCCTCATCAATATAGCGTCTGATAACATCGGCTTTAGGATGCTTTCTTATTTTCCAACGTGCAAACTGATCCATCCCCGGAGAACGAGTGATGACGTCTTCATAAAACACAAGGAGTGCATCCAAATCATGATTATTTGCCCTAATCAGATTCATTGTCAAAAATATTATCAATTAAAATATTCGATCAACCGCTCATACTCTCGAGTAGTAATAGGCAAAATACTGCCATGACGTGGAGTAAAATTCCCTCCGGTCTTCGTCTCGCGAACCAAAGTAAAATGGGTAAGATCCGTAGAGGTACAAAAGTGAAACACACCATCTGCATAGCAATCGTAAGCCAGGACCCAGGCACTTCCGTCATTGAGAGGATAGGCAGATGAACCTTCTGATTTCATCGTTACACCCTCGGGTTTCATCAGACCTTCCGATAACTGCCATGTAGAAGAATCGGTCAGATTAGAGGCTATAAACTTACGTCTTCCCGTACCTTGCAGCGCTCCGCCCCATGTATTGAAAAAGATATGGTAAGTGCCCGAATTATCTCTTACGATATCCGTATCTATGCTTGGTCCATCGTAGCGAAATAATCGTTTAGGAGAGCCTTCCAAATCAGAAAACGTGTCGTTAGCATAAGCATAAAAAACAGCATCTTGAGAGAAAGGTCCATCTTTTGGAGAATGCATTGAGAAATAAACCATATACTTCTCTGCTATAGGGTCATAGATCGTTTGAGGAGCCCAAACGGCATCTGCCAAAGCTGCTTCTTCTCCGGCAAATCGTTCAGGAAAATGCACGGAGTTGTGTTGCCAATGGATAAGGTCTTCACTCTTCATCAAAACGATCCCTCGACAAGACCACTTTCCCCGCTGCCAATCCATATCAGTAAGCGATAATAAAATGCCTCCATCCTCTGCTCTCAACAGATGAGGGTCACGGACACCTCCCGATCGGCTGATGGAGTCCGACGATATCACCGGCTTTCCCCCATTGAGTGGTACGAAATCCAATCCATTTTCACTCACTGCATAACAAACCTGCTGTCCTGCAGTTTCATTACTGACAAAATAAGCGAAAAGATAATGAGTCATTGGCTCTTGTCGATCACGTTTATCCGTCTGACATGACAAGCATAACATACTCGTGAAACAACAGACCAATAAAGTAGCAAACAGCCGAGAAAAATTAGTTACTTTCATGATTTTAACAGTATATATCCACAATGAATTATTTATTAAATGACAAATTTACTTCTTGTGCGAGCAGCAGTTTCTTTCATGAGCAATATGAAGCTCAGTCCGGGTTATTGGAGATGATCGATTTCCTGCAGGAACTCCAGCACCGCTGCATTAAACTCAACAGGGCGCTCCATATTCATCATGTGTCCTGTCTCTTCAAAAAGTTGCCAACGAGAACGCGGCAGATGCTTCATAAAACTGGGAGCCTTCACCCCCGGACGAGGTTTCTCAATACCGGTCATCACGAGTGTCGGGACAGAGGGTTTCTTCTCCTCCAGCATCTTTATTCCATCTCGTCCGAGTAGAAGACGCACCTCTTTATGCGTAGCTTGCCAACCATCCCAATCAGAAATCATCGTCCACAAAGGCTTTTTGATCCGCTCGACTTCTGCACCTCCGGTCGTGATCAAAGAGTTGTACCACCGTTGCTTATAGAGATCTATTCCCTCTGCACGCACTTGGGCTACGGCACTATCCCTCTTGGCCTCCTCTGCGGCATTATAAGGTTCGCTGGGTCCGGGAGATTTACGAAAATGTCCATTGGCCATCACTGCCGAAAGCATCCGCTCGGGGGCATAAACCAACATATCAGCCGTAATAAATCCACCCATCGACAAGCCGATGATATGCGCTTTATCAATCTTCAGAGAGTCCATCACGGTAAGCAAATCTTCGACGTGCAGGAAATGAAATGTCTCACTCTGCTTGGATGACCTGCCATAACCTCGACAATCATATCTGACCACACGATGCTCCTGGACAAAACGAGAGAACTGTTCATCCCACATCCGCATATCCAAACTATGACCATGCACCAAAATGACTGGGCTGCCCTTGCCAGCTACCTCATAATAGAGTCGAGCTCCCCCTGAAGCAGTAATATATCCGCTGGTCACTCGCAGCGGGGATTCTGTTTCTGACTTCCCCATCTTACACACTCTACTTGTTTGGCAAGAGATAAGCAGTACTGCGATGGGGAGAAAAGACAACGAAAAAAGTAACCTCAAAAGGCGAACAAGACGATATAATTGCATAAAAAATATTGATTAATGAGACAAATATCGGAAAAAATCTCAATTTCTCCTCACATTTCACCGATATTTAAAAGATAGATGACAAGAATAAAGAATAATGTTTTCCTTTTTGACAAAATAACCCTATATTTGCCATAGTTTGGCTTAGCCATCGCCACAAGCCATCGCAAGGCGCAGCCCCTCATCCCGCGAAGCTCATGACCAACGGGAATAACCCTTAAACCATATCCCCCCTTATGAAAATCAGACTTCTATTTTTGTTCTCACTCCTGACACAAATAATGATAACCAGCGCCGCAGAGAAGATTTATGATGTAAAGACCTTCGGAGCGGTGGGCAATGGAGTACATATTGACTCTCCTGCCATTAACGCTGCACTGGAACAGGCTGCCCGAAATGGAGGTGGTGTCGTCGTGCTCACCGAAGGAACTTATCTCAGTTACTCGATACATCTGCAAAGCAATGTCACACTACGCATAGAGAAAGGAGCCACACTGAAAGCGGCCCCCGTAACCGATAGTCAAGGATATGACGAAGCAGAGCCCAATGACTCTAAATATCAGGATTTCGGGCACAGCCATTGGCACAACTCTCTCCTCTGGGGAGACAGCCTGCATCATGTTACCATCGAGGGTGAAGGCCTGATAGATGGTACAGACGTACTCGGACGTGGCAAACCGCGTCGAGGATATGAGGGAATGCCTCAAGCCAATAAAGCTCTTGCTATGCGCGACTGCCGCCATGTAACAATACGGGATCTCAGTTTTCTAGCATGCGGACATTTTGCACTGTTGCTCACCGGTGTCGATGATCTCCTTATCGAGAATGTCACCGCCGACACCAACCGAGACGGCTTTGACATTGACTGCTGCGAACGAGTTGTTATCCGAGGGTGCAGAGTAAACACCATCAACGATGACGCCATAGTGCTCAAATGCTCCTATGCTTTAGGGTGGGCTAAGCCGACCGAACATGTACTCATCGAGGATTGCCACGTCAGTGGCTATGATGTCGGAACCCTGCTTGATGGGACACGCACCACCAATACTCTACACGCTCCGGACGGAGATGGTCCCACAGGACGGATCAAACTGGGAACAGAAAGCAACGGAGGATTCCGCCACATCACCATCCGTCAGTGCACCTTCTCCCACTGCCGCGGATTAGCTTTAGAGACGGTAGATGGAGCCCCGATGGAAGACATCGATGTAAGTCATATCACCATGAACGACATCTGCAATTCGCCTATTTACATCCGCATTGGAGATCGTATGCGAGGCCCTGCTGACCTCCCCACATCTTCTGCAAAAGACATACGCATCAGCCATGTACGTGTGACCGATGCAGACTGCCGCTATGCCTGTCTCATTGCCGGGATTGAGGGACAACCGGTCAGAAACGTGCACATCAGTGATCTCTCCATCAGCTATCGGGGAGGCATCACACTCCAGGATGTGGTAGAACAACGCGGCTGCAATCCCTTCTTTTACGAACCCGCTCGTAAAAAAGATTCAAAACGAGGTGTAACCAAATATCCCGAACCCGCAGCTCATGGCATACAACCCGCATGGGGGTTCTCCATCAGTCATGCAGAAGACATTACTTTACAACGCATACACTTGGAGACCAAAACCTACGATGAGCGACCTTGGC
Organism: Bacteroidales bacterium; assembly: GCA_045576355.1. GTDB lineage: Bacteria > Bacteroidota > Bacteroidia > Bacteroidales > UBA3663 > Liminaster. Next base: position 4,916 of record JAZNGG010000020.1, read on the forward strand.
TCTACCTGCACGACACACAACGCATACAACAACACCAAGTGACAACACGCAATTAGAGCCTCTGACGGACAAAAGAACTAGTAGTGAGTCCCTTATGCGCGCATCACTTTATCTCCACCACTACTCGCCGATAATGTGTCAGCATCGGAGTTCCATCGTCTGTCACACATAAAATTAAGTGGATAGTATCGCCCACTTTAGCATCAGAAGGAATGCGGAGTATTAGTTCCCTTGCCGAATTATTATCTAATACAATAGTCCCCTTATAACTACTTGGATCCTCATAATAAATCCATCGGAAAAAGAGGGGATCTCCATCGGGATCAGATGATCGACGGGCATTCAACTTTAGAGTTCTTCCGGCTTTTGCTGTTTTATAAATGATTTTATTCGTTCTGTCTTTATTGATGACAGCACGAGGATGATGATTGGCTGCTTCAAATTCGGAGATCACACTCCACTTCATTCGAGCGGCAAAATCGTTATAAATAGCTTCTTTCCATCTGGTGATGGCATTTGCTCCCTCAGACGAAGCACCCAACATCTGATAGGGATCATATTTTGTCTCGTCTAAACCACTTCGCTTTACCCAATCCATGGAGCGTATGCCCACCTTCCTCTCTAAATCGAAGCGTCCACCCCAACCTCCCCAATCGGGATGGTCCGGAGAGTTTAAACCATTATCTATCAAATAAAAGAATGCAGGGGAATCTCCCTCTGTGGCCCACTTCCTATCTGGATATTCTCTGCCTAATTCGCCTACGCTCTGTACGTTCTTTCTAATCCAATCGTCATTGGGAGCCCATCCATATACAGCCTTATTGCGGATGTAAACTAAATCAGGAAATTCAGTAACAATCCAAGCTCCGGCATCATCCTGTCCCAGGATGTCATAGACACGGATTTTCTTCACAAACTCCTCGACTTCTATTTTTGGACGTGTACTCCGCACCTTCCATAGTGCTTGCGCCAAAGTATTCATACCTGCCCATGAAGTTATCCATACCGGACGAGAGTCCTTACGGTCCACCACTTGAATTATCAACTCTGAGCCTGGAGAATCTTTCCCTTCTCCCACTCCGGCCATGGCAGCATCTGGTTGACCATATACCACTCGTTGGCGCAAAGTTGTCACGTCTGGATATCCATCGCTATGAGTGCATAGGTTGGGCCATACTTTTTCATAGGCATACAAAGCCTTATCCATCACAATCTTCTCATTTCCTCTGTTGAAAGGCACCCAAGCATGTTGGTAGATGAATCCTTCCAAATCGACATTATTAAGCATGGTCAAAAGATGGACCAAGGACTGTTGATCATCCGGATCACTTCCGCCAATGTCGGACATTACGATCATTCGTGATCGTTCGGCTTTCAGTGGAGCAATTGTCGAACAAAAGCCCCAAAACAATAGGAGTATAATAATTCTAATATTACACATAGAGACAATATCTCAAAACATTTTCATTTGTTCTTTTTTGATAAGGTATCAGATATTTTCAAACTCTCATTTTTCGTTCGTTTCCACTCGAAACACGAGTGCATGTTCGCAAGGAATCTTTTTAGGACAAATGATCTCCAGCCCTTCAGACGTCTGTTTCCACTTCAAACGGCCTTTATGACCGAGCATCCGGACAGAGGAGATCGGATTCAGATCCTTTGAAAGAGTTTTGATTACAAGGGTCTCTCCCGGCTGAGGAGCCACAAGGGTAAATGCATAAAGAGCGCCATCTTTGCCTAATGTAAATCGGAAGTCTTGGGACGAAAAATGAAAGTCTGCTTGGTTGCGGCCTAATTTTCCTCCGGGCAGTTTTTTGAGTTTTCCTTTGACCATCTCACCCTCTCCCAGCGTGTGCCATGCACGACTGCCATAAACAGCCACTCCATTGACATCCAGCCATTGACCGACTTGCTCCAGCATAGAGACACAAGCCTCCTCAATCGATCCGTCGGGGCGCATGGGGATATTAAGCGCCACATTTCCATCACGACAGACAGCCTCAATAATAAACCGTATCACCGAACCGGCATCATAGATGAAGCCCGGTGCATAAAACCAGTCACCGATAGGGGTTTCTCTGATCCATGGCTGGGAAGTATCGATCTTATCCGGAAAGTCAAACTCTGCTGTATTTACCGCCCCATTAGTCGGCTTACGAAATTTGATGATACTAAATGTGTTTACCTCCCCTCGTCTTGCCAACGTACGATTAAAATAATGAGCCATCACGGTCTGCATGGCATTACACTTAAAACCGGAACCCGTGCCGTTGCCCGTAAAAGGACCCTGCACCGTGCCATCTGTATAAATAAAGTCCGGGTCATAATGCTCCACAACATCCATAATACGCAAAGCCCATTGAGTAGCAAACCATTGGGCATAATCTAAATGTCCGGTAAAAATTCCATCATTCGGGGGACTCCATCCTGTATGGGCTTTCTCCTCCACTGACTTATACTCACGCAAATCTATACCATAGAGCCGTCTGGGATCTAATCCTTCCCACCACTTCCCTGCACCATCGGCAAGGGTAAGATGACCATCATAGGGAACTCCGGCATACGCTCCCTCTTTGTCTGCCCCAAAAGCAGTCTGCCACCACCACCATGTGTATTCATGATGGAACGTCACTCCATACCGCATCCCATGTCTGCGACAAGCCTCTGCCCACTCTCTCAGGAAGTCTCGATGAGGACCGACATTCACAGAGTTCCAGGGATGATAACGAGAGTTCCACAAGTCATAATTATCATGGTGCACACCTTGAATCATCAGAAAACGAGCACCGGAACGATGATATAGAGCAGTCAGTGCCTCCGGATCCAACTTTGTAGGATTCCACTCCTTGAGCACCTCCTTATACCCCACTTGTGAGGGATGTCCGAAACGTGACAGATGATTTTTATAGGCCGGATGCTCCTCTTTATAAAGATTGCGCGCATACCAATCTCCACTCTCACCGGAAGACTGAGGTCCGAAATGTACCCAAAAACCGATCTTAGCTTCTCGAAGCCAATCCGGCGAACCGGGATACTCTTTTTCGATGGACTCCCAATTAGGGGCAAAAGGTCCGGGCGCAATAGGAAGATTAAGTTGAAACTCCGGAAATGCTTTGTAATCCCCCATCTCAACACTATTGACTTCACGTGCAGGAGCGACTTCAGGCATGGGTGGCAACTCCGGGAGAGAGACACTCTGAGCCATCGCAAAAAAAGGACATATCCATGCAACTGCACAAGATAAAAACAAATGATCTTTACTACTCATAACATTTTTATTTAGAAAATAAAAACATGTCGAGGCAAAGATAATCATAAAGTATTATACATACAGCAAAAATCGTCTCATTTCCTTATAGTATAGTTACATCCTACCCCAATAAATATGAATTTAAATAATTGGGAGACTTTGCTTATAGGTTATCAACTACAAAGCATGAAAGTCTTTTGCGAACTTTAAAAATCCTTTATCGGAGATCGGTATAAAAAAACATTCTATGTTTCACTTACATAAAACATAGAATGTTCACAACTATTAAAGTTTATTGATCAATGCTCAATCGGTAAGGAAACCTTACTCCCCATTGTTTTACTATTGGAAGAATTGCTTGCTTACTTTAGTGCTTCCATCCGTATAATGTTCGACAACGATATTTATCCCTCTATGCGGAGTAAACTGGCTGACACCCTCAAGTGATAAGTAGTTAACTTTGAGAAGTTCGGAAGAGGTTTCCGCCTGTTCTATACCTGTCGATTCGCGTCCTATGGTCAAAGGATCTGTCAAAGTGGCACCGGCACCATTACTGCCGGTAAGCATGGCAGGAACGGAGGCCGAAGAGGCAGCCTTATAGGTGTAAGGGATAGAAACGGTCCCCTTATTGCCCGGCTGAGAGAAAGACTCCGAATAGTGGTTGTCCACAAACTGATACGCTTTTGCTCCACTTTGCGAGAAGATTTTTTTAACGCCTTTTTCAAAGTAATTGCCTTCGATGAGCACCTCCGAATTCTTTCTCGGATTGACAGCGCTACCATTGCCCGCGCAGTTGAAATAATTGTTTAACACATGAATCGTCCCGAAACGCGCCATCGGCATACGTGCCATACACCCCTCGCCCCAAATGATGTTGGCCAAAGTAACATTGAGTTTGTTCTCGTCGGCTGTATTGCTGTCACTTGACCCGATCAGAGTAGTATTGGCATGGTCGTATGAATGATCCGTATAATTGAAAACACACCATGAAACGGTAACGAAATTGCTTTCGTTAGTAATGTCAAAATTACCATCTTCGCCATCCGTAAAGGAACAATGATCCACCCAAAGGTGTGTCGTGTATGTCGAAGAGATGAGGTCTGAACCGCCAACGTCACAGGCTCCTGGTCCCACAAACTGCAAGTTGCGAATAATGATGTTCTCGCATCTCTTAACACTGAATATACCTGCCTTACGCCATGGCTCGCTCGAATCTCCCAACAGGTCAATGAGAGTCTGACGAGTCAGCAATTCACGCGCTTCGCCGACTGACGTCCCATTGCTTAACTTTCCGCCTGTACCACTTGCCGTACTTGCTGATTTGACATTGGCTTTGTCAAGGGCCTGATGAATCTCTTCCGAAAAGAAAAAACTCGTACAGAGCCTTGCACCATTTATACCCACAATGGTACGATCCTTTAAACTGCTCAATTCGATGGTCGAAGAAACAAGAAAATCACCCTCACTTCCATCAAACACGACAACGCTATACTTCTTTAGGGCATTCTTGATGGTACTGGTCATGTCTTTTCCCGTACTTTTCAGGACATAAGGGGTAGTGTTTCCGCCACCGGTAACCTTATAATCATCACCCGAGGTCATGGACGAACAGGATGCCCAACCAAACGGAGCATTCAAGTCATTATCGTGTAAAACAGACTGTTGGGCACACAATGTCGATACGAGCATAAGCATCATACCGAGCGTAACGTAGATTTTCTTCATCTTATTCAAATTTATTAAAGGCTATCAAAGGCAAAGGTATATATTTTTCGACAAACAAATGAAAACACACACAACTTTTTGCTCTGCACAAAGAATATTTCATTATTACATCAGCAAAGCCTTTATTTTCCCTCAATTTGTTTCAACAATTTAGTCCCTTTATCTCAATCACTTTTATACGATGAGGAAATTGGATAAGGAAAAAAGTTTAGGAAATAAGATGAGAGAATACGATGCGGGGATAAGATAAGGAACCCCAAAAAATAGCCAAGATTAACCCAACTATTCACCTCCACAAAAACACCACCGGGATAAGCAAGTTTGCTTATCCCGGTGATATCTGATCATTTATTGAATCTCAGTCTCTTAATACTCATCCTCGTTGAAGAAGAAGTCTTCTTTACTGGGATAATCAGGCCAGAGATCTTCGATGTTCTCATAAATCTCACCCTCATCTTCCATCTCCTGAAGGTTTTCAATTACCTCCATCGGAGCTCCGGAACGATTAGCATAATCGAGCAACTCATCTCTTGTTGCGGGCCATGGAGCATCTTCCAATTTTGATGCTAACTCAAGTGTCCAATACATAAATAATTATGGTATAAATTTAACAATATAATTTTGCTTCTCAAAACACGGGCGCAAAAATAAGAAAAAAGATTGATATGTCAAGTAATTACGCCTATGTTTTTTCATTTTTAACTATTTATCACTACCTTATCAATAGAAAAGCCAATCCATCGCTTCATTTCCTCCTCCTAATCCGGCATTACGCGGGGTAATATCATCTGAGGTGAAGCCCAAAACCATGGAGTATCCGACAGGGAGCAACAAGGTGTGTCTGCCTGCGGGGAAGTGGTAGGCATGGACATTTGCCAAAGGCATTCCTGAGAGGTGAACGGCATGGGTGAGACAAGCTTCAGCCTGCCCATAATCATTGGCCGTTGCATCGGTTTCAAGTTTCGGAGCTTTAGCATATTTGCGCTGATCATCACGGAAATAGCCCACAAGAATTTTAACCGGCTTCTCGCACTCGAAATCGAGTGTCGTAGCAGTTTTGCGTTGTGCATCACCATCCAGCACCAACGCGTGAAGCCCCTCCAACTCCTCTGCCAATCCATCGACCTTGGCGTTAGGAAGATTAGAGAAAAGCGATGCACCCTGAGTCAGTAAGACGGTCTGCTGACCACTATGCAGGCGGAACGCAGCCTCACGGAGAGGTGTATGCTTTTTCTGCTCGGGGGCAAATGTTCCTGCCGCTTGCTCTTTCAGCATCCGGAGATTGGCTTTAAAGTTGGCCAGTTCCTGCTCATAGTGGACGAGCATCTCTGCCCAAGTCTTATTCTTTCCGCCATCGCCACCGATCGGGATACGGCGCTGAGCGGTCTGCATACTATTAGCATAAAGATAGTGATCGCGGGTCAAATCGACGAGTTTTCGCCAGTGTGTGAGGCTCTGCTCCATCAAGGGGACAGCCGCCTCCAGGTCTGCGAGGTTTTTCCCCCATTGATAATCGAGAACACAGCGGGCTGCCTTCACTTTAAGATTAAAGGCATAGGCAAATTCGCGATAGCAATGGATATCGTTTTTCAGACGTTTAAACTCGTCGAGGTTCTCGCGAATAGACTCCTCGCGCACCTGCTCGATGGCAGCTACTGCCTTATCTCCATGAGCCACCACTTGGGCAACAATATCGAGCGGCAACTCTCCGACATGAGACTCTTTTTTCCACTCCTTCTCGACATATTCGATCAGTTTCTCACCCTCCGGTCCGCAGCTCTCATAAAATCCAGGATAGATGGTGTACTTATACGGATTGACCAACTGGCTCATAAACATACCCAAGAGCATCGTCTGACGATTGCCCTCTGTGATGCCAAACCGGCGAAGCAATTTGGGAGCAATCTCTCCACTCTCCTCATAAGCCTCACGGATCTTGGCTGTCTCAAAGGCAGGAGCGCCATAGAAAGAGGACAAACGATCGTCCCAATAAACGATCTCCTCCGCACGATCGCGACCATGCTTCCAGGCATAACGTGCCCAGACTTCATACCACATCCAGTCTCTGTCAAGCTGCTTGGCACGACTGCCATCAGCATACTTGTCTGCTGTATAAGGCCAGTCCCAATAGGAAGCCTGAGGATAAAGATGCAGCGCATTGGCACCATGCACATTATGCATAGCGGTCACAGCCTTCTGCACAAAGTCGGGTGAACTCCAACGGAAAGGTTCAAGGTTTGCCAAAATGTGCACGTTACTGATATGAATACTGCCGAGCGAACTCAAATCGGTGTGGATCTTTGACCATGGGCCACGCGGCTGATAAGTGGTCAGAGACTCTCCATTATATTTGTGCATGGTGTATAGATTCTTATAGATCGGGAGAGCGGCATCCATCACCATCTTACAGTCTGTGTCATGAGCACGAAGCAAGATCGGCGGTTCGTCTGTACGACCTAATGCCTTCAGACCATCCTTGACACCGGGGATAATCGTCTTAGTAAACCACTCGACATCATCCTCATAAGTTGCCATTGCTTCACCCAGACAAACAAGCAAGCCGACATTGGAATACTTCTCCACAAAGGCGGCAATACTCTTACGCGTATAGTCGCTCACTAGCGGTGTGATCGGACGATTACGATCCTGAGTCTTCAGTCCATAATGATCAGCAAAGGGCTTGGAAAGAAGGATGTTATAAAACATCTGTATGACAAATATGCCTCGTTTGTCCGCCTCGTCAGTCAAGAAGGAAAACATCTCCTCGTTTTTGCGGAATGTCTCATCATCCACCTCGACAGCAAAAGGATAATCTTTCAGTTTAACAAGTGACGCAAAAGGATGTCCATTCCAAAGATAGAGGGAGTTCATACGATTTTTATAGAGCATATCGAGATAATCGATCCACTGCTCCTTATCATAAAACCACGGGAAACTCTCAGGAGTGTAAGGATACTCATAGACACCCCGACCGGGCAGATACTCCATCTTCTGCACACCGACGCACGATCCGCGCAGCACCATCTCCGGCGCATCGGTAAAAGAGTCAGGGAATGTAAAATTGCCTTTGCTGATGTAGTTATCCATCAACTCGAGACAACCATAGAGCAGACCTGTGGCATCATTACCGGTGATGGTAGTCACCCCCTTACGGGTTTCGATGGAAAATCCCTCCTTGGCGGCGCCCTCACGAGCCTCCTCACGCAAAACGATCACCACATCCCGACCCCGTGTGCGTATTTTCTCGTCCGATGTCGAACGAAACACCTCACACCCGGCTTGTTTCAAGCCATTCTCCAGTTGCTCTGCAGCAAAAGCGACACGATTAGGTTTGGAGGACTCTGTCGGTGTGACAAGTCCCACTCTCTTTTGCGCCCATGTCATGGAGAGGCATAAGCACAAGGCGCTGAGTAGCATCAAAAATCTTTTCATAAGTGTACTGATATGTTTTTTTGTTAATATATGCCGGGGGGAAATCTTTACACGATCTACTCACCATTCCGGTGATCGATCAGAAAGAGACGACATAGTGCTGTTTAAAAAATCTGGGCTTACGGATGGCGATGCCATAGTCATAAAGATCCATCGTGATCTCTATGTCATCGCAGTCGCAGAAGCGATCCCACAGAGACTCCAATGCCATCCCGGGGCGAATGGAGGAGAGGAAAAAGAGCGTCCTATCAGTCGATAGAGCGAAAAGCGACTTAAAACACTCCTCTGCATCCATCCCCTGCGGGATGCTGTCTATCACAATCATATCTGCCTTCCAGTCAGTCGGAAGCTCTGCGAGGTCAGCGATAAAAAAGAGTTGCCCACCCCTCTCGCCGGCCACCTTGAGCTGACGGCTGCTGATCTCGACAGCCTCCTGCGAAGCAGCGGAGTAGATCTCATTGCGCTTATCGACCAGCAGCAGCGGGAGCGTCTTGTCACCCCGCTCACATCCCACTTCGAGCAGACGGCGGCACTTAAAACGATTGGCAAGACGAAAGAGGAGACATGCCACCTTAAACGGCAGAGGCCCCTTCTTAGGATAAAAACGCCGCATGGCCGAATAGGCATAATAAGGAGACTTCTCCTCGATCACCTCCGTGATGATGGAGAAAGCGAAAGGTGAGTGCACCCCAAAACCCTTACGGTGTTTCAGGTGTCTGACCCCTTTGTTCCAATATTCACGTAGTTTTTTCTTTGTTTTCAAATGTGTGTGGTTTTATTTTAAGGTTATTCTTGATCTCGAAGATTCATTTTCGGCTGTATGACCCACAGAGACTCATTGCCCGGACTGCCCTCCCGGATCCAAGCCGTTAAGCAGATGCACATATAGGGCGATCGCCTCCCGGATTTCACTCTTACAGATATATTCATCGGCCGTATGCGACCGGGCAGAATCACCGGGACCAATCTTAAGGCTGGGACATGGGAGCAAAGCTTGATCGGAGAGCGTCGGCGATCCGAAACACGTCCTCCCCAAACACTCCAGCCGCTGCACCAAGGGGTGACAACGCTCCATCCCCGACGGCTGCAGCCGGAGACTGCGCGGGGTCAGCTCCACCGGATGCACCGCTTGCTGCAGCAGGCGGACGGTCTCCTCGTTGGTGTAAGCATCGGTCGTCCGGACATCCACGACAAAGCGACAAGCGTCGGGCACCACATTGTGCGCCGTGCCTGCCTCTATCTGAGTCACAGAGACCTTGACCGGACCCAGCATCGGGGAGACTCGCTCAAAACGATAGTTACGCAGCGTCTCTATCGCCCTCATCGCCTCATAGATGGCATTGACACCCTCCTCTCGCGCGGCATGACCGGACTTGCCATGAGCCAGCCCATCCAGGACCACCAGCCCCTTTTCGGCTATGGCAGGATGCATCCCGGTCGGCTCGCCGACGATGGCGAGATCCACACGCGGCAGATGAGACAACACAGCCTCCATCCCACCCTTGCCGGAGACCTCCTCCTCAGACGTAGCCAAAAAAATCAGATTATACGCCTGCGGACGCTCTGCCAGCCAGAGAAAACTATGCAGCAGCGACACCAGCGAAGCCCCGGCATCATTACTGCCCAAGCCGTAGATCCTCTCCCCCTCCTCGAGCGCATCATAAGGATTTCTGCTCCATGACGCCACTGGGCGGACGGTGTCGAGATGGCTATTGAGGAGCAATGTCGGACGCCCCTCGTCGAAGTCCGGAGCCACTGCCCAGCAGTTATTGCCATGACGAGCGACACGCGCACCGCAGTGCCGGCGCAGATATGCCTCGACCAGATCGGCCACCTGCGTCTCCTCCCGGCTCACCGAGGGGATCTCGATCATCGACCGCAGCAGGTCAATCGCGCTGTAATATGCCGCATCTATATCCATCATCATTAACAATTTGCCGCTCAAAGATAAGGGTTTTACGAGACATTTCACAATTGCGATGTCATAATTTTGCAAAAGTCAGATTATTTTCTCATCTTTGCGCTGTTTTACAAAAGAGAATTGACATTTACATAGCCCCATAAGCCCCCTATTTTTTTGAGCACTTATGATAACTATTGAGCAACTCAAAGCCACCCAAGAGCGTTTGACAGATCTAAAACGCTACCTCGACATCGATCAAAAAATCATTCAGTTAGAAGAAGAAGAACTTCGCACCCAAGCCCCCGGCTTCTGGGACGACCAGAAAGCCGCAGAGGCACAGATGCGCGTTGTCAAAGGGATCCGTACCTGGATCGAAGCCTATAACGATGCCAAGACCTGCGTCGAGGAGCTGACCCTTGCCTTTGACTTCTATAAAGAGGAGCTGGTGACCGAGGAGGAGGTGGACACTCAGTATGCCACCACCATCGAACTCTTTGAGAAGATTGAGCTCAAAAACATGCTTCAGGGCGAAGAAGACCACTTGGGCTGCGTGCTCAAGATCAACGCCGGCGCCGGAGGCACCGAGGCGCAAGACTGGGCATCGATGCTCCATCGCCTCTACGTCCGCTACGGCGAGGAACATGGTTACCGAGTGACCATCAGTGACCTCGTGGACGGTGACGAAGCCGGCATCAAGTCTGTCACCATGCAGATCGAGGGTGAGATGGCCTACGGCTACCTCAAGTCCGAAAACGGAGTGCATCGCCTCGTGCGTGTCTCCCCATACAATGCTCAGGGTAAGCGCATGACCTCCTTTGCCTCCGTCTTTGCCTATCCGCTCATCGACGACACCATCAACATCGAGATCGAGCAGGCTCGTCTCTCGTGGGACACCTTCCGAAGCGGTGGTGCCGGAGGGCAGAACGTCAATAAGGTCGAGTCGGGAGTACGCCTGCGCTACCTCTTCAAGGACCCCTACACCGGTGTCGAAGAGGAGATCCTGATCGAAAACACCGAGACCCGCGACCAGCCTAAAAACAAAGAGAAAGCCCTCATCCTCCTCAAGTCTCAGCTCTACGAGCGCGAGTTGCAACACCGTCGCCAGGAGCAAGCCAAGATCGAGGCGGGCAAGAAAAAGATCGAGTGGGGTTCACAGATCCGCTCCTACGTCTTCGACGACCGCCGCGTCAAAGATCACCGCACAGGCTTTCAGACAAGCGATGTCAATGGGGTGATGGACGGCAAGATCGACGGCTTCATCAAGGCCTATCTGATGGAGTTCGGAGGAGAGTAATGACGAGGGAAAGAGGAAAGAGTACAGAGCAAAGAGAAAGAGAGGCCATCTGCCATTGCCATCTGCCATAGCAGGGCGAAGCCCCAAAAGCCATCGCCATCGGGAAGGCACTTACCAAATCAATATCCGATACGCCTCATTCCCTGCAGACGCAGCACTCTATATCACCATAAACGACTCTCCCGGCATATATGTCTCTGCCCAGAGCACACAAGGCGATCAGACCTCACTCACAGCGACATTGAGCGCCGGCGACAACAAGATCCGCCTCCATAACGATCATGGCCCGATGCCGGATGTCGATTGGATGAAAATCGTCAAAAGATAACTATAAGACATAAATAATATCCTCCTGCTCATTAGTTTTCCTTAGAGAGTACTTTCCGCATTTATGGTGCTTGGAAGCTCGTTGTTCGCAAAATTATAGCGCTTAGCAAAAAGAGAGAAAGTAAAATTAAAGATATAGCGAGGATAGACGAATCTACCCTCGCTTTAAATATTTAAATAGTAGTTTATACCTATTTCCTATCTATGTTACTATTCCATCCCGACCTCATTGGACAGAGGAACCATTACATATTACAACTTGTCCTTGGTTAATATTGTAAAGAAACAACATCTAAAAGTAGATGTCAAGAGGACAAAAGGATTTTTACAAATCACAAAGTAGATTCTGAAAAATCTAAATGATAAACGACTTCTCCGTCTTCATTTTTAGAAAATTCACCTACACAAATTAACTCGGGCATTCCTCCAGTCCAAAAAGATACCGTTACAACTGATTGCTCCGCAATGTCTAACTCTCTTTTTAATTCTTCCGATTTCTCTTTACAAATTGATACTAACTTATCATAGCTATCAGTCGCCTTGCCACAAGTCATTCTTAATTCTTCTTGTTGATTGTAAGTTTTCATAATTTTTAATATTTATAAGTCTTCACCATTTGCTCTGTTATATTCATTATCATAGTACATAAGAATGCCATACTCTCCTGCATATTCATCTATCCTAAACCATACAGACTTCATAATGCTTGAACCGGATTCTTCTGCACGCTGATAGAAACTCGCTTCATACCTTTTCTTATTAACCGACATTTCATAGGAAATATCCTCATGATCAGGAATCGAATATTCTTTTGTCGTAATATATTTTGAATTATTTTCAAATTGGAGACAAAGAGTATTAAACCTTATTTTTATACTTGTTTCATCAACAAAAATTTTATCTCTAAGCACTATACGAAAAACTTTATTATTATTAGTTGCAATAACAACATAAACATCACGTCCATTAAATTCTCCTTTCAAAATCTCTTTATCTAATTCAGAACTTATAAAACCTTTAGATTTTAGCTTCTTGATCATATCCGATTTGGATCCATCAACAGGGATTCCCATAAATTTTGTAACATCATCTTGAGCATAAATAGACATTGATGTTAGTAACAAAACGACAATAAACAATAATTTTTTCATATGTTTTCCATATGCTCTCCAGTTCCACAAGAGCATTAATAAAACAAAGAAGCGCGGAACTGTATTTGCCACGTCTCGAATGAAGGTCCTGAGAAAACCTAATGAGCAGATGTAGTAATAGCAGCCCACGCCTAGCGTGAGAACCACTATGCTATATCCTTGCTCATTCATGAAAGTTCTCAGGTTTTCATTCGCAAGATAAGCATAACGCTTCTTAAAATATTATGTCATGGAAAGACTTTATCAATCCGTTTGCAAAAGTACATAATTATTTTTAATTAAAAAGATATTTAATATTTTTTATTGCTTCTATATAACATAGAGGCCGACTAAACTTGTTAGACAGCCTCTAGTAATAATAATCCGAAAGAGTTTTCTATTCCATAGTTATCTTTCTGGCAGCAGCTTTCATGGATCTTTGCATGGCTCTTGAGGTCACAAGTTCAAACTTCAGATCAGTAAATGATTTCAACTCCTCTCCGGGAACAAACTGGACACTTACTCCGGTAATGTTATTGGAGGTAAACTCTTTTGGAGATACTGCACCGGTACTCAGAAGTCTTAACCGAAACTTTCCCAATTCTCCCATTTCAACTAAATTTCCGTCTCTCAAAGCCATAACAATATTATCCACAGCTGCAATGATTACAGCATAAACATCTGCGCGTGTTAATGTGGACTGCAATGAAATGCGTTGACATAGGGCTTTCAACGTAAGTTTGGTGTTGTACTGCGCACGTGCATAAGCTTTTTTAGCTTCTTCCGGCTTTGCCGGATTGCTTACGAATGCTAAACTATAATTTATAGGCATAGTAAATAAAAATTAAAAAGTTAGTAATTATTGCTTATCAGGGATTTCCCGAATCGCACCGCAAAGATACACCATTGTAAAAGCAGCTTGTCCGTTTATGTCCACCTATGTCTTGATATGTCTCGATATGTCTGTTTATGTCCACTTATGTCCGTTTGTGTCCACCTATGTCCGTTTGTGTCTGTTTTATCTTTCTCTCTCGCGCGTATATATAATAGGGTATAGCGACAGCAAACAGATTTATTTTTATCCGATGCCTAATAGTTAAAACAATTATCATAGGTCATGCACATTACACGATGGCGTCATGTGACATTACACGGCGGCGTCATGCACATCACACGGCGGCGTCATACAAATCACACGGCGGCGTCATGCACGCTACACGGCGGCGTCATGCAACCCCCAAAAAAACGAAACTCATCACATTCGGGAATTAGAGTAGTGCACAAAACGACAAACGACCTATTAAGAAAACAAAACGACCGCACCGGCGCCTAAGCGCTGATGCGGTCTCATGACGTCCCCTGTGGGACGGGGAGAGAGGGGGAAGACGAGTCTCCACCCCCCGGGAGGGATTTTATTTACTTGCGATAGTCGGCCAAATCGTCGGCAGAGATATTGGCAACGAAGTCTGCATGCTTCTCAACCTCTGCTGCAGCGAATCGCACATAGACTTTGGCCGACTGAGCGAAAAGCTCAGGTGCCTTAGTGGCATCGGCTAGGATGAGGTGGCTCATGATGATGTCTGCTGCCATCTCATAGAGGCGGCGCGCCACGAAGTCCTGCAACTCCTGGTTTTTCAACTCTACAATCTTATGGACAGCGGCATTGTACTTGACAGCCATGGCCAAAACGCGCTCCTTTAAGGGCTGTAACTCGGGCGCTACGGTTGCCTGCTCGAGCTCGGCGATGTGGGCAGCATAGAAGCCGTTGGTGACATAGCGGATGGCAGCGACGGTCTGCAGCTGTGTGGTACCCTCATAGATGGAGGTGATGCGGGCATCACGATAGATGCGCTGACAAGCATACTCGAGCATGAAGCCCGATCCGCCGTGGATCTGGATGCAGTCATAGGCGTTCTGGTTGCAATATTCGGAGTTCATGCCTTTAGCCAGCGGAGTGAAGGCATCGGCAAGTTTGGCATAGAACTTCTGCTCTTTCTTCTCCTCGGGGGTCAAAGCACGTTCGCGGGAGATGTCGTCGAGAGCTTTATAGATATCGACATAGCGAGCTGTCATGTAGAGGAGCGAACGTCCTGCATCGAGTTTGGCCTTCATGATGGAGAGCATGTCATAGACAGCCGGGAAGTTGATGATGTTCTGACCAAACTGTTTGCGGTCTTTAGCATAGGCCAATCCCTCGTTATAGGCAGCCTGGCTAAGTCCGACAGACTGTGCGGCGATGCCAAGACGGGCACCGTTCATGAGTGCCATGACATACTTGATGAGTCCCAGCTTGCGGCTGCCGCAGAGCTCGGCTTTGGCATTCTTATAGACCAACTCGCAAGTCGGGCTGCCGTGGATGCCGAGTTTGTTTTCGATGCGACGCACGTTGACACCGCCCTGGCGCTTGTCGTAGATGAACATGGAGAGTCCGCGGCCGTCTTTAGTGCCCTCCTCGGAGCGAGCCAAGACGAGGTGGATGTCAGAGTCGCCGTTGGTGATGAGGCGCTTGCAGCCGTTGAGCAACCAGCACTGGTCTGCCTCAGACCAAGTGGCTCGGAGCATGACAGACTGGAGGTCTGAGCCGGCATCGGGCTCGGTGAGGTCCATGGACATGGTCTCGCCGGCGCAGACGCGGGGGATGTAGCGGGCATGCTGGTCCTCGTCGCCAAACTCATAGAGGGTCTCGATGCAGTCCTGGAGCGACCAGATGTTTTCGAAGCCGGCATCGGCTGTGGCGATGATCTCGTTGATGGCGGTGTAGGGGGCCACGGGGAAGTTGAGTCCGCCGTAGCGACGGGGCATGGTGACACCGTTGAGTCCTGCCTTGATGGTGGCATCGAGGTTCTCATAGGTCTTGCTGGCGTAGCTGACGCGGCCGCCGGCGCAGTGGGGTCCTTCGGCATCGACAGCCTCGGCGTTGGGGGCAATAATGTTGGCACAGATGTCGCCGGTGAGGTCAAGCACTCGGTCGTAGGAGTCCATGGCATCCTCAAAGTCCTGAGGTGCGTAGTCATACTGGTCTTTATCGCGGTAGTTGCGCTCTTTGAGCTCAACGATGCGCTGCATCAATGGATGATTCAAGTGAAACTTGATCTCCGGAACGTCGTTATAGAAATTTGCCATATCTGTTGAGATATATTAGTGACTCTCTATGCGCTCCACCGCGCGGGGTGTCCGGCAGGCAGAGGCAAGGGAGAGCAGTGTTTACTTACTATTTTTCTTATAATACTTGATGAGTTTCGGTACGACCTCCTCCACGGTGCCCTGGATGACGTAGTCAGCGATCTGATTGATCGGAGCATTAGGATCGTTGTTGATGGAGATGATGATGCCGGACTCCTGCATGCCGGCGATGTGCTGGATCTGTCCGGAGATGCCGCAGGCGATATAGACCTTCGGACGGACGGTCACACCGGTCTGCCCAATCTGACGGTCATGGTCGGCATAGCCGGCATCGACAGCGGCGCGGCTGGCACCCACCTCGGCATGGAGCTCTTTGGCCAACTCAAAAAGCTGGTCAAAGCCCTCTTTAGAGCCGACACCATAGCCACCGGCTACGACGATGGAGGCTCCCTTAAGGTTGTGTTTGGCTTTCTCCACGTGACGATCGAGGACTTTCACCACATATTCGGTAGCAGGGACATATTTGGCTACATCGTGCTTTACGACTTCACCCTGATAGTTGGGATCGAGGATCTCTTTTTTCATCACACCCTCACGGACGGTGGCCATCTGAGGACGATGCTCTGGATTGACGATGGTGGCTACGATGTTGCCGCCAAAGGCAGGGCGGATCTGATAGAGCTGGTTGTCATAGTGCTTATCGACGAGTTGTCCCTCGGCGTTCTTAACCTTCATGTCAAAGGAGCCGATCTCGAGCTGTGTACAGTCGGCAGTCAATCCGCTGTGCAAAGCGGAAGAGACGCGCGGTCCAAGGTCACGACCGATGACGGTGGCACCCATCAGGCAGATCTGAGGTTGCTCCTCCTTGAAAAGATTGACCACAGCAGCTGTATGGGGGTTGGAGGTGTAGGGGAACAAGCCCTCGGCATCGAAGATGTGCACCTTGTCCACACCGTAGGGGAGCACCTGCTGTTCGATGCCATCCAGGCCGCTACCGGCACAGATGCACTCTAACTGTACGCCCAATGTGTTGGCCAGTTTACGGCCTTTGGTGAGAAGTTCGAGGCTGACATCGATCACTGTCGCGCCGTCCAACTCACAATATACAAATACGTTATTCATAACTTTCTCTGTTTTTAAGGATGATGGTCTAATAAGTCTGCCGATCAGCCGATGGTGTTATTAGACAATAGTTCGACGATAAGGCTCTCAATGTCTGCATCGCTGCCGGTCATGGTGCGACTCTCTTTAGCCACAAAGACGATGTTTTTTACCGCCTTGACATTGGTCGGAGATCCCGCCTTGCCGATCTGTGCTGGGTCGGCATCGATGTCTGCGGCACCCCACTGTGTGATGTTGAGATAGGGCTTGGCAGCCAACATGGCCTCCAACTCGGGGGTCACCTCTGTGCGCTCGGCTGGGACTGTCGCACGTTTATATTTCATGACACGCTTGGCATGACGAGGACGACAGGGGGCAGCAGAGCCATTGACCGTGATGACGATCGGAAGAGGACCCTCTACGGTCTCAACACCGCCATCGATGTGGCGCTTCACCGTGATGCGACCATCGACGATGTCCAGGATCTCCTCGGCATAGGTGATCTGGGTCAACCCCAGTTTCTCAGCCACCTGGGGACCCACCTGTGCGGTGTCTCCGTCGATGGCCTGACGGCCGCCGATGATGATGTCAAAGTTGCCGATTTTCTTGATTGCCTGCGAGAGGGTATAGCTCGTGGCCAAGGTGTCAGCACCACCCAATACTCGATCTGTAATCACATAACCCTCGTCTGCGCCACGATAGAGCGCCTCGCGAATCACCTCAGCAGACTTGGGCAAGCCCATAGTCAAGACAGAGATGGTAGAGCCCGGGAACTTGTCCTTGAGACGAAGTGCCTGCTCGAGGGCATTGAGGTCTTCGGGGTTGAAGACGGCCGGAAGGGCAGCACGATTGACCGTGCCCTCCGGGGTCATGGCGTCTTTACCCACGTTTCTGGTGTCAGGTACCTGCTTGGCAAGTACAATAATTTTCAAAGCCATAAATATTCTATTATGTTGTTTAAAATTTTTATATATGATTGTCTTTTTTGGTTGAGGGGTTTATTGGTTGAGGAGTTGAGGGGCTTCGCCCCGCTATGGCAGATGGCTATGGCTTATGGCCTCGCTTGCTGAAAAAAATAAACTTCTAAACCTTTAAACTTCTAAACCAAACAAGGGCTTCGCCCTGCTATGGCGATGGCAGATGGCTCCTCTTTACTCTTTCCTCTGTTCTCTGTACTCTTATCGTCAGCCCTTCAGCCTATCATCGTTGGCGATCAGCCACTCGGCGATCTGGACAGCATTGAGCGCAGCTCCTTTCTTGATCTGGTCACCTACGATCCAGAAGGTCAAACCATTGGGATGGGCAAGGTCTTTGCGCACACGACCGACGTAGATGTCATCCGTACCGGCCAGGAAGAGGGGCATCGGATAGACTTTATTGGCCGGATCGTCCATGAGCGTAACACCCTGTGCAGAGGCAAAAGCCTGCTGCGCCTCTTCGACGCTGATGGGGCGCTCAGTCTCGACCCAGATGGACTCAGAGTGAGAACGAAGTGAGGGGACACGCACACACATCGCCGAGCATGCTACGTCGCTATGCATGATCTTGCGGGTCTCGTTAAACATCTTCATCTCCTCCTTGGTGTAGCCATTGTCTGTGAAAACATCGATCTGAGGGATAACATTATAGGCCAACTGATATTGGAACTTAGAGACCGTGGCGGACTGGCCTGCTAGAACTTCACGATACTGCTGCTCGAGCTCTGCCATGGCGGCTGCTCCGGCACCACTGGCAGCCTGGTAACTAGCCACGTGGATCCGCTGGATGTGGCTCAACTGCTCTAAGGCCTGAAGCGCTACAACCATCATGATGGTCGTGCAATTGGGGTTGGCAATGATCCCTTTCGGGCGAACAAGGGCGTCTGTGGCATTACACTCCGGCACGACAAGCGGCACCTCTTCGTCCATGCGGAAAGCACTGGAGTTATCAATCATCACAGCGCCGTAGCGAGTGATGTCTGCCGCATAGTCTCGGCTGATGCCGGCTCCGGCTGAGGTGAAAGCAATGTCAACACCCTTAAAATCATCATTATGCTTCAACTCTTTAATCTCTATTTCCTTGCCCTTAAACAGACAGGTCTTTCCGGCACTGCGCGATGAGCCGAAAAGTAAAAGTTCGTCAATGGGGAAATTACGTTGCTCAAGAACTTTCAGGAATTCTTGGCCGACAGCACCACTTGCACCTACAATAGCTACTTTCATACTTGATAATCGTTATAACGTTATAAATAGTAAGATGTAATAAAAAAAAGAAAAGAAGCCGTGTTTCTAAGTTTCACCTATTACACAAACCTCGGCAAAAGTACAAATTTTCCAAACAACAAGAATTTTTATATATTATTTTTGCTTTCACAATTGCACAACCATCGACAATGTGAGAAATATTCTCCTCTTTTCATGCACATTCTAAGGGCAGAAATGCACAAAATAAGACAATTCATGCAAATCTATGATAATCGCAAAGTGCGTCCGCAACGCTCCGCAGCCGCCGGGCGATGGGTGACCATGATCAAGGTGCGATGATGGGAATGATGGAGAATGTGCTCGATGACAAGTTGTTCGGTCTCCGGATCGAGCGCCGAGGTGGCCTCATCCAATAGCAAGATCGGGGCATCGCGAAGCAAGGCTCGGGCAATCGCCACGCGCTGAGCCTGCCCCTCCGAAAGTCCGCCTCCACGCTCTCCGCAGCGGGTCTCCAACCCATCGGGAAGTTGCATGACAAAATCGGCAGCAGCCCCATGCAAAGCCTCCCTCATCTCTGCATCCGAAGCCTGTGGATTGCCCAGCAGGAGATTGCTCCGGATCGTACCGCTCAAAAGGGTGTTGCCTTGTGGCACATAGGAGAAGAACTTCCGCGTGCCGGGACCCAAGGGGAGATGTTCGTGCTGAGTATAGAGCTCAACCGCTCCGCGCTCCGGGGTTACCAGGGCAAGCAACAGCCGGATCAAGGTCGTCTTGCCAGCACCGGTCTCCCCCAAAATGGCCGTGGACGAGCCGGGAGTAAAATCAAATTCGAAGCGAGAGAAAATGTCACGCGATCCGGTCACCGGATAACGGAAATCGACATCGCGAAAACGGATGCCCAATGCCCCGGACAAGGAGGGAACGTCCTGTTTCTCCTCAAGTGGCAGATCGAGTAACTCCAAAAGTCGCTCGGCAGAGGTAAACGAGCGTACAAAGACAGGCAACAGACGTCCGAGCTGGACTATCGGGCGCTGGACGCGGGCAGACAACTGCAAGAAGGCTACCATCGTACCGTAGCCGATAAGCCCATGGCTGATCTGCAAGACTCCCCAGCTGAACGTCATAACATAGCCTACAGCAAATGATCCGGAAATAAAGCTATGGGTGTATATGGACAACAATGTGCGCTTACGGACTTGTCCGATCAATCGGCTGATGATCTCCCCCAGGCGCTGCATCGTCGTGCCGGTCTGCTCGAGGGTCTTGATCACTGCCCGATGCTGCAAGTTCTCCTGGATATTGCTTTGGATGTCTCCCTCCGTATCGCGGACAGAGCGGGTGATGCGATGCAACTTCTTAGCATAAAGGCGTGCCACCAAAAGAAAAACCGGAGAGACAGACAAGACGATCCAGGCAAGCGTCGAATCCAGGGTCCACAGTAAGAAAAACGACCCGACCAATTCGACAATCAAAATAAAAATATCCGGGACGGTGATCGTGGCAAAAGAGACAACGGTGGAGACATCACGTTCGATGCGATTGATGACATCGCCGGTGTGGTATCGCTCAATGCCTCGCCACTGGCTATCTAAAAGATGACGAAAAAAATGCTGTTTCAATTCGTTGTCCATCCGCACATTGCGCATCTCTGACAACCAATTGACCACAGCATTGATCAACAACTCTAATAAGATGATCACCGGCAACCCCAAGAGTGTATAGAGCAGCGAACCGGTGGCATCCCCGGAGGCAATATCTACTGCCCTCTTGGCAAGCAGGATAAAACACCAGCCCAAGACAACTTTCAGGATGCCCAGCACCACACACCAAAGGATGCTCCCACGATAACCTTTCGTGACAGACCACATCCAGCGGGCGGTAGCCCCATATTTTTCTCGGAGTCGGTTCATGACAATGATTTATTAACTATGCCGGAGCAATCCTAACTCTTCTCTGTCGGCGACATACATCACTCTACTATGCCGGCAGCAATCCAATCGGCAGCCAAACTCTTGCAATCAGCCAAAGCCACCTCTTCGCTCACCTCATACTCCTTAGTCAACAAAGCAGCCATATCTTCGACAGTAAACCCTTCGGGAGAAAGATTCTCCCACAAATAAGCCGCTGTCTCATTCAAACTGATAATCTGACTGAAATCAATGTTTTGCAATCCGGCTGCAACAATAACCTTCTCTCCGCAAATATCCCGAAGGTCAAATCCTTGTTTGATTTTCATAACGTCTGGTTTTATTTCTATTTATGATGGTTTAAAACAGATAATTATCATGTTCTCCCCTATTGGGGTAATTTTGCTGAAACGGATAAAGTTAAGCCCCTATATTTGTTTTGAATAAGGCGAAGCATAAACCCGATCTCTTATTAATTTAGGAGATTAGAGACTCTCATTATCTGACGATGGATGAACAAAAGACAACGACGGACAAAAGGAGTCGTGCACATCCAAAAAGCAGAATAGCGACGCCAGCATCGGCTCTCACACGAATAATATTTTTCACTCTTAAACCGATAAAAGCCGATAGCCACACCGATAACATTGTCAGCAGTGGCATATTCTCGCCCCCATACATTGCCATCTCCCCAGAGCGTGCAACTCCCATCAGCCTCGACACCGACTACACGATGCAGGATATAACGGCCATCATTGGCCAAAACGAGGGCAACATCTCCGACATACAACTGCCGAGGCGGCGAGAGCAAGACTTTGTCCCGACCGCTCTCTAAAAAGGGTCTCATACTGTTACCCCGCACGCGGAGTGTAACCGTATGTCCGGCATTCAACTGAAAACGCACCTCCTCCAGCAAGATATGATTAGGCATCTGGCACGTTCTCACTGTCGGCTGTTTGTCATAATTCTTACGGTCGCCCATTATGCTATCTACGTTATTAACTCTCTGTCTCGGCATCACTCACTGCCACTATACTCTCCCCCCTCCGGCACGTCATTACCCCTGGGTCACTACCGAGTGGCAAAGTTTTGCCGCTGCTGCATCAGGCAAACAACCTAAGTGAAAAACCGGGACACGCTCAATCACCGCAGCCAAAGTGTCACCTTGCGCACGATAGAGTCGAGTATCCCATTTCACCCCTGAGCAGGAGGGCAACAAGCTGGCAAAAGCCCGGATGACGGATTCGCGCTCAATGCGATTCTCTTTCTCCTGACTGAGGCGGACGAAAGCTCCAACAGGAAAACGGACATTCCGATAGCAGGGTGTCTTACCGCTCCACGGCGTCCCATAGACAATGATTTGTCCATCACGCAAGCCTACTGCCGGGTTATCATCATTGATCAATTCGCAACGTGGGATATGATCATACCACAATCGGCTATGCGTACTTTTACCGGTTCCACTCTTTCCTAAAAACAGGTATGCTTTCCCTTCATGACCAATCACGGAGGCATGAAACAGCAAAGTCTGTGTCGCCATCGAGGCAAATGCAAACAGCATCATCAAGAAGTTATTGATGCAAAACTCTTTTTGAAGTGCATTACCGGAGAGCCAGCAGTTGGCTTTCTTAAACTCATTATCGCAGTGCATCTGCGCCCATACATGATCTGTCCCGGGCTCAAGCAAGGAGATGGAGACCATCTCTTCGGTCTGCTCATAGAGACAATCTGCCCCATCACACTCAAAACGAGACATGACCATGGCATTCTTGAGAGGAACAAACTTCGAAGTTACTCTCAAAGAAAACATTTCCTGACAGCCGGAAACCTCTCGTGCAGAAACCCGAAAAGGACCATAGCGTCGCTCCATGAGAGCTAGCACCTCTGTCTCGGCATAATCAATGGTAAAATGACGGTCGGCTACGATGTAATGCGATTTCATAGAAAAAATGATATTGTGGAAATTTATAAGCCCCACTTTATAGAGACGCTCTTTCCAATAATCATCCCCCTGCGCATAGGGTTCAGAAAACCAAATCGTCCCTATATCTTATACAACTATCGTGTAGCCAAATATGTTCTCACATTACGATCTATGCGAGCAGCAATATCTTCTTCGGAAGCCTTTTCGAAAGGTTGTCCGACGATGTGCTCATACAATTCGATATATCGCTCACTTACGCTCGCCACATATTCATCTGTCATCTCGGGCACCTGCTGTCCTTCTTGACCCATGAAGTCATGCTCAATCAACCATTGACGCACAAACTCTTTGGAAAGTTGCTTCTGAGGCTCACCTTTTTCAAACTTCTCCTCATACCCTTCTGCATAAAAATAGCGTGAAGAATCGGGTGTATGGATTTCATCGATCAGGTAGATCTGTCCGTCCTTCTTTCCAAATTCGTATTTAGTGTCCACCAGGATCAAGCCCTTTTGGGCTGCCATTTCTGTTCCGCGCTGAAAGAGTGCATAGGTATATTTTTCCATCAGTTCGTAATCCTCTTGGCTCACGATGCCTTGAGCGATGATCTCCTCCTTAGAGATATTCTCATCATGACCGGCATCGGCTTTGGTGGTCGGAGTAATAATGGGTGTCGGGAATTTCTGATTCTCTCTCATCCCCTCGGGTAATTTCACGCCACAGATCTCACGACATCCGTTTTTATACTCTCTCCAGGCTGATCCGGTCAGATAGCCACGGATGATCATCTCCACTCTAAAGCCCTCGCACTTCAGACCGACAGTAACCATCGGATCGGGAGTAGCAAGTTTCCAGTTAGGAACGATGTCCGATGTTGCATCGAGGAAAGTGGCAGCAATTTGATTGAGCACCTGACCTTTGAAAGGGATTCCCTTAGGCAAAATGACATCAAAAGCTGAAATACGATCAGTCGCCACCATCACCAAAAGATCATCATTGATATCATAAACATCACGCACTTTGCCATGATAGACAGACTTTTGTCCTTCAAAATGGAAATCTGTAGAGATTAGAGCATTCATAATTTTATTAGTTAATGGATTATATATTAAGTATTTTTATTTCTAACACACATAAGCAGAAAAGTAATTATCTTTCACCTGCATTTATGATTCAGTTGTCTTGGTTTCTGAGTTGTCTTTGATCAGGAAATCCAGGATTCGTCTCCTCCCCTTCTCCGATCGAGCTTTTCTCCTTACGAGCCGCCTCATATCGATCATAAGCATCTACAATCCGCTGCACAAGTCGATGTCTGACGATGTCCCGTTTATCAAATTCGACAGAGGCTATGCCCGGTATTTTACCTAGAACACGTTGCGCCAGAACCAGTCCGGAGGTGACATTTCTCGGCAAATCGATCTGAGAAATATCTCCGGTAACAATCATGCGGGCACCCACACCTAAGCGAGTCAAAAACATCTTAATCTGAGGAGCAGTCGTGTTTTGAGCCTCATCGAGGATGATCACCGCATCGCTCAAAGTGCGTCCGCGCATGTAAGCCAGGGGTGCGATCTGAATCACATTGGTCTCCAGCAATTCCTGCAGTCGTGCTGCCGGGATCATATCCTGCAGCGCATCATAGAGGGGCTGCAGATAAGGATCGAGTTTATCCTTCATCTCACCCGGTAAAAAGCCCAACTTCTCACCAGCTTCAACAGCCGGACGACTCAAGATAATTTTTCGTATCTCCTTATTCTTTAGCGCTCTTACTGCCAAAGCAATAGCAACATAAGTCTTGCCCGACCCTGCAGGTCCGAGAGCAAAAACTAGATCATTTTGTGCAAAAGCATCGACCAAAGCCTTCTGATTGGCGGTTCGAGCGGTAATCGGCTTTCCGTTTACTCCATAAATGATGAGGCTATCCAGCTTTTTCTCTCCGGGGCTTTCTCCATTGTAAAAATCCAGTATAACCTCTTCGTTCAGTTTATTGAAGTCATTGCAATAACGGACCAGTTTGCTCACAAAAGCCTCAAACATCTCTATGTCCGTCTCTTCTCCATAAACCTTGATTGCCCTTCCTCGGGCAGCAAAACGCAACTTGGGATAAAGCGTTTTGAGCAACAAAATATTACTATTATTGACCCCATAAAAAATCACCGGGTCTGTTTGGTCTAAAAGAAGTACTTTCTCTATCATCTAATAAATCTCATTATAAGATGCGGCAAAGATAGTGTAACTTAAAGACAAAAACAAAGAAAAATCAGGTTATTACCCCTTTTTTTCCTTAATTTTTTTGGTCGATTACACAATATATTATATCTTTGCAGCGGAAAATCAGAGGAGGGGACGTTCAGTTCCCTCCTTTTCGTAATAAAAACATAAACTCAATTCAAGATCAGATGATCAACAGACAAACCATTATCGACTTAGTAGATCAGTATCTGCTCCTCAATCAAAGCGATAGTTTTCTTGTAGATGTCACCGTCAACAAGAGTAATGTCATCGTGGTAGAAATCGACAACGACAAGGCTGTGGACATCGATGAATGTGTGGCAATCAGCCGATTCATCGACCAACACATGAACCGTGATGAAGAAGATTTCGAATTGGAGGTGGGCAGTTGCGGCCTCACATCCCCATTTAAATGTCTCCGTCAGTTTGCCAAGTACAAAGGGCAGAATGTCGAAGTGCTCACCCGCACCGGAGAGAAATTAAAAGGATGTCTGGGCGATGCTGACGAAAACGGATTTGATGTCACTGTGACCCGTAAAGTAAAACCAGAGGGAAGCAAGAAAAAAATCGAAGTGACAGAGACTCTGCATCTTGAACTTCAAAGTGTCAATGCAGTCAAGTACGCGCTTGACTTCTAACCCCCGAAAGACACTCGGCAAGAAGATTGTTCTCAGCATATTTCCAACTTCAGTCTCATGCTATAGGGCAACAATTGCAGATAACGAAATAAGAAAATAAATAACAAAATAAAAAAAGAATAAAATGGCTAGACAAAAAGAAGAGGTGATCAGCATGGTGGACACCTTCAAGGAATTTAAAGAACTCAAAAACATCGACCGCTCAACCATGATCAGCGTTCTCGAAGACTCTTTCCGCAACGTATTGGCAAAAATGTTTGACTCGGACGACAACTTCGACGTCATCATCAACCCGGATAAGGGAGACTTCGAAATCTGGAAAAACCGCACTGTCGTTGCTGATGGCGAGGTGACCAATCCAAACAAGGAAGTTGCTCTTTCCGAAGCTCAAATTAAAGTGAGCGACATCGAAATCGGAGAAGACTTTGCAGAAGAAGTACATTTCACAGATTTCGGACGTCGCGCCATCTTGAATCTTCGTCAGACACTTGCTGCCAAGATTCTCGAACTTCAGAAAGACAGTCTTTACACCAAATACAAAGAACTCGTAGGCCGTATCGTAACCGCTGAGGTTTATCAGGTTTGGAAACGTGAGATCATGCTTGTGGACGAAGACAACAACGAGTTGTCTCTGCCCCGTCAAGAGCAGATCGCCGGAGACTTCTTCCGCAAGAATGAGGCTGTGCGTGCCGTTGTTGCTCGTGTGGACAATGCCAACAACAACCCCAAAATTATCCTTTCACGCACCTCTCCCAAGTTCCTCCAGCGACTGATGGAGGCAGAAATTCCGGAAGTGGCAGATGGATCTATCCGCATCGTTAAGCTGGCTCGCATCCCCGGCGAACGTGCCAAGATCGCCGTCGAAACCAGCGATGACCGCATCGATCCGGTAGGCGCATGCGTCGGCGTTAAAGGTGGTCGTATCCATGGCATCGTACGCGAACTCCGCGGTGAGAACCTCGATGTCATCAACTACACTGCCAACACCCAGCTCTTCATCCAGCGTGCGCTCAGCCCTGCCAAAGTCAGCTCCATCCGCATCGACGAGGAAGCTAAGAATGCTGACGTATTTATGAAACCGGAGGAGGTGAGCCTCGCCATTGGTAAAAACGGTGCAAACATCAAATTGGCTTGCATGTTGACCGGTTATAACATCGATGTCTATCGTGACATCGAGTCAAGCGGTGCCGAAGAAGACGTATTCCTCGATGACTTCGCAGACGAAATCGATCAGTGGGTAATCGATGCACTCAAAGGCATCGGTTGTGCTACAGCCAAGTCTGTTCTCGCAGCAGATCCCAAATTGCTCGTGGATAAGGCTGACCTCGAAGAGGACACTGTGGCTGAGGTAATCAACATCTTGAAGAAAGAGTTTGAAGACATCCCGGAGAGTAACACCGAAGAAGAATAACCCTCAAAACAAATGAAAGCCTATGCGATTTAATAAAATAGCCAAAGAATTTAACGTGGGGCTGAAGACACTCGCCGAGACGCTCGAGAAAAAAACCGGTGTGGCTGTCGAAGTTAATCCCAATGCCAACATAACAGACGAGCAATATCAAATCCTGTGCAACGAATTTAATAAGGACAAAACCGTCAAGATGGAGTCCGATAAAGAACGTTCACAACGACGCGACTCCAAAGACAAGAAGCGCCATGAGGAGAAGCAAGCCACACTGGCTCACACTCCGGGCGAAAATCGTCTGAAACAGACCGGTCCTAAAATCGTGGGACAGATCGATCTGAACCCCACTCCCAAAAACGAAGTAAAAGAGGAGGTCAAACCGCAAACACCGGTAGAGGCTACAAAACCCGTAGAGCAACCCAAAGCAGAGGCACCTCAAAAGGAAAAGCCTCAGACGGAAGAGAAGAAACAGGTCAAGGAGGAGAAAAAGCAACCCGCCCAACAAGTTCCGCAGGTCAAGCAAAAGCAACCCTCACAACCCCAAAATCCGGCTCAGCCCGCCGAAACTCCTAAAAAAGAGGAGCGAAAAGAGGAGGAAAAACCGGAAACCACAGAGAGCAGCTTCTATCGTGTTCCGGTGACTCCCATACCGCAGTTGAACGTCTTGGGCACCATCGATCTCTCGACCATCAACCCAAGCACCCGCCCCAAAAAGAAATCCAAAGAGGAGAAGAAAAAAGAACGCGAACAGAACGCAACCGACAAACGCAACGGACAAAAGCGTCAGCGCATCTCCGCTCAGAAAGTGGACATCAGCAGCGTGACCGGCAGAGACTCTGCCCCTTCTCACAAGGACAATCAAAACGGCAACCACAGAGATCGTCGCAACAAGGACAATCAAGGCGGAGGCAACAACAAGAAAAACAAACTCAAGAAACCTATTCAGAAGGTTGAAGTCAGCGAAGAAGACGTACAGAAACAGATCAAAGAGACGTTGGCTCGCTTGACCAATAAGCCTGAGAAGAAGGGTGTCAAATATCGTAAAGACAAGCGTACAGCCGCCGCCGAGCGTGCTGCCGAACTGCAAATGGAGGAGGCAGCAGAGAGCAAAGTACTCAAACTCACAGAGTTTGTGACAGCCAACGACCTTGCCAACATGATGAACGTCAGCGTCACTCAAGTCATCACGACTTGTATGAGCATCGGCATGATGGTCTCCATCAACCAGCGCCTCGACGCCGAAACCATCAACTTGGTGGCTGAGGAGTTCGGTTTTACGACCGAATATGTCTCTAACGAGGTGGCACAGGCAATCCAAGAAGAGGAGGACAAGGAGGAAGACCTCGTTTCCAGACCTCCGGTAATCACCGTGATGGGCCATGTCGATCATGGTAAGACCAAGCTCCTCGACTATATCCGTAGTGCTAACGTCATCGCCGGAGAGGCAGGTGGCATCACCCAGCACATCGGAGCCTATAATGTTAAGCTCTCTGATGGTCGTCATGTGACATTCCTCGACACCCCCGGACACGAAGCATTTACCGCCATGCGTGCCCGTGGTGCCAAGATGACAGACATCGCCATCATTATCATCGCTGCGGACGACGGCGTGATGCCTCAAACCAAAGAGGCCATCAACCATGCTGCTGCAGCCGGTGTACCGATCGTGTTTGCCATCAACAAGATCGACAAACCGACCGCCAACCCCAACCGTGTCAAAGAGCAACTCTCTGCGATGAACTATCTGGTCGAGGAGTGGGGCGGTAAATACCAATGCCAGGAGATCAGTGCCCGTGAGGGTCTGAATGTTGACGAACTGCTCGAGAAAGTATTGCTCGAAGCCGAGCTTCTCGACTTGAAAGCCAATCCGGATCGCCGCGCCCTCGGTGCTGTGATCGAGTCCACACTGGACAAAGGTCGCGGATATGTCGCTACGGTGATGGTGCAAAATGGTACTCTTCATGTCGGAGACGTCATCCTTGCCGGCACACACTACGGCCGTATCAAGGCCCTCTATAACGAGCGTGGACAGAAGGTGAAGGAAGCAGGTCCATCATGCCCGATCCAGGTGTTGGGTCTCAATGGTGCACCGCAGGCCGGCGATCAGTTTAACGTGATCGAGACCGAACAAGAAGCACGTGAGATCGCAAACAAGCGTGAGCAACTCGCCCGCGAGCAGGGTCTCCGCACCCAGAAGATGCTCACCCTCGATGACATCGGTCGCCGCATCGCTGTCGGCAACTTCCAGGAGCTCAACCTCATTGTCAAGGGTGACGTGGACGGCTCTGTCGAGGCTCTCAGCGACTCCCTCATCAAGCTCTCCACACCGGAGATTCAGGTCAATGTCATCCACAAAGCTGTCGGACAGATCTCCGAGTCAGACATCGTCCTCGCATCTGCCTCCAAAGCCATCATCATCGGCTTCCAGGTGCGTCCGTCTCAATCTGCTCGCCGCCTGGCAGACAGAGATGGCGTGGAAATCCGTCTCTACTCCATCATCTACGATGCCATCGAGGAGGTTAAAGATGCCATGGAAGGCATGTTGGCTCCGGAAACCAAAGAGGTTATCGAGGGTTATCTCGAAGTCAAATCCACCTTCAAAATCACCAAAGTGGGCACCGTGGCAGGATGTCTCGTCAAAGAGGGTAAAGTCAAGCGAGCCAATAAGGTACGCGTCATCCGTGATGGTATCGTACTCTATGCCGGCGAGTTGGGCTCTCTCAAGCGATTTAAAGACGATGTCAAGGAGGTGGGCACCAACTTCGAGTGTGGTTTGAACATCAATGGTTTCAACGACATCAAGGAGGGTGACCTCATCGAGTCATACGCTGAAATCGAAGTCAAAAAGAAACTTTAACCCGTCTCTATACACTGACAGCAGACCGGTCCCACCCTCTCAGAGTTACAGACCGGCTGCTGCCAGCCGAAAGAGATATAATAATGATTAAACATGAACTACATTGATCTCGCCATTTTAGTAATCATCGGCATCGGAGCATTAACCGGTCTGATACGCGGATTTATCAAAGAGTTGATCGAGACTGTCGGAATTTTGCTGGCTGCAGTTGTAGCCAATCTCGTCTCTCCTCTGACCACACCATTATTGGGTTATATCGGTGTGAATCATCAGGATGCCACCACCTCCATCATCGTTTGGGTCGTGGTCTTCCTCATCCTTTTGTTCTTGCTCAAGCAACTCTCTTTCTTGACCACCAAGCTCCTCAAAGTCCTCTCCATCAACTGGCTTAACCGGTTATTGGGCTTGGCATTTGGTGTCGTCAAGTACACCCTCATCGTGTGTCTCCTTGTCTCCCTCCTCGAGGTGGTTTGCAGCCATCTGGACGGCTCACAGATCACTACATGGATGAAGCAGAGCAACTATGTCCCCTACATACACGACATCATCAGTTTTGTCAGCCCCTATGCTGAGCAATACATCATACGTCCTGTATCTGCCATAGTACCGTAAACCAACCCGGCTCCTGCCAAACCCTTTATATCATAGATTTGTTAAACATAATATGAACAATAACCCATCGGAGACAACATCGACCGAAGCCCTGCTCAACGACATCACGCAGAGCGAATATAAATATGGTTTTACCTCTGACATTGACACCGAGGTTATCCCTGTCGGTCTCAACGAAGAGGTTATCCGGCTCATCTCTTCCAAAAAACAAGAACCGGAATGGCTCTTGGACTTCCGTCTGCGAGCATTTCGCTACTGGCAGCAACAGAAGCAACCCACGTGGGGACATCTCAAGCTCGCCCCCATCGACTATCAGGCCATCAGCTACTATGCTGCACCCAAAAAGAAAAGCGGACCCAAAAGTCTCGAAGAGGTCGATCCGGAAATCATCAAGACATTCGACAAACTCGGCATCCCGCTCCATGAACGTGAGATGCTGGCAGGTGTCGAGAGTTCCAACATGGCTGTAGATGCCATCGTGGACAGCGAATCTCAAAAGACAACTTACCAAAATAAACTGGCTGAATTGGGGATCATCTTCTGCTCCTTTAATGAGGCTGTCCGCAACTATCCCGAACTCGTCAAGCGCTACATGGGCAAGGTGGTCCCCTACACGGACAACTACTTCGCGGCACTCAACTCTGCTGTCTTCAGCGACGGATCATTTGTCTATATCCCCAAAGGGGTGAGATGCCCCATGGAGCTTGCCTCCTATTTCCGCATCAATACCGGTGGTACCGGACAATTTGAACGGACACTCATCATCGCCGATGACGATGCCTATGTCAGCTATCTGGAGGGATGTACCGCACCGATGCGAGACGAAAACCAGCTCCACGCAGCCATCGTGGAGATCTATGTGCATGATCGTGCAGAGGTAAAATATTCCACCGTACAGAACTGGTATCCCGGAGACAAAAACGGTCGTGGAGGTGTCTATAACCTCGTTACCAAACGTGCCCTCTGTCAGGGAGATTACTCCAAAGTCAGCTGGACACAGGTCGAAACCGGATCTGCCATCACATGGAAATATCCGAGTTGTGTCCTCAAAGGAGATCACTCGCAGGGCGAATTTTATAGTGTCGCCGTAACCAACAACTATCAGCAGGCAGACACCGGAACCAAGATGATACACCTCGGGCGCAACACCCGATCACGCATCGTCTCCAAAGGTATCTCGGCAGGACACAGCCAAAACAGCTATCGCGGATTGGTCAAAGTGGCACCCGAAGCCGATGGTGTGCGCAACTTCACCCAGTGTGACAGTCTCCTGCTCAGCGACACTTGCGGAGCACACACCTTCCCCATCATGGAGATCAAAAACCCCACGGCTGTTGTCGAGCATGAGGCCACCACATCCAAGATCAACGAGGATCAGCTCTTCTACTGCAACCAGCGCGGCATCGGCATGGAGGAGGCTGTGAGTCTCATCGTCGGCGGATATGCCAAGGAGGTAGTCAGCAAGCTCCCCATGGAGTTTGCCGTAGAAGCTCAAAAACTTCTCTCACTCTCCATCGAGGGAAGTGTCGGATAAACCGGCGACAGAATAAAGATTATAATAAAAACAAAGAGGATTTCTCAAAACGAGATATCCTCTTTATTTTTGTGTTATGGCAATGGAGTATAAAACCCAAATCGGTCAAAAGTTTGATTGGTGGACAGAAGAGATTATTCTTTTAGCTTATAGATCAAGAGCATCGGATTCTCTTCCTCCTCATCGAATGTCTCAAGAACCTCTCTCCAGTGCATCGGCACATTTTTGAGCTCTTCAGGAGACATTTGCACCAATTTCTCTTTAAATTTCCCTATCTGCTCTGTTGCCCATATACGCACCAACTCGTTGTCCCGGCTATAAAAGATCGAGGAGAAATTCGAATTACTAAAGACGTTCTCCTCAACATGTATGCCTGTTTTCTTCTCTTTATCCCATACGAGCGTATTGGGGAGCAACGAATTATGATAGAAATCGAGACACAGATACCGCTCCGTTTCAAAAATATTTTTGATGCCGGGAGAGTAATCGGTCTTTTTCACGATGTTAGAGAGTGCAATGATCCAGTTTTGCTGCGCCTCTTCCATCTTGAGTTGTAACTGCTCCCTCTCGATAGCTTTCCGATTACGTTTCAGTATGTAGGTAGGTGAGAACTGATCGCCTTGCCAGGTATAGATTGTGTCCGAATAGGGTTTGAGCAGTCGGGCTACACCTCCCACCGGACAGATGGGATGATCTGAAAGGCGAACTGCCTGACCCTTTTTCGAGCGAATCGGATAATCATAGAGTTGCTCCCACACAGCTTTCTCGGGTTTGTCCATCAGATAACAACCATAATTGTCAATCCAGTTAAGAGTGGTGTGGCAGAGCATTTGTTTTCCGTCCGGAGTTTTCACTCCTGCCACAAACGGCAGAATCTCTGAGGATGAATCTATTGCTTTGATAAATTTCCCATCGAAATTGAAGATGAGTATTTTCATTTTCAATGGGTCTATTATGTGTATTTTCTTATCTTTAAGATAGAAAGCAGACATTCCCAAATACTCTTCCGGTCCTTGCCCACGCGAAGATATGCTTCTGATAAAAGTACCGTCTCGATCAAACATCAACAGAGAAGATGTTTTCTTATCCAAGATGAAAATATGCTCATCGGTCAGTTCCATTTGAGTAATTCCTCCGATAATGCTCTTTTCATTCATTTCTAACCGTACCAGATCAGTGGATTGAAACATCGCATGATCCCAACCGATTTCCGATACTGATACAGATTGCTCCAGATCGATTTCTTCCACAATCGATAAACCACCTGTCTTGTCGCGACGACATGAGGTTAATATAAGTCCGGCGGCAAGGATTAAAGACAAAACTTGGGTTTTCATAATAGTGTATCTGTTTTTATATGTTACATCTGCCAATGCTGTTATTGCAAATATACATCTACTCCGAAAATCTCCCTCCAAAAATGCTATTAAAAGTGAGTTTTTAGAGCATTTCTCACGGTAGCTCACGGTTTTTAACATAAAAAAATGGGTAAAAATAGGCAATCCTCTAAAAAATCCATAAAAGTGACTTGAGAGTCTAATGTCTGATTTAAGTATTAGCCGGCTCCTCAATGTATAATATGCGAATAAAAATAAATAATATTGTATATAGATATAAGTGACATCAGATCAATTTTTAGTATATATTAACTAGCGAATGTAAACCGAGCATTTCAAAGTCAAAGAGGTTGAACAACACCGATGTCGGAGTGAAAAAGCAAAGTCATAGAGTGATAAAAAAATGAATGGCGACACGTTATGCAACGAGGCTACGCTCATATCGCAACGAGGCTACGCTCATATCACAACGAGGCTACGCTCATATCACAACGAGGCTACGCTCATGTCACAACGAGGCTACGCTCATATCGCAACCAGGGTATGCGCGTGAGACAAAGAGAGTGCGTGATACAATAAGAAAAGCGAAGATAGAAACGGATCTATCCTCGCTTTTATGGTTTAGGGAGTTAAGGGGCTGAGTCACGTGATGACAATAGCTCGGGGCGCAGCCCATTTTTTTTGCAAAGATACAACATTCGACATCCGATGTCAAGAGGGCGTGTTAAAAGATGTTTAAATCAAAATCGATCTTTGTATGGATATTTGAAAGAAAAGGGTAAAAAACGAAGTAAAATCAGATTGACATCTCACTTCCTGCCTGAGCCCTGAAAGAATAGTCGGAAGTACTCCGGTGCTAATTTACTTTGGATTCTCTTTTTCGTTGTCTTAATGCGTCAGTGCCTGATGGCAGACATCTTACGATGGTCCGCGGAGGGATATTCAAATAGGTCATGATGATATAGAACCAATCTTCCTGTCCGATACTGCTTGTCGGAGTATATTGAGATAATGCATTTATGGATGAAGCAAACTCATTATAGAGTTCACTTATTATCTTCTTTTGTTTGGCTTCCGGCAATTTTTCCTCTTTGGACAACAAATCACTGATGATATTATAGTGTGCGGAATGGCTAAATCTTTCGACATTGGGCAACCATATATTATTATAAAATGACTCTACACTCTAACGCTGGAGTTGGGTAGTTTTTATGTCTTGATATAGAGCCGTAAGCTGTTTACGATGCTTTCGGCGAAGATAAAAATACAGCCCTGTACTACAGATGAGAAGTAATGCTAACAGACAGTAAAGCATGCTACGATCTTTCGCATTTGTCTTTTTCATCTTATTTTGTATCCACTCTTTTTCGATAGCTGCTATTTTTTGCGGTTGAACCATTCGCTCTTTTAACTCTGTGTAGCGGGCGAGCGAATCACCGTAGCTTCCCTCCAAATGGTCATCCAAAGAGGTGAGAGGAGCCAATTCGATCAGAGAGGTATAAATGGCTTGACTCCCCACAGCATTAACACCCTTTAATGCTTTCATATAATAAACGAATGCCGATTCGGCATTGTGCATTTTCGAGAAAATATTGGCTCGGGAATAATAAGCGGCATGTTTGCTATGTTTTACAGTAAGATTTAAAATGGTTGAATCATTATAGGCAAGCGCTTTTTCATACTCTCCCTTATAACGATATAGAGTGGCACAAGAAGCATAATAGGGTCCCCAATAGGGATGTTTATATTTTTCAATTGCTCGGCGACAGTCTTCTAAAACGAAGTCTGCTTCTTCGTACTTCTCTAAACATATTAATGTATGAGCATATTTTTGTAGAGACCACACCTCTCCAAAAGAATTGTTTGTCTTTCGGCATAATTCTACCTCTTTCTTTATAAACTTACATGCTTCAGAAAAATAGGACTGATTATAATATGAAAGGAAAATCCCTTCGTATGTGAATACAAGCATCCGAGTGGGGACATTTTCATTCTGATAATCTAAGGAACGAAAGAAGTACTCAACAGCCGCAGAGTCTTTATGATTTATTTGATTGACATGCCCGGCATAGTAATAGATTCGAGCTTTAGTCTCATCGTCATTGACCGTCGGGGCATAGAGATCTGCAGCCCGGCTCATCTCCTCGTGCCAGGTGATGGGGAGTCTAAGTTTGTCTGTGGCTACAGTGAAAAGGTAACAATGGTGTGCTCGCTGCACCGGAGTGAGCGATGTGGTGTCGATCTGCTCTAATAAGCGATATGCCGAGTCGGGATGTGACTGCAAGACAGATTCGGCTTGCACCATGAGCGGAGGATCTGCGACGTCAGGGCGACATCCATAGAGCGCTGACAAAATGAGAAGTAAGAAGCCCACGATCAAAGGCTTCATCAAGGCTAATGCCGATCGGGAAAATGTGTGAGTGCACATGCTGTTAGAAAAGTCATTTTAGATTAGTGGATAGAGTGATTCCACATAATGTCTGATATGATTCTGTCGGCAAAGATGATAATATTTTTTCAATTTCTTAAGTTAAAAACGGAAAATTGTTCCGATCTCATGTGGGAGGACGATTTCAGCGACGAGAAGGGAAAGAAAAGATAAAATAAAGGGTAAAACAGTCTCTTCTGCCCCATTTATTCACAATTAGTTTTTCAAATAACCGCTTTGGGAGGTCTGATTTTGTCCACTTAAATAGTCATTAGAACACCTTCGAGAGATAAATTAACAAAAAAAATGCAATTCTTTGCACAAAAAACACGCGTCATTAAAAATAAATGATTACCTTTGCAGCCGATTAACGCATATACGACTGTGAGCAAGTTCGATTTATACAACATTCCCCTTCGGTCTATGGAAATTGGCCAGCGGGTTTTTGAATTTCACTTGACCAATGAGTTCTTTAAGGACATTGATGGTGAAGAATTTCGTAAAGGAGACATTCAGGCAGTTGTTAAGGTTGACAAAACATCTAAGCATTCAGAGCTCAATTTTGAGTTGGAAGGCAAGATAATCGTTCCTTGCGATCGTTGCCTCGAAGAAATGTCTCTGCCGATAAAGGCTACAGGACATCTGATAGTGAAGATGGGCAAGGAATATAGCGATGATGGAGATGAGGTTGTCATCATTCCGGAAGACAAAGGTATTATAAATGTCTCATGGTTTATGTATGAATTCATTTCGCTCGCCATCCCGATCAAGCATGTCCACCCTTATGGACTTTGCAACAAAGAGATGTCTAAAAAACTGCGCGATCATCTGACAATCGAAAGGACAGATGAGGACAGCGAAAGCCTCGACAGTATGTCAGACATGGACGAAGATGCCGCAGACGAGGCAAGCCGTCCGACCGATCCGAGATGGGCAGCACTGAAAAATCTCTCCTCCGACAACAACGCCGACGAATGAGCACATAAAGGCATGAGGGATCGCTACACTTTAATTAAAGAAAGAGATTAATTTAAATAATATTCTAAAATGGCACATCCTAAAAGAAGACAATCCAACACGCGTACTGCAAAGCGTCGTACGCATGACAAGGCTGTAGCTCCTGCTATTGTCCGTTGTCCCAACTGCGGTGAGTGGCATCTTTCTCACACCGTTTGCCCTGAGTGCGGTTACTACCGCGGAAAACTCGCAATCGAGAAAGACACAGCGGTATAAAAGCGCTGACACTCCGTAAAGAAAAGAGTAATCTTATAATTAGTAATTAGTACATGAATATTCTTTAACCGGAATGTCCTATACTAATTACTAATTTTTTTTGAGAAATCATTACCGATATTCTACTATCGGAATCGCTTAAGTGGGGGCAAAAACACCCACGAATATTAACTTGGTGAGATCTGAAAATCTTTATAGGACCCACCTAAAACACAAACAAGTATGACCGCAGCCATTACAGGCATTTCCCATTATCTGCCTGACTACATCTTGACCAACGAGGAACTTTCGACTATGGTGGACACCACAGACGAATGGATTACTACCCGCGTCGGCATCAAAGAGCGTCACATCCTCAAAGCAGAGGGCACCGGCTCTTCAGACTTGGCAGTTCCTGCTATCCTCGACGTATTGCAGAAGACCGGAACTCGCCCGGATGAGATCGAATGCTTAATCTGTGCCAGTTCTGCTCCGGACTACCGCTGGCCCTCTACTGCTGCCATCCTTTGTGACCGCTGTGACATCCGTCACGCAATGGCATACGACATCCAAGCAGCTTGCTCAGGATTCCTTTACAGCATGCAACAAGCCAGCGCGTTTATTCGTGCAGGTATCTATAAGAAGATTTTGGTCGTATCGGCAGAAAAATGTTCTTCGTTTGTAAACTATAAAGACCGCTCTACTTGTCCTCTCTTTGGAGATGGTGGAGCAGCTGCCCTCGTGGAGCCATCTGAAGAAGGATATGGTGTGCAGGATGCTATCCTTCTGGCCGATGGTTTCGGCAAAGATCATTTGATCATGAAAGCAGGAGGTTCGGTCCGTGTCCCCAGCCATGAGACGGTGGACAATCTGGAGTCTTATATCTTCCAGGATGGCAAATTTGTGTTCAAGTATGCCGTAAGTTTCATGAGCGATACAGCCGAGGAGATTATGAAGCGTAATAACCTCACATTTGACGACGTCGATTGGGTCTGCACACACCAAGCCAACAAGCGCATCATTGATGCTGTGGCTCAACGTGTCGGAGTAGATGAAAGTAAAGTCATCTGCAACATCGAACACATCGGCAATACCAGTTCTGCCTCTATCCCGATCGCACTCCATGAGGCAGCGCTCAGTGGCAAACTCAAAAAAGGAGACAAACTTATATTAGCTGCTTTCGGAGCAGGATTCACATGGGGATCCATGTACCTGACTTGGGGCGACTGCAAAGCTTAATCCGTCTGGTTTTAGAGTTTAAATTTATTATTTCAACCACATGTCACACAAAGCCGGATTTGTTAATATCGTAGGGAATCCCAATGTCGGAAAATCCACATTGATGAACTCTTTGGTTGGAGAACAAATCTCCATCATTACAGCCAAAGCGCAGACCACACGTCACCGCATTATGGGCATCGTCAATACAGACGATATGCAAATCGTATATAGCGACACTCCAGGAGTATTAAAGCCCATCAGTAAGCTGCATGAGTCTATGCTCGCTTTCTCACAAAGCGCTCTTCAGGATGCGGATATCCTGCTTTATGTGACAGACACCATAGAGACTCCGGATAAAAACGAAGCATTCTTAAGAGCCGTGTCCAAACAATCTGCCCCCGTTATCCTTGTCATCAACAAAATGGATCTCGCTTCACAAGAGCAACTCGTAAAGATGGTGGAAGAATGGCACGAAAGACTCCCTCAAGCAGAAATAATCCCGATGTCTGCCTTGCACAAATTTGGCACAGACATCTTACTCAAAAGGATCAAAGAACTACTACCGGATTCTCCCCCCTATTTCGAAAAAGATGCCATGACAGATAAGCCGGCACGCTTTTTCGTCACAGAAATTATCAGGGAGAAAATCCTGCAAAAATATGACAAAGAGATCCCCTATGCCTGCGAAGTAAATGTCGAGCAGTTTCTCGAAGACGAAAAATTGATTAGAATCAATGCAGTCATCTATGTGGAAAGAAATACTCAGAAAGGCATCATCATCGGAAAAGGTGGCAAAATGCTAAAAAGCGTCGGTATAGAAGCTAGAAAAGATATAGAGGCATTTTTTGGCAAACAAGTATATCTCGAAATGTATGTCAAGGTGGAAAAGGATTGGCGCAACAGCCTCCGACATCTGACTACTTTCGGATATAATCAATAATAAAAAGAAGAAAAAACAAAAAAAACATTCGTCATCGGAGACCTCTTCCCGGCTCTTGCGAAAGAGTGTTGTGAGGCTGATGACAAAGTTATAATCATTATATAATATTAATAGAAACATGGGAAATTTAGTAGCAATCGTGGGAAGACCCAACGTAGGTAAATCCACGCTATTCAACCGCCTGACAGAGACCAGAGCCGCTATTGTAAGCGAAGAATCAGGCACTACTCGCGATCGTCAATATGGTAAAGTTCAATGGGGAGGACGAGAGTTCTCTTTGGTCGATACAGGCGGATGGGTCGTAGGAAGCGAAGATATTTTTGAGGATGAAATCAACAAACAAGTACAAATCGCCATCGAAGAAGCCGATGTTATCCTTTTTGTCGTGGACATCACTAATGGCATAACCGATCTCGATGAAAACGTGGCTCGCATTTTGCGCAGAAGCAAAAAGCCCATTGTACTAGTAGCCAACAAAGCCGATAATTACGAAACACACGTTTATGCTGCCGAGTTTTATAGTTTAGGACTGGGAGACCCCTGCTGCATCTCTTCTGCCAACGGATCCGGCACAGGAGACATGCTGGATAACATCATTTCTCATTTCTCCAAAGATGATAAAGAGGTGCTGGAAGAGATCCCAAGATTTGCCATCGTCGGCCGCCCCAACGCAGGCAAATCATCTCTCCTCAACGCTTTCATCGGCGAAGAAAGACATATCGTTACCGACATCGCCGGCACAACCAGAGATTCTATTTATACGAAATACGACAAATTCGGTTTTGATTTCTATTTAGTAGATACTGCAGGTATCCGTCGCAAAGCAAAGGTAAAAGAAGATATAGAGTATTACTCCGTGATACGTTCTATCCGCGCTATTGAGAACTCTGATGTCTGCATCTTAATGATCGACGCGACACGCGGCATCGAAGCACAAGACCTTAACATCTTCAGCCTTATAGAAAAGAACCGCAAAGGACTTGTAGTCTGTGTAAACAAATGGGACATTGCCACAGATAAAAGCCAAGAAGCTATAAAATGTATGGAAAATGCGATACGTCAACGTTTTGCGCCATTTACTGATTTCCCGATCATTTTTGCTTCAGCAACAACCAAGCAACGTATATATAAGGTAATAGAAACCGCTGTCAAAGTTTACAATAACCGCAAGCAGATGGTTAAAACCTCCTTACTCAATGAGTATATGCTTGAAGTCATCTCTGCATATCCACCTCCGAGCAACAAAGGAAAGTTCATCAAAATCAAGTATGTTACCCAACTCAAAGAGAGCAAAATTCCATCATTTGCGTTCTTCTGCAACCTTCCACAATGGGTAAAAGAGCCCTATCGTCGCTATTTGGAAAACCGAATCCGCGAACACTGGGACTTCTCCGGCACACCTATCAACATATTTATGCGTGAAAAATAAGTATATTTTTGCTTAAGAAACAGATATTTTAATCCGATATACATAAGTAATTATTACTTCTTTTTAGCACAATAAAACACTTTTACTACATTAATTCACATATTTTAAATCTTAATTAAGACTACAAAGAGAATAAATGTATCGATAATTTGCAAAAATATGTAAATAAGAG
Organism: Bacteroidales bacterium; assembly: GCA_045576355.1. Classification (GTDB taxonomy): domain Bacteria; phylum Bacteroidota; class Bacteroidia; order Bacteroidales; family UBA3663; genus Liminaster. The sequence continues at coordinate 46,229 of JAZNGG010000020.1, forward strand.
TTTACTAAATCATAAAATATGTTCAAAAACAGGCTTCCCGTCTTTAATTTAACGGTGAAGTCTGTTTTTATTTACAAAAATGCACTACCTTTGCCATCCGTTAAAGGAATTAGCGATATTAAGAATCAATAATGATTCTGTTCTGTCATAAAAGTAACAAAACGAGATAACAAATAATCAGAAATGAAAGAACAACTCAAGAAGCCGGACTATCTGTTCGACGTCAGTTGGGAAGTCTGCAACATGGTCGGAGGCATTTATACTGTGCTATCCACTCAAGCTGCAACTTTACAAGCACAGTTAGGAGACGGCTTAATTTATATAGGTCCGGACTTAGGATATGACTCACCATCTTTTGACCCGACAGCACCAACCACGTTGGAATCATGGCAACAAAAGGCTATTGCCGATGGTCTGAAAGTAAAAGTTGGACGGTGGAAAATCCCGGGATCTCCTCAAGTTGTTCTAATCGATTTCCGTCCTTTTTATACTATTAAGAATACGTTATACGGACAAATGTGGGAGTGGTATGGAGTAAACTCCATCGCCGCCTATGGAGACTATGACGAAGGATGTATTTTTGCCTATGCTGCTGCCAACGTCATCGAGAGTCTTTATAAGCACATTTGCCCTCAGCGGAGCAATAGTGTAGCGCTTTTTAATGAGTGGACTACCGGTATGGGGTTGCTCTATCTCAAAAAGCAACTTCCCTCCATCGCCACCATCTTTACCACCCATGCTACTTGCATCGGAAGAAGCATTGCCGGCAATGGAAAACCGCTTTATGACTACATGCAGGGATATAACGGAGACCAGATGGCAGACGAGTTAAACATGACAAGCAAGCACTCTGTCGAAAAGACTGCCGCACAGCAAGCAGACTGCTTCACTACAGTAAGCGACATTACGGCTTCCGAATGTCGTCAGCTGCTCTGCCGCATCCCACTGGTTACGCCCAATGGATTTGAAAGCGACTTTGTCCCCAAAGGGGTAGCATTCTCTCGGCAGCGCAAAGAGAGTCGTGCATTACTGGTCAAACTTGCCAATTGTCTGACAGGGAACACGATCCAGGAGGATGCTTTATTTATCAGTACTGCCGGTCGATGTGAATATAAAAACAAAGGTCTCGACATCTTCCTCGACACGATCAATACCCTGCGCCATAATTACCTCAATCGTCAGATTGTGGCTTTTGTCATGGTACCGGGATGGGTACAGGAGCCTCGTGCGGATCTCGTTGCTCGCATGAAGTCCGGTGATACATTCGACACTCCATTAGGAGATCCGGTTTTCACTCATGCTCTCAACAATTACAACGAAGATGCCATCCTAAACTACATACACCGTTTAGGAATGCAAAATAAAGAGAGTGATAACGTAAAGATTATTTACATTCCCTCCTATCTCACCGGCAATGACGGCATCCTTAATCGTCATTACTACAACCTGCTCTCAGCAATGGATGCCAGCATTTTTGCATCCTATTATGAGCCATGGGGATACACCCCGCTTGAGAGTTGTGCATTTGGTGTTCCCACCATAACCACCAGCCTTTCCGGCTTCGGCAAATGGTGTCTTTCCATCGGCAAAGATGCGGACATCCTCGATGGTGTAGCTGTTATCCCACGTAATGACTCTAACTATGGAGAAGTAGTCAACGGCATCGTTAAACAGATCACACGTCTCGCCGAATTGCCATCTCCCGAGACCAAAATACTCAGACAAGAGATTCGCAAAGTAGCTGCAAAGGCAGAATGGCGTAATTTCATCAAGTATTATAATAGTGCTTTTGACTTTGCTATCAAAGCAGCTAACAATCGTCGTAGATAAAAAAAACAGATAAAAGAAACCATAGAGAATATTAACAACATTATAAATCCACTAAATCTTAAAAAAAATGAAAGTGCAAGTAAGTAATACCAACGCTCCTATGTGGCGTGACATTACTGTCAAATCCAATCTTCCGGCAAGCCTTGAAGGTTTGCACAAGGTGGCACGCAATCTCTGGTGGTCATGGAACTCTGAGGCACGCAACCTCTTCCGTTCGCTCGACCTCGAACTTTGGCGTGCCTATGGACACAATCCGGTAGCTTTATTAGAGAACCTCTCTTATGACAAGCTCGCCGAAATCGCAGCTGACGAAGAGACCATGAAGAAGGTCAATGCCGTATGCAGCGAATTTGAGGCATATATGGCTGAGCCGAAAGACTCTTCTCGCGCTTCTGTCGCATACTTCTGTATGGAGTATGGTTTGACAGCTTGTCTGAAAATCTACTCCGGTGGTCTCGGTATCTTGGCCGGCGACTATCTTAAAGAGGCTTCAGACTCAAACGTTGACCTCTGTGCAGTAGGTTTCCTCTATCGTTATGGTTATTTCACTCAGACCCTTTCTGGCGACGGTAACCAAGAGGCAAACTATGAGGCTCAGAACTTCTCTCAGCTCCCGATCGAGCAAGTCAAAAATGAGGATGGCTCTGCGATGATTTTGGAGGTACCTTTCCACGATCGCACCATCTATGCCAACATCTGGAAAGTCAACGTAGGTCGCATCAACCTCTACCTCTTGGACTGTGACATCGACAAGAACTCTGAGTTTGATCGTTCTATCACTTACCAACTTTATGGTGGTGACTGGGAAAACCGCATGAAGCAAGAGTATATGCTCGGCATCGGTGGTATGCTTATGCTCAAGAAATTAGGCATCGAGAAAGAGGTATATCACTGCAACGAGGGTCATGCTGCTCTCATCGCTGTTCAGCGTCTTGTGGACTATGTGGCTAAGGGTCTTACTTTCGAGCAGGCTCTTGAGGTCGTTCGCGCTTCATCACTCTACACTTGCCACACTCCCGTACCGGCTGGTCACGACTATTTCGAGGAGGGTCTTTTCTATAAATATATGAGTCACTTCCCTGCAAAATTGGGCATCGACTGGTATGACTTGATGAACATGGGTCGTGAGACTCCGGGCGAAGGCAAATTCTCTATGTCTGTGTTTGCCCTCAACACTTGCCAGGAGGCAAATGGTGTGAGCTGGTTACACGGCAAGGTTTCTCGCAATATGTTCCAACCGGTTTGGAAAGGTTACACTCCTGAAGAACTTCACGTTGGTTATGTTACCAATGGTGTTCACCTCCCAACCTGGACTGCATCTGAGTGGAAAGCATTCTACAAGAAGACTTTCGGCGAAAACTTCACCAAAACTCAGACCGAAGAAGCAATGTGGCAGGCTATCTACAATGCCGATGACGAAGAGATCTGGAACATCCGCAAAGGTCTAAAAGCAAAACTTTTCGACTACATCAAAGAGGAAGTTAAGAACAAGATGAGCCAAAAGCAGGAGAACCCTGCCAAGATTCTTCAGACACTCAATGGTCTCAATCCTAACGCATTGGTAATCGGTTTTGCTCGTCGTTTTGCCACCTACAAACGTGCACACCTCCTCTTTACAGACTTGGATCGTTTGGACAAGATTGTCAACAACCCCAGCTGCCCCGTACAGTTCATCTTTGCCGGTAAAGCTCACCCTGCAGATGGTGGAGGACAAGGTCTTATCCGTCGCATCGTAGAGATCAGCCGTATGCCTCAGTTCATGGGCAAGATCATCTTCGTAGAAAACTACGATATGGATGTTTCTAAGCGTCTTGTTTCCGGTGTGGACATTTGGATGAATACTCCTACCCGTCCGCTCGAAGCATCCGGCACATCCGGTGAAAAGGCTATTATGAATGGTACGCTCAACCTCTCTGTCCTCGACGGTTGGTGGTATGAGGGTTACAAGCCACAGGCAGGTTGGGCTTTGACCGACAAGCGCACCTTCCAGAATCAAGCAAGCCAGGATCAGCTCGACGCAGAGACTATCTACACTATGCTTGAGACAGAAATCATCCCACTTTACTTCGCTAAGAACTCTAAGGGATACTCTCCTGAATGGGTAATGTATATTAAGAACTGCTTGGCCAAGATCACTCCTCACTTCACCATGAAGCGTCAGCTCGATGACTACTATGATCGCTTCTATCAGAAAGAGGGTCAGCGTGCAGCACTCCTTAAGGCAGACAACTATGCTAAGGCTAAAGAAATCGCTGCTTGGAAAGAGAGTGTCGTAGCAGCCTGGGACAAAGTAGAGGTTAAGGAAATCGTAATCCCTGATGCAATGTCTTCATTGCCGGAAGTAGGAGACACTTATCACGTAAGTGTTACTCTCGATGCTAAGGAAATCGCAGGAGACCTCGGTCTTGACCTTGTAGTAATGAATGCCAGCGACGGCAAGAGTCATGAGTATCGTGCCAAAGAGATGCAGGTAACTAAGAACGAAAACGGCATCGTAACATTCGAGATCGACTATAAGATCAAATACAGCGGTGCATTCAAGTATGGTTTCCGTCTCTTCCCGAAAAACGACCTCCTGCCCCACCGCATGGATTTTGCTTACACTCGCTGGTTCTAATCAATTACGAATCAGATAAATATGAAAATAGGCTATGTCACTTTGGCATGGCCTATTTTTGTTATGTTTTGCATGAGGGTGTCATGTAATATTACACGGCAGCGTCATGCACGTTACACGGCGGCGTCATGCACGTTACACGGCGGCGTCATGCACATCACACGGCGGCGTCATGCATATTACACGGCGGCGTCATGCAAACCCTTATTGCGTGAGGTGTCCGAAAGAACTTTGAATTGTAAAATATAGCGTGAACTTGACGAATTTGATTATGATTTATGAACTCTCATTTGTAATCCAAATTTTACGAGGGCTATTCTATTGGACTTTACTCTCTTACAAAATACTTTTATTCACTTGAAGACACTTTCTAACACGACAATCTTATTATAAAAATCTGTATCAGGCAGCAATCATCGCTTTTCAAACTACAGATGTCATTCTTTCTGACTTTTCATCCAAAAAAAAGCTAAAAGAGTCCAATCTGTCTTATGAGATAAGTATGAATCAAAAAAAAGCAGTATCTTAGCACCGTTTTATGGCAATGGCTCTACGCAAGCAGAGCTTTGTCAGCCATAAGACAAAACTCGAATGTTTAAGAACTTTCGCATCAAACGCATATACACATTCATCATCCAGAGCTTCCTTCCGTTGCTCTGTATGACATTTTTCATCTGCCTATTCATCGTCTTGATGCAATTCCTTTGGTCTCACATTGACAAGTTGGTGGGCAAAGGACTCGGCATCGGAGTAATGGCAGAGTTGTTTTTCTATGCCGCCTTGCAGTTTGTCCCATTGGCGCTCCCATTGGCTGTTTTGCTGGCAAGTTTGATTACATTTGGCAATCTGGGAGAATCCCTTGAGCTACTTGCTATGAAGGCATCTGGCATTTCGCTTTTCAAGATCATGCGACCGCTTATTTTCTTCATCGTAGCGATAGCCATCGGAGCTTTTTATTTTCAAAACAATCTGCTTCCCGTTGCCAACACGAAGTTTTATAGTCTATTTTGGGGCATCAAAAGCAAATCTCCCGAGTTGGAGATTCCGGAAGGGGTGTTCTACAAAGAGATAGACGGATACAACATCTATGTCGGACGCAAAGACTTTAAGACCGGACTCCTTTATGATGTCACCATTTACATCTTTGAAGGTTCGAACATCGAAAATGCCACTGTGACCGTTGCCGATTCTGCCCGTCTGCAAAGTTCGGAAGACGGACGATATCTGAAATTCTCACTTTGGTCCGGAGAGCAATTGGGAACATTTCGCGAGACCGGTGCCAAAAACGACCCAAAACATCCGAAGTATCGCCGCGAATCATTCACTTTCAAGGAGGTATATATCCCATATGAAAACGACTTGGAGCGCACTGATGAATCGGCCGTTACCAATCGTCACGTAGGCAAAAACCTAAACGATCTGATCGTCTCTGTCGATTCACTTGACCAACGTTTAGACTCCATCAACAGAGGTTATGGCTCCCAATTATGTAGCCGAACCTACTTTACCGAAATCCCCAGCCAGGCACGATGGGATACGGCCTATTTTGAGAAGGCCACCAATCCGAAACTCGCACCCGTAGGTTTGGATCTCGACTCCATATATTCATCCCTCAGGATTTCCCAGCAGCAACAAGTGCTCCTAAAAGCCAAGCAAAAAGCTGAAAGAGTGGTCAATACATTCGATGCCAGACAACAGATGCAAAACATCGAATATAAAAACCGCTCACTCCACGAAATCGAGATCCACCGCAAATTTGCTCTCTCGATCGCGGTGATTATCTTCTTTTTTATCGGTGCCCCTCTGGGTGCCATTATCCGTAAAGGAGGATTAGCAGTGCCGATCATCGTCTCCGTACTCTTCTTTATCATCTATTATCTCATAGACAACACCGGCTTAAAATTAGCCAAAGATGGAGAGTGGGCACCTTGGGCAGGAGCATGGCTCAGTTCCTACGTCTTAGCTCCAATCGGCATTTTCCTGACATGGAGAGCCATCAATGACTCGACCCTCTTTGATTGGGATTCATACGTTATCTTCTTCAGACGTTTATGGCGCAAACTGATCTGTTCGCGTTTTATTCAGTTTTTCATACATCGCAACAAGAAGATAGGGCATAAAATAAAGCAAAAAACAAGAAGGAGCAATCAAGCTTCCTAATCGGGACACTCAAACTCTCAACCATAATGTCTGAAAAAATAGTTCTTAACAGCATCGAAGAGGCCATAGAGGCCATCCGTAAAGGAGAAATCGTTATCGTAGTCGATGATGAAGACCGCGAAAATGAAGGGGACTTCATCATTGCTGCCGAAAAAGTAACTCCTGAAAAAATCAACTTCATGGTTAAAGAAGGGCGTGGAGTATTGTGCGCACCGCTTACAATGAGTCGCTGTGAAGAGCTCAATCTTAGACCACAAGTCGGACAAAACACCAGCATCCTCGGGACGCCTTTTACCATCTCTGTGGATAAACTGGAAGGCTGTTCGACAGGAGTTTCTGCACACGACCGAGCAGAAACGATCCGGGCTCTCGCCGACCCCCTAAGTACCCCCGAAACATTTGGACGACCCGGGCACATCTGTCCCCTATATGCCCAAGACAAAGGGGTATTACGACGAGCCGGACACACAGAAGCTGCCATCGACTTGGCTCGACTTGCCGGGCTACAGCCGGCAGCTGCCCTAATAGAGATCATGAACGAAGACGGCTCTATGGCTCGTCTCCCACAACTCTATGAGACAGCTCTAAAGTTTGGGCTTAAACTCATATCCATCAAGGACCTCATCGCCTACCGATTGCGTCAGGAATCTTTGGTCGAGAGAGGTGTGGAAGTAGCTATGCCCACTGCATACGGAGATTTTCGATTGATCCCTTTTAAACAGAAATCCAATGGGCAGGAACATGTAGCTCTTATCAAAGGAGAATGGAGTTCGGACGATGCCATTCTCGTAAGAGTACACTCCTCCTGCATGACGGGAGACATCTTCGCTTCGCGACGTTGTGACTGCGGAGAGCAACTTCATAAAGCCATGCAAATGATTGACAACGAAGGCAAAGGGGTAGTCGTTTACCTCAATCAAGAGGGTCGCGGCATCGGATTGATGAATAAGATTCACGCTTACAAACTTCAGGAAGAGGGCATGGATACGGTCGATGCCAACCTTTGCCTCGGATTTAAAGCAGATGAACGCGATTATGGTGTCGGGGCTGAAATACTGCGAGAAATCGGAGTTGGTAAAATGCGTCTTCTCACTAACAACCCTGTCAAACGAATCGGCTTGGAAGCCTATGGACTGGAAATCACAGAAATAGTTTCTATAGAAGCCGCTCCTAATGTCTGCAACGAGACCTATCTTCGAACTAAAAAAGAACGCATGGGTCACACCCTGCAAAAATTATAACACAAGATTTCCCGATCAAAGCAAAATATGACAATAAAGAAATCGGGATAAACGGTGGAAATATGAAAACAAAATCCAAATTTCCACAACAAACGGCTCTCATATAGACGAAAATAGCTATCTTTGCGCCAAATATTATTCATAAAGAATAAGCTTTTAATTAGTTCTCACAGAACATTTATCACAAATATCTATTAAAACAAATCGCAAATGGAACAATTATCTGCACGATTGAACGCACTTTCCCCATCAGCCACATTGGCCATGTCGCAAAAAAGCAACGAGCTCAAAGCGCAGGGACTTGATGTCATTAACCTCAGCGTCGGTGAGCCGGATTTCAACACCCCTGACCACATCAAGGAGGCTGCCAAACGTGCCATTGATGAGAACTTCTCATTTTATACGCCTGTTCCCGGCTATATGTCTCTAAGACAAGCTGTCAGCAACAAACTCAAACGCGAAAATAATCTCGACTTTGCACCGACTCAGATCGTAGTCGGCAATGGTGCCAAGCAAGCAGTTTGCAACGCGCTCCTTTGCATCATTGACAAAGGCGATGAGGTGATTATCCCCACTCCGGCATGGGTAAGCTATTTTGAAATGGTCAAATTAGCAGAAGGTGTAAATGTCACCATTCATGCCGGCATCGAACAAAATTTTAAAATTACAGGAGCCCAATTAGAAGCAGCGATCACAGACAAGACCAAAGCCATCATCCTCTGTTCGCCATCCAACCCGACCGGAGCTGTTTACAGCCGCGAGGAGATGGCAGATCTGGTACGCGTCCTGGCAAAGTATCCGCGCATCATTGTCATTGCCGATGAAATCTATGAGCACATCAACTACATCGGAAGCCACGTCTCCATCGCACAATTTCCAGAGATGAAAGATCGTGTAGTAGTAATCAATGGAGTCTCCAAGGCCTATGCCATGACCGGATGGCGCATCGGTTACTGTGCTGCTCCCCTTTGGATCGCTAAGGCATGCACTAAACTCCAAGGACAATATACTTCAGGCGCATCATCCATTGCTCAAAAAGCGTCAGAAGCGGCTTATAACGGATCACAAGAGTGTGTCGAGATCATGAGACAGGCATTTGAAAGACGTCGTGACCTGATCATCTCCTTGGCTCAGGAAATTCCCGGATTTAAAGTCAATGTCCCCGAAGGAGCCTTCTACATCTTCCCGGAGGTGAGCGAACTTTTCGGCAAGCGCCATGGGGCACATGTCATTAACAATGCAGATGATCTCGCTATGTACCTATTGGAAGAGGGACTGGTAGCATCTGTCTCCGGAGCAGCTTTCGGAGCAGATGACTGCATACGTTTCTCCTATGCGACTTCCGAAGAGAAGATCATCGAAGCTATGAAGAGAGTAAAACGTTGCATCGAACAATTACAATAATACCCTCATACACATATCATCATGTTTTCTTTGCCCAAATGGACTAAAATTACCCTGATTACGCTCTGGGTCTTATTTATCGCCGGCTTAGGAAGTCTTTGGATCCTTTTTGATCAGATATCCAAAGGCAACATTGGCTACATGCCTCCAATCGAAGAATTGGAAAACCCTAAAAATAAGTTTGCCACGATTATCTACACATGTGACTCTGTGGAGATCGGTCGATTTAGTCAGGAAAAAGAAAACCGTGTATTTATCAACTATAATCAGATTTCTCCCTATCTGATTCAAGCGCTTATAGCTACAGAAGACGAACGTTTTGCAGAGCATAGCGGCATCGATGCCAGAGCCTTGATTCGTGTAGTGGTTAAGACAGTACTCCTCGGACAGAAAAATGCAGGAGGAGGATCAACCATCACACAGCAATTAGCAAAACAACTCTATTCTCCTCAAGCAGACAACCTTCTGGAGAGAATATTACAAAAACCCATCGAATGGGTTATAGCAGTCAAACTGGAACAACTCTACACCAAAGAAGAGATCATCAACATGTATCTCAACAAGTTCGACTTCTGTTACAATGCTGTCGGCATCCGATCTGCGGCACACATCTACTTTGATAAGATGCCTCGTGACTTGAAGATCGAGGAGGCAGCATTACTGGTCGGCATGTTGCAAAACCCAGCCCTATTTAACCCTATCCGACGCCCGGAAAAGACTGCCGGACGTCGAGAAGTCGTCCTCGGGCAAATGGCTAAAGTGGGTTTTATCACCACAGCAGAAGCGGACTCACTCTCCTCACTCCCCCTGCTCCCGCTCACCAATGCACAAGGCAAATACAGGTTGGCACATACGGCAGACCACAAAGAGGGTTTGGCCCCATATCTGAGAGAATACTTGCGTAAGATCTTAAGGGCAAAAGAACCCAAACGCAGCCGCTATGCATCCTGGCAACAGCAACAATACCGAGAGGATAGCATCGCATGGAAAAATGATCCTCTCTACGGATGGTGTAATAAAAATCAGAAACCGGATGGTTCATCCTATAGTCTGACGACAGATGGTCTCCGCATCTATACCTCCATCGACTCTCGGATGCAACGTTATGCGGAGGATGCTGTCATAGAACAATTGCGCGACGACCTCCAACCCAAGTTTTTTGCAGAGAAGAAAGGGCAAAGAGGAGCCCCATTCAGCAAAAAACTGTCAGAGGAGGATGTCAAGGCATCCATGCGGCGCACGATGAGACAAAGCGAACGGTACAATGTGATGCTTTCTAATGGTTATTCCCGAGAGCAAATCGAAGAGGCTTTTCACACACCCGTACCCATGAAACTCTTCAGTTGGCAAGGGGAAATAGATACAATCATGACCCCCTACGACTCCATCCGTTGGCAAAAATACTTCCTGCGAGCAGGTTTTATGTGCATGGATACAGCAGGTTATGTAAAAGCCTATGTCGGGGGAGCAAACTTCGGTGCTTTCCAATATGATATGGTTACATCCGGGCGTCGGCAAGTAGGCTCCACCATCAAACCGCTGCTTTACACTTTAGCGATGGAAGAAGGACGCACCCCTTGTGACGAAGAATTAAATTCACAACCCATCCTTTTCGACGAAGGTGGCAAACCTTGGCAACCGCGCAATTCGGGAGATGAACGTGTCGGAGAAATGGTAACCCTGCGATGGGGACTAATGAACTCTAACAACTGGATTTCAGCTCGCGTCATGTCTCGGCTTTCTCCCGATGCCTTTGTCCGCATCCTGCACTCCTTTGGCATAAAAAATCATTTGGATCCCGTATTATCACTCTGTCTGGGTGTCTGTGATCTTTCTGTCGAAGAGATGGTCACCGCATACTCAGCTTTTCCCGGTCATGGACAAAGAGTCACCCCGATCTATGTTAAAAGCATTGCAGACAATAATGGTCTGATCATCTCTCAGTTCCAACCTCGCCGGACAGAAGTCTTCAGCTATGATGCCTATCTCAAGATGCTCCCCATATTGCGCGACGTAATTGATCACGGCACCGGAGTTCGCATCAGATACAAATACAACATCAAAGCTCCGACAGGAGGCAAAACCGGAACAACCAACGACAACTCCGATGGATGGTTTATGGGCTTTACTCCCTCGCTCATAGCCGGCACCTGGGTCGGAGGAGAAGAACGTTCCATCTGCTTCGACCGGATGGCATACGGGCAAGGTGCCAATATGGCTCTACCCATCTATGCCAAATTTATCCGAAAGGTTTACGCAGACAAAACCCTCCCCTATAATGAGCAAGAACAATTCCTCTATCCGGAAGAATATGACCCATGCCAAACCCATGAGTCTCTCCCTCAAAGCAATACGATAGTGGACATCGTCGATAACGGCGTTTTTGATTAAGCCTCAATCGGACTTAGACCGAACAATGCTAAAAGTGAAAAACAGCAATCACTAACATTAAAATAATTAAGGCCTATATTTTAAATAGTCTGATGTCAATCAGGCTATTTTTATATAGCATCAAGCAATAAAATTAGGTTAAATTTTGCTTTTACATTATTTAATTATATATTTGCCGCACAAGGAAGAAGAACTTACACATATAACATTTGCCATAAATCTGTATATAAGCAACAAGTTATCTCCTTGTTTACCCATACAAATCAAATAATACTAACCCTTTAAATCATTATCATTATGCGTAAGTATCTTGCAGAAATGGTGGGCACTATGGTGCTCGTCTTGATGGGTTGCGGCGTAGCCGTCAGTCTAAATTGTTCGTCAAACTGTCTTGAGACAGTCAATGCAGCTACAGTCATCGGTACATCATTAGCCTTTGGTCTCTCTGTCGTTGCCATGGCATACACCATCGGCGGCATCAGTGGCTGCCACATCAATCCAGCCATCACCCTCGGATGCCTCCTTACCGGACGAATTAAGACCAAAGAAGCCATGATGTATATGCTCTTTCAAGTGATCGGAGCTTTCATCGGATCTGGTATTTTGTGGCTTTTAGTCACCAATATCAACGGACTCTCCGGCACAGGTGCAAACGCTTGCCAAGATGGAGTCTCCATCACTGGCGGACTATTAGCTGAAATTTTCTTCACATTCGTATTTGTCCTGACAGTTCTCGGAACTACAGACAGCAAGAAAGGAGCCGGCAACTTTGCCGGATTGGCCATCGGACTGTGTTTAGTACTCGTACATTTGGTTTGCATCCGCTATACTGGCACCTCTGTCAATCCGGCACGCTCTATCGCCCCGGCTGTATTTGAAGGTGGCCAATCCTTAGAGCAACTCTGGATATTTATCGTTGGGCCTTTCGTAGGCGCTATTTTAGCAGCAGGAGTTTGGAATGTTATAAGTAGCAGTAAAAAGTAACGACAACAACAAAAGTATTTGCGACTCGAAGGGATAATCTGCCGGACTCGTCGCAATAAATACCAAACAATAACTGCCTATCAAGTTGATCCACATAAAGAGTGGAACTTTGATAGGCAGTTTTTTGAAGCGTAAAGTCATAGACGCAGACATTGAAAAAAGGACCTGATCCATCGATCAACACGACTCGAAACCTGATACAACGAGAGCCGAAGCGCAAAATAATGAGGCTACGCTCGTGATGCAACGAGGCTACTCTCATGATGCAACAAGGGTACGCTCGTTAAACAATGACATATAGGTCATGAAAAATTTATAAAGCCACTTTTGTGATTCATACAAAAGTGGCTTTATTATATATCTCTATTTCTATTTATTTATCCGAGGAATGCCAAAAGAATACCGGCAGCAACAGCCGATCCGATAACACCCGCTACGTTAGGCCCCATAGCATGCATCAACAGATAATTGCTGGAATCATAGTGCTGACCAACTTCCTGAGAAATACGGGCAGCATCAGGCACCGCAGAAACTCCGGCATTACCGATGAGTGGATTGATCTTATTACCTTCTTTCAAGAACAAATTAAAAAACTTAACAAAAAGCACTCCGGATGCAGTCGCCACCAAAAACGAAAGAGCACCCAATCCAAAGACGATCAGTGATTTTGGAGTAAGGAAGGTGGAGGCTTGAGTAGAGCATCCGACAGTGAAACCTAACAAGATAGTCACTATGTCGATGAGCGGTCCACGTGCCGTCTCACAAAGGCGCTTGGTGACACCGCATTCCTTAATGATATTACCAAAGAAAAGCATACCCAAAAGTGGCAAACCGGATGGGATAATATAACAAGTCAACAAAAGTCCGACAATCGGGAAAATCAGTTTCTGCTTATGACTTACCGATCCGGGGGCCTTCATCTTTATCCTGCGCTCCTTATCATTGGTCAAAAGCTTCATAAGAGGCGGTTGGAACACCGGGATCAACGCCATATAAGAATAGGCAGCCACAGCAATCGCGCCCATCAAGTGAGGGGCTAACTTAGAAGAAAGGAAAATCGCTGTGGGTCCATCCGCGCCACCGATGATAGCTATAGCTCCTGCCTCTGCCGTAGTGAAATGGAGCGCTTCCCAGGGGAAAACATTAAAGGAGAGGGCAAGCATATAAGCCCCGAAAATACCAAATTGAGCAGCGGCTCCCACTAGGACCAATTTCGGATTGGCTATCAATGCCGAGAAATCCGTCATTGCACCAATGCCCAAAAAAATCAAAGGAGGATACCATCCCTGTTTGACACCGCTATAGAGAATGTTCAGCACCGAACCCTCTTCGTAGATACCAATCTGCAAGCCTGCCCCCTCGGGGAAAGGTATATTACCGACCAAAATACCAAAACCGATCGGAATCAAAAGCATCGGCTCAAAACGTTTGGCTGCTGCCAAATAAATGAAAAAGCATCCGACAATCGTCATGATCACATTGCCAATCGCAATATTAGCAATACCGGTATATGACCAAAGATACTCAAGGTTCTCCGCAAAAAACGATAGTAAATCTTGAAAATTATTCATATAATTAAGGAGTTTCTATTCTCTAAAACTTGGCAAAGATAGCTATTTTTTTGCAAATATACATAGATATAAACAGAAAATGTATGTTTATTCGTTAATCCTCAAGAGCCTATCACCATTGCGCGCTATGTTGCGGCGCCCCTTAGGAGACCATTTATTGGGTTGCCCATCCCCACATAAAACTTAATACCGACCGACAGACCTGTCTTAACACCCAAGAGGGGCTGTGCCCAAACTTAACACAGCCCCTCTTGATCCATATTTCACCAATCTCATCATCAGGGATGAGAATGTTCACATTCAAGCCTTGCCCCAAAGTTTCTTGGTAAAGAACCAACGGAGGCCATGACGCTCTTTCTCTTCCTCGCTGTAACCATACTTATAACCATAGCCATAACCGTAACCATAGCCATAACCATAGCCATAATGATAGCTGAGGCCACCGCGTTTGTTAAGCACGACATCATTCAAAACGATCACCGGATCATTGAGTTTACCATTCTGCACAGCCATATTCAACTCACCGATAAAACGCAGGTCAGACTTACCGGCACGCATCACGTAGATGTTTCGATCCACCAAATGATTGACCGTTGAGGGGTCAGCGATCACGAGATACGGCGGAGAGTCAAGGATGATGTAATCATAGATGTCACGCATCTCCTGGATCATCACATCCAAACGCTCTGAAGCCAAAAGTTCGTTAGGATTCGGGGGAACAGCACCTTTAAGGACAATATCAAGCGTCGGTACAGAAATCCCTTTATGCACGATTTCTCTCCAATCCTTAATCTCACCACCCAAATAGTTAGCTAGACCACGATTATTATGACGTGGCAAGTCAAACACACGATTCAAGTGACCCTTACGCATATCAGACTCGATCAATGCAACCTTCTTGCCGATAAGGGCTAAAGAGATAGCCAGATTATAGGCGGTGAAAGATTTACCCTCGCTGGGGATCGAAGAGGTCACCTGGAATACCTTACCCTTCATAAAGCCGACATTGGTACGTATCGAACGATAAATCTCACCGATGTTGCTGTGCTTTCTGGTCAACTGATCCACTGGAGAGACACCCGGCTCAGGAGTGGACTCAGGCACAATACCGATGATCGGGATACGAGTGCGGCTGGTGATGTCATCCGGTGACTGAACCTTAGTCTTTAAGAAAGAGAGGAGATAAACCAGTCCGATCGGGAAAATAAAACCGAGAACAAATGCTATCGCAAAAATCTTCTTCGGATTAGGAGAAATCTGAACAGCAGTATTCTCCGAGTGCTCAATCACACGTGCGATGTCCGGCTCAGCAATGATGGCGAGCAAAGTCTCCTCACGCTTCTTTTGGAGGAGCACGTAAAGAGGCTCGATAATAGACTGGTCACGGTTAATCTTCTGCAACTCAATCTGCTGAGATGGGAGATTGCGCAGAGACGTCTTGCTCTGACCTAAAAGTTTCTTGGCATCATTCTTACGCACATTCTGCACACTGAGCTGGCTTTCGATACTCTTAGTGATGACACGACGTTGCTCAGTAAGTCTCATAGAGAGTTGCTGCACCACAGGGTTGCTGGCAGACGCACTTGACACGAGACGCATACGCTCCATGCACACCTTATTATACTCTGCTATCGCCGCATTAAGCGACACATCGGCAATGCCGATATTGCTTGGGATAACGGCAAACTCACCCTCATGAGCACTCATATCGTCACGCACCATCTCCAGGAGACTGATCTGCAACTCGATCTGCTGCAACTCCTCCTGAATCTCCTTATCTGCATCGAGCGACAACTTAGCTTGCGACGTAAGATCCACCATCTCGTTATCACGACTGAAGTCCTTCATCTTGCCCTCCACGTTGAGCAAGTCATTAGCGAGATCCTCCAGACGAGTATCGATAAACGAAAGGGTGCGATTGTTGGAGGTAGAATAATAGAGTTTCGTAGATTCGTTATACTTCTCCACCATCTTTTCCAGGATTCGCTCAGCACGACTTGGCAGATTGTCCACCATAGAGATATTCATGATTGAACTCGTGCCCTGCATACGCTTCTCCTCCATGATCGTAACACTGATGGCACGCTGCAACTGACGGGCACGAAGCAGCGGAGAGTAAAGCTCTATCGAGTGCTCACCCGGACAGACATAATTATACTTCTTGCCATCCTGCTCCAGCTCATTGCCGACAAAGGTAAAGTGTATTGCGCCCAACTCCTGCCCCTCGCCATTTGTAAGCGGGATGTTCTCGTTAAAAGGATAATTCCCCTTCGGGATCGTCACCTCAAAGTCTTTTGCTGCACGCGTATAGGTCTCCACCTCCACGCTGAGCGTATTCTCGTCCACAATGTCATACTTCACACGCGAGTGGGGAATTGTATTGAGATTCAACTCCGGATTGGGGATAAAAGACATTTTCACCTCCTGCCGTCCATATTCGCGCGTCACGAGATTATGCTTCACGAAATAACGGATATTGAGATCAAGTTCCTCCACGACATCCTGCAGCACAGGTGTTGACTTAATGATCACCTGCTCATTGACCAAACTGTTAAAAGACTGTATGCCAGTTATGTCACTAATAAATCCCATCTCTGCCGAGCTGGACATACCGGCATTCTTGTCATTGGTCACCATGACCATCATGTTACTGCTATACACCTTCGGTTTGAAATAGAGATAGCCGGCAGCAGCCAGTAGCGCCACAAAAACGGAGAGGATAATCCAGTAACGCAGCCCCCACGTCAACTCGAGGATACTACGGAGATTAAATGCGCCTTCCTGGCCATCTTGCTGGATCTCCTGATTTTCTGTATTGAGTTTATCGCTCATATAAATGAAAATTTAATTATTAAAATTCGCGTCTGTTCTTTACATGTCAACTTCATAGGTTTATGGATTCATTTCCCCATCCCAAACTATAAGACATGAATATCCGTGCAAATTTATATCTTTTTTGTCACATAATCCTCATTTATAATCAAAAAAAAAGCATTTCGACCTTAAAAAGAAGATTAACCTCCGCAAAAAGGCTGAATAGGAAAGAAAAAGAACAGATTGTAAAAGAAAAGAAAAAAGAATTAAAAAAAAGGATGTTTTAAATATATCTATAAAAGTAAGACAATCTGATTGCATTAAAAAAATTAAAATTTTATTACCATTGTTTACAAATTATTCATATCTTTGTCGCAATATTATAAATAATTTATATATCAACGTATTATTTAATTCGCACATTCCAACGATTTAATTAGGAAAGACGTTTACGAACGTAACCTCCATAGTAGGCGATTTCGTACTATAAAAATTTAGAGATTTGCGATAGAATTATCCAAAAATGTTTTTAGACAACAGCCAAATTTGAAAAGATTTGTAAGGTCCATTCGAATCTTATTAAGTTTATTGGTTAACATTATTGTTTATCTCTTATTTTCAATCAATAAGACGAAGTATCACTATCTGAGGACAATAAGTAGTACAGCCCCTGCGTCTTTTATATTGTAATCTTAAATCTGAATCAGATGGGACTATAGGAACACTTTAAAACCATGCATTACTCAAAAAAACTTTTTTCATCTGTGGCTGCAGCTGCCGCAGTCGTATTATTCCTATCAGCATGTAGTTCTTCCAAACAAGTTGCTACATCAACCCCCGAGCCGGGAGAAGTTTTGATAGAGCAAAACAAGAGTGAATTTCTGGCAGAAGAATCTCCTGCTACACGCGCTTACGGAGAAGCGGTTCACGTTGATAGAGCTTTAGCTCGTCAATATGCAGCAGATCAAGCAAGAAACGAATTTGCATCTGCCATTTCTTCTAAGGTAGTTAGAGCATCTGCTCGTCAAGATGTAGATTACCAAAAATCATCTACAACCGAAGAAGCAACAAAAACAGCTATGGATTTCGCGACAAAACGCAATAACGATTTTAAAGTATTGGTAAGCGAAGTTGTTAAATCAACTCCCATCAAACATACCGATACATTCCGCACAAAAAACGGGTTATACAGAGTATGTGTCTGCATCGAATACATGGGAGGCATGGATGCTTTGGTTAATGATGTAGCCAATAAAATCCAACAGAATGTATCTGACGAAGAAAGGCTGAAAATGAATTTTGAGTTCAATCAATTTAAGAAAGAATTTAAAGAAGAACTTGAAGAATATCAAAAATCCAAAGGCGAATAAATATGCAATTATCAAAAGTTTTGATACTTATTCTTTGGTCATGGATAACTTTCGAAGTTATCCATGGCCAAAATATTAACTACATAAAATCTAATCCCGGAGAGTATTATTGGAGTGAAGCTGAAGGGGAAACTATTGATGAAGCTACGACCCATGCAATAACTGAATTGGCAAAAAGCATTGAGTTAAAAGTTTCGACAGAATCCCAAACTATTGACGACTCGGAAATAAAAGGAGATAATAGCAGTTTCAACACCAAAAGACATTCGGAAACGACCTTAAAAACTAACCTAACTTTAACGAATGTACACAAATTAGTGCTTTCAGAATCTCCTGCTAAAGTGTTTTGCTATATCTCAATCGAGGATTTAAAAAAGATATATGAGAAGCAAAAGGATAGAGTGAGACAATATGTTAATGCAGGAAAAATTGCTGAAAAACGGCTTCAAATAGACGATGCCCTTTATAATTACTATTGGGCATTGGTAATGGCATCATTTTATGATCAAGCAGTAGAAGTGGAATTTGGAGAAGACAAAGGGGATTGTCGCACCATCATCCCTATAAAAATAAAAAGTATCATTAGTGCGGTCACTGCAACGGCAACAGAAACCTCCAAAAATGAATATGGAGCATATCCAATTTTGGTAAATTTTGAATATGCAGGCAATCCATTATCTACCATAACCTACCATTATCATAATGGGGAATATTATGTCGGCCCTGTTACGGCACATGACGGAATAGGAGAAGTAGAAGTTTTAAAAATCCCAAACGATGGTAAAATACAACTCAGATACGAATATCGTTTTGACCACAATATGGACAACGAAGATCTTAAAAAGGCATTCGAAGACAAAGAGAAACTTCCAACATTTGTGACCACCAAAGATCTGTTTGTAAAAGAGAATAAAAGAAAGGAAAAAATAACAGCTGAAAAAGAAACTAACTCTGTGACATCAGCAGCATTAGAAGTTGCTAAAATTGCCCCAGAACCAATAAAAAAAGTAAAAAGGATATCTTTAGAGACTCCTGCTGACTCATTAAGATATATCCAATTTATGAGCAAAGTGGAGGAAGCTATTAACAAACAGAAACCGACCATTGCTAAAGAGCTTTTTTCTCCAGAAGGGTATTTAATGTTTGAAAATTTATTTAGAAAAACGACCTCTGTAAAAATATTAGGAGAGCCCAAATATAAGATTATAGATGATGGGTTAGGACAAATACTGGTAAGGCCATGCAAACTTCAAATATCCTACGGTGCCAAAAGATATACTGAAAATATTGTTTTCAGATTTGACAAAAGAGATGACAAAATTTGCTCTTTGGCTTTTATGTTAACACAAGTAGCCGAACAAGACATATTCAATTCAAAAGCAAAATGGAGTAATATTTCCCGTTTTACAATACTTGAGTTTATGGAAGATTACCAAACTGCATATGCTCAAAAAAACTTGGAATATATCAAACAAATCTTTTCTGACAGAGCTGTCATTATCTTAGGAACTGTCCTCAAACCTTTACAAGATAGAGCGGCAAGTCTTGAAGATGGACAAATCATTCATTTAGGGGCTTCTCGTCCAAATATCAGATATTCGAAGTTCACAAAAGAACAATACATAAAAAGATTAGAATCACAATTTGAAGACCGAGATTACATTCATTTAAAATTCGAAGACAACTCGGCCGGAGTTATAAATTCACAACGCATAAAAGAGGGGGATGCATTTTATGTTCAAATTCGTCAGATATATGAATCTCCGGGATATAGTGATAAAGGATACCTAACTTTAATGCTCAACATGCAAGGAGAGAAACCAATGATTGAAGTTCGTCTTTGGCAACCTGAAAAAGATCATGAAAACAAAGTCAGTGTAATTGACTTCTTTACAGAAAAAAACTTTAAATTATGAAACCTTTTTATTATTACCTTATTGCGCTTGCTTTCTTTTGCGCAAACTCTGTTTACTTTTCTAGTGCACAAGAAAATAAATCATTTGACTTTGTAGAAGGATCTTTCAGAGAAGTAGATGAAAAGACGATCCGAATCTCTCAAAATTTTATTGATGAATGGCCGGCTGATGTCAACGGAAACGACAACGTTGCATTGATACAAGTTAAATTAGAGCACATTCCTCAACAAGACATCCCCAATATAAACTTCAGTAATGCAGGCCCTAATGCAAGAATCTGCCATGAAAAAGACATGGCATTCATCTCAGAGGGTTTTCTCAACATTTTCGTCCCTGCAATTCAAGGATTAGAATTAGTAGCCAAGCTCGGTGATCGAACCACCAATAGATATCGTATAGAAAGGACCTTAAGACATAAAGCCTGCTACACGATAGTGCTCGATAATAATCAGACTACGACCATTCACATCATATCTATCCCAGAGAATGCCCAAGTCTATTTAGACAATGAACTTAAGGGGACAACACCATTAGACATTCCCAACACCCCTATGGGAAAACATCAGATACGTCTTACACTCGATAATGGTCGTCAAATCCAAGAAAAGGATATCGAGGTATCACAAAACGAAGTCCTTTTTGATGATTTTGATTTGAGGGAAAAGAAAAAAATACGATTCACCAGCAATCCTAGTGGAGCAGAAGTTTTCGTAGATGACGAAAAAGTCTCCAGAGGGACTACTCCCTGCACATTGGATCTTACCTATGAAAGCCACATTATCCGTATGCAGGCTGATAACAATCGGAAGGAAGTATTTGACATAACAATAGATCAATACACCCCAATGATTCATCCGGAGGTTGAGTTATTGCCTAAAAAAGAGATTTCTATCGAAGCCTATGTCAATGGCAATTCTGTAGAAGCCGATTTGGACATAGATGGCGATAACGTAGGTCGCAATGCAAAGTTATATAATACGGCATTAACCTACGGACAACATTCTTTACACATGTCTTATAAAGGTTATTCGACAGATGAAAAAATAAAGGTTTCTGACAACTCAAAAAGCCATTATCGTCTTAATATTCCCATCAAAAAATCATTCACATGGTTTTGGAGAAAGGAGTATGACACTGATCCATTCGGAATCTCTGTTTCTTATGTACAAAAATGGTGGAATGTTAAACATTCGGACAAAGAAACAAAAATCAATCCTGTGTGGAATGTTGAAAGCGATGTATTGGATGGCATTCAAGCCGGTGTCTTTTATGAACCTGCATGGTGGTTCGGATTAGGCATCTATACCGGTGTCTTTTATGAATATTATTACTCCAAAGCCTCAAAAGACGACATATTCACCAAAACATTCGAAACAGAAGAGTTTGGAGTCGTTAAAAACGAATATGACTTTTTCTCAGAGCATTCGATATATATTCCCCTACACCTTTATTATCGCATACCATTTAGTAAAAAATGGGCTCTAAAATTACATGGAGGATTAGGCATGGACTATGGTGTATATACATCTTTTACAAGCAGAGATAATGAACATGCCCAACCCTTAGAGGACTACTATGAAGAAGATAGTTACTCAGCAGAAAACACCCAATACCCCAAACGTATCAACTTTTCAATCGAAGGAGCAGTTTCTCTTCGTATGGGGAACATCATGCTGAACTTCCAATATTCACAAGGTATAACAGACCATGAACTATATAATAACCCTGATATTTCATGGGTAAAAATGAATAAAATGACATTCGGTCTGTCATATGTTTTTGGCAATGATTAAGTTTTATCAATATAATAAGTTAATAAGTAACTATTATGAAGAAATATATATATTTGATTTTGTTTTTGGGTCTCATTATTTATAATAACACTTTTGCCCAAGATAATCAGACCAGGCAAATGACTTGGATCACAGAAAGCTGGAAACTGGAAAAAGGTGAGTTTGGCACTCTAATAGGCAACTTCATAAAGGATTGGCCTTTAGATCAGGATGCACAGCAGAGAGCAGCCATGGTGCGTGTAAAACTGGAAAATCTGACTTTAGAGGAGGCAAAACAATTAGAATTTGTAATTATTGGTAACTCTCATAAGGTCTTGAAGACATTATTTGATCAGTGGGAAGCATACCATGAAATGACAATATTCCTCCCTATCAATATAGAATTTGACATTAAAGCCGTACACCCTAAATACGGAGAAACAAAACCTTTTAAAATGAATCGGTTAGAATCCGAAGGCACCTATTCTTTAACATTAAAAAATAACAAAACCTACACGATAGTTATATCATCATTGCCTAAAGGAGCAAAAGTATATTTGGATGATAGCACATCTCCCAGCATAACACCAGCGACAATCGAAAGTGTAGTTCCAGGAGAACATCGTATAAGAATAAAACATGAAGGACTGGACAATACTTACCATATCGATGTGAAAGAAGGCGTAACCAATTTTGGCCCCTACGACCTGCAAAAATATAAAGAAATTGAAATTCTGTGTGATCAATCCAACGCAGTAATATATATTGACCAGAACAAGATTTCTCAGAAAACATCGACCGAAAATCCTCCTAAAGTCAAATTAACATATGGGAAACATGATATAAAAATAGAAATTGCTAACGAAAATAAAAGTACCGAACGCCCGATAATCATTGCAGACTCGACAAATACCAAACAAACATTTAAACTTGTTGCGACCAAAAGTATTCAAGTAGTTCCGCTCTACAATGGAGCTCCCGTTGCCGCTGAGTTATTTGTAAATCAAAATAAACAGACAATGACTCAAAACAACTCATATAACCTAAATTTAAAATACAATCAGACCTATAGATTAAAAGCGACCTACAATAATAGTTCAAAAGAAAAGACAATCAAAGTAAGGAAATCCTCCCCGGCAAATATTGAAATAAAAATACCTTCATCCAACTATGCGAGTTGGAATAATCAAAGAAACTACCATGAGGAGTCTTATGGATGGTCTTTAAACTATGTAACTAAACAATGGGTAATGAAAGGAGGAGGCCTTAAAGATAAAGAGAGTGCTCCTTGGCATAAAGAAGACGGACGGTTACATGGCGTTTCTTTAGGATGGCACTATAATCCCACATTCGAATGGGGAGGAGGCTTATATACCGGTATCTTTTGGGAATACTATTTCGCCAAAAAAAGAGATTCCGAATTTGAGGTATATAATTTCGATAAATTTATGGAACATGTGCTCCATGTCCCCTTACACCTTTCTTTCAGAATTCCTTTTTCCACAGACAAAGCCTTCTCAATACATGGAGGTTTAGGCTTTGACATGGGAATTGCCGGTTCATATTATAGCAGAGACTTCGGCATATACTATAAAGGAGGCGAATATTATGGCAAAGATAACTTGATGCCCGAGCGTTTTAACCTGTCTGCCGAGATCGGTGTTCGTTACAGATGGGATGACTTTTTTATCAATGCAGAGTATTCTAAAGGACTGACAGAGCACGATTATAGTAAAGTCTTAGGTGAAATTGTTGCCACACAAAATAAATTGAGTTTAGGTTTTGGTTTTGTTGGCGATATATTTGAAGGAATCGCAGATTATTACGAAGATACAGATGACCCGGAAGACCACTCCAGCATTGACTTTGCATGGGTATCAAAACAATGGGCTACCCCCAATTATCCCAAACCTCAACGCGATAATGTTTATACTTTTATAGGTGAAGAATCAAGCACCAAACGCTTACATGGATTCCAAATCGGATATAACTATCACCCATGTTCTCCCATAGGAGTAGGTCTTTGGACCGGTTTATACTGGGAAATGTATTTTGCGAATTGCGATAATAGTTCCTTTGAATATCCGAAATACATGGAAAGCGGCATTTACATTCCACTACATTTGCTCTATCGCATTCCGTTTGGCACTTCATCAGTTTCCGTTCATGGAGGCTTAGGATTCGACTGGACATTCTATAGCGAATTCTACTACGAAAACGAATATTCTTCAGAACATGCACAGAGCCTCAATTTTTATGGCGAAGATTGGGGTCCCTCTCCCTGTAATCTTTCCGGAGAAATTGGAGCCAGCCTCCGTTTTGGCAGACTCACCTTGGGGGCACAATATTCCCGAGGGTTTACAAAGCATTCCATGGGATATGAATACTCTGATGGCACAGAAGTCGAAACGGTACAAAATAAATTGACATTCACTATTGGATATGCATTTGCTGCTCCATATTAATTGATACGTTACCTCAATATCCAATTTAATTAATAAGCCCTATGAATCGACTAATCTGCTGTATGGCACTTATGCTTTGCTTGTCATCACAAAGCATTTGGGGACAAGAGACTTTTGAGGAATTTGAAAAATCCATCCAAGCCAAATTTGAAGGATTTGAAAAATCGGTAGAACAAGAGTATGAAGACTTTAGAAAAAAAGTCAATGAGGAATATGCAGACTTCATGCGTAAGGCGTGGAAAGAATTTAATGCTTTACAGGGAGATCCAATTCCCGAGGACAAAGTAAAACCGATTCCTCCGGTTGTCCACCCGGACAATGATCGCAAAGAGTTGTCACGACCATTAGATCGTCCAATTGTCATCCAAAATCTCACCACACCAGTTGTCACTCCAACACCTCAACCACAACCGATCAAACCAATCAAGACGCAGCCTCAACCCCAACCTACACTTCTCTCGGTGACAATGTTCGGCACTTCGATCAGTGTCCCTTGGACCAAAGAAGTAAAAACCATCCGTTTACAAGACCCGACAGAGCGAGCTGTTTCTGATGCCTGGAAAAAGTTGAGCAAAGATCCCATATATAATAATTTGACAGGATCTTGTCTCAACATCAGAGACGAATATACTCTCTGTGACTGGTCTTATCTACAGTTTTTGGACAAAGTGGGACAATCTGTATATCCTCATGACACAAATATGGCTACACTACTGACTGCCTATCTTTTTTGCCAATCAGGATATAAGATGCGTCTTGCTCGTGGAGAGCGATTGTACCTACTCTTCGGAAGCGAATTTGGCATCTACGAACTCATCTATTTTAAGATTGACAACGAAAGGTTCTATCCATTAAATTGCAAAGAAAATCGGCTCAAGATCTTCAACCAGAAATTTCCCAAAGAGCAAAGTATGTCTATGCAGATTGTTTCAGATCCACAGTTCAGCAAAAACCTCTCTGAAACAAGAACCCTCCGATCCAAACGATATGAAGATGTCAAAGCCGATGTCGTCGTAAACAAAAACCTTGTCGATTTCATGAATACCTACCCGACCTCACAAGTAGGCAATGACTTCATGACACGATGGGCCATTTATGCCAATACCCCTATGAGCGAAGAGATCGAAAAGAGCCTGATGTCCTCTTTGAGACCGACAATCAAGGGGAAAAGCCAACTTGAAGCTGTCGAGCGCTTACTCAATTTCGTACAAACAGCTTTCGTTTATGAGTACGACAACAAAGTTTGGGGTGGAGACAGAGCCTTCTTTGCCGAGGAGTCACTCTTTTATCCTTACACCGACTGCGAGGATCGCTCTATTCTTTTTTCTCGTTTAGTGCGAGACTTAGTTGGACTGGATGTAGCTTTGATCTATTATCCCGGTCATTTGGCCACTGCGGTCCATTTCACTGATAATGTGACCGGAGACTACCTTATGGTCAATGGTCGAAAATTCATTATTTGTGACCCCACCTATATTGGAGCACCTGTGGGAAGCACAATGCCCAAAATGGACAACAGCCAAGCGACTGCAATCCTTCTGAAGCGATAAGCCGTTTAGTTAATCATAGACTTATAAATAATCTCCCCACTGAATATTTGTTTTGGTTGGGGAGTTTTTGTTGCTATCCGTGAACCATCAAATTTGCAGATCTGAGATTCATCATGCTACATTGAATAAAATTCAAGTCTTGTATATGTGCTATTTGCATCACGGCGCCGTGTTGCGTTAATGATGCCGCAGTGTAACGGTAATGACGGCGCCGTGTAAACTCACACGGCGGCCTGAATAAATGATCACGGCGGCGTCGTGCACGTTACACGGCGGCGTCATTATTTTTGCCCTAATAAAAAGTTTAGCGAGGAGAGACCAATCTTTCCTCGCTAAACATATAATAATCAATAAAATCAGCTCAGATTTCTCTTCATCAGATAATCGACCGAGAGACGTCTGATTACACCATCGTCATGCATTACTCATGCACATAGAGATCCCACTTCAGATAGGTCTCGATGGCCTCCTGCAAGATGTCCTTAACACAGGTGCGACACATGGCGACATGATGCTCAAAGCCGTTTTTGCAGATATGCTTCATCAGCACCTGAAGGTTGGGGACTTCTGTCACTGCGATGCAGCCGTCCATGCCATACGGATCGTCGGTGAGGCGGCCTTCACCCAAGTAAGCCTTAATGCAACCTTTCGGGTCATCGGTCGAGATGCGGAAGTAAGTAAATTCACCTTGCGTCACCTTGCCATAGACCGCGCCAAAAGTGTTAACTTTGCCCAATGTGCGGCCTAAGACGCCCAGCGTGCCAAGACGGAGGTCGTTGCGCACGAAAGACTTCGGGAAGTTACCGCAGTGGGTGCAGACACACTTATTGCGCTCCTCTGCGAAGTTGTTGTTCCAGTCCAAGAGTGCCGGTGCCTCCTGTGAGGCGAGTGAGAGGGCATACATGGAGATAGCTCCAGCGATGTCCACTTCGCAGGCAGCCGGGATGAGCCGGTCGCTGAGCATGCTCATGGTGACACAGGCTGCACAGCCATAGTTCTGCTCCAAAGAATCCCAACACTGGATGGCTACGGCATCGATATCATTGGCCGCAATCCAGCGCTCGACTGCAACACCAAATTTGGCTTGACGCACCAGCTTATCGCTATATCCATCGGGGACAGAAGCATAATGAGTGATGGCCTGAAGTTTGGCAAGGAGTTCGGCATCGTCATCTGCTATCTTCCAAGCCGCACCCATGATCTCCGAAAGATCTACCGGGACCACCGTAATGCCGGACTGCTGCAGAATCTTTTCGCTGGCACGCACGGTCTGGAATCCTGCCGGACGGGCACCAATAGCTCCGATACGGGCTTTACGCAGACCGCCTACGACACGACAGACGGCAGCGAAGCGATGGAGGTCTTTAACCAGCAGGTCAGAGTAGATGGAGTAGGTGTGTAGCGTAGTGTCTGTGAAGGGGATGCCATACTGATAAAGGTTGTTGCAGACAGAGATCTTTCCGCAGAAAGCATCACGACGGCTGTCCAGATCGACTTTGTCGTTTTCATCATCACAAGCCTGCACCAAAACCGGCACACGAAGGTCTGCCACAGAGATGGCATTGATGATGCCGATCTCAAAACCGAAGTTAGGGAGCGAAACGATGATACCATCGATACGGTCACGATTTTCGCGGAAGAGACGGGCACAGAGGAGACCATCTTCACGAGTCTCTATGCTACTACTGCCCGTCGGAGTGGCATCTTCCGGAAGGATGACATAGTCATATCCCTCTTTTTCGAGAGTTTCGAGGAGGTGACGACGGACGTCACGAGCCAACTCTGAGTTAAAATAGGCGCGAGTGCCAATGATGACACCGAAGCAAAGTTTCTTTTTTGTTGTCATGTTATATTCGTTTTAAGGGTTTGTTTTAGTTATTACCATCGCCACAGCCCGGCGCCAACCATCATGGAGGCGTCTGACTTCGTCCTCGGCCATCTCGGGATGAACACATCCGGCAGCGGTAAATAAGGCACACACAGCATCAAAGTCGGGCAAACGATGGAGTGCCAGGGCATTCATGATGACAGCGCCCAAAGCAGATGCCTCCTCGATGTCCGAGCGACGGATGTCGGCACCAAGCATATCGGCTTGAAACTGCATCAATGTCCGGTTACGGGTCGGACCGCCATCGACACGCAGCTCGCTGAGCGGCACTCCGGCACGCTCGGCCATCACATCGACTAAGTCCTTGACTTGATAGGCAATGGACTCGAGGGTGGCACGCAGGATATGTCCGCGGTCTGTGGCGAGTGTCATGCCGACCAAAGCGGCACGTGCCTCAGGTTGCCACCAAGGGGCACCCAATCCGGCAAAAGCCGGGACGAGATAAACACCCTCTGCACGCTCATGAGCCGCCTCCTCGATCTCTCCGGGACTACCGATCAGCCCGACCTGCTCCACCATCCACTTGATCGTGGCACCGGTGCAGTGGATATTTCCCTCAAAGGCATAATAGGTTTTGCCTTGAGCCGCAAATCCGATGCTCGTGACCAAGCCCTGCGGTGCAGGCATCGCGGTCTCTCCGATGTTCATCATAACAGACGATCCGGTGCCATAGGTGGCTTTGGCGAGTCCGGGACGGAAACAGCACTGACCGACAAGAGCTCCATGAGAGTCTCCCAGCACACCGGCTATCGGGATCGGTGTGGTGAAGAGGCCCTCTACGGTCGTCAATCCGAAGTGTGCATCAGACGGACGAGCCTCAGGCATCATCGTGCGCGGAATGGTGAAAAGCGAAAGCAACGTGTCATCCCAATCGAGCGTATGGATGTTAAACAGCATCGTGCGAGAGGCATTGGTGTAGTCTGTGGCATGAAGCGATCCGGTCAGGCGCCAGATGAGCCAAGTGTCTATCGTACCCATCATCAAGTGTCCGGCATCGGCTTTCTCTCGGGCACCCTCCACATTGTCCAGGATCCACTGAACACCGCTGGCAGAGAAATATGGATCAATGAGCAATCCGCTCCGCTGCTGCACCTCCTCAGTCATGCCGCGCTCTTTCAATGCCTGACAGATGGCTGCTCCACGAGTACACTGCCACACGACAGCCCGACAGACGGGACGACTGTCGCGACGATCCCACACGACAACGGTCTCACGCTGATTGGTGATGGCGATCGAATAGGTATCTGTCGTCAGATCGACACCATCCAGCAATTGTCGGATGGCTTCGACAGCATTGTTATATATCTCCTCTGCATCATGTTCGACCCATCCGGGCTGAGGATAATACTGCTGATGCGGGATATTGACACGATGTTCTAATCGGCACTGCTCGTCAAAGAGCATGGCCTTGGTGGCTGATGTGCTTTGATCGATGGCTATTACTCTATGAGACATAAGGCATGTGTTTATAATTAACGGACAAAATCAAGGGCAGCCTTGACAATGCCCTCTGTGTCCAATCCATAATGGGCAAAAATCTCAAGCGGTTTGGCATGGATTACATTCTCATCCGGAATGCCGAGGATGCGCACCGGCACCGGACATTCGGACAAGCACTCTGTCACGATGCCACCGAGGCCGCCATAACGGCTATGCTCCTCGACGGTGATGATACGTCCGGTCTCACGGGCTGCAGCATGGATGGCCTCAGCATCGCACGGCTTGACAAACGCCATATCCAAGACTCTCGTAGAGATCCCTTGACGATGCAATTCGCGTCCGGCCTGGAGCGCATGATAGACTGTCTCGCCGGCAGCAATAATGGTCAGATCCGTACCCTCTAAAAGGCGTGTTGCCTTGCCCCACTCAAAGGTAAAATCATCATTTTCATAGACATCCGGCACAGCAGCACGGCCGACTCTCACGTAGGCAGGCTCCGGATGATCGACGAGCATCTTGACCAGACGACGGGTCTGACGATCATCACAAGGGAGGATCATATTCATCCCCGGGAAAGTTCTCATCACAGCGATGTCGTGGAGGCTATGATGGGTAGCACCCAATGCGCCATAAGCCACTCCTCCACTCACTCCCAGGATCTTGACCGGATTTTTACTATAGGCCATATCGACCTTGACCTGCTCCAGACTGCGAGCCACATAGAAACAAGCCGGTCCACAAGCGAAGACTTTCTTTCCACTATGAGCCAGCCCGGAGGCGATGCCGACAGCATTCTGCTCAGCAATACCACACTCAACAAACTGCTCCGGGAGCGCATCGGCAAACTTGTCCAATGTCACCGAACCGCGGGCATCGGTGGTGACAGCAATAATATCTTTATCTTCCCGGGCAAGCTCGAGAAGGGTCTCTGTAAACGATGTTCTGCAAGCGTACATAATCAATAAAAATGTGTTTTTGTTAGTAATCAAGAGAAAAGGGGATGTCACTCATCACCGGTCACAACGGCTTCGACACTCTTCGATCCTTGTCTCTATCTCCCGAACAGCCTGTTCAAACTGCTCGGCAGAAGGGACACCATGGTGCCACTTCGCCACGTTCTCCATAAACGAAACGCCTCGACCTTTGGTGGTGCGCGAAACGATCATGTGCGGCTTGGAAGAGTTATAGTCGAGCGCATCAAACGTCCGGACAATATCCTCAATGCTGTCGCCGTTCATCTCGACCACATCCCAACCGAATGCAGTCCAACGCTCACCGATGCTCTCGAGCGGCATGACATCCTCTGTGCTACCGCTGATCTGCAAACCATTTCGGTCTATGATAGCCACCAGATTGCCGAGGTGATAGCGATTGGCCGCCATTGCAGCTTCGTAGATCGATCCCTCACCCTGTTCTCCATCGCCCATCAACACAAATGTGCGATAGGGGGCGGCATCCATCTTGGCTGCTATAGCCATACCGACACCGATGGAGAGGCCATGACCTAAAGCACCGGAACATACCTCAATGCCGGGGACAGCGATCGTGGGATGGCCTGAGAGATGTGAGCCTTTTTTGCCCAAAGTGGAAAGCATCTCAGCATCGATAAATCCACGAGACTCCAAGCAAGTGTAGAGAGCCTCGACACAGTGCCCCTTACTCAAAACAAAGCGGTCACGATTAGGCATCTTCAACTGCTGCGGATCCACATTCAAAACATGATGATAAAGCACCGTCATGACATTAAGCGCAGAGAGATCCCCTCCGATATGTCCGGCCTTAGCCTGGAAGACAATCTCAAGGAGCCGTTTCCGATTGAGTTCTGACTGTAAAATAAGTTCTTGCGTTTTCATTATAAAAGTTTCTTTATAAAGTTTTTATTAAGGTCAGTCTTTTTTATTACTTCTGCAAAGTAAAGAAAACGAGACCATATATCAAACCAAAATCGGAGAAAAAACAAGAAAAAGGATAAAAGAACTCGAAAATTCACCTTTTTTTCATATCTTTGCTTCGCAGATTCCCTTGAGGTAATACCCATTTTGAGCCAGGGATGTTAAAATAATCAAATACTATGACTGAAGATAACGAGAAAACAGAGAACACATTGGACGAAAATGTATCCGACGAGCCGGTCCTTGAAAACACAGAAGAGAGCATCAGTGAGGGCAATGGTTATCGGCCTCATAACGATGACACCGAGGGAGATGCCATACACCATCTCTCCGGCATGTTTCAAGACTGGTTTTTGGATTATGCCTCCTATGTTATTCTCGAACGCGCCGTGCCTCATGTCTTAGACGGACTGAAGCCGGTGCAGCGACGCATCCTGCATGCTATGAAAGTGATCGACGATGGCCGATATAACAAGGTCGCCAACATCGTCGGACAGACCATGCAATATCACCCCCATGGCGATGCATCCATCGGTGATGCGCTCGTTCAACTCGGCCAAAAAGATCTGCTCATAGACACTCAAGGAAACTGGGGTAACATCCTCACCGGAGACTCTGCCGCTGCACCCCGTTACATCGAAGCCCGACTCTCTCACTTCGCCCTGGAAGTGGTCTATAATAACAAGATCACCCCGTGGCAACTATCATACGATGGTCGAAAAAAAGAACCGATCTGCCTCCCCATCAAGTTCCCCCTCCTTTTGGCTCAAGGGGTTGAGGGTATTGCTGTCGGTCTCTCTTCCAAGATCCTGCCTCATAACTTCAACGATCTGCTCGATGCCTCTATAGCCTATCTGAAAGGGGAAGAATTTCAACTATATCCGGACTTCCCGACAGGAGGTCTGATAGACGTAAGCCGCTATCATGACGGGGAGCGAGGAGGTGCGGTCAAAGTGCGTTCGCACATCGAGAAACTCGACCAGAAAACTTTAGTCATCAAAGACATCCCCTATGGCAAGACCGTCCCGACAGTCATCGAAAGCATCATGAAGGCTGCTGAAAAAGGGAAAATCAAAATCCGCAAAGTGGATGACAACACCGCTGCCGAAGTGGAGATCGTCGTTCATCTCGCTACTGGTGTGTCGAGCGACAAGACGATCGATGCCCTATACGCCTTTACCGACTGCGAAGTCTCCATCTCGCCCAACTGCTGTGTGATCTATGACAAGAAGCCTCACTTCTTGTGCGTAAGCGAAGTCTTGCGCCGCAATACGGATAACACCAAAGAACTACTGCGTCAGGAACTCGAAATCAACAAGCACGAGTTGCAAGAGCATCTGATGACCTGTTCGCTCGAAAAAATTTTCATCGAAGAGAGAATCTATAAGGATGCAGAGTTTGAAAATGCCAAAAACATGGATATCGCCGTAGAGCATATCGATCATCGTTTGGAGCCGTGGAAAGACTCATTCATCCGTGAGATTACTCATGACGACATCCTGCACCTGATGGAGATCAAGATGGGACGCATCCTCAAGTTTAACAGCGATAAAGCAGAAGAGGAGATTGCCAATACACAGAAAAAGATTCGTCAGATCGATAAGCATCTCAAACACCTGACCGCCTACACGATTGAGTGGTTTGAGCATCTCAAGGAGAAATATGGCAAGTATCATCCGCGCTTGACTGAGATCCGCAATTTCAATACGATTGACTCCTCTAAGGTGATAGAGAGCAACCAGAAACTCTACATCAACCGAGAAGAAGGATTTGTCGGCACAGGTCTGAAACAGAGCGAGTTTGTCTGCAACTGCTCTGAGATTGATGACATCATCATTATCTACAAATCCGGTCAATATAAGATCGTACGCGTCTCTGAGAAAATCTTTGTCGGAGAGGGAGTCCTTTACCTCAATGTATTCCGTAAGACCGATGCGCGAACCATATACAACATCGTTTACCGAGACGGCAAGAGCGGACCTTATTACATCAAACGATTTAACATCACCAGCATACAGCGTGACAAGATCTATGATCTGACACAGGGGACTGCGGGCAGCAAGATCGCCTATCTCAGCGCCAACCTCAACGGTGAGGCAGAAGTGCTGCGCATCACTCTCAAACCCCGCATCCACATCAAGAACTTCACGTTTGAGAAAAACTTTGCCGAGATCCCGATCAAAGGACGAGGCACCAGAGGATCGATCCTCACGAAGGTCGATATCGCACGCATCGTAGTGAAAGAGCGAGGCGGATCGACATTAGGCGGAAGGCCTGTTTGGTATGATCCGGATGTATGCCGCATCAATTATGACAAGCAGGGAACATTCTTAGGGGAGTTTAATAGCGAGGACCGCATATTAGTGATGCTGGACAATTATGATTATTATCTGACCACTTTCGATGAGAATAATCATTACGAGCCCAACATCCTGCGCATTGAGAAATATGATCCCTCTAAAGTCTGGTGTGTGATCATGAAAGACTGGGAAAATAACACACACAATCTGAAACGATGCCAGCTCGATGCCACTTTAAAGAAGCAGAACTTACTCGGTGATCCCAAACGATTTACCATGGACTTCTGGACAGACACTCCGTTTGCTCGCATTGCCGTGCATTTTGGCAAGGACGACTCTTTCCGTGCACCATTAGAGATCGAAACCGAAGATTTCATTCCGATCCGCTCGGTTGGGACCAAAGGGAAACGCATCTCCAACTACTACATCGAACGATTTGAAGAGCTGGAACCCACCCGCAAACCTCAGGAAGAGGAAATCTCTGAAGGAGAAGAGACCGAAGAGACAGAACTTGACGGAGGGACAGCAGATCCTAACTCGTTGTTCTAAGAGAAGCAGACATTATGCAGAGACGTTTTTCCACCCTCCTTTTATTGCTCTTCATGGCAACATTATGCCGGGCGCAAGTCTCGGAGCATGATTCCATTCCGATCCGCCCGGTGACGTCAGCGGTGACATTACACTGGGGCAATTCGAAGGTGCGAGATTCCTATCTCACTCCCCTATCTTACGAAGGTGCATCCTTCTCTCTCCAGTATGATCGCTGGAGAAGATCGAGGAGTAACGTCCTGATCAATCAGCAGATCTTTACCCTCCGCTTTGCCACCGGAGAGGATCAGGGACATTACACCTCCACTTGGAGCGGACGACTCTCTTATCGTTATGCCTCCCATTATCCTCTCTTGCACTCCGATTCACAGTGGCAGCCCATGATAGGTCTGTATGCAAACCTTGAAATTGGGTTCACTTACAATCTCAAACTCACCTCGTCCAACAATCCTGCCACTGCCAGATTAGTCAATAACTATGGGCTCTCGGCTGCTACGGCCTATCGTTTTTCGTGGCGGGGTCAGCCCTGCAACGTTCTCTTACAGGCACAAACACCTCTCTTAGGATGGGCATTGGCTCCCGAATACGGAGAGTCTTATTATGAGTATTTTTACCTCAAGCAACTAAACGGATATGCCTTCTCTCCGGAGTTCACATCTCTCCACCGCCAGCAAGACCTGGATCTTAAACTCACGACCGACCTCCCGGTGAGTCTCATCCCGTGGCTCAAGAAAAAAAGTACGGTGATGCGCCTCGGGATCGAATACCACATCGAAACTGCCAAAATCAACGACATTGTGACCCGATACTCATCTTTCCAGTTTGTTATCGGGTGGAGTTATCGACACATACCTCTACATCATAACCGCCGTCACATCGTCAGAAATGAGATGATAGAAGCGTTCTGACCGATAATAAGCATTATCCGGATCGCCCCAAAAATACAGACAAGATCATAACGAGCCCTTATGAAAAGAACATCCCTCCATAACCCTCTTTATGCTACACTGATGATGCTACTCTGCATCTTTTCCCCGATTTTCACCGCATGTTTAGACGATGAAGACCTGGAGCAAAACGATGATAATCTGGGCAACTTCATGGCATGCTGGAGGGCAATGGATGAGCATTACTGCTTCTTTGAGGAAAAAGGTGTGGACTGGAATGAGGTCTATAGTCGTTATCGCCCTTACTTTGCAGACTCCGGGCTGAGCTATGTCCGGTGTTTTGACAAACTCGGAGAGATGCTGGCAGAGGTGCGCGATGGTCATGTCAATCTCACCTCCCCCTTCAACGTGGCACGCTATTGGGCATGGTGGGAAGACTATCCACGCAACTTTGATTTGGGACTTCTCGAGGAGTACTATCTCGGCACTCGGTATTGGATTTCGGGAGGAATGAAATATGGTCTCCTCTCAGACACCATCGCTTACGTGTATTATAACTCATTCTCCTCCATCCCCGGCGAAACCAACATGGACTTTGTGCTCGCAGCGCTCAGCGGAGCCAAAGGACTGATCTTTGACATCCGAGACAATGGAGGCGGAGCATTGACAAGCGTGCCGATCATAGCCAACCGATTCAGTACACAAAAGACCTGCTACGGATATATCCGCCACAAGCAAGGTCCGGCTCACGATGCCTTCTCCTCCCCACAACCGCTCTATTTAGAGCCACAGCCGGGACGCATTCATTGGGATGCCACACAAGCTCCCGTAGTCATACTGACCAACAGACACACTTACAGTGCTGCCAATAACTTTGTCTCAGCCATGAAAGCTCTTGCCGCTGAGGGCAAAGATATTAAAATCATCGGCGACCATACTGGAGGTGGCGGAGGAATGCCTTTCTCCACCGTACTTCCGTCGGGATGGGTGCTCCGATTCTCAGCCTGCCCCATTACGGACCATAACGACCGATCCACCGAGGAGGGCATTGAGCCCGATTATCATGTCGATATGGACTCAACACACGTCTTCCAGCATCATAGAGATGACATCATCGAGGCAGCTCGGCTCTATATAAACACGCACACTAAAGTAAAGTATTCAGACAAAAAATAATCAAAAAGGGAGGGAATCCACGCCCAAAGGGAATAATTATTCTTTTATTTCTGATGTGATGTTTGGATAATTCGCAAGTTCACACTATCTTTGCAACCGCAATTTCCCTCCAAGGCCAATTCTCACTTCGACCCACGGAGCAAAGAAGAGGAGGGCAGTCGGCCGATTCACGCGCGTATGGTGAAATTGGTAGACACGCCAGACTTAGGATCTGGTGCCGAGAGGTGTAAGGGTTCGAGTCCCTTTATGCGCACGATAAGAGATTGTGTCAGACATTGACGCAGTCTCTTATTTTATTTATGGGTGTCCTCCAAAACTTTTTGTCCACTCTGCCGGAAATCTTTATCGGATTTCTAATGGAATTGGGTCATAACGTTCTTGAGTTTTTCTATGTAATCTATCCGGAATCAGACAAATTTAATTACGATATATTAACGCATATTTGTAATCCGGGCTTAACAATAGAGCACTAATGCTGTGCGCTAAGCATGAGGAAAAGAGGAGACATTATTATCCGGATTATTATCGTATCTGAACAGATTTCTCACTTCATGCCAACGAGGATAGAGTGTATAACGAGAGCCGACGCGTGACACAACGAGGCTACCCTCATGACATAACGAGGCTACCCTCATGACACAACGAGGCTACCCTCATGTCGCAACGAGGGTATGCGCGTTATATAAAAACAGCGAAGATAGACACAATCAGATCTATCTTCGCTATTATTCTATATATATCTAATAATTAAGGCTTTAGCAGACAACGAAATCTCCATCCAAATCCATAGTATGCAGCCCTATATGGTTTTGTAGTTTAAAGGTTTATTTTCAGCATGCGAAGGCCACGTCCAAAAGTGGAAACCCTTTAACCCCACATTCCGCGAAACTCATGACCAACGGGAATAACTCTTCAATCTCTAAACTCCTCAACCAACCACTACAAAGATACAACATCCCAAAGCCAATGTCAAGAGGGATAAAGATTTGTTAACAATCGGCAGAGGGAATGGTGAGGGAGACAATAGAGGCTTTACAGAGGGTAATCATTTCTCCCGAAATGAGCCATCAGATCCTCGTTCATATTCCTTGCCATCATCGCCATAGACTACATCGCCACCCAGACCTGTGGTACCTTTGGTCACTGTGCGTCCCCAACCATCGGTCAGTTTTACGCGATCTCCGCCTAACATCATGGAGAATGCTGTGATCAATGTGATCAAGAGCCAAATGATGAAAACGATGGTGATGATACCTATAATAATTAGAGAGGCAGCAACCCCTAAGATAAATGCCAAGACGATGAAAAGGAAAATGAGGAGAGAACGCCATACGATCGGGAGCGGCTTGGCGCATGAGAAGACAGACTCTGCTACATTGAGGGTCCACAAAGTCCACAAGAAGCCCAATGTTCCAAGCAATGAGACTCTCAGATTCCAATCAAACATCTCAGAGAGGGCATTACCACCGCCCAGCAATGCCCCGGCAATGGCAGCTACATAGATACAGACAGTGGCAAAATAGGGATTACTGACCATCGCGTCTCCCCAAATCTTCTCCTCTATCGAATGAAACCAATTTATATTATTCTTTTTCATATTGTTGTCGTATTAAAATTGAATTAAACTTAAGATCCAATGGGCATTGCCATAGATGAGCCACATACCGAGAGTGGCCACGATGATGGCAACCACATACCCAAGCATGTAACGATTGAGAGGGCTATAGTTCGACTTGAGTGTGGTATCTATATGGCCATTGAAGAGTGCTAATCGGGTAAATTTCCAACAGGCAATGATGAGGAAAATGGGCAAAACTATCATGGAGAAAAGAATATTGTACGGAAGGTTTTGGATGTATATCTGCTCTGTAGGTGCAAAATCAGAACCAAAGACGCACAAATTCCAATTTAGAAAATCCAATAGGAATATAATATGAATCCAGCCAAGTTCTTTGGCAGAGAGACGATTGTTTTGAACAATAAGAGAAAATATATACATATATACCAACCCGGCAACCAAGGGGATTTCCAGTTCGACTAGAAAAAAATTACCTGTAAAAAACCAAACAATGTATGCCGACAAGGCGATTCTTGTAGGAAGATTGGTCGGAATGAAAAGAAGTAGAAGAATTCCAATCTCAAAAATCAATGTACCTAAACTTAAAAATTTTATAATGGAGATTGGGAATCCCCACCATAAACCCCAAGAATTTAAAATTATACCGACCACCATCAAGACACCGGCAATGTTACGCAACCACTTAGCTCGTTTGGTGGGAGGCAGTGGATAGATAGGTTTTTCTCCATGGGGAGTGTCAACCGGATCCGGTGTTTCAGTTTCAATCACCACCTCTGCCACTGTGGGTGTGGGTGGTGCGACGACTGCAATAGTTTCCGCAGAAGGGGACTGTACTTGAGTCTGAGGATCAGACTCCGGTGTTGGGATGATTTTTTCCATAGTAATAAAAATTGGTAATACAATAAATAAACTCTCTTATCTGATATTCTTGCCGATATTAAAATCGTATACGATGAGGGCAATGCTTAAAAACACATGTTAATGATACACCTGCTGATAGCCATAGTCATCGGTGGCGAAGATAAGAAAAAATATATTATGGTCTCCTAATGCCTAAGTGTTTTTTATTCAAGATCATAATAATTGACTTATTTTGCTTGAACGACGATAATATCTTTCAGGTTTGTAGTATATTGTTTGGAGATAAATTCGTTTTTCAAATGCCAATTCTTATTGTAGCCTTGGACAGCCATTCGGATCGTATTATGCCCATTCTTACGATTGATTTCATCAATGGCTTTAGCGAGTGCCGCCTGCTTCTCACGATCCACTTCATCAAAGAGATTGCCCTGTATAGCATTGTCAGGACAGGTGTTCCAAACGATTACCCCGGCTTTCTTATAGAGGTATCCCCCTTCCTTCCAGCCTGTACGCAAGGCTTTTACGGCTACGGAAACCAGTTCGCGCATATCATTGGTAGGGACAGGGAGATGTACGTTTTGGCATATATAATTTTGAGAGAGATCCATCCGAAAACGGCTGGTATAGGTAAAGACCGTTATCGATCCGCAAGCGATGTGCCCATCACGAAGTTTGCGAGAACATGCAGATGCAAAGTTGGCTACCGCCTCCTCGACATCTGCCCGCCGGTCAAGACCGATGCCGGAAAAACTACGGCTCGTACAGATGGACTTTTTATGGGGCAGTTCCTCTATGGAGATACAACTCTCGCCATGCAATTCTCGCCATGTACGGACCCCTGTTATAGTAAGTTCCTTACGGATCCAACTCTCGCTGCGCTGTGTTAAGTCCCATGCCGTCCGTATCCCATAGTATGCCAATCTTTTTGCATGCCGATGCCCAATGCCCCAAACATCTTCCACCGGAAACAGTTTCAGAGCTTTTTCTCTCTTTTCCTCTGTGTCGATCAGACAAACTCCGGCATAGCCTTTATGTTTCTTGGCAAACTTGGATGCCATCTTAGCTAACGTTTTTGTCGGAGCTATGCCTAAAGAGATAGGGATACCGGTCCCCTTGGTGATGTCTCTGACCATCTGCTTGCAATAGTCGGTCAGATGACCGGGATCGCCCATATCGGAAAGATCCAGATAAGCTTCATCAATGGAGTAAATATCGAGTTTAGGTGTATAAGTGGAGAGCAGGGACATCACCCGACGGCTCATGTCTCCATAGAGATTATAGTTGGAAGAAAAGACAGCCACATCATTTTTCTCTAATAGCTCCTTGATCTGATAAAAGACCTCCCCCATCTTAATCCCTAATGCCTTGCTCTCTTCGCTCCGAGCGATGACACATCCGTCATTGTTACTCAGCACAACGACCGGCTTGAGTCTCAAATCCGGATGAAACACCCTCTCACACGAACAGTAGAAATTATTGCAATCAGCAAGACCGAAAAGCTCCATATCACTTATGCAGCTGTTTGATGGTATAGGTCAATACACCCCAGATCATAAAATCATTATCTTCGGTGATTTTTATCGGAGAAAAATCTTTATTATGCGGTATGAGCCAGGCACAATGATTGGCTTCGTCAAGACGAAACTCCTTGAGCGTAAACTCCCCATCGATGAAAGCCACCACAAAATCCCCATTTTTAGCTTCAAGGGACTTGTCGATGACCACAATATCGCCATCACAGATACCTGCCCCCATGAGCGAGTTTCCCGACACACGGGCCAGGAAAGTGGTCTCCTTGCGGCGTATCAAAACCTTATTCAGATCGATACTTTCTGTCAGATAGTCCTGCGCCGGACTGGGAAATCCGGCTTTGATGCCATGGTCCACAAACGACAAGTCTAATATCGTCGATGTGTCAGCAGAGTATATGTGCAGTTTTACTTCTTCCATTGCTTTACGATGTGTTTCCACTCTATCTTCCTTCTCGAAGAAAAGACTTACTCGACAGTTACCGACTTGGCAAGATTACGAGGCTGATCGACATTCTTTCCCTTGGCAATTGCTACATAATAGGCAAAAAGTTGCAAAGGTATTACGGTCAAGAGGGGCGACAGACAGTCATGAGTCTCAGGAACTTCGATCACATAATCTGCCATTTGAGCTATCGTCTTGTCCCCTTTCGTCACGACCGCAATAATGGTTCCCTTACGAGCCTTGATCTCCTGGATATTGCTCACGATTTTATCATATAGATGATCACGCGTAGCCACAACAACAACTGGCATCTCCTGATCGACCAAAGCAATAGGGCCATGCTTCATCTCCGCTGCCGGATAACCTTCAGCATGTATGTATGAGATCTCCTTCAGTTTCAGCGCCCCCTCCAGTGCGACCGGATAGTTAAAGCCTCGTCCGAGATAGAGGAAGTTATGAGCATAAGTAAAGCAACGGGACATATCGGCCAGCAACGGATTGCTCGCCTCAAGGACCTCCTTCATCTTGCGTGGGATATCAGCCAACTCTGCCAATATGCTCTTATATTCGGTAGGACTCATCGTCTGCTTGGTCTGAGCAAGAGCCAATGCCAGAAGCACCAATACGGTGACCTGTCCGGTAAAGGCTTTGGTCGAAGCGACTCCGATCTCCGGACCTACATGGATATAGGTACCGGTGTGTGTGGCACGTGCGATGGAAGATCCTACGGCATTAACCACACCAAAGATCATAGCACCATGCTCCTTAGCACGCTCAATGGCGGCAAGGGTGTCTGCCGTCTCTCCACTCTGTGATATGGCGATAACCAAATCGTCAGAGGAGATGACAGACTGACGGTAACGAAATTCGGAGGCATACTCGACATCGACAGGGATACGGGCAAACGTCTCTAACAGATATTTTCCGATCAGCCCGGCGTGCCATGAGGTGCCACAAGCCAAAATGACAATGCGACGTGCGGCACAAATCCGTTCCTTATGTGAGACGACTGCATTAAGCACAATCTGCTGCGTCTCCAGCAACAGACGTCCACGCATGCAGTCACAGATGCAATCCGGCTGGTCAAAAATCT
This sequence comes from Bacteroidales bacterium, assembly GCA_045576355.1. GTDB lineage: Bacteria > Bacteroidota > Bacteroidia > Bacteroidales > UBA3663 > Liminaster. Next base: position 87,953 of record JAZNGG010000020.1, read on the forward strand.
CTTTAAGCATGAAGTGCTCATAACCGCCCTTGCTCAATTTGCCTAAATCCACCTGGACTTCCTGAATCTCCGGGTGCATCACCTTATTTTTAAGATTGACGACACGGGGTGCCATATTGCGTCTCAAAATAGCGATTTCTCCATCTTGCAGATAGATAATCTGACGAGTATGGAGGACAATGGGTGTGGCATCAGAGGCCAGGAAAAACTCTCTGTTATCCTCTCCTACACCGACAGCCAAAGGGCTACTCTTACGAGCGGCATAAAGGGTATCTCCATCAGCTTTGTCTATAAGAGCAATGGCATAGGCTCCTTCTACATTTTTCAGTGTGGCACGAAGAGCAGACAGAGTATCTAAGCCATAACGATTACGGATGCTCTCTATGGCATTGACCAAAACCTCCGTATCTGTATCACTCTCAAAATGATATCCCTGTTCGAGAAGTTGTTCTTTCAAGACTGCATAGTTTTCGATGATGCCATTATGCACCAAAACCAAATCTCCGGACATGGAGCGATGCGGGTGAGCATTCTGCACAGAGGGGACACCATGAGTGGCCCAACGAGTATGCCCCATACCCAATGTGGGGGAGAGATCCTTGTCGCCGAGCAATTGCTGCAACTGCTCTACTTTTCCTTTGGTCTTATATAATCCTATCTCATGCTTATCCGAAAGCAATGCGATCCCGGCACTGTCATATCCTCTATATTCCAAACTCTTGAGGCCCTCAAGAAGGACAGGAGCGGCCTCTCGATAACCTATATAACCTACTATTCCACACATATTCTGTTTCTCAAATTTTAGGGATGTTTATACTTTTGCAATTACTCTTTCGCGCATGATCCGACACTCCTCTTTTTCACGAAGCAACCGGATGACAAAAGAGTTTTCCTCCATCGTTCCACAACTCCAGTAAAAGTCGTTCACTTTGTCTGCTGCCGTAGGAGCATCTACACCATAAAGCATTGCTGCCGTCTCGTCAAACTCCTTTCGGGCATCCGCTAAATGGGCATCAATCAAAGCATCCTGAGCAGTATGCCATAGGTCAATCCAATGAGTAAGTTGATCTGATGAAGCATCGGCAGGAGCTATACCATAACGACGTGCTATCACTGCAGCGATCCAGTTCCATTCCCAATCAGGCAAAGCATCAATCCACTGTAAAGAAGAAGCAGTCAAGGTTGCTGTGGAATCTGAGGTAATAGACTGTGATCTTAATTGATTCAGACAATGTAATTCATATTCCTGCTGAGGAGCGATCAGTCCGGCATAGTCACACCAAAGGCCTGCTCCCTCAGCCGAAGAGAAGAGAGACTGCCCGCGATCCAGTCGCGCCACTACTGCTCCCAGAAGATAAAGATCCAAAGCCTGACTATAGAGTCGGATGCCACGCGTCACTCTCTTCGGAGTCATACGACAACCTTGCCAAACCGGATTCGAAGTTCCCTGTAACGAATGAAGAATCTCCAATCCCTGCAACAGATGCCCTGCCACATAGGGATTAAACAGAGAGAAAGAGATGAAATCCCGATGACTTACCGTTTGTCCGGCAGCCGCTTCTCCACGCCAAATGCGCTCATCGCGCTTGGACCACTTGCTGATATCCCGCGCCACACCGACACTGCAGAGAGAGATCCCCGGCACAAGCGAAGTCGTCCCGTCTGCTTCTCCGATCAGATATGAGAAGGGCAAACAGCGTAGGTCTGCATGGGCTTTATGATGACCTAAAACGACGGAGAAGGCTCCGACACGCATCGGCCAATAAAGGTAAGAGCCGGAGGCAAGTTTGACACCTCGCTCGAGGATACCAAACTTATTGGGTCCCAATTTATAGGAATGATTGCTCTGATTGCTGCCGGATCCGGCATTAAAAAACGAAGTGATGCCGGCAATAAGAAGCGTCGATTTATGGTGTGAGACACTATAAGGCGCCGCAAACAGCGCACAAGCCTCACCATGCTCCATGTGACAATTACAGAAAAAGAGTGATTCGGTAGCGGAAAAACCACGTCCGATATGACAAGCTTCACCGATAAAACAATCAGTGATTATGGCTCCATCTACTACTGCAGAACCTTCGGCAATAATAAAATTTTCGGCGATGACCCCATCTCCCACCCATGTAGGATGCAGACCTCCGCTTAAAATCGTTCCATTGACCAAGCGTAAAGCACCGGCTATCTTAACATTATCGGCGATGCGAAGATCACGGATGAGCCGCACCCCCTCTATCGACACTTCCTCTCCAATCGAGGCAGGAGTTCCCTTCAGCGAGCAAGCATAATCCAGAATCTTGGACTCCAACCGTACGGCAAGTTCTTTTTCATAGCGTCTGAAAGCCATTATGTATGCCTCTTGTGCAGTCAAATGATCATATATAGTGACATTCCGTCCCCCACTTTCATTGAGGACATGAACCAAAGTCCCATTACCATAAGTAGAACGGCAAGTACTCTCGATCGTTCCACATCGGGTGATCGTTACCCGAGAAGCGATCTGATAACCCGAGATCATCCCCACATGAGCGATGCGGCACTCATCACCAATGACAACATCCTGCAGGGTGACATCCTCGATGCCACAACCCGGATTGCGCTCGACATCCAATCTACCTAGACGCACCTGCCCTAAAAAGGTTACATGAGCGACTCGCTCCGGAGCAAACTCCGTATGCACCTCTACACAGGTCCAGTCTTGCGCTTTACAGCCCTGAGACTCCAGGCAGGCAATCTCCCGAGCAGTCAACGAACGCACGTTTTTATCTGATAAAGATGAAAAAGGTTTTTCCATAGATCCTATTCTTGAAGGTTAAAATATGAAAGCGGATATAACGGATATAAAAAAAAGCGGCACTTAACGCAGCCGCTCTAAAGATTTTAAAAGTAAGATATCGTGAAGGATACCCCTAATCGCCATCCAGTTGCAAAATACTCCAAGAGCGGGCATCAATAACATCATATAATTATAGATTGTCTGAACACCGGCATTGGATTCTATTCCGCCTTGTATCATCTCCTTGTAATTATGACATTCATAAAAGAATAGTCCAAAATAGAGGAGATTCAGGACACTTGCAAATATCAAAAAACGCAACTGAGTCTGACGTTTCTTATATAGGAAGATCGCTACAAATGGAACCAGCAACATTACGACAATCAGACCAAATATGCTCAAACCCATTACCGAAACATTATCGGTCAAGTTTTCAAGTCCGACAGCAGTGAGTTTCCAGGTGGATTCAGGAGTCTGAAATGTCGCCAGCGGGAAAAGCATCATCATTATCATAGCGATGACGCTCGCCAACATATAAACAGTCTGTACACGTTGTAACATACGTGCAAAGTCTATTTAGTTATTGTCTGACGGATTACGCCAAAAGACATTACCATCCACATACTCCTGAGTGGCAAGCAATGTCGGTTTGGGCAATTTCTCATAGTAACGAGAAATCTCGATCTGCTCACGATTTTCAAATACCTCGTCGAGGTTATCACCTGAAGTCGCAAACTCCTGCAACTTCTTATCCAGATCGTGCTTCATTTCGCTACCGATCTGATTAGCCCGACGGGCAATAATCTCTACAGTCTCATAGATATTACCGGTATCTTCACAGAGAGCCACAATGTCTCGCGTCACGGTGTTAAGGGGCGCATTTGATTTTTTGTAATCCATTTTAATATAACGTTATAATAATTTATTTTCTATTTTTTGTCTTTATCCTACAAGTCCGAAAATCCAACATCTCTTCAGATCTTAGCTACACAATTACTTATAATCCTCCAGTTGCTTACAGATGCGGCCATACATTTTTGCCACCTCTTTAGAGTATCTGCCCTCCGGATAATCATTGGTAAATGTGTAATACTCATCATAAGCCTCGCGCAATCGCTCTTCTTTCTTCTCCTCCACACTATGCATCGCAGCCTCATAACGGGCGCAGAAGATGACATAAGCCAAATCTTCATGATGTTTGGAGTAAGGATATTCGTTTTGAGCATTACGGGCAGTGATGATCGCTGCCTCATAGTTATTTCCGCCATAGGTGCCAAGATCCAAATAGAGTTTGGCACTCAGATATTCCTTATAACAGAGTTTATCAGTCAACTCCATACGCATCATAGTGGCAGAATCTGCCAATGTGCTACGTGGATAATTCTCCAAAAAGAAGTCTATTTCCTTGATGGCAGCTTGTGTCGTAGTCTGATCCAAACGAGCATCCGGAGAGTCTTTATAATCGCCATAAGCTATCTTAAATCGGGCTTCCTCTGCATATCGTCCTCGGGGATAACTATTGCAATATCGGTTGAAATATTCTCCGGAAGAAAGATAATCACCCATCTCGAAGTAGCTCATCGCCAGAAGATAAAGCACCTCCTCTGCCTGCTCAGAACCACGATAGAACGGAACGACATCCTCCAGCAGCACTACTGCACGAGAATATTTCTTCTGTTCATAATACATCTTGGCATACTCCCACTTGGTTTCCGTGTCTCCACTCTTCAGCACTTTGTTATACTCATTACAAGCACCAAAGATAAAACAAGTTATTATACACCAGATAAGGCCTTTGATTATTTTCATAACCTATCAATAAATTACAGCGCAAAATACATTGTAACAACCTATTTTGCGCTGCAAAGATAATTAAAATGCTTTTACCTACAAAAAATATTTTTATTTTGTTGCCGTTTGCTCTTTCGTTTACTCATTATTTAACGGAAGTGACATCCGGTGCAACACTTATTTTCAGTATAAGACATATCAGTCATTAGACTGCAAAGCCGTATTTTTTTAATGGCGATAGCTATGGTGCAACCGTTGCCTTACTCCTGACACACTCAGTGCCTTCTCTGATCAATCCAAATAGTCTGTAGTCTCCTCTCCGATGATCAGACGGAGGGTATTGCGGAGGATGGCATCCTGCTCAAAGAGACTATGCACTGGGGTTTCATCCGGAGCATGCATCGGACTCTTAAAGTAGAAGGAAAGCCACTTCTGATTGCCCTTAAAGCCACAACGCTGAGCCAAATCCATCAGTAAAACAAGGTCCAAGAGCAAAGGTGCTGCCAAGATGGAATCCTTACAGAGGAAGTCCACTTTGATCTGCATCGGGTAACCCATCCATCCGAAGATATCAATATTATCCCATCCCTCCTTGTCATCATTGCGTGGAGGATAATAGTTGATGCGCACTTTATGATAGACATCTCCATAGAGATCCGGATATTTCTGCGGTTCGAGGATCGAGTCTATCACAGAGAGTTTGGAGACCTCTTTAGTCTTGAACGACTGCGGATCATCCAGCACCTCGCCATCACGATTGCCCAGAATATTAGTAGAGAACCATCCACGCAAGCCCAGCATACGAGTATGGAAAGCCGGTGCCAAAACGGTCTTCATCATGGTCTGACCGGTCTTGTAGTCCTTGCCTGCAATCGGAACATTCATCTTGTCTGCCAACTCCCAAATGGCTGGGAAATCGACGGTCAATGCCGGTGCGCCATTGATAAAAGGCACTCCCTCAGACAAGGCTGCATAAGCATAGCACATGGATGGAGAGATCGTAGCTGCATCAGCCTTCATGGCAGCCTCAAAGGCTGCGAGAGTCTTGTGAGCCTCACCTTCTGCCATATAAGCCTCTGTACTGGCTGCCCAGATTACCACCAAACGCGAACAATGATTGGCCTGCTTAAAGTCGCGAATATCCTGACGCAACTGCTCAGCCAATTCCCATTTGGTAGCTCCCTCCTTGACCCATGTTCCGTTGAGACGAGTCACAAAACGAGGATCAAAGCATGCCTTCATCGGACGGATCCCTTTAGCCTCTTCAGCCACAAGGGCAATATCCTTATCACATAAGACCTGTGCATGCATGGCTCCCTCATAGACAGAATCGGGAAAAATATCCCAACCGCCAAAAACAAGATCATCCATCGAAGATAGTGGCACAATGTCCTTAATAAGGGACTCCTGCTGATGTGGTTTCTTGCCACACTTCAAATAAGACATCTGGGTTACAGAACCAATCGGTTTGGCCAATCCTTTTCGGGCAGCTAACGTACCAATAATAAATGTAGTCGATACTGCACCACTAAGACCTACTACGAGAATCCCTAATTTTCCTTCGGCTTTCTCTACATGAATCTTTTCCATAAAAATGCTTTCTTAGTAATATTTTCTGCAAAGTTAGTTTATTTTTGTAAACTTCAGATACTATTTTGACAGTTTTCGTTTTTTCTTGTGATATTATAATAACTTTTTACTCAATTTTGTTTATTCAAAAAACATATTTAAGTTTACATTTGCCCCGAAAGTTTCGGACTTTCACTTACTATAATAACGTGTTGCGTACCTTATAACAAACATTTTGATACATCTTTTGTTTTTCTGATAACACTTTGTCTCTAACAATTATCACAAATGTCTTCTATGACTACCGTTAGAAACTCCGAAAACGATTTTTGTACGAAATTGATTTCATTGCAAGAGAATCTCAAAAACTTTGCATTCATGCTTACTTCCGATCAAGAAGAGGCATTAGATCTCCTACAAGAAACCACACTAAAGGCGCTAGACAACCGCAGCAAGTATGTGGAGAACGTCAATTTCAAAGGATGGATTTTCACCATCATGCGTAACATCTTCATCAACAATTATCGTCGACAAGCTAGGAACCAGACGATAATCGACCAAACAGAAGATCTTTACCACTTAAATCTACCCCAAGAATCCGGCTTTGACACGCCGGACGGAACGATTTCAGTAAAAGAGATCGCACAAACCATCAATCATTTTGCTGACGAGTACCGTATCCCGTTTTCGATGCACATCGCAGGATACAAGTACAATGAGATCGCAGAGAGACTCGACCTTCCGTTAGGAACGATCAAAAGTCGAATATTCTTTGCCAGACAAAAGTTACAAGAAATATTAAAAGACTATAAGTAACTTTTAAGTCGGCATTTTAAAGAGGTGACAGATAAACTCCGGGCTCCACATTTAGGGTTTATTAAGAAGAGACAAAGTGTTATACCCTAACGAGATCTCAATTATCTTCCCTCACAACATCCTTTCCGGTGTCAGTTTCCCTCCGATAGACACCATGAGCCTTGCGGGATCAGCACGATGTTGCACCCTCAAATCATGAACGTTATCCTGGGACTCCACCGGGAAGGATGACGAACATTAAAATCGGGCTTTTCCTTCCCCAAAACCCAACCCTAATAAAGTCTATACCCAAACATTATTATAAAACACAAAAAACAAACAGTTATGATCAAAGTCGGCGACAAAATGCCTCACTTCGAGGTGATCGATCAAGATGGCAAAACCATTACCTCCGAAAGCCTTATCGGCAAAAAGACCATCATCTATTTCTACCCTAAAGACAACACACCGGGATGCACAGCAGAGGCATGCAACCTGCGAGACAATTACGATCGTCTCATCGGGCAAGGCTATCAAGTAATCGGAGTCAGCAAAGACTCTGCCGCATCACACAAGAAGTTTATCGAGAAAAATGCCCTCCCCTTTACCTTGCTTTCAGACACCTCCACCAAGATGCTTCAAGACTTCGGAGCATGGGGAGAAAAGGTCTTTTGTGGCAAAGTTTCCACCGGCACACTGCGCCGCACATTCATCTTCGACGAAGCAGGCATTTGCACCGAAGTGATAGAGAAAGTAGATACTAAAAATCATGCGGATCAGATCTTGAAGTGATCCTCCGGCCCATCATAATGCAGACTGCCGGAGGAGAGATCAGCCTAATATCTCAAAAATAGTCATTGCCCGACGGCTTGCAGATATTCAGCCTTGCTTATCTCATATTTGGAGTAAGCATCAGCATACTTGTCTCTGCACTCCTGATAGAGCTGCTGTGCCTCCAGCAGGTCACTCATGCCGCAAGTCCCGGCTTTGTAGTATTGCTCGTTCAGACGGAGATTCTCCTCCGATTGCTCGATGCTTTTTAGGGCAATGAGAGCCTGCTGATAAGCGTTGCTCAAGTCGTTTTGCGCTTGCTGCATCCTTATCATCAGTAGCTCACAGCCATTATCAAACTCGGAGACGGCATTCTGATGCCGGAGGGTGGAAGTTCGGAGACAGAAAGGAGCCTTCCAAGAAACAGGAATTGATACATTCAGCATGCCGACGAATGAGTTTTGGGAAGGTCCCATAAAATCATTATACAGATACCCACCTTGCAGGGCCACCTTAGGTAAAAATTGACCTATATTCAAACGTTTTTCCAGTTTGGATGCATTTACAGCTTTGCTCAATAGTTGATACTCAACGGTCGTTTCTAGACGTTCGCTGTGGTTAACGTAGAGATGTTCCGGAGCACGAAGTTCTGTACTGACTGCTGTCTGTACTTCGAAACCGTTCATATCGGCTCCGATATATTGAGCCAACAACATTTTGCAGATAGCGATATTGTTCTGTATGTCTATCACTGCACTTTTTGTTTCGTTCTTGCGAAGTTCTACTTGCAGCAAATCATTTCGGTTTTTGATGCCTGCATCCACCGCTGCTATGACGTCGCTGCATATCTTTTCAAGCAATACTGATACGAGTTGTAGTGTCTTCAACTTTTCATTTAGTACCACGATGTTCCAATAATATTGGTCCACGGAGAGTGTTACCTCGTTCTGGGTTTGACGGAGTTGCAGTTCACTGAGTTCCACTCCTAACTTAGCCAACTTATTACCATGATAAATCTGTCCACCGGCAAAGATGGGCATGGATACTATGGCTCCGGCAAACATCCCTTTATCCAGCAGTTTCATGGGTTGATCTCCCATAGGCATCTGAACAAGCCCATCATCGGCTTTCATGGCTCCTCCTGTTAGAGAGATGGAAGGGAAAAAGTTTGTTACGGCTTCCCGTTTTTCTTGTTTGGCCATCTGCGTCTTGTTGGTTGCCACTTTTATTTTAGAGTTCTGTTCCAATGCCAATTGTCGGCATTCCTGCAGTGAGTATTGATGTTGGGCTTTCATCGACGACTGAAGAGCCAATGCAACTAAGCAAATATATATTCTTTTTTTCATGTTCATTATCTTTTAATAGTTTGAGAAATCGAAATTTGATGTTTCTTTTCATCGTCTTTCTTTTCGTATAGTTTCCAGTAAATCACAGGCAGCATGGTTACCACCAGAATCAACGAGCCAATACCACCGGCAAAAATACTCACACCTACCGGCATCCAGAAGCTGGTAGCTGCCACAATCATAGGAACCACCCCTACAGCAGTAGTAGCTGTGGTCAGGAAAATAGGCACCATGCGTCGGCGACCGGCATCGAAAGCTGCATCGCGGGCCGACCAGCCTCCCTTACGGAGTCCTTCTGCATGTTCGAAGATGAGGATTTCATTACGCATAATCATACCCATCAATGTGATGATTCCAAACATAGCTGTTACGCCCACAGGGCAACCTGCAATCCATAAACCGATGAGCATACCCGGGAAGGCAAATGCAATGGCCACAATACTTACGATGGTAAGTTTGTAGGTGCGGAAATTGAATAGTAGGAAGAAGAAGATTATCACGATGGCTATCAATAACGATGTGGAAATGGTTCCTGAGGTCTCGGCATCGTCTTCTGGTTCGCCGCCCACCTCAAAGCGTACGCCCTCAGGGATATCAATCTTGGTTTCAATCAATTCCCTGAAATCGGTTTGCAAACCGTTGGAATAGACACCGAATCGAGGCTCCAGATTAACGGTAATGCAGCGAACTCCGTTGCGATGCATAATGCGCGTTTCACCCCAAGCGGGCTCGGCACTACCAACGTGGCGCAGAGGAACGGATGCGTTGCCCGCCGAGAGATAGATATCATTTATCTCCTCGTAATTTAACTCCTCGTTGCGAGCATCTTTCAGAATCAAGGGCACTTGATAGTCTCCCTCCCAAATCTGACCTACCTGCATCTCTCCTGTATTAAGCGTCAGTTCCAACTCGGCAAGAGTGCGGTTGATACCCAGTTGCGATGTCGTAACAGGGTCTAACTCTACCTCAATATAGGGACGAGGATCATCCCAATCTGTCTTAACATTCATTACACGGCTATCCTGACGCATCAACTGCATCACATCGTTGGCCACACGGTGTAGCGAATCGATGTTTTCGCCATAAAAGCGGAACTCAAACGGAGTGAAAATCTGATAATCCAACTGCTTGAACTTCACGAAACCATTAGGGAAGCTATCGCTCATTGGTTCAAACTTCTGCAATACCTCCTCGGTGGCTTTGGTAGAAGTGGTATTTACAATAAGCTGTGCATAGTGTCGTCCTCCTGCCTTGGGGGCGTATGCTGTGTGGAAACGAGGCGACGATGTACCCACAAATGAGGTAACACTCACCACTCGCTCATCCGCACGCAACAAAGTTGTTACCGAGTCGGCAATCGCCTTGGTTTCGGCAAGGCCTTTACCTTCGGGCAGGGTAATCTCAACGGCAAATTGGTTTCTGTCTGCTACGGGCAACATTCGTATCTTAATGTTAGGTGCTGCAAGGATAAATGTCAGTGCCACCGACAACACTCCTATTGTTATGCACTTCCACGGATGGCGGAATGTCCACGCCAAGACACGATTATAGGTCTCCTGCACATAGTCAGTAATAGACTTCTTGTTGTGATTCTTTTCATAAGCCTCTTCTGTAATATCTCCCACTCGACTCGTTGGCTTTGAGACATCAACGTGCTTATTTCTGGTTATCTTGCGTTTTTTAATGAACACAGCCTCCCAAATGGGCAGTACCACAACAGCCAATATCAGCGATACCGCCAAATTGACAGCAAGTGTCCACGGCATATAAAAGGTCAACTCATTAATCATTCCTGTGGTTACAAAAATCATAGGAAAGAATATGGCACACAAACAAATGGTTGCAAGAGCCATCGGCATGAAATATTGTTCAACCGACATGCAGGCTGCATGCCATCGGCACATCCCCTTATTAAGGTATTCCAAATAACCATCCAAAATAACAATCGCGTTATCCACCACCATACCTAACACCACAATAAGACCTGCCAACGTAACCGTATTAAGCGGAATACCGCACAGGTACATCACACCGACCGAACAGAAAGTCGAAAGAGGAACAATAGCACCTGCCACCAGCGCCGTACGCCACGGGAAGAGAATCAACATTACAAGGATAATGATAATCATCGACTCGATGAGATTTCGCAAAAAATCCTTGACCGAGCGGTCAACAACCTCACTTTGGTCGGTGATACGCTGTATGGTAACATCGTCGGGAAGTGATGTGGCGATATAATCATCAATTATCGCTTGTACATCCTCACCATACTGTACGATATTATTACCTTCCAACATTTCCACCGAAAGAATAACACAAGGGTGAGAGTTAAATTCAATATAGGACCCCGATTTGTCAAACTCGCGCTTTACCTCTGCAACATCCTTCACGCGTACCACATCGCTACCATTGCTGAAGATAACTGTATTTTCGATCTCCTGCTCACTATTGGTCATCGGTTTGATATGAATAGGAGTGTTTTTCTGCCAATTAGTAATACTACCTGACATGGTAGTCAGACCAGCATTGTTAAGTGCTTGAATCAATTGAATCTGTCCAATGCCATAAGCCGTTAGACGCTCGCGATTAACATAAATGCTGATTTGCTCAATTGTCTCGCCATACACCGTAACATTATCAATATTTTCTAACCGGCGTAGTTCGTCGGCCAAGTCATCAGCATACTCTTTCAGTTCGCGATATGAACGATGCTCGCTATCCATTGTAATAAGAGTAGCACTCGTGGCGCCGAAATCATTATTTACGGCAATGGCCATCACACCCTGCGGAAGTTCGCTCTTAAAGGCATTCAGACCATGACGAATTTTGGACCACACTTCATCCATATTATCCACCTCATCATGCAATTCGACCATAATGGTACACATTCCATTCGATGCTGTTGAAGTTGTTTTTCGACGTTTTACCTCCTCATATGTAAACAAGTAACGTTCCAGCGGACGTGCCACCTGCATCTCCACCTCCTCGGCAGTAGCTCCGGGATAGACCGCAACGACAACACCCTGTCGAATCGTAAAATCGGGGAACTCTGCCTTAGGCATCTTGTCCAAACCGATAAATCCCAACACAAATACGACTCCAACCAACAAAAAGGTCAGTCGGTAGTTGTGCATCAACCACGCGACCCAATTCTGTTTCTTTTTCATCAGATTACCTCCATTCCTTCACTAAGTTTCTGATAACCTTCGGTGATGACCACATCGCCTTCATGCAATCCGGACAAGACAATGATTCTATTGCCTATGGCATCGCCTGTAGTTATTGTAGCTCGATGCGCTTTACCTCCCTTGTTGATCCAAACAAAGTATTTTCCGTTTGCATTCTTGCGAACTGATGTAATGGGTACAGAGATAACTTCCCGCTGTGCGGCATGATGTATTTGGACATGAGCCACCATACCCGGTAAGAGTTGACGTTTGCTGTTCTTTACATTAACTTTGATATCGTAAGTATGTGTGGTGTTGTTGGCATCAATACATTTCTCTATTTTTTCGCCTTCAAAAGTATAACCGACAAGTGCATCCAGTGTAACCTTTGATATAGAAGCTGATGTTATGCCTGCAATTTCTTTTTCAGGAATTCTTGCACGTACCTTTACGTTGTTGATGACGAGAACCTTCGCGACAGGAAGTGCAGGCAATACCACTTCGCCTACATTCATTACTCCTTTACCAATGATTCCGTTTTCCGGTGCAAAGATACTGCAATCGGCCAATGACTTCTTGGCCATTTCGAGAGATGCTTCTGCTTGTTGCACCTTACTTTGCACTTCCACCCACTCCATTTCCGGGAGCGAATTATTGTCATGCAATTGTTTTAGACGTTTATAAGTATCATTGGCTTGTTCCATTTGAGCTTTTGCAGCTACAAGCATATTCTGTGCCTGGGTTTTGTCGATTTCAGCGATAAGCTGCCCTTTCCGGACTGTTTGTCCTTCGCTGACACAAACCTTGCTGATAGTTCCACTCCCGGTAAAACCTACGGATATGGCAGATTCTTCTTCCACAATACCGATATAACTCTTTGTGTCTATATCCGAAGATAGATGGACAATCTCACTTTGCACTCTCAGCGGTGCTACATTTTTCGATTTTTCTTCCTGATTTCCACATCCTGCAGATAGTATTATCGTAGCTGCGGCAATCCATGTTAAAAGTACATTCTTTTTCATTCGTTTTTTGTTTTTGGACATGCAAAATTAGAAAGCCTTCTCCGATTGTTCGTGTTCTTTTTACGCGGCATAATTATCTATTATTCTTTATAGGGAGAATCAGAACATTTAAAACGAATATAAAGAAACACAGAATGGATTATAATGGCTACCTTTGTAACATCTAAACACAATTAGGTTTTATCAATGAGAGCTATAAACATTAAAGAAATCGGATTTGACAAGATACCCGACGGGATAGATTTTGACTATATAGACAATGATGTAATTCTTTATTCTGATGTCAAGGAATTGCCCTTTACGGATGATGTCTTAAAACCCAATATGGTTACTATTGCGATATGTTTGAAAGGGAAAATGCAATTGTACATCAATGCCGAACGTTTTCTGTTAGAACAAAACGATATTTTAGTTTGTCTTCCGAATACATATGTTAAGAATGTATTGTTGAGTCCGGATCTCGAATGTAATATATTGTGTCTTTCAGTAAATGTCGTTACAGATTTTATCCCTGAAAATAAATTATGGGATAAAATAAATATGCTATCTGTTAATCCAATTATCCATATTGAGAATGAAAATTTACATATTTTTGAATTATACCTTGAAGTTTTGAGAACAAAACTTCAGTCACCAACATCAAGATATAAAAAAGAAATATTATATTCCATCATAAGTACTTGTTTATTTGAGTTACTAGATAATATAAGCATAGAAGAGCCTGTAAAAAAAGAGTTCAGTAGAAAAGAAATCCTATTCAAAAACTTTATAAAATTACTCTTAGAGCAAGAGATAAAACCTAGAGGCCTAATATGGTACTCTAACAAATTATTTGTTTCGCCTAAACATCTATCAATTGTGTGTAAAGACGTAAGTGGAAAAACGGCATTTGCATGGATTAATGAATATGTTGTTAACGACATAAAACATTTGCTTTTAAATTCAGACCTGTCTATAAAAGAAATTGCTGATTTTTACAATTTCCCCAATTACTCTTTTTTTGGAAAATTCATTAAAAAACACACCGGGTACTCCCCGGGTAAATATCGAAAAATTCTTATCAATGACAAAAATACATCTGAAATTTAAGTTTAGAAGTATTTGCTATAATTATCATTGAGAATTGAAACAATCTTTACTTTAAAATAGCTGATATTCAGCAAAATTTCTGTTTTTAACTTTTGCTGAATATCGGCTATTTTCTGTCAATCACTGGCAAATCTATAGGACGAATAACAACATTCATAATACCCAAATATAGGTATCCTAACTACTCATAATCCGACAAACACATCATTATCACTCTGCCCCCAATCGACACATGGCTATCGAAGTAACGCATCGGGCTGTATAAAACCACAACAGTCGACACACTCGTCTCCACATCCTTTGGGATGCCGGATAATGTCAGTGAAGCCGTCCTATTGGGTTTTATTACTGTCCGGTAAAAATCATGAAGCGTGTCAAAAACAACATTTCCCCGGACAGCCGATATGTTTGGTATACATATGAGCCATTTTAGGGGGAAAAGTGCAGGATAAAGCTTAAAATGGGAAATAACAACCATATATGATAAGTCTATTCTCATTTATCAATGTGATTTTTACCGGACAGCCGTGAATATC
>JAZNGG010000021.1:0-22709 GCA_045576355.1 Bacteroidales bacterium
ATGATTTGATTTTTATCGACATTGTACAGCCTCAAGGGCTGAAGTGATATATTTATAGCCCACTTAGGGGTCATACATCGTTTAGCGAGGAGAGATCGACGGGATCTTCTCCTCGCTAAATGTTATTTATAAGCGGTTGGAGAGAGGGTTTTGCCCGATGAAGCCGGGAGTTGCATGGCAAAACGAGCGTAGCCTTGTGATGCAACGAGCGTAGGCGTGTGGGCCAACAAGGGTACGCTCTTCGAACTACGAGGGTACGCATGTTGCATCACGAGGCTACTGTGATTTACTACTGATTTGCGACCCAACGCAGCGCACTGAAGAGGCTAACGCAGCGTGCTGTGTAAGCCAACGGACTGCGCTGAAGAAGCATACCCAGCGCGCTGCGCAAAACGATTACAAACATGGGGTTTCTCACCCCCTCTTATTACAGACAAATTTTTTACACAAAAACCTCTCTCAAATTTGCTATATATAGTTTGCATTTGAGTGTTAATAATCCATAAATCCCTGGATAAAAAAATATTCTGCCTTTGTAGTTCGAGATGCACGAAATTAATCATAGTGCACCCTACTAAACAAAGGCAGAATAAACATGATATTCATGTAATCTATTTGCCCTCCTCTTTCACAGCTGATGAATATCGACTATGACAGGGAGGGGACGGAATGCGTTTCCTGTTCTTCTCATAGAAATAGACGCGACAAAAAATAGAGAAGAGCTAAAAAGACAGGCGGAAGCCGAGGTTATTGTTGCGGTTGTCGGGCGTGTTGTTGTTGCGATTGGAGACGCGACAGTTCCTCGCGTTGTTGTTCCAGCTACCGCCACGGTTCACGCGGTTAGACCCCGAATCATGGAAACGCTCCTTGTTGTTCTAATATTTTCTGACGAAAAGCATAGCTATCGGCATGCAGGGTAAAAGCAAAAAGTGCCGTCATTCGCTCACGATATTTTTGTTCTTCCATCTCTCCATTTTCGTATGCAGAAGAGAGCATTTGCAGTTTGCGACGAAAACGATGGCGACTGCGCTGGGCTAAATGGATTCGTCTCGGACAAACAACATATCCGAGGAAGGGTACTCCACGAGATACCCGATTACACACGGGCGGATGAAGAGCAAGACGCAGATGTTCTGTGGCATAGTCAATGTAGAGGCGATAGTAAGTGGCAAGTTGTTCTTTGGAGTGCGCAAAGATAAGAATGTCATCCATATACCTCACCATGGCAGGCACTCTAAGTTGCTCTTTCAGATAGTGGTCTCCTACAGCTAAATAATGATTGGCCATATATTGACTTGTGAGATTTCCTATGGGCAATCCGCGTCCGGGCAAAACTTCATATCCATCGAGTTGAGATTGAAGATAGTGGAGTAAAAAAGGGTCTTTGAAGAGACGCGTCAATTGCCCTAACATCACTTCATGGTCGATGCGATCGAAGTAATGAACAAAATCAAGTTTCAAAAACCATTCATAACGTTGAGTATATTGCTGCACCCGTTCCAATGCCTTATATACACCCTTATCGAGACGACTGGCATAACTGTCATAAATCTGATAATCTTCAAAAACAGGGTGACAGATACGCATCATGGCATGCATGGCTACACGATCTCGAAAAGGGGCAGCACAGATAGTCCGCTTTTTAGGGTCGTAGATGGAGAATCGTTGGTAGTCACCCCATCGGAATGTCCCGGCAAGCAATTCCTCTGAAAGTCGGTTCAGGTACACTGTTAGATGCTCTCGAAAACGACAGACCTCTGCCCTCTCCTGCTTGCCTCGGGCAGCACGTAAAAATGCCTCATTGAGATTGTCAATATGGGCTATCAGCGGCATCAAATATCCGACTCGCTTCATTGGGGTCAGTGATGATAGGGTCAGTGGCGATCGGAGAAAGAAACTCTGCACCATATTGTTCTGCACGCTTGGGTCCGATCCCTTCGATGGCTGCAATCGCAGAAAGGGTCAGCGGGAAAATGCGAGCCATGGAGGCAAGCTCGGAGTTGGTAAAAACATGAAAGGCTTTTACCCCCTCTCTCCGTGCTATGGTCAAGCGGATACCGACATAGTGATCGTAGCGCGACTTCTCCTCTGCAGTAAGACCATGTATAGGATCAGTACGCTCACTTTTATTGCGTTTGGCGGGCGGAGCACTTTGCTCCGGGTCTCCATCCATATAAGATACAAGCATGGCCCAATAGGCATCGGAGGGGACAAAATTAGACTCCACTTTCAGAACCCGATGACTGCGCAAAAATTTATTAAGTTCTGCCTCTTGCACTCCATCATCTGTTACTGAAAGGATAAATTTTTTATATTGCATATTCTGAGAGTTTAAAAAAAAATTCTCGCCGCCCCTTTCCATCGCGCTTTACGCGCTCCTTATATCGGGGCGGCTCGCTGCTCGCGACTTCTGTCGCTGCGCTTTATGAAATGATTCTATTTTCGCTACGCTTCTTGATTATTTTTATTTATGAGAAGAAACTAAAAAGACAGGCGGAAGCCGAGGTTATCGCCGCGGTTGCCGGGCGTGTTGCAGTAGCGATTGGAGACGCGACAGTACCCCGCGTCGCCGTACCAGCCACCGCCACGGCTCACGCGGTACGACCCCGAAGAAGGTCCCGTAGGATTCATCTGAGCTCTGCTCGTGTAATCTCCATACCAATCCTGACACCATTCCCAGACGTTGCCACTCATGTCATAAAGACCTAACTCGTTCGGCTGTTTTGTCTTCACGGCATGGGTCTTATCGCCGGAGTTACTTGTGTACCAAGCAACATCGCTCAAATTATTGCTGCCCGAATATTGATAACCGCGAGATTTATTGCCACCACGTGCCGCGTATTCCCACTCCGCTTCGGTCGGGAGGCGGAAAGTCGCTCCCGTCAACTGATTCAGTTTACGAATGAAGGTCTGGCAATCATCCCAAGAGACCCGCTCCACCGGAAGATTATCCCCTTTGAAATTAGATGGATTGCTTCCCATAACTGCCGTCCAAAGAGCCTGCGTCACCTCGGTTTCGCCAATATAGTAATCGCTCAGGGTGACACTATGAACGGGCTTCTCATCACTATCCGGACTCTGCTGCTCTGAAGTCGCACCCATCTGGAAGGTACCCCCTTTCACTGATACCATATTGAAAGTAACTCCGTTGATCGTGTAAGAGAATCCATTGGATGTAACACTCTTTTTAGCCGATCGAGAAGATCCGGATGAGACCGGCGTCTCTCTCTTCGCTTCTGCCGTCAGAGTTTCATTCAGCACCACAGGCTTATCTCCAAAGGTCTTCTTCTCTGAGATGGTTTCATAACCACTCTTGCTGATCTTTACCGTATGACTACCCCTATCAATCTCTTTACCCTCGATGGGAGTAGTGCCCACCTTTTTACCATCCACATAGACCGTAGCGCCGGATGGAGAAGTCGTAACATAGAGTAATGAGGGTGCGGGGGTCTCCTCGTGGACTACTA
The DNA here is from genome assembly GCA_045576355.1 of Bacteroidales bacterium. Lineage (GTDB taxonomy): Bacteria > Bacteroidota > Bacteroidia > Bacteroidales > UBA3663 > Liminaster. Next base: position 3,468 of record JAZNGG010000021.1, read on the forward strand.
CCGGTGCAGGTTGGCTCTGTGTGACCGAAGTTTGCTGAGCAGGGCGCGGACTCGGTGCAACATCATTCCCCCCTTTCGGCCATAACAACCAGATCAAAGCGACTGCCACCACAGACAAGGAGATTACCCAAGTCTTCCGTGAGGAGGACTTCGGTTCTGTCACCTCCGTAACTTTCAGCTCCGGCTTCGGAGCGGGTGTAGGCTTTGGCTGAGGCTGCGGTTTGGGAGCAGGAGCAGGTTTTGGCTCCTCTGCCACAAGTTTCGTCTCCTCTTCATCTACATCAATTTTTGTCTCTTCATCCTCCTCAGTCTCCTTTTTAATCGGCTCCTCTCCCATGCCTAACAATGCCATAAACTCCCCGATGCTTTGCGGACGGTTCTTCTTGGCAGGCTGCATCGCTTTCTCGATGGCGGAGACGGTAGTAGCGGTAACGGAAGCGGGGAATGCCGGCAGACCCTCGTCCATCACGTCATTGGCTTCCGGTGGGGTCTCCCCCGTCAGCAGTTTATAGAGCGTAGCGCCCAACGAATAGACATCGGTGGCAGGAGAGAATGTACCAACACCACCCCTCTTATATTGCTCCAAAGGGGCATAGCCGTGGCTGATGCCCACCGGCGTGGTACTCGTCTGATTCCCCTCCGCGTCATAACGCTTAGAAAGCCCGAAGTCAATCAGCACGGCATTATGCGCCTCATCCAGAAGGATATTGCCGGGCTTCACATCAAGGTGATTCATCTTCCGCTGATGGATGTAATCCAACGCCTCAGCCACCTGACGGATGTAGCGCAAAGCTTCTGCCTCCGGGAGTCTGCCATGGCTCTTCACATGATCGCCCAACGATCCGTGGTCCCAATACTCCATCACATAGTAGGCTGTGCCGTTCTCCTCAAAAATGTCGTAGATGCGGATGATGTGCGGATGATTGAGACAAGCGATGTTTTGCGCCTCCTTGACAAACTTGGCACGAAACTTGCCGACCAACTCTTTGCTCCCCTCCGAGGGGACACTCACATGAGAGGTCTCTTCATCACGGTTACAATATTCCTTCATGAAGAACTCCTTGATCGCCACTTTGCGATTCAATGCCACCTGCACTCCTAAGTAGGTGATGCCGAAACCGCCCTGACCGAGAACTTTCTCTATCCGATATTTCCCTCCTTGAAGGAGGCTGTTGGGACTAAGCTGCTGCATATCTTTTGAGATTTTTATAAATTACACATGGGGTATATATATTTCTTTGGATCTCCGCCGTCATCTGAGGACCTCGCCGCAAGATAAAAGACGCGCCAAATTTACGAAGATGATTTTATAGTTGCAATAGTTTTATCTGTTAATATATGTAAACCGTCTATCTCTCTTCACCCCTTTCTTCCTGCTGAAATTTGCAAGAATGTTTTATGAAATGTGCGAGAAAACATTCCGGTAAGTTTCGGAAGGGGAATTATAAAAAATGGTCATCAGAGACCTTCATGGATCTCACCTTTCGGAACGCGGCACCGAGAGAACGGATAAGATCAGAGGGCAACAAACTCTCATAACTCTCCCCTTGCTCCCAGGCCTCGTCGGCCGCTAAAGCATGAAGATAGACACCCAGACAAGCCGCATCCTGCACCCGATAACCGCGAGCCAGAAAGGCCAAAATAATACCCGTCAGTGCATCTCCACTCCCACCGACAGCCATACCCGGATTGCCATGCTCGGTGTTGAACCACACCTCTCCGCTCGGGAGACAAACCGCCGTATAAGTCCCTTTGAGGAGAATCACGACATGCAACTCCTGTGCCAAAGCTCTGACCCACTGCAGACGGGCATAGCCCGAGAGATGGTCCGGGAGATCGGGTGACCGGAAACTACCCAACCGATCACGAAGCAGTCCGGCAGCCAATGCCGCCCGGATCAACCGATCGGCCTCCTTCGGATGGGGCGTCAAAACCACATTGCGATGGAGCAAAGAGAACCACTCGGGATGGGCAGACAAGAGATTGAGCGCATCGGCATCCAGCACCATAGGTCGCTTGACCTCTGACAAAAAGCGATGGAGCGCATCGGCAGTCTCCGAGCGTGTCCCAAGCCCGGGTCCTATGGCATAAGCCGAAAAAGAGGTATCGACAAAGGAGAGTGAGGAGACAAAATCCCCCCGGGTATCACAGAGGCATTTGGCCTCAGGTACACCCAACTGCAAAATGTCATAACCACAGGCAGGAGCACAGACCGTGAGCAATCCTACCCCGCTGCGCATACAAGCCCGTGCTGAGAGCAAGGCTGCCCCCATCATGCCCCGACTGCCTGCCACCAGACATGCACTGCCATTGCACCCTTTATGATCAAACCGTGAACGCGGCTGCAAAATGGCGGCAGCATCCCGGCCGGAGATGACCCGATAAGGAGACATCGAGACAGTGGCGGCAGTCTCCTCATCAAGTCCGATGTCAAGCACCTTCCAAGTCCCGACATAAGGGGCATTCTCCCGGAAGAGGAAACTCAGTTTGGGGGAGGTAAAAGTCAAGGTAAGGGATGCCCGAAGCACCGTGTCATAATGATTGCTCGCATTGTTCTCCCCCATCAGACCGGTGGGGATGTCTATGGAAACGACCTCTGCTCCGCTCTGATTGATGCATCGGACAAGGTAGGCATACGCACCCTCCAGCGGACGATTGAGTCCACTGCCCAGAAGGCCATCCACCACCCGGGTCTCCTCGTCCATGTCGGGCATGACAAAGCGCTCATCGACCGGTATCAACCGATCTTTAGGGGCTTCAGCAAAAGCTCTCTCACAGTCTTCGGATAATCTGCCATTGGGATTGAAGAGATAACACCGGACGTTATAGCCGGCATCGTAAAGCAACCGATAGACCACTAACGCATCACCGCCATTATTGCCGGCACCCGCCCAGACAAGATACCTCCGCGAGCGATCCTGCCAACGGCGTTTCAGCTCGGCAAAAACAGCCGATGCAGCACGCTGCATCAATTGAAATGAGGAAATATTTTGCTTTTGACACACCGCCGCATCAACGTTGCGAATGTCGTTAGTCTGTAAAAGAATCATCGACGCCAAAATTTATTGCACCGCACCGGAAGCCTCGCTGCTGATCACATCCGGGCAAATCGTGCCACTGCCCAGTTATTACAACTCCGGTGATACTGATAAACAAGGCCCAGCTGCTCTGCCCGTTGTCTGATGGCAGCAACATCCTCCTCGTAAAAACCACTCATGATCAATTCGCCTCCGGCAGCGAGAGAGGCGACATAGGCGGCCATGTCGGCCAACAGGATATTGCGATTGATATTGGCCAATATCAAATCATAGGTCTCCGCACCGGACAAAAGTTGTGTATCACCACACTCCACCTCCACTTGAGGCACTGCATTTAAGGCAACATTTTCACGGGCATTGCCACACACCCAGTCATCTATATCGATCGCCTTAACGAAAGAAGCGCCGCACTTGGCTGCCAAAATTCCTAAAACGCCGGTGCCACACCCCATGTCCAGCACACGTTTACCGGAGAGAGGGATATCGAGAATCTCAGCCAGGATCTGGGACGTCGTTTCGTGATGACCACTGCCAAAAGACATCTTGGGCGAGATCAACACCTCATAGAGGAAATCGCCCGAAACGGAGACCGCCGGATCATGAATCACACATCGGGTATCTATCTCAATAGGGGCAAAAGCCTGCTGACGCTCCCACGTTTCATTCCAATCCTGCGTCTCGATGGGCTGAAAGGTGTATTGACAGGTGACCTCCGGGAAAGGGAGTTCACCCAGCACCCCCTGCAACAGATCTTCGGAGAAACTATCTTTAGGGCAATAAGCCTTCAGGCAATCCTCTTCCTGGGTAAAGCTATCATAGCCCACAGGAGCCAGAAATGCAGACAACACATCGGCAATCTCCTCACTGAAAGGACGGGGGACAATTTTAACTTCTATATAATCCATACAAATATTATATATTATCTTAGTCTAAACTGAGAAATTATCTGTTTTAATACGATCCATATCCTCCTGATAACCTCTTACTATCTATAAAAAATCGTTAGGAAAGAGTTAAAAAATACTCTCTTTAGGATATTTAGCAAAATTCTCTCTATATTTGCAGAAAGAAAGCAGGCGAGTGATCATAACATCCTAAAAACAGGCTGAGCGCAACATACAGTTTTTAAACTTTCCTGTCTTTTGCACATCATAATAACAGAAAGAGGATGAAAAAGCAAGCAAAAATAAATTTCAGTTTACATTTTGCAACTTACATAATCGTTCTTTCAATTTTCTGAAGCAGATCAAGACACACTATCGTTTCTGTACCGCAAAGAAAAGTAAAATATTGGAAAACTCAAAATTATCAGGCTATGAAAAAGATTATGATTTGGACAATTGCAGCTATTACCGCTATGATTGCATTTCCAGCAAAGGCCCAGTATGATGATGACATCTATTACAGCAAAAAGAGTGCTAAGGCAATGGCATATAAAGAGGTGGACACATGGGAGACCTCAGCGAATGACGATTGGGACATTGATTCTTACAATCGCCGTTCGACTGCGACAGGTATGACATCCGGCAATGTATCTACTGTTTCATTTGAAGATAACGATCCGCAATCTGTGGCAGCTCAGCGCACCACCGCTCCGGAAGTTATCCGAGACACGGTATATGTCGTGGAGCAGTATTACTTTTCAGACCGCATCAGAAGATTTCACAATCCGTTTTTCGGAGTTTATTATAGTACCCCTTACTATGATATATCATTTTATGACCCATATTTCTGGGATTTCTGCTATTATGATCCCTGGTGGTATGTAACTCCCGGATTCGGATTCCACTACGGTAGCTGGCATCATCACTGGAATTGCGGCTATTACACTGGATGGTATGGTGGCTGGTATGCACCTTATTATCATCCGCAACCGCACTATTTCCATCCCCACTACGCACATCATCACAAGCCCTTCCCGTCCAGAGGCGGACGCATCAATAATATGGGTGGAAGATATAACAACAACACCGGCAGAGTTACTGCATCCAACAATCGCTCTTCATCCAAAATGACCGGCAGCCGTCCCAACAATGTAGCTACGCCATCACGGGTGCAAGGTGTCTCCAACAATCGGAATAGCGGCAGCAGCACGCAACAAGCAGCGACTCCATCGCGTGGAAATCGTGCCTCCTCGACCGTGACCAACAGAGTGAGTGCAAACAAAGGGAATGTACAAAACTCTACTGCAAGCAGAGTACAGGACAATAGTAATGCACGCAGACAGGACAATGGTGTACGCCAGTCCTCTACCGGCAAAACTTATAGTCGGAGGTCCACAACGACACAAAACAGAGTGAGCAGTCAGAGTTCTTCCCGAAGCACAACACGCTCCTCTTCCAACCGGTCATATACGCCCAGCTACAACTCATCTAATCGCAGCAGCTATTCACCCTCAAACAGCGGATCATCCAGAAGCAGCAGCAGTGGCGGTACCTCTCGGAGCAGTGGCGGCGGTGGCGGACGCAGTGGTGGCGGACGCAGATGAGCCAAACAAACATTTTGATGTATTAATTCATTGTTTATTATAGATTATGAAACGTTATCTTTTTACCATAAGCATAGCAATTGCTACAAGCAGCATCCCTACCATCGCCCAAAACCTGGTAGATGCCACAAGATATAGCGCGACCAGCATCAGCGGTACGGCAAGATATAAAAGTATGGCAGGAGCATTTGGCGCTGTCGGAGGAGACCCATCCTGCATCACCGGCAATCCGGCTGGTATCGGCATATACAGAGGTACCTCTGAAATAACATTTACCCCCAACCTCTCCGTTGCCAAAACGACATCATACGGAGATGTCAAAGGGAAACAAAAGAAAACTAATTTTTCCATCGGCAACTTCTCTTACATTGTCTCTTTTAAGACAGACGAATGTGAACACCTGACCAACTTCAACATTGGCATCAGCATGAACCACTCGGAAGGTGTCAAGCGTAGATATACGGTAACAAGAGACTATGCTCCGTCATCGTTTGGTGCTTATCTTGCCAATTTGACCAACAACGCCTTGCTGCTGACAGGACATTTCTTTGATCCGGGTTATCTGGCGTCCGAATCAGCATGGAAAAACAACTCCATCCCGTTAATGAGTTTGATGGCATACGACACTTATGCCATCGACAACGGATATGACAATCAAGGGAATGAGATGGGCGTAGTCTCTTACGACCAGCAGGAAGGGCTGGATGCTTTTCAGCGCCTTTACGTTCGAGAGGAGAACAGAACCGACGAATATAACTTAAACTTGAGCGCTAACTGGAATGATTTTATCTATGCCGGAGCGACCTTCAGCATCGTTGATTTTAACTCAATCATCAATAGCAGTTTCAAAGAAGACTATTCCTTTGAGTATAATGGCAGTTACACCGATTATCAGAATGATCTGGAAACCAAAGGCACCGGGTTTAACATGAAATTAGGTGTGATCGCCAGACTGGCAGACTTCTGGAGAATCGGTTTAGCGGTTCATACTCCTACATGGTTTCATATGACCGATTATTATGACGGAGTGATGTCCACAGATGCCGACGGGGGCAGCACCACCAATAGCGGAGGCCCTTATGAATACAAATATCGTTTTTACACCCCCTGGAAGTACCAGTTCAGTACTGCATTTATAGTTGGCACACGAGGCATAATAAGCCTTGAATACAATATGGATGATTATCGTTCGATGAGATACAAGCAAAGTAATTACTACGATTTTGATTACACAGATTTTAACTTCTCAAAGAACAACATCAAAGACTTCATGCAAGAAGTTCATACGATCAAGGCGGGTGGAGAATGGCGCATAACTCCCAAAATCAGCCTCCGCGCCGGATATGCTTACCAAACATCTCCCTATAAAGATGAAATCTTCAACATCGAGAAACGTTGGGAAGGTGTGGAAGAAGCGATTTATTCGTCAAGCACCAAACCGAATTTTGCATTGCAAGACGATACAGAGTATTACACTTGCGGTATCGGCTATCGTGGAAAAGGATGGTATGCAGACTTCTCATTCATGAATAAAATCCAGCATGAAAAAGTCGGTATGTTCCCCTCATCCGATGCTCTATACTATAATGAAAATGGAGTCCTTTCATACACGGACGACCCCTCCTATGGAGCCGTAACCGGAACACTTACATCTTTAAAAACCCAAACATTGAATTTTGATATAACATTAGGGTTCAAATTCTGATTTAGGATGAGGGGACAAAGTTGCCCGTAGTGTTTCTCCGACAGAGTAATAAGCTCGGTATTTCTTAAGGTGGGTGCTATAGATTCCCCACAGATCATTATTAACAATAGGGAGTTTTCTAATTTTCAACAATCAGTCGTTTTGGAAGAAGAATATTTAAGTTCACTCAACGACAGTCAAAAAGAGGCTGTCACATATTGTTCCGGCCCTCAGCTGGTTATTGCTGGAGCCGGATCAGGGAAAACCAAGGTTTTGACCATGAAGATCGCCTATCTCATCAAAAACGGTTTTCTTCCTGATCAGATAATTGCACTCACCTTTACCAAAAAGGCTGCGACTGAGATGCAAAACAGAATTACCCGGTTAGTCGGAGCGCAAAGTGCCCGCAGGATCTGGATGGGGACATTCCATTCGTTATTCAGTCGCATACTCAGACAAGAGGCAAAGTTGATAGGCTTTAAATCAGATTTTACCATATACGACCAAAATGATTCCCGCAGCCTTGTAAAGAGCATCATCAAAGAAATGGGGTTGGATGATAAAAAATACAAACCGGCAGCAATCCAGAGCAGAATCAGTAATGCAAAAAACAATCTGTTTACTCCCGGGATGTATAAGAATCATCAGGAATTGAAATACTACGATAACCAGTGCGGGATACCCCAATTTTTCGAAATATATGAACGATACTGGAATCGTTGCTACCAGGCAGGAGTGATGGATTTTGACGATCTGCTCCTATATACTAATATCTTATTCAGAGATCATCCGGAGGTATTAGAGCTATACCAAGATCACTTCCAATATGTTTTGGTCGATGAGTACCAGGATACCAATCGCGTACAGCATCTGATCGTCGAACAATTAGTAAGAAAACACCTCCGACTGTGTGTAGTGGGGGATGATGCTCAAAGCATATATTCTTTCAGAGGTGCGAACATCAATAATATTTTAAGTCTGCAAAATACTATCCCGGGGCTGCAATTATTTAAACTCGAGCAAAATTATCGTTCAACAAAAAATATCGTTAATGCCGCAAATAGTTTAATCAGAAAGAATAAAGCTCAAATACGGAAAACAATTTTCAGCAATAAAGCGGAAGGCTCTCTTATCCCTATTACTGCCACATATAGTGATTTGGAGGAGGCATATAGTGTAGCCATGCAGATTGCTACATTACATCATCAAAAAGGCTATAATTATGCAGATTGTGCCATCCTGTACCGCACCAATAATCAAAGTCGAACCATCGAAGAAGCCCTGCGAAAACAGGGCATCGCTTACCAAATATATGGAGGGCTCTCTTTCTACCAACGTAAAGAGATTAAAGATGTTATAGCATACCTTAGGCTGATTGTCAATACCGCAGACGAAGAAGCCTTCAAACGTATTATCAATTATCCGGCGCGTGGCATAGGGAGCACGACAGTCAATAAACTGACAGAAGTTGTCTCTCAACAATCCGTTTCTTTTTTTGAAGTTTGTATGAACCCAGCCCAATACGGTTTGAAATTTAACAAAGGGACAACAGCTAAACTTCAAGCCTTCACCGAACTGATCAATCGCTACATCGTCCTCAATACGCAACTGAATGCCTACGATCTTACATTACAATTGATTACAGAGAGTGGCATTAAGGCGGATCTGAATGGAGATAATACGATAGAGGGAGTAACAAGACAGAAAAATGTCGAAGAACTTCTCTCTGCCATTGAGCAATTTGTCATCGAACATAAAGAAAGTGGCAATTCTCACGACTCTCTGATTGATTTTCTGGGAGAAGTATCTCTTTCGGGTGACGTCGAACCATCCAGAGAACAAGATGCAGAAAGCCCGGAAGATCGTGTCACCCTCATGACCATACACTCAGCCAAAGGATTGGAGTTTAAAAATGTCTTTATTGTGGGTGTGGAAGATAATCTGCTTCCCTCGGAAATGTCTATGAATGAGCCTGGAGGAATCGAGGAAGAGAGAAGGCTTTTTTATGTCGCAATTACTCGTGCAGAAGAAAATTGTTTCCTGAGTTATGCCACCAGCAGATTCCGCAATGGACGGAGTGATATGTGCAGGCCGAGCAGATTCCTAAAAGACATCGATCCTCAATATCTTTATAATAAAGATACTAATAAGGGAGTCTCTTGGGCCAATAACTCTTTTCAGCCACAAAGATCAACTTATTATCCTACGCCTCAGAAACCATTGTTTCAACAACCTAAATACTCATCTGCTTTTTCCGGAACAAAGCAAAAATTGCCCTCCCCAAAAGGACATACGACACATTCTAATATAACCTATGCCGGGACACCTCTGTCAATTGGGACAATCATCAGACACGATCGTTTTGGGAAAGGTCATATCACAGAAATACACGATGCGGACGAAAATGCAAGGATAACCGTAGAGTTTGATGTGTTGGGAACTAAAACTCTACTTTTAAAGTTTGCAAAATTTAAAGTTGAATCCGAATAATTTTCGGCGATCTAATGACCGATTGGGGATAATTGATTAGCTACCGGTTTCAAGGATTAGCCTCAGTTACGAGTGATCGCCAAAACGATCCGCATCAATTCATTTTCAATATCTTCTGAGAGAGGATTGATTCTGACTACACGTAGTCCACACTCCTGGGCGATAGTTTCTGCCAACCTGGAATCTACTTCTTGCTGTATCAACATCACTTTAGCACCCGATGACTTAATCGCCTCCATCAGATCTGCCATATTGGCCGCAGAAGGTTCTTTGTGCCCTTGCTCGACGGACAACTGTTTCAGATTATAGAGCGCTGAAAAATAGGTCAATGCAGGATGATAAATCACAAAAGCACGAGATGGAGCAATGGATACTTGTTGACGAATACGAAGATGTAATTGATCCATTCGCTTACAAAAATCGTCTAAATTAGCTTGATAGAAAGAGATATTCTCAGGATCATATACTGCCATCGCTTTAAAAACTACCCGAGCCATCAACTTCATATTATCAGGAGTCGTCCAAACATGAGGATCTACTTCATGATTCATATCATGCTCTAAGCAAGTAATTGCAGCAGACATTCTGAAACATTGCATCGTTGGATTCGCCTCATTTAGACGCGGCATCCACGGAACTTCAAAGCCAAAATCTCCTATCGAGAAATAAATATCCGTATTACTCAACACCATCAAGTCCTTAGGAGTCGGATCATAGGATTCCGGGCTGAATCCTGCCGGAACTAAAACATTAACATCATAACGATCTCCCACTATCTGCTGAACAATAAATTTTTGCGGCAAGATACTAACCATGATATTGGGCTTGGCTTTTTTACCGGAAGAACAACTCCAAGCCATTATGGAAATAGCGGCAAAAAGAAAAACGACACAATATAAATCAAAGTTCTTATGCAACATACATATTATAATAAATGTGATATAAACAAAATATCTTATATAATTAAAAACGATGTTTCTAACGAAAATATCGATGTCTATTTACGATAGACGGCAAATATACTTCTTTTTCTTTAAAAGATAGTTTAAGGGAATTATTTTTTCAAAAAAAACACTTAATATTGTTGTCAGGTCAAAAAATTAGCGTAAATTTGTGGCCGCAAACCTTAAAAAGGGAGTAAAATTTATAAATGATTTGCCGAAATGGCTCAGTTGGTAGAGCAACGCATTCGTAATGCGTAGGTCACGGGTTCGAGTCCCGTTTTCGGCTCAACTTTTTAAATAATGAATGAGGGTGCAGTTCAAAATGTATATTTTGGTGCACCCTCTTAAAGTATGTAAGAATCAGGAGAAAGGATTATGAAAAACGACACAATGTGTGCAGTAAAGATACAAACATAATAATAAAACAAAAAGAATCGTCATCACGACGACTCTTTTCGTTAACCTTAAAATCTAATACCATGAAAAACACGATGCAAAAATACAACTTTATAAAAATATTGGCAAATATTTTTTCTTTTATCGCGCAAATTATATATATTTTTTAACAATAAAGTATAATATATATACATTTAGTAACATTTAGTAATACACATTTCACATCTATTTACACTTTGTTGATAAAAGTAATAGATAAATATCTTATTACCCCGCCAATCGCTCTGATGACCGATTGGGGGGGTAATAAACATCTCTTTAGTCATGATGATAAGGCTCTCCTCTCATTATAGTACATGCCCTATATAATTGTTCGACTAAAAAGAGCCGTACCATCTGATGAGAAAACGTCATCTTTGAAAGAGATATTTTACCTTGAGCAGCATCATAAATACGCTGAGAGAAGCCATAGGGACCCCCTATTAAAAAAACAAGACGACGGCTGACAGAATGCATCTTTTGTTCGATATAGGCTGAAAACTGTCGGGAAGAAAACTCTTTTCCGTTTTCATCAAGTAACACTAAAACATCTCCCGGTTTAAGAGTCGAAAAAACTTGATCAGCCTCACGCTCTTTCTCTTCATTCTCACTCATCTTACCTATGCCCTTCAGATCGGGCAACTCCTCTATAGAGAAAGGCAAGTAATGAGCCAAACGTTGAGCATAATCCTCTATAGCCTCCCTATACAATTTACCGACCGTACGTCCTATAAAAACAACATGTAGCTTCATGTCAATCGTTTCGTTTATCTATTAAGTAATAATATAAAAGTAAGGCAGATAAAACAAATGCCTTACTTTAGTCATAAAAACAAATAGTCTTTTATAAGATGATCAAATCAATGTTCTGGCATGCTCCACTTTTTCATCTAAAAGAGCAAACTCAAGCACATCAGCAATATTTCTTACATAATGGAATGTTACACCTTCCAAATAGATCGGCTTAATATCCTCGATATCTTTTTGGTTGTCAATACAAAGCACTATGTCTGTAATGCCGGCCCGCTTGGCAGCCAGGATTTTCTCTTTTATTCCACCAACAGGCAATACACGGCCACGCAGGGTTATCTCACCAGTCATTGCCAAACGAGGACGCACTTTACACTGCTTAAACAGAGAAACAAGCGAAGTGACCATAGTGATACCCGCAGATGGCCCATCCTTGGGAGTAGCACCCTCCGGGAAATGGATGTGAACATTATAATTTTCAAACACTTTCTCCGGGATATCAAGGTCTTCTGCATGGCTCTTAATATACTGAAGTGCAAGCATCGCAGATTCCTTCATTACATCTCCCAAACTGCCGGTCAGGGTCACTTTTTCACCATTACCTTTACTCAGCGAAGACTCAACCAGCAAAATCGTTCCGCCAACAGCAGTCCAGGCTAATCCTGTTACTACTCCGGCATAATCATTGCCTTCATATTTATCTTTATCATAGCCTGCAAGTCCTAAAAACTCATGCAAGTCATCCACCTTGAGTTGTGTCGGACAATTCTCTCCTGAAGCGATTTTCCAGGCAGCTTTACGCATCACTTTAGCAAGACACTTGTCCAGCATACGGACACCGGACTCTCGTGTATATCGCTCAATGATCGCTTCCATCGTCTTACGAGGGATAGAGAAGCGCTGTTTAGATAGTCCATGCTCTTGCTTCTGTTTGGGCAAAAGGTGGCGCATGCCGATCTCCACTTTCTCTTCCATTATATATCCGCTAAGATCGATTACCTCCATACGATCCAGCAGAGGAGCGGCAATAGAAGATAGGCTATTGGCAGTAGCGATAAAAAAGACTTGTGAAAGATCGTAATCCAAATCCAAATAATTGTCATGGAAAGTCTTATTCTGCTCCGGATCAAGCACCTCCAAAAGAGCGGAACTTGGGTCTCCCTTAAAATCGCTGGAGATCTTGTCTATCTCATCCAACACAAAAACCGGGTTATCCGATTTACACTTCAGCAAACCATTGATTATTCTTCCGGGCATAGCTCCAATATAGGTACGTCGATGTCCTCTAATCTCAGCCTCATCATGCAGACCTCCCAAAGAAATTCGCACATACTCTCTTTTTAGCGCTGCGGCCACACTCTTTCCTAAAGAGGTTTTTCCGACACCGGGAGGGCCATACAAGCACAAGATCGGAGACTTCATATCTCCGCGCATCTTCAACACAGCCAAATGCTCCAATATACGTTCCTTCACCTTCTCTAAGCCATAGTGATCTCGATCGAGAACTCTACCTGCATTCTGAAGATTAAGGTTATCCGTTGTGATTTTTCCCCAAGGGAGATCCACCATCGTACGAAGATAATTATATTGCACGGAGTAATCCGGACTTTGCTCATTCATACGGGAAAGTTTTCCCAGCTCCTTTTGGAAAGCCAATTTAACTTCTTCACCCCATTTTTTTTTCGCAGCCATTTCCTTCAAGCTAAAGATATCATCTCCCGATGTTTCACCTAACTGTTGCTGAATGGCTTGAAGCTGGGTATGTAAAAACGCCTCTCTCTGGGCATCAGATATATGGGCTTGAGTCTGCCTTGCAATGTCTGACTTCATCTCCATAAACTGCAATTCGGTATTGATAATCGTTGCAAGACTAATAGCACGATCAAACAAATCATGATGCTCAAGCAAAGACTGCCGATGAGAGAGTTTCATCGGGAATGAAGAAGACAAGAAATTTATGACAGCCTGAGGATCAGACATATTACTCAATGCAAAACTGATCTCTCTTGGAAAATCCTCAACAAAAGTCAGAATACGTGCAATAGCATCTTTCAAGTTAGAAACGATAGCTTCAATCTTTTTATCACCTAAAGCTCCATTATTCTCTTCGACAAGCGAGACGCGAGCCTTGGCATAAGGTTCTGTCTCAACAAGGCTTTCCAATTTGAAGACACGGCGTCCTTGCAATAAAATCGCACGAGTACCATCCGGCATATCCAGGATTTTCATTACCTCTGCGATGGTTCCTACTTGATATAAATCCTTTTGCTTAAGCCCCTCCTCCAACTCCGGTTTCTTCTGGAGGATCACTCCGACATAGTCATGTGTCCGTTCGCATTTACGAGCCATTCTTAACACCGCTTCAGGAAAATCGGAGCGGACAGGAATTGGGATATTGTTCCCCGGGAAAAGCACCATATCTTTGGAGATAAACAGGGGCAATTCCTCAGAGTTTAAATGCTGAGGATCAAATGTATCAGGCACTCCATCAGAAAAAATTTGCATAAACGTTGTCCGTTCGGACTTATTCTCCTCTTTATATTTTTTGGAACCCATAGACTTATTCTAAATTCAATTTCAAACTTCCGTAATCTTAATGATCCAATCCGGGATTGCTAAAAAGCGGCACAAATGTAGAAAAATAATTGCAAATTTCCAAAACAATCCGTAACTATAAAACATCCTGCCATCTATTAAAACAACATACCTCAATATTTGTTCTATAGAGATTATACTCTCTGCCCTTATATCATAAGAAAGAGTAAAGAGCCATCGCCATCAGCCATAGCAGGGCGCAGCCCTTAAACCCCTAAACCTAATCAGCCGCCACCAACTCTTTAAAATTCTCGTAAGTACGCAAAACCTCTTTCACATATTCCACAGTAATCTCTCCATCAAATCTTCCGGAATTAACACAAGGCAAGGAGTAATATGCCGGATCGTTTTTAAGTGTTATGCAGTGAGCCACATGATCGTCCCATCTCGTCGGGCTATAACCCAATGTGTCAGCCAAAGCCATAGCATCAAAAACATGTCCCACTCCGGCATGAAAACCTCCGATCACATAATAGAGAAACTGCTCATCTACCCTCTGACGCAATAAGCTATCGGCTGAGGCATATTCCTCGATACTGTAATCTGTACTGACACGCACCAACTTATTACGCATCACCGACTCCAGATAAGCCAACAATGCCACCCCCGCACGAACATTACTCTCCGGATCGGACATGAGACCGGAGGGGCATCCAAAACGCTCTGCGGTGTGCGGCATCAGTTGCATCAGACCTTTAGCCCCCACCGAACTGGTAGCCAATGGGTCAAAACGGCTCTCCACAAAAGAGATGGCTGCGACAAGGCGCCAATCCCACCCGATCTGTGCAGCATAACGTCGATATAATTCGTCATAAACCGAAAGACGTCCACCGCCCAACAGATACTTGATCGCTACATCATTACCCAAAGATTGCTCATAATAACGCTTGACGATCGACGGATAACGCGGTGCAGAGAGATTGTGGCGACAGACCGAATCCACTTTCATCGAGAGGGTATCTGAACCGATCGCCACTGCCCACGAAAGCGTATCTTCTGCGTAGGCCATCGGCTTACTGACATGTAAAGCAGGATAATAAGTTTTCAGCAGTTGGGCCATATTCTCCGGGATAATAGTACAATCATAACTCCCCTCCATGACCCAATCGACCAATCTCTCCATGTGGACAGAATCTGCCGGCACAGTGACCAACCAATATTGATCAGCTGGGATACTCCTCTTGAAGGTCGTATCTTCCAGCATTACTATCTGAGCAGATCCCTCCAGCAGACACAACTTCACACCTCTCTTTCCATTACCTTTTTTCACATCACGCATCCTCCTGACCATCACCTGTCTGACCTGATAATCATATCCACAAGGGCGGAGGAGAGAGCCGTGAGCAGCGATGATGCGCGAGGAGATAGGGTGCAGAGCAATGTCGGCAGCGCCTGCCACCAGGCTATCCATAAGCGATCGTTCATCCGGAGCAAAAACTACCTCCAGATTCAGCCCCAGGCTTTTGGCCACTTGACATCCCTGTTCATACTCATGCCCGATCATTCGTCCCTTATACTCAAAGGCGGTCATCGAAGATGAGACTACGACAGCTCTCAGCGTCCCACTATGCACTATCTCACTCCATCTCCGCTCTTGAGACGCAGCAGGCTCCCCTTGAGACATTATCATGACACCCCCTGCCACACCTCCCAACAGAGAGATCGCCAAGGCGGTCACTATTCCCCAAAAAAGGAGGGGCCTCCTGCGATAGATGACATAGACAAGACGTTTAAGGTATCTCATCAGATTATTTCCCCAAATGATGTTTGATAAAACGGGTCAACACCTCAATGGCGACTTCATTACTTCCCCCCTGTGGCACGATTAAGTCTGCAAAAGCTTTGGTCGGCTCGATGTGCAGATTGTGCATAGGTTTGATGATGCGCTGATAACGATCTATCAGATCTTCTACTGTGCGACCTCTCTCCACCTGGTCTCGACGTATCACACGGATGAGCCGCTCGTCGCTGTCAGCATCGACATAGACTTTCATGTCCAGAATCTCTCGGATGGATGGTTCGACAAGCGACATGATGCCCTCCAAAATGATCACCTCCCGAGGCTCCACTTTTATGGTTTTGTCCAGACGACTGCAAGTGACATAGTCATAGACCGGCGACTGGACAGATCGTCCTCCTCGCAACTCGGTCAGGTGGGACAATAACAACGGCCAGTCAAAAGCCCGAGGCTCATCAAAGTTCTGCGCACGACGTTCATCCCATGGCAAGTGACTGCTGTCCTTATAGTAAGAGTCTTGAGAGACCACTGCCACACTCCCGGCAGGCAGGCTCTCGATAATCTTTCGCACCACGGTGGTCTTACCACTCCCGGTGCCTCCGGCTATTCCAATAATCATAGTTTTTATTTCGTTTATTCTCTTAGAGACATTGATCCCCATGGTTCGTGGACCACAGGATAAACATTCCTGCCCTCTTTCCGTGCAAAAATAAAGATTTTATGCCAACTCTCGCCACTCTAAGGCTGAAAATCGAGACAAAGCGTGTCATTTATCCGGTTTTAGTCCATAAATTTTGCAATTATCAGACAAAGCACGTAAATTCGCACACAGAAAAAACCACAAAGAGATCATGCTACTACCGCTCACTAAAAACATCATCAAGAGCATCAGACAACTCGAGATGCGCAAGCATCGCAAAGCCGAAAGGCTGTTTCTTGTCGAGGGGAGCAAGTCCGTCTGTGACATACTGACCTCCTTACGGTGTCATCGACTTATAGCCACTCCCGAATGGCTTCAGACCCATCCGGAGGCAGAGACTTGCGCCGAGGAGTGTTTTTGCGTCACGCGAAGCGAGATGGAGCGCGTAAGTCTGCTGACCACACCTCAGGAGGTCATCGCCACATTTCACACTCCCACACACACATTTGACCCCGATCGGCTGCGCTCGTCTCTCACGCTCGCCCTGGACGATGTGCAAGATCCGGGCAATGTCGGCACCATCATCCGACTCTGTGACTGGTTTGGCATCCGGGAGATCGTCTGCTCGTCCGGCACGGCAGACTGCTATTCTCCCAAGGCTGTGCAGGCCTCCATGGGAGCCATCGGACGCGTTCGCGTTCACCACATGGAGATTCGCCCTTTCGTCACTGTAATGAAAGGACTCGGAGTGCCGGTCTATGGGACCTTTCTCTCTGGCGACAACATCTACCGAAGCGACCTCCCCACCGATGGGGCAGTCATCGTCATGGGCAATGAGGGCAACGGCATCAGCCCCGCCGTCGAAAGCGAAGTGACCCATCGGCTCACTATTCCCTCTTTTGCCACTGCCGACGGAGGAAGTGAGAGCCTCAATGTCTCCATTGCTGCAGCCATCACCGTCTCCGAGTTTCGCCGTCATCACCCCCCTCAGCCATAAGGAAAGTGAAAAGAGAAGCCATCTGCCATAGCCATCGCCATCGCAGACGAAGCCCCAAGCCATCGCAGGCGAAGCCCCTAAAACCCACATACATGAACTCAGATCAGATAAAAGTATCCATCGTTATTCTTAACTGGAACGGCAGCAAATTGCTGCAGCGCTACCTCCCATCTGTCGTCAAGCACACACCTCTCGACATGGCGGAGATTGTCGTCGCAGACAATGGTTCGACCGACGATAGTCTCATCGTCCTAAAATGCCATTTCCCGCACGTTCGCATCATCTCTTTCTCCGAGAACTACGGCTTTGCCGAGGGCTATAATCGCGCCCTTGCGATGATCTCCACCCCATACACGGTCTTGCTCAATAATGACTGCGGAGTCTCTTCCGGTTGGCTCACACCTCTCATAGACTTTGCCGATACCCATCCCAACGTCGGAGCATTGCAACCCAAACTCCTGGCCGATCATGATCACAGCCGGTTTGAGTATGCCGGGGCTGCCGGTGGCTATCTGGATCGCTTCGGCTACCCCTATTGCCGTGGGCGAATCTTTGACCATGTGGAACGTGACGAAGGTCAGTATGACACTCCGCGCCCCATCATGTGGGCAACAGGTGCCTGCCTTTTTGTCCGAACTGCGCTCTACAACGAACTCGGTGGCCTGGATCCCCATTTTTTTGCCCACATGGAAGAGATCGATCTCGCTTGGCGCATGCGTCGTAAGGGGTTTGCGCTCTACTGCATCCCCCAGAGTGTGGCATATCATCTCGGTGGAGCATCACTCGCCATGGGGCATCCCCGCAAGACTTACTTAAATTTTCGCAACTCTCTCCTGATGCTCCACAAAAACCTCACCACGCCCAAACAGCGTCGTCATACACTCTCCGTGCGCCGATGGCTGGACTATGTCGCAGCGCTCCATTTTCTGCTGCAAGGGAAGCTCGCGCATGCTCGCGCCATCTTCCGGGCTCGTCGGGATGCAAAGCGGATGATCTGCGAACTCTATCCCTCTCCCTCCCCTTTCCCCGAGGAGTCTCTCTCTACACACTTCAAAGAGAATGACATCAGTATTCTCGTCGCCTACTATCTCAAAGGGCACAAGCTCTTCTCGATGATTTTCAAGGAGTAAGAAGTCTCTGCATTGACAGTGAGCTTGTGAAAAACCTCTTTGCCATTGGTTTCGAGTTTGATGTTGAATTTTAGGGTCTTATCCATTGGATATATCAAGTTTATTCGTTATATTTGCAGCGAGTATAAAATTGAACTATTATGATATTATATCGGTTTCTTTCATCACTTTTAATTATTACTGTCCGCTAAACTTTCGTCATTAGAATAAAATTAGGGCTGATACCAGATTCGGTGTCAGCCCTTATGGTTACCTTTGTAGTCGCAAAACAAAATCAAACGTAACCATGGGCAAAAGTACACATTTTTTCGGA
>JAZNGG010000022.1:0-9587 GCA_045576355.1 Bacteroidales bacterium
AACGGCTGTCCGCTTAAAAAAGAAAGACATGAAGTTTGGAAGGTGGCTTACTTTTTGGAAAATGTGTCCACAATGTCTATTTATCAGCACTGCGGACACATATTTTGTCGATTTTATTTTTTAGCGGACACCAATAAAAAATATTTAATCTGTCATACTTTTGGGTTCACTTCATGCCAACAATGTGAAGTATTCTTAGATAATATTAACTAACATAAAATAAATAAACAATCTCAAACTCATTAAATAAAAAGTCAAAACACTACTTTAACCAACGCATAATCTCTCTAAAAGTCATCTTTTTTCCATACATTAAAATTCCAGTTCGATAAATACGGGCAGAAAGAAGTAAAACTGCAAATGCCGTTACAAAAAGCAATACGAAAGAAAGAGACAATTGCCACAAAGGAACGTCAAAAGGCAAACGAACCATCATGACTATCGGTGATGTAAAAGGGATTATACTACACCACAAACATAGGGGGCCATCTGGATTATCAATGCTATAGAGGGCTGCATACAAAGAAAAAATCATTATCATCATAATAGGCATTGTAAATTGACTGGCATCATTAGGCTGATCAACAGCAGAGCCGAAAGCTGCAAAAAGTGCAGCATAAAGCAAATATCCTCCTATAAAATAAAGTAAAAAACAAATAAAAATCTGGCAATAATCAATTGCCGCCAAAGCGGATAAAACCTCACCCATCACCTCATTTCCGGCAGAAGAGGCCAAAGTAGCTTCTGTCACCATTTTTCCATCACTAAACAACCCAACACCAAGAATTCCGCCTCCAATCATCAACATAACTGCCCATATCGTTATCTGTGTTAATCCAACTAAAGCGACACCAATAATTTTACCAAACATCAATTCGATTGGTTTACAACTTGAAACTATGACTTCTACAATCCTGTTGGTTTTTTCTTCAATAACACCATTCATTATCATTGCCCCATAAATCATTACAAACATATATGTTAGCATTGATAACATCAAACCCATAAATTGTGCAATATCGGCTGAAGAAACATTCTCTTCTCCCTTTTCATCCCACTTTACTGTTTTTACAGCAAGATTGATATCACAACTTTCGATAATAGTCTCCAATTCAGGAATAGCATATTCCGCAATCTTCTGCTTTCTCAATATTGGTTCTAATTCTCGAGAAATTACTCTTTCAAGACTATTGGAGACAGATTGTCCTGAATATATATATATTAACTTCCTATTAGACAATGAGTCCGGTATAGATACGATCGCATATATATCCTCATCACTATTAGAATAATAGTCATAAAGGTTATCATCGATGCCCCCTTTCATATCAGAAGTTGAGATAGGATAATCCGCATCTGAACTATTCAGCATTTTAAAGATAAATTCATCTGTTTCCTTAAGCCTGGGAGCGTAATAGCCAGATGGATCAATAACTACCACCGTTTTCTTGTCATCACTTTTAACAGAGGATAGCATGAGTGGAACAACGACACATAGCGCAATGATTAAGACGGGCATCAATACCGTCATCAAAATAAAAGATTTCTTGCCAACAGTAGATAAATACTCTCGACATATAATTAAAGAAAGACGTGACATAATTTATTCTCCTTAGTTTTATTAATCTGTGACATTTCGTTTTTCATCCATATGACCGGAAACAGTATCTATAAAGACCTCCTGCATACTAGGTAGAATCTCCTGAAATCCGGTCAACATATACTTATCATTAAGTACCGCGATAATATCACGGACTTTAGCATCAGGAGAAAGTTGAATTTCTATGTCACATCCTCCACAGTAATTTGAAGTAATTGACTTTATTGTAAAATTATCAGAATCCTTCTCTTCAAAAAGCCCTTCAGCAATACTCAAGCGATATATATTTTTTTTATGTTGCCGGCGTATTTCATTGACGTTCCCCTGCAAGACGACTTCAGAATGATCAATAAGAGTTATATCCTGACACACTTCTTCAACAGAAGCCATATTATGAGTACTAAATAGAATAGTAGCACCCTCTCGTTGTAAATTAATGATTTCTCGTTTAAGTTGTTCGGCATTTACCGGATCAAAACCAGAAAACGGCTCATCAAAAATTAATAAGGGAGGTCGATGTATGACAGTTGCTATAAATTGAACCTTTTGAGCCATCCCCTTGGACAATGCCTCTAAAGGTTTATTTTTCCAATCGAGTAAATCAAAACGTTTAAGCCAATCTTCCATACATAATTCTGCCTCTTTTCTCTTTAGCCCTTTCAACCTTGCTAAATAGACAATTTGGTCTCCAACCTTCATTTTCTTATAAAGACCTCTTTCCTCTGGCAAATAACCTATCAGTCTGACATCCTCCCGTTTCATTTTGCGTCCATCAAAAAGGATCTCTCCAGAATCCGGATAAGTGATTTGATTTATAATTCGTATCAAAGACGTCTTCCCTGCTCCATTAGGGCCTAATAGTCCGTAAACACTTCCTTTTGAAACTTGCAAATTTACGTGATTAAGTGCCCTATGACCACTATAGTCTTTACTTACATCACAAACCTCAATAAAATTCATAATGATCTGCTTATTTTTGATAATTTATAACCATATCTTTTATAACTTTCCTTGTTTAAGTTGATCCACAAACCGATCTATTCGGTGTAATTCACGAGGAATTTTAATGTTTTGAGGACAATGTTCAACACACTGATTGCATCCAATGCAGTGATTTGCCTGACGTAACATTTCTACATTTCTATTATAACTGACGAGATAATTATGTCGCAATTGTTTGTAATTAGGATCTCCCATATCCTTGGGAACACTTCCCTCGTTAACACATTTGTTATAGTGCAATAAAATTGCAGGAATATCTACACCATACGGACATGGCATACAATACTTACAATCATTACATGGGACTGTCGGATATTTCAAAATAAGTTGTGCAGTTTCTTCTAGATACTCCTTATCTTCATCTGTAAGAGGAAGTAAAGGGGCATAGGTTCGTAGGTTATCCTGCAAATGTTCCATATAGGTCATCCCACTTAACACACAAAGGACTCCAGAATAAGATCCACAGAATCGGAATGCCCACGATGCCACACTATCCTGCGGTCGTCGTTGCTTTAGACGAGAAACAATATGAGTCGGTAGCTTCGCCAAACGACCTCCCAATAGAGGTTCCATTATGACAACAGGAATCTGTCGTTTCTCCAATTCATGATAGAGATAGTGTGCATTTGCGTTGCGCTTGTTTTGCTCTTTAGCATGAAGCCAATCCACATAATTCATTTGGATTTGGACAAAGTCCCAATGTATCTCATCATGTAAAGCAAGCAGTTGATCAAATGCCTCTATATTGCCATGAAAAGAAAAACCTAAATTACGGATACGTCCCTTTTTGCGATCTGCAAGCAAAGTATTTAAGACACCATTATCTACATAACGACGTCTATAATTCTCCATACCTCCATTACCGATACCATGGAGCAACATATAATCGATATAATCCACCTTCAATTTTCGGAATGAGTCTTCATACATTTTCAAACTCACTTCCCGACTCCATGTAGATGAGGAAAAGTTAGATAGTTTCGTAGCTATATAATAACTCTCTCTAGGATGACGGGACAATGCAATTCCCATCGATTCTTCGCTATAACCTCGACAATAGGCCGGAGATGTATCAAAGTAGTTCACGCCATGCTCAAGCGCATAATCAACTAAACGATTAACCTGTTCTTGATCAAGGTGATTTCCTTGTTGAGGAGCATCTTTCAGCGAGGGCAAACGCATACATCCATAGCCAAGAAGCGAAACTTTATCCCCTGTATTTGGATTAGTCCTATACTCCATAAGATCTGACTGTGGCTCTCTTTGAGAGTTCGGCATTTCTTTCTCAATGATGTTAGATGTTCCTGATATTGACTTTCTACATGCGGTCAATGTAAGTGCAGAAAAAGCCGATATCGTACCTGTTAATTTCAAGAAACGGCGGCGTCCTATGGGACGAATATTTTTCCTATTCTTAATCATAAGCATAGTTATAAATAGTAATACTCTTTTTAGATCTCTCTATGTTGTTCGTGTCCCTCAACATAAATGGCTGAAAAAGGCCTTGAGGGACAAAGATTTTCACAAGCACCACAACCAATACACCTCTCTTGATCAATTGTAGGTATCTTATGCGATTTTTTGTCTTTTTCATCAATCGGGACCATCACTATAGCACCTGTAGGGCAATGACGAGCACAATTGCCACAAGCGACTCCATCTGTCAATACGACACAATTCTCTTTAATCCAAACAGCATGACCTACAGAAACTGAAGAACGCTCTTCTAGAGAAATTGGACGTATAGCATCAGTCGGACATACTTGCGAACATCTGTTACATTCCGGACGGCAATACCCTCTCTCGAAAGAGACTTCAGGTTGCATCAAAGTCAGCAGAGAGGCAGAGGGACGCAAGACATCATTTGGACAAGCTGTAACACAAAGGTTACACCCGGTGCAATGTTTTGCAAAGTGTCGTGCACTCCACGCACCAGGAGGGAGTATTGAGGTTTTACGATCCGGGATACACTTATCCTCAATTATTGCAAGACCTCCATCGACAATTTTATCCTGTGCTTGTAAAGCGATATGCGATACCATCGCTCCGGAAACGCCTAAAAAAGCCCGACGCGAAAGATTATTATCACTCTCTTTATGTTCAGGAAGAGTAGAGTTTGTTTGTACCATTTTAGACTCACTATGACATGTTCCACCAATAGAGTCCTTAGCTCTTGCTACGGGGTGACTATATGAGATCGCCCCATTAGTGCAATTGGAAAGGCAATCCATACATGCGACACAACGGCTAAGATCAATCTCCCCATTAGTTGTATCAATACAAGAAGCTTTGCAACGACGACTACACAAGCCACATTTTGAACATTTTTCTCTGTCAATGACAGGTCGAAACCAAGAGAAACGAGCAACGTGACCTAAAAGTGTGCCGACAGGACAGATCGTATTGCAATATGTACGTCCTCCCACCCTAACTAGTATGAACAAAAGAAGCAAAGTAACTGCTGAAATAACAAGTGTCGGAACACTTCTCACCCAAATAGAAGTCTCGTAGAAAACATAACTATCAAAACTCTCCGCCATGATAGCAAACAAATTATTACACCAACGATAGATAGGGGAAAGTAAAGATGTGACGATTCTACCATAAGAAGAATAAGGAGAAAGAAGTGCTACAAACGAACCAATACCGCATAATAGAGACGCAATAAAAAGAAAAAGTACTATATTACGCAATACAGATCGTGCCGGTGAATAACTATATCGTTTTTTAGAACAAACTCGAGCCAAAAGGTCTTGCAATATACCTAATGGACATATAACCGAACAATAAACACGTCCCAAAAGAAATGTAAGGAGCAGTAAGCCAAGAACAATGCCTAAATTCAGAGAAAGAATTGCCGGCATAAATTGTATTTCTGCCAGCCATCCCAACCAAGGATGAGAAAATCCGGTAAAGTCTAGAAGCAAAATTGTAATCGCAACGAATGTGAAGGTTGCAATGATAATGCGGATGGAACGTAAAACGTTTGGTTTCATAGTTTGATTATATTAATAATAAAATATTTGGAAACACTATATACACCTAAATATTTGAAATTTATACTATTGGTTTTCTTAAAAAGAAACACTAAGATGAATATCGGGAGAGGTTACTTCCCATAAATAACTACCGGAACCGACTGTAAAATGTAATTTGCCATCGGCTTTTACTCCTTCATTTTGCAAACAATCCAAATTCTCGACAGGTTGACCATAATTATATACAGATTTTATGTCCTTAGTCGGGAGACATACTTCTGCAATAGAACCAGCGGGGACTTCCATATAAAGTTGAAAATTACCTTGGGGAGAAATATTCCAATCTACAAAATATCGTCCTAAAAGCGTCTTAACAGAAGCCGAACAGCTCGTGACATCACCCACTGGGCGAGGATCAATTATTGCTTTACGCCAACCTACACTTTGAGGATCGCATTCCCAAGGTGCAATATGAGCCTGCCTAATACCAGCTAAACCACTATAAAGCCATTCCATCAAATGACCTAACATAAAGTGATTATTACTCACACGCTCATAAGCCTGCCAACTCTCTGTAAGCGCGGTTGCTCCATGGGCTAATTGCCAGCCATATCCTGGTATGTCATAACGAACATTCATATCATATATCACATCATCACGATGTAATTGTGTTAATATGGATATCAAGTACCCATAACCAACATCTCCTGCTGTAAAAGCATTATCTCTAGATCTAATATCATCAATAAGACGCTTTGTAACAGATTTTTTATAAGCGTCTGGCACCAATCCCATATAGAGACTAATAGCATTTGCACACTGACTATTACGATCATAATAACAACTATCTTTATTAAAAAAAGTATCATTATAAGCCTTCTTTATCTGCTCTGATAAATTTTCATAACGACTTGCATCATCAGATCGTCCTAATAAATTTGCCATCTTGGACATTAGTAAGACATCATAATAATAGATCGCAGTAGCAGTAACCCCATTGGTAGTAAGTTGGGCATATCCTGGAAGATCCGGCCCAAGGTCATACCAATCTCCTAAACCATAACTAACGATATGATTATTTGCTCGAGTACCCAAATAATCAATATAACGCTGCATAGAATAATAATGCTGCACAATTGGTTCTATGTCACCATACCATTTGTAATGTTGCCATGGGGAAATAATAAATGCACTACCCCATTCAGGAGTATCGTCGAAGCCGTGTGTAAAACGCGTATATTCAGGGGCTATTGTAGGTATAACTCCTGTCTCAGTTTGTGCCATAGCCATATCATCTATAACTTTGGAATAAAGAGGTGCAAGCCAATACCGATAAAGCAGGCTATTTTGCATAAGATGAACTTGTTCTAACCATCCTAATTTTTCTCGATGAGGACAATCTGTAAATATTGATACCATATTACTACGCATTGCCCAATCAATGATCTCATGCGTCCTATTTAACATGGGATTAGAACATCTAAACGAACCAACTTCATATGTATTATGAGTAGTATGAAGGGCTTCAATATTTTTTATAATAGGTAACCCTAAAGGATTATCTACTCCCAAAGGGACAGCATTCTCTACTTCTACATACCGAAAGCCCGTATAAGTAAATTGTGGTTGCCATGACCCCAAACTATCTCCAAGTGTGTATTGCCAAAAATAAGGACTACCAACAGGCTTCTGATAGATACTATTCTCTCTCAAAAGTTCTGCTGGACGTAGCACAATAGTTTCACCCTTATTACCTTTCATCTGGACTCGTACAATCCCAGACATATTTTGCCCAAAATCATATACATAGTGCCCAGCATCATTTTTAAATGCTCGCACTGGAATCATTCTTTGTTTGACAGAAACCCTGGCACCATAACCACTACGCATTTTGACGGCAGTATCATGAGGTTCAATAAAAACACTATGCCAATGAGAATCATCAAAGTTCACATTACTCATCCATCCTTCTTCCTCCATAGTAGCATCATAATTCTCTCCTCCATAAATACTACTAAAGGTCACCGGACTACTTGTAGCCCGCCAAGTATCATTCGTCACAATATACTCATTTTCTCCATCTGCATATTTTAAAATAAGACATGCTCGTAATCTCGGAGAACCATAAGAGCCAATCAACTTATTATAACGTTCTCTTGGATTATTAAAAAATCCATTCCCTAACATTACACCTAAAACATTCTTTCCTGTTTTTAGAAGAGAAGTAACATCATGAGAGATATAACGTAGATCTTTATTATATTGAGTCCAAGCAGGATCTAAAAAGCCATTCCCCACCTTATTACCATTTATAAAGCACTCCTGTTGACCTAATCCGCAAACATACCATAAGGCCTGTTTTAATTCTCGCCTAACTTGTATTACCTTACGAAATTGAGGCAATTTATACATCCCCACCTTTCTTGTACCCAAAGTTTTTTTTATAAGAGGGTTATGAATCCCTGGCATAATAAGAGTATCAGTTGGCTCATAGTATATCCATGATGCATCTGCCCAATCCTTATCTGAATATAATCCTGTTGTAAAAGAAGAAATAGGAGACCATTTAGAGCCTATCATATTTTCTGCTTCTACTCTAACTTGCCAATAATATGTAGTAGCTGATTGTAAAATTATATGAGAAGGTAATGTTGCATAAAAAGTATCCCAAGAATAATGCTCTCGGTTAGAACTATTTATAATAACTCCACTATCCCAAACATCAGAAGTATCAGCTTGAAGCAAAGCAATATTCGTAGCAACTCTCACACGATAAGAACGTTGTATTATTGCTCTATCTAATCCGCCTAATTGCCAAGAGAAACGCGGTGAAAATTGATCTAAGCCTATGGGGTCAACTGACATTTCACATAAAAGATGGTGGGCACTTACAGATGCACAATCATTATGTGTCTCTATATTTTTAGCTCCATAACAATTCATCGAAAAGATGATCAAACAGATGCAATAACTAAAAATTGATAATCTTTTCAATCCGATAATACTCATGGTAAATCTATTTTTATAAATAATTATGTATATTTATTAGGTAGCAAATATACATAATTATTTGAGCAAAACAAAATATATTAATGAAAAGCAGTATGTATTAATAATTTCTCCAGAAATTAAATTAATTTATTATGTTGATAAAGTATTTCTATATTATTACTATCCTCAAAATTTTGAACTCTCCGCCCCAACTCTTTGCAACATAGAAGTTGGGATACTTCATGTCTGAGACAAGACCCATATATGATTTCAGTGTCAATTGGAGGTAATTCTGCAACAGATTCAAGCATCCGTTGCATATCAGCATTTTGCATGTCAATTAAGATTCATTCTCCCCAATTTAATACTTTGCGGTCAAATTTGAAAACGACATTCTTTTCTCCTTTTATAATTACCGTTTCAATTCTTTTTAAAAGTTTGCTCAATTTATTTGACAATTTTCATATGTTATTTCGTTCATATAGCTAACTATACCTATTCAATACACATAAGAAATCTACACACAAAAATATTAAGACAAACATACTAAAATTTTCTATTCAATTTGGACTTATTTACACAACGTATATTTAAAGCATATTTATTCACTAATTTAAGTCTATCATAATATTAATGAAAACAGCAGACATTGTGTAAAAAACGGCATTAAAAACCTCAAAATTATACATCGCATAGAAAACAGAATTACATCGCGTAGAAATTCAAATTTTATCGCGATGTAATTTTATCTATATCGTGAGGCTCAAAAAACTCAGTTTAAGCCCTTCTACTATGTCATTTAGACAGAGAGAAATCATATTATATATCCCGTATATTTATTAAAACAAGCTAATATTTTTTTTTATCTCACCTAACTCATTATTCATCAGAGAGAGCCATTTCGCTATATTATAATATTGCTGTCCGGTAAACATGTGTAAGGGTCTATAATCACTGATTTTTTTGCTTTACAAGCCCCCCCTTGAAAGGATATTCACGGCTGTCCGGTAAAAATC
>JAZNGG010000023.1:0-8320 GCA_045576355.1 Bacteroidales bacterium
TTCTTGGATTTTGCAGAGTTCCAGGCATTGGAAATGAATCCAATGACAATGAAAGATTGGATAGAGGCTCTTGATGGTCAAATCATCGCACATAAGCGCAAAGTACTCATTGGTAAGGGCAATGTTTCGCATCAACAAGCCATCGCCAAGGCAGAGAAGGAGTTTGAGATATATCGCAAACGAGAAATGGATTTACTCGAAAGTGATTTTGATAGGGAAATTAAGAAGTTGAAGGAGAAGTAGAAATTACTCAACCTATCATATAATATGTAAAAACCAGACTTTTTCTATATTTTATGATAGGTTATGATTATGAACCATTTTAGTAATACGGTTAGATATGAATAATTCCGTAATAGATGTTGCTTTTATTGCAGCAAAGGTAGCCGCAATAAAGGATGAAAAGGCAAGAATGATTGTTGGTGGAGCATCATTAGTATATAATGTAGCTCAAATTGCTCGTTTTCGTTCAATGATTGTAGAGCTGTCTCAAATATGCAATTACATTGTATCCAAAGCTCAGATTATAGGCTCTTATACACTAGAAGAATATAATCTTGCTGTTGAATGTCAACGGCAAATTGAAGAGTGCTATCAGCAGATAGCTAAGCACGGAACAATGACCGTCATAGATAGTATATCTTTGCTAATTGATGCCTTTAACAATCTTAACAGAAGGTAAGAATAGGGATTCCGAACTGAGGTGGAGAAATAGCGGGAGATTATGTTTGTTGCAATTCTTTAACGCGAAGATATAGAGCCATTTAGGAATGAAATTCGTTTTCTGGTGGCACCACAAAAGTTTCAGAGTGTTTTGATCCCTTCGTCTATCGGTTAGGACGAGAGATTTTCATTCTCTAAAGAGGAGTTCGACTCTCCTAGGGACTACACATTCGGGCGTTTAGCTCAGCTGGTTCAGAGCATCTGCCTTACAAGCAGAGGGGCGGCGGTTCGAATCCGTCAACGCCCACCATAAAAACGAAAGGTTTTTAAGTTAAGAGTTTTCTTCAGTATGTAAAAGAAGAGACTGCTATCATGATAGTGGTTTCTTCTTTTTTATATATATTGATAAAGATTGTTGTCCGGTAAAATTATTATCCCTGATTGGTCAATATATTTTTAGAATGTTTGTCTTATTATTTTAGAGTATATTTCTTATGTGGTTTTAATGAGTATAGTGAGCTTTTTAGGGTGTGATTTGACGTCTAATGATTAAGCTAGATATACCAAACGGGGATGTGCCAATGCACATCCCCGTTTGGTATCCGGGCAGGGAATCGAACCCTGATCTAAAGTTTAGGAAACTTCTATTCTATCCGTTGAACTACCCAGACAAGGTCGTTTTCGTGCCGCAAAGATAGCGTAAAGTGTATGAAAAAACAAATTGTTACCAATTTTTAGCATAATTAAATTTGTCGTTCTTGTAATAATGTTTACTTTTGCACATCTTTAGCACTAAACATTAACATTGGTATTGTTTTATAATTTTTTGTAATGTCACTAACTACATCTAATCGTCCGAAAGGATTGACATCGGAGGAAGTCCTTAAAAGTCGAACTACGCATGGCATCAATCGACTGACACCCCCGGAGAAAGAACCTCTATGGAAAGCTTTTTTGTCAAAGTTTAAAGACCCGCTCATCATTGTCTTGCTGGTAGTTATGGTATTCTCTTTAGGGGTCGCATGTTTTGAGTATTTCAGCATGAACGAACCTCTCACAGTTTTTTTGGAGCCTTTAGGTGTATTTGTTGCTCTTCTTTTGGCAACTGGAGTGGGCTTCATTTTTGAAGTTAAAGCTGCCAGGGCTTTTGATGTCCTTAATCAAGTGAATGACGATACGGCAGTCAAGGTGATTCGTTGTCAAGGGGGCGTTTCCCAAATTACGGAGGTGCCTCGTCATGAGGTCGTTGTCGGAGATGTTGTTTGTGTCGAGGCAGGAGAGGAAGTGCCCGCTGATGGCCAACTTTATGAGGCTGTTTCGTTGAGTGTCAATGAGTCTGCATTGACAGGCGAACCATTGGCACATAAAAGTGTCGATCCGGAAGAGATCGCAGCAGACAAGGGATCGGCTTATGCTCCGGATATGTTGATGAAGGGCACGACAGTGGCCGAAGGACATGGGATCATGGTGGTTCAGGCTGTCGGCGATGCCACAGAGTATGGCAAGGTCTATGAGGCGACACAGATAGATGGTGGTGTTAAAACTCCGCTTAATCGTCAGTTAGAGCAGTTGGGAGGCATATTGTCTAAGGTAGCATTTATCGTGGCAGGTTTGATCGTTGTCGGTCGTTTAATCTGGTTCTATCGTGTCGGGGTGACAGAGATGAATGATGAGTTTATAGAGATCGCTCGCTATATGCTTAACTCCATAATGATTGCAGTTGCCTTGATCGTAGTGAGTGTCCCTGAGGGCTTGCCACTCAGTATTACGTTGAGTTTGGCTTTGTCCATGAAAAAGATGCTCCGTCAAAACAATCTGGTGCGTAAACTCCATGCTTGTGAAACGATGGGAGCTGCGACAGTCATCTGCACCGACAAGACAGGAACACTTACCCAAAATCGGATGCAGGTTTCTGAATTTAGAAATCTATTGTCAGAGGGCAACGAGTATAATGCAGAGGAGATTATAGATGAAGCGATCGCTGTCAATAGTACAGCTTGGATCGAGGTCAATGCTTCCGGCTCTAAGGTGTTAGGAAATCCGACTGAGGGAGCATTGCTGCTTTGGATGAATTCGCGCGGAGTGAATTATTTGCCGATTCGTGAGAGTGTGTCGGTCCTATCACAGATTCCGTTTACGACAGAGACCAAACGGATGACCACTATCGTAAAGAGTGCCGTATTGGGAGAGGAGATCGTTTATGTCAAAGGGGCTCCGGAGTTACTGCTTGCAGACTGTGTCCAGATCGCCGGAGGTGTGGCTCGCGAGGAGGTTGAAGCACAATTGCTCCGCTGTCAGCGTCAGGCGATGCGCACACTCGGCTTTGCCATGGCCTCTGCACAGACACCGGATCAACTCACTTTTATAGCTTTAGCGGCCATCGCAGACCCGATTCGCTCCGAGGTGCCTCAAGCCATAGAGGATTGTCTTAATGCCGGCATCGATGTCGTTATAGTTACGGGCGACACGCCGGCTACAGCTTCAGAGATAGGTTGTCAGATAGGGTTGTTGCATCGCGATGAGGTCACTCTGACCGCAAAGGTCGATGACCCGACACAAGTAGAAATATTGACCGGACCGGAATTTGCCGCTATGAGCGATGAGGAGATTATGAATATTTTGCCCCAACCACAGGATGGGGGTAATAGAGGACTAAAAATACTCTCTCGCGCACGGCCTATGGATAAACAACGACTTGTCAAGTTATTACAACGGATGCATCATGTAGTGGCTGTGACCGGTGATGGCACCAACGATGCTCCGGCGCTTAATTCGGCCCAAGTCGGGCTTTCGATGGGTGATGGTACGGCAGTTGCTAAAGAGGCCTCTGATATCACCATTATAGACAATTCCTTCAGCAGCATCACCCGTGCTGTCATGTGGGGACGTTCTCTTTATAATAACATCGGGCGTTTCATCCTTTTTCAGATGACTGTCAATGTCGCTGCCTGCATCGTGGTGCTGGTCGGAGCATTTTTGGGCAAGGAGTCTCCTCTTTCTGTGACCCAGATGCTTTGGGTCAATCTGATTATGGATACATTTGCTGCGATGTCTCTATCTTCATTGCCTGCCGACCCGGATGTGATGAAAGAGCAACCGCGCTTGACTGATGCGCATATCATTGACCGCCGCATGATGACCGCAATTTTGAGTTGGGGTCTCCCCATTTCCTGCATCTTGTTGCTCTGTTGGCTCTTGCCTTACGTTCCTCATTGCTACTTCTTCACCATATTTGTCCTATTACAATTTTGGAATCTGTTTAACGCACGTTATTATCGCACGGGGCATAGTTTCATCGGCGACCTTTTGAGCGCCAAGACCCATCCTCAAGCGTTGAAACGGTCCTGGAGTTGGGGCTTTGTTTATATCGCTTTACTGATTTTAGTAGGTCAGTTTCTGATCATTTCTTTTGGCGGAGAGATGTTCCATATAGAGAGGACATTTACCCTCAAAGAGTGGGCAATGCTTTTGGCAATTACCTCTCCCATATTTTTCATTGGAGACATTCTGCGGTGGATTAAAAATCGCTGATCCTTTTTTATATTACAAGATGAAAAAAGCTGGGCCAATGTTCAATTGAGCGCAGCTTCTTTTTTTTCTGGCGACTTAGCGGTCTGATGACCGATTGTGTGGGTTAATGGAACCAGGTGATTATAGTCCATTCGGTCAGCCACATCCATGCGAGATAGCGGAGCAATCTCCCTATAAACATCAATATTCCAACTTGCCAAAATGGTGTGCGGCTCAATCCGTAACAGACGATCAGAGCATTGCCGAAAAAGGGGAGGAAAGAGATCGTGGCGAGCCAAACGCCTTTTCCTTTTAGGAAACGTTGTGTTTTTTCTATCTTTGTAGGACCGATATGCAGATATTTTTCTATCCATTTTATTTTTGCAGAATGTCCGATCCAGTAGTTGGTGGCAGCACCTAACCAGTTGCCGATAAGCAGGAAGGTCACACATATCCATTTGTCCCACCCAAATGCTAACGCTGTGCTCATTGCGGCCTCCGAACTAAACGGTATGGCACTGCCTGCGATAAACCCGGCAACAGCCAATCCGAAATAACCTAAACCAATAAAATTCTCAGTCATAGTTTTGTTTTAGGGATGCAAAAGTAGAAATAAAAAACATTATAATCATTCAGACGTGTGGGTTTTGCTCAAATTTCAAAAAAATAACTATCTTTGTCGTGAATTTGATAACTCCATACTACGATGTCGCAAGATTTTGATATAAGAGACTATACTCCCAACAATGATCAGGAGAAAGAGTTTGAGCGAGCACTCAGGCCTTTATCGTTTGATGATTTCACAGGACAGGAGAAGATCATCGAAAACCTCCGTGTCTTTGTCGAGGCGGCCAAGATGCGTCGTGAGGCCTTAGATCACACCTTGTTTCACGGCCCTCCGGGTCTGGGCAAGACGACCCTGTCCAACATTATTGCCAACGAGTTAGGAGTAGGTTTTAAGGTGACCTCCGGACCGGTACTTGACAAGCCCGGAGACTTGGCAGGCCTCTTGACCTCATTGGAGAAAAACGATGTCTTGTTTATAGATGAGATACATCGACTCAGCCCGATCGTGGAGGAGTATCTATATTCAGCCATGGAGGACTATCGCATCGACATCATGATCGATAAAGGTCCTGCTGCTCGCAGCATTCAGATAGACCTTAATCCCTTTACCTTGATCGGAGCGACCACGCGCAGCGGACTTTTAACGGCCCCATTGCGTGCTCGTTTTGGCATCAATATGCACTTGGAGTATTATGACACAGAGGTCCTTGCCGGCATTGTGGGTCGATCTGCTCGCATTCTGGGCATGAAGTGTTCAGAGGAGGCCGCCATCGAAATCGCACTGCGCAGTCGTGGCACGCCGCGTATCTCCAATGCTCTTTTGCGGCGAGTCAGAGACTTTGCCATGGTGAAGGGGAGTGGAGTTATAGACATTAAGATTGCGCGTTATGCTCTGGAGGCTTTGGGAGTTGACACACATGGCTTGGATGAGATCGATAATCGATTGTTGACCACCATCATCGATAAGTTTAACGGAGGCCCTGTCGGACTGACCACCATCGCCACTGCTTTGGGCGAAGATGCCGGGACCATCGAGGATGTCTATGAGCCTTATCTCATCAAAGAGGGATTTATCAAGCGCACTCCTCGTGGTCGAGAAGTGACACCTTTGGCTTACAGACATCTGGGACGCAACCTCTATCCCGGATCTTCCATGCAGGATAGTCTGTTTTAAAAACGCGAAGACCAACTATGGCAGATGGCTATGGCTGTATTGGTTTAGGAGTTTAAGGGTTTAGGGGTTAAAAAATAAACCTCTAAACTTCTAAACCAAACTTCATCTTTCAGTTTTCCTTTTTCCTATATCAAGGGCTTTGTCCCAAGCCTAAATTTCTCAACTTTTTGATTCTTTCAAGAAAAAAGATAGAAAAATGTTGTCTCCTCTAAAAAAATGGTTATATTTGCGGTTGTGAAACCATAAACTATAAATTTTGTGCATGCAAATGCCTTAAAATTGTATTTTATCTTTAACGTTTAATACCAAGTAACCTATGGAAAAGCAAGAATTTTTCAAGATTGCCGACTATTCGACCAACAACATTTTCAATTTGTCGTTGGAGCAGTTGGCACGTACGGTAGCCGTACCAGGTACTAATAAGTACTGGTTTTATGAGCGCGTAAAAGGCACTTTTGATTTGGAGCGTCGTCAGCAGACCGAAGAGGGACATGTTGAGGAGTTTGATGCGATGTATCCCAAGCAGCTCGTCTTTCGTCGTGAGAGTGTAGCCAAAGTGTGGCGTTGTTGGGAAGTGCAGAAGCCTAACAGTGTTTTGAAAGGAGAGGCTCGTAACTATGCGGTTTATATCAATGATGTTGTGGCTAAAGACTATGTGCCCGATGTGGATTATTATAAGCAGACTATCGCCCTCCTCATCATCTATCGTTATCTGACCAGCAATCGTGGTCCTCTCTATGAGACTGATAAGAACGCTGTGGCTTGCTACGTTTTGGCTTATCTTAAGACTTTAGGCACTGTCGATCTGCTTGCTGTTTGGGAGGCACAGTCTCTCTCCGATGAGCAAAAGCAGCAACTTGATGATCTCAGCACCAAAGTTCACGGAGCTCTGATCGAGTGTGCCGGTGCAGACACAATCGAGTTGTATGCCAAGAGCAAACCGGCCTATCAGGAGGTGCTGAAAGCATTGCAGGCATAATCACCTCTTTTGAGATAAAGAAGTCATTTTTTTTACATTTAAACAATATTTATTCAGCGATCATTTATAAGCAATATTGATAATATCCCCATAGGAGGCTGCATCATCGAGATGATGCAGCCTCTTTGTTTTTATAGCTGTCCGATCGACAGCTATATGACGGCTGTCGAATGCTTTTATTAATTACAAGGTGTTTATACCCTTAACGGAGCATATATCCCTAAAGAATAGCACAAGGACTTAAAGTAGATAGCTCCGCTTATTAAAAGTATTAGGACAGGCAAACAAACCAATAAAAAATGCCTTCAAAAAAATGTACACAATACACAGTACAATTATACACAATATTATGTATAATGCGCCAGAATATTAAGTATAATCCGCCGCAATATTGTATTTATTAAATAATTGGAGTTCTTCATGCTTATTTTAAGCACTCTTATTATCTATGTAAAGGGATGAATATAATTTATTTATGGATTAATACATTAAGCATAGGGCAAGATACATCAAACAGGAGTTGCCCGATTAACTTAAAACGAGAGAGAAGAAGGTGTACTATCGTCTGAAAACCTTCGCATCGCCTTTCCACACCATCCGTCTGTGGACGACGGCAGAAACTCCGAAAACTTGGCCCGATCACCGGAGACTCGTAGGACTTGAAGTTGTCTCCTCCGTGGTCCACCCTCTACACACGAAAGCCCCCGCGACATCCTGAGAATTATAGGTCGCGGGGGCTTTTTTTGTAGTCTGTCTCGAAGCAGACTTGCACTCTGATGAGTTTGCCTCGGGGGTTGCGTTCGTGGCTGCAGAATCTGAGAGTTTCACCTTCGAGAAATCGGCGCAGGTGCTCTCTGTCTTGGAGCAGGAAGTCGGCTGTCGCCTTGTCGTAGAGTTTATAACCCGGTGGACGAGGAGTGCCTGTGAAGTTGATCTCTGATGCCTTCTCGAGCAGAGTCCTCAGCATGTCTCGAGCTCCGCGCAGATAGAGGCTCTCGTCGTGAAGATTGATCAGATGGGGCGTTGTTTTCATCGTCTTGTAGTTTTCGTTTAGCGTTCATAGATGAGTTGAAAAGGACTTTTTACAATGGTCTTCCCACACTTTTAGCTTCTGTTTTGTTATTTTTATGCTCATAAGTTTTGTATTTGAAAAAATGTTGTTATCTTTGCAGTTCACAGCAATGTGTAGGGACAGGGTCAGTGACCGTGTACCGCCAACGGGGCATCGATGGGTGTCCCATTTTTATTTTACCTCTTTTAGGACATTGTCATCCTGAATGTAGAATAAAATTATTACTGTCCGCTAAACATAGACATCCCCATCCCAACTCTTTGTAACACAGGAGTTGGGATGTTTTATTACTTGCGACAAGCCCCCACTTCAGTTTTCTTAGGAGTCTGGAGGCGATTCTGCCGCATCTTCAAGC